>JAFTVX010000044.1 GCA_017465575.1 Alistipes sp. | reverse complement strand
GCAATCGTGCGGGATCTATCAGAAAATCGCACATTCTGCAGGATTCAGCGCACTAAATACCGATTTGCGCTGTATTGTGAATTTACAAGGGGAGATCCAAATATCAAGATAGAACATGTTTTCCCATACTTTCTCGGACAAGTTATATATGTAGCTTTATATCAATATATTATCCCCGTACTTTCCGAGTAAGAAAACATAACTATCTCTTTATCAATTCTTCCGCGATAGTTCTATCCCATAATCGCAATGAGGTGCGCTCGGAGGCGTTATACCCGAGAAGTTTAATATCGCCATACCAACATATACTTTTATCAATAACCGCAAAGTGCGAAGAACACGACTCCGTATGAACAACCTCAATATTCAAATTGAAGAGTCCTCTATCAAAGGTCTCCTCTGATGTGATAATCCTAACATCTATTCCTACTGCCAGACGGTCACGAATTGCCATAGCTACTTTTGGATTAGCAATTCTTGATACACGAGGAGCTGAAATTATTATCTCTCGTGTTGCGGCTGACAAGTCCTTAGTAAGTTGCTCGGCAAAGTCGTGACCATCATAAATATAGCCACACTTTTCGACATTATCTGTGTTATTTACAGAGGAGTATCCAATCGACTTGTACGCTCTAAGTCTGCGACGGTACATCTTCTCGCAGATAGGATTTCCCAAATCCACATAGTCATAAATCTGGCAAGTTGTCTTACCGTTATATTCTCTATGCAAGCGACCTGCATATTGTGCAACAATACCCTTCCAAGACACGGGTAACGCCAAGAGTAGTGTGTCAAGGCGAGGAAGGTCAAAGCCCTCGCCAACATATCTACCCGTCGCTATGATAACCATATCTTCATCTGCTCCAATAGCTCGTATTTGCTCCATGGCGAGTCGTTTTTGCTTGGCACTGTCTGCTCCGACAAGCTTAATAACATTTTTGCTATATGGCCTTAGCATCTCGCATAGGCACTCGGCGTGTGATGTAAGAGCGGTCAATATTATTGGAGTTCTGCCATTGTCTATAGCATTAACAGCATCTCGCACTATAAGCTCGTTTCGTATTCTATTTTCTGCAAGGTGGCGAATAGTAGAGGTATAAGGCTCATTATCCTCGGGTTTCCCTTTTGATGTTATAAATCGTGGAATTAAACAATGCTCATACGATGAGGTGTTGTTTGCCACAACACTATGCCGTATTGCTCCACACTGCATAAATATTATTGGCTGATGACCATCTTTGCGTATAGGTGTAGCCGTTAGACCATAAACATATCGGGCATTTGCAAAGCGCATAATCCGCTCAAAACTAAACGCCGACAGATGGTGGCACTCATCGACTATTACCATCCCGTAATCTCGTATCCACTCCTTTACACTATCACCATCCGTAAGTGATTGCATAATAGCAATATCAATAACGCCACTGCGTCTATCTTTACCACTACCCACACAGCCTATTGGCGACCAAATTCGCTTTCTACCTCTACGGGGTTGCTCTATTGGGGCGTCACACTCTATTGTGAGAAATTTTGCTAATGCCGACTGCCATTGCTCCATTAGAGCTTTGGTATGTACGAGGATAAGTGTATTTGTTTTTCGCTGTGCAATAATATTTGCAGCCACAACGCTTTTTCCAAATGCCGTAGCAGCAGATAATGTGCCTATTCTATTGTATAGAAGTGTAGTTACAGCCATCTGTTGGTCTGGTCGCAGTTCTCCGTTAAAGCTGACTATAATAGGATTGCCAGCATTGGTTTTATCGACAATGGAGTATCTAACGCAAAGCTTATCAAGTATCTCAATCAAAGCCTCCTCGCAACCACGAGGTAGTGCTAAATAACCATCAATAATCTCCGCGCAAGAGATTATGCGAGGAGATGTATGTGTGGCAATGCGCATCGCTTGACGAGCGAAGAACTCGGGATTCTTAAAGGCTGCAATGCGACGAAGGTGGTTTAGTAGTTTTGGAGATATATCAGATGTTGCAATATACAACATATTGGCTCTAACAATCTCAAGATTAGGACAACGAATATCTGATGGAGAGAACTGCGGTGGCAATGGCAACTCCCAAGGCTTATGCTCCGAAGATTTGGACATCGCACCGAGGTCGGTAGTCGTTCCCAATTTCTCGATTATGGCATCAATTTCCTCTACAGGCAACTTCTTGATCGATAATAGATATGACCATTGGTCTATATAGGGTTCGAACTCCTCGTTTACAAATACGCTATTACCCTCTTTGCGCGCTCTGCCTTGCAGTGGTAAGGCAATAAGATTACCTAAACCACCTTCGGGAATAGCATCCTGATTGGGAAATAAACGATCGTATGATTTAAACGAAAGCGTACCTTTGCAGCGCATTGCCTCGGTAAGAATAGCGTTACCCAGCTTTCGAGCCTGCGACGCTGGAATAGCCTCTGCGAAAAATATCCAAATATGCGCTCCATTACCCGATCGAGAGCGCTCAATTGAGTAGGGGATATTATACACCTTGCACACCTCCGCAAAAGCAAGTACATCATCTCTGTATCCAACCAACGAGCTCTTGTTATCAAAATCAGCACATAGAAAATAACAGGTGTTGTCCTCTAAAATAGGGTAGATGCCTACGACATCATGCCCCTCATTGTCGCGCCCCTCAAGATGGCGATATATGTCGTCATATCCCAACTGCTTGAAGTCTCTATTCTTACACTCAGCACATTGTACTTTCCCCTTTTCACATATTCCTACACGCCATTCGTTGTTACATACAGGTTGATACCCCGACTTGCCCGACTTATTGCTATGCCACCTTCGAGCAAATACATCCTTTCGGCCACGAAATACGCTTCGAAATAGTTCCACTTTCTCCTCAAGCGATAATTGATTGACAGGCGGTTGCGTAGTGTTCTGAAACTGCATACCGATATGTATCTCTTGTTTGTGCCCGTTCTGGAACAACGACTTGTATCGTGCTACTTCAGCTTTAAGTTTTTCATTCTCTGCTTGGAGTTGCTGCACACAACACAGGAGTTCTTGGTATGTAGGTTTGGATGACATAAAATCTTCTTATAAACTATAACAGTGCGAATTTAGTGATTTAATTCCAATTTCAACATATCCAATAAGTTAATTCCTTTGTGAGTGTGGTGTGAGCGCATACCACGAAAATCGCATAACGCTTTGAGTATTTGAGACAAACAAATCACGCCGCCCCTACCGTCGGAATCACTTTTAGACCTTATAACACACCCTGTTGTAAGGTTTTTTTTGTGTCCATATCTCCTTTATTACCCACAAAAAATAATAGGTGTAACACCCTTAAAATAGGATCAGTCAGAAATTCTGGTGGGTAATAATAAACTCGTCATCCCGAGGGAGAGCAACTTAATAGGGTCAGATGGGCAAATAGCAACTATGCCTGACCGTGGGGATCTACCGCTGTTTATCGGCGGTGCGTTGCGGTATCAGCCAGGTCATAGACAATGGTAGATTCCCACGGTAGGGCATAGTTGCAAATTGCACCCCGAATCTCACGGTTGCCCTCCCTCGGGATGACGATTTTATTGTTACAGCAGATATAAACTAATATGAAATTGCAAAGTGATAATGCTACTGCCACTCGATGAACTCGCGGTGGAGGGGGATGCGCTTGGGTTCGCCACGGTCTCCCTGGATGATGTAGTTTTCGGCAAGGCGCTCGTCGAAACGAGTTACAAATGCCTCGCGGATGCGGGCGCACTTTTCGTTTATCGAATTCTTCGTTGGGTCGGTGGCATCAATGATGCTCTGCATCTTCTTATCGTCAAGCGGCTCACCCTTAAGATCTTCGTATATCTTTTGCAGTTCGGTGCGATAGTCTATAAGGTGCTTAAATCCAATGCCTTCGGGGTGGCGGAGGAATAGGAAATAGACAGCCTTAACAAGGGGCGTCATCACAATCTCCATATCGTTGTAGTCGGTAAGTATTATGCGATAATCGCGTGTGATGTGCATACGGCTGACAACCGCTGGCTTGGATACAATCTGTTCCAAGATACGCTCGCTAATGCCCTTTTGGGCAAGTTGTGCCACTCTCTCCTCTATCTCTTTTATTAGTAGTCGTGTCTCCATATCGGGGTATTCTGCCTGAACAAAGTCATACATTGCGTGGTTATCGCGCAGTGAATAGCGTATGTTTGGCGTATCTGATGTGTGTGCGTTAATGTCGTTGATGATAGCCAGCAACAGCGATTTGAAGTTATCTTCACTATCCTTCTCGAGTTCGATAGCCACACGCTTATAAAAATCTATACAATTCTCTGTATAGCCATAGAGTAGCGAAGGCTGAATTTTTGCACGCTCCTCTGCTGGCACATCCTTCAATAGGTAGTCGCTTTTTATGGTTTGCTTATCTATGCTCCCACGATATGGGGCGTAATAGTTGATAATTTCATCATCATTTACGCTCTTGTCAACGATGGGCATATAGCAGAAGTGGTATCCATAGTAGCGAAATAGTGAGCTGATAGCCTCGTAATTTTCGATAATAAAGTTATTTACCACCTCGTCGTACTCGTTCTCTATATATACGATTTGGCGTTCCTCTGGCCATAAAAAATCCTCATCTATACTTATAGGCTCTACGATAAACTTTCTTACGGGTTTAGGCTCTTCGGCAATCTCTCTTACGGGGCGCTTCATGGGTGTCTTTTTCGCCTCGGGTTGTGGCTTAGGGCGTGGATTATGTTTTGACTTCATACGCAGCACGCACCAAAAGAGAGATATAAACAACCCAAAAATGCAGATTACACCAATTATATCTAAAAATAGTTCCATATACTCACTTTATTAGATTTCTACAAAGTTAAGTAAAATCAGACTAAAAAACAAATTGCCATTTTCTGCAAGTCTTGCAGAGCGAAAATGCTTGGTGGTGGTTTATGGAACCCTTACCTTTGCAGTAAGAAATTTTTTAGGCTATGCTATCAGCCATAGAGATGGCGGTTTGGTGATGTTCTGTTGGAACGGAGACGGTCTTTGTGGCTGATTTATAGCTGCGACAAGTGTCAAGAGTATTGCCAACTGCACTTGCGAGTGTGAGGGATAGGCTTCCCCTCCTTGATGCTTGTCTTTTCATCTATCTCGGTATGAATAGACCGTAGATATTGGCGGTAATCGACTCCTTTTAGGGTCGGGCGTTGTGCCAAAACCGCCTTTTGCAAAGAAATGAGGATGTAGCATTTAGCAGTGAATTGGGCGCTGTGGAAACTTGCGAAATCCTCAGTGGGTGCAGTGGATTTATGCTGGGGAGATGGATGGGTTGGTTTGCGTTCTTCTCCGCGAGCCACAACAACTTCAACCAGTTGTTTAGCCGTAGTATAGCGGCTATGCACCTTTTCAAGAAAAGTGTGTTGAGTGCGGAATAACCATCTGCATTTACATCGGATAAATGGATTGTTACCTGCCTCAACACATCTCTTGGTTACCTAACCTGCGGGCATTGACAGATTGCTCTCCTTGTACCGAGGCCGCAGACTCGGGTGGCCTGGTCGCCAATCTAATGTGGGGCAGTCTGCTGTTTTTATAGAGAAATAATATTATGTTTTTACAAAGTTTATGCAGGCGGGTGTTATCGACAAAGATAATAAACAAACTCTTAGCGAAATAGAGTTGGTAGAGCGGAACTGCTCGGATTTTGAACTTGAATGCCGAGAGGTGGAAGGCAAATGGGGGTTATGGCTCAATATCGGTGTTGGGCAATTACTGGTGTGTCCATTGTGTTTGGTATCATCTCTCTACAAGGATGATTGGCTATTTATGGATATACTTTCCGAAGGCAAGCAGTCTCGGTGTGAGGTTTCAATACGCAAAACAAACCATAGCTTTGAGTGGACTATACTTAATTTAGAGCTATCGTTGTATTGTGTCCTACACTTCAAATATGTAGACTATGTTGGTAAATCAAGGATAGCGATGAATGATTTGCTTGAAATATATAATAGTGGTCTAACATCTGCTAACAACGAGCCTATTGAGGGTGCAAGAATGCACCAAGCTGTAGAGATGTGTTGTAAACAACTGCAGATAGAGGCATTGCATCCAACACATCATAGACTGATGACCGATAAGGTGTGTCAAGAAGAGTTCGTATTCTGTGTCGTAGGTGATCATGAAGAGCATTTCAGAGTCGGAATAGGTGATCGTTCGTATGAAACTTGGTTTTCAGATTGGGATAATAATCTTGAAACCATTCGCCATCAATTAGAATCACTGCTACTAATTTATGGCAAAGAGAGTGAAATAGACCTAAATTTTGACATGAGTACTACTTCAGTTCGTGTAAAATTCGTAAGTGTCTTGGATAGA
This sequence comes from Alistipes sp., assembly GCA_017465575.1. Taxonomy (GTDB): domain Bacteria; phylum Bacteroidota; class Bacteroidia; order Bacteroidales; family Rikenellaceae; genus Alistipes. The sequence continues at coordinate 33,870 of JAFTVX010000044.1, read as the reverse complement.
ATAGAAGATATGGGCAAAGGCTATGCGTTTAAATACAAAGAGTATGCATTAGTCAAGATTCTACCTAATGAGTTTGTCAATATGCCGATTATTGCTGGGTATTGCGATAGGAAGCAATTTGTTAGAACTATGTATGAAGGTTTGCTATCACTAGCTCTCCAATATCCAATCAGAGGCGAATACGACAATGATGAAATCAGAAGTGAGGCATACAACAAGATAAAATCACCTATAATAGAGAGGTTTTGCGGTGATGCTCCCCTCTTCATTGGAAGCATTAAGGAGTTGGACTGCAGAACCACTCTTCTAACCCAGAACAATGTTGAGCAGAGAGACTATAGCAATGCATCGAATAGGCAACAATGGGTTAAGGATGCGATACTCATCTATCCCGCCTATGATAATCGATTTGCGCAGAGTCTTTTCGATGATTGTGTCGATTACACAGTTGAGGATGATGGAACATTGGATGAGGATTTATACGACAACGCAGGGAAACCTATCGTTCTGCCAGAGCTATACGAGTGGCAACAAGAGATTGAACCGATAGTCATCGCATCGGAAACGGGCAAACCATACGAGAAGGATTGGGACGATTATCATCGACGAGGTTTGGATATTGCCCACAAACTCCGTAGGGTGCTTTCATCTGATTTTGATTTGTGGTACAAAGCTCCGTTTGAGGATAAGAATGGTACCATCGAAGGTGGAATATTAATCTTGTAAATGGTAATCTACCCATTGTAAAACAAATAAAAAATAGACTATGACCAACGATATTGACTATGCTGCGAGTGCCCGAAGGGTATTGGATGCGATAAAGAAGATTGATATAGAGAGTGGCGAGAGGCTGCAACCATTTATGGAGCAGTTTGAGCATATCAAATTGCGCGATGGTTTTGTGCTTGATGCGTTTAAGTGTGGAAATGATCACGCTGCGCACTACGAATTCTATGCGCGAAAAGAGGACGCCTCGGAGCCATACGAAGAGCCTGAACACCTAAAGAATCGAGGTTTAGATGGTCTATTTCGAAACATATTTAAGAAGGTGCCAGATAGCAGTTTTGATGATTGCAACGAAGATTATTTTTCTTTGTTTTAACGCTTAAAGAGTGTAGCTATGGATAATAAATTTCACGAAGGACAATATATCGCAGGCGAGGTGTCGCACATAACAGCAAGGGAGATGATACCCTCTGTGTTTGATTATATTGAGTATGACTTCAATAAGCAGAGCGTGTGGGAACTATTCTTACTATCAATTAGTTGGAAGTATATGCCACTCTATTGGCACGCTTGCTATGCGAGTGTGACATATATCTTTGATATGAGCGATCTCGAGCAACTTGTTTCGAGCAGGATATTGCACTATGATCATAGCAAGCGTGAGCGGGTAGATATCACAAGCGATGTTGCGGCGTATATCGGCGATGAGTCGTTATTGCCCGAAATTACGCTGTTGTCCGACTCGGTGGCGCAACTGCGATATAGCTATTGGGGCAGGTGGCGCGGATTGGTTCGCGTTATGATAAGGATAGCCAAGGAAAATGGCACAACAACCTTCACACACATCAGCGATGAGACTCTTGTAGAGTATGATTGCGGTTGGGTGGTATAGCCCATCGACTAAATCATTTACTCTGTTAGCCGTATTGTCGCCATTGGGCGGATAGCGCGGTTCCGCGATTGGTGCGGAGGGCCTCTATCCAACTAATGGCTACATTTACAGACAATACAAAACAACAAATTATTTATGTGTGGGGTAGTGCGAAAAAATTCTGTTGAGGTTGGGGTGGCGGTAGGTTTGCTATAAAATTATGGCGAGTTTTGCAGATGCGAGGTTTTTTTCGTATATTTGCACGCTATTTTTATAATGTATTGATATAATCACATCGACAGAAGATGAAGAATATACGCAACTTTTGCATTATCGCACATATCGACCATGGTAAGAGTACCCTTGCCGACCGTCTGTTGGAGAAGACCAACACGCTGAACCAGCGTGAGATGCAGGCACAGGTGCTCGATGATATGGACCTTGAGAGGGAGAAGGGTATCACCATCAAGAGCCACGCCATTCAGATGGAGTACAAGGCGCGCAATGGCGAGAACTACACCCTCAACCTTATCGACACCCCGGGACATGTCGACTTCTCGTACGAGGTGTCGCGTGCTATCGCTTCGTGCGAGGGTGCACTCCTCGTGGTAGATGCTACACAGGGTATTCAGGCGCAGACCATATCTAACCTCTATCTCGCTCTTGGTCAAGACCTTGAGATTATCCCTGTGCTCAACAAGATTGATTGTGAGTCGGCGATGATTGATGAGGTCAAGGACCAGATTATCGACCTTATCGGCTGCAAGGAGGAGGAGATTTTGCTCGCCTCGGGCAAGACGGGTCAGGGCGTCGAGGATGTCTTGGAGGCTATCGTGGAGCGTATCCCTGCTCCCGAGGGCGATGATGATGCACCGTTGCAGGCTCTTATCTTTGACTCGGTGTTCAACCCCTTCCGTGGTGTTATTGCCTACTTCCGTGTCTTCAACGGCACAATCCGCAAGGGCGACCATGTTAAGTTCTTCAACACGGGTAGCGAGTACGATGCCGACGAGATTGGCGTCTTGAAGCTCAAGATGTCGGAGCGTGGCGAGATTAAGGCTGGCGATGTAGGCTATATCTGTTCGGGTATCAAGAACTCGACTGATGTCAAGGTGGGTGATACCATCACCGCCGTGGCTAACCCCTGCACCGAGGCTATTGCTGGCTTCGAGGATGTCAAGCCTATGGTCTTTGCCGGTGTCTACCCCGTTGAGGCTGACCAGTATGAGGATTTGCGTGCCTCGTTGGAGAAGCTCAAGCTCAACGATGCCTCGCTCACCTTCGAGCCCGAGAGTTCGTTGGCACTCGGCTTCGGCTTCCGTTGTGGCTTCCTCGGTCTGCTCCATATGGAGATTATCCAGGAGCGCCTCTACCGCGAGTTCGATATGGATGTTATCACCACCGTACCCAATGTGTCGTACCATATCACCACCACGCAGGGCGAGGAGTTGGAGGTGCACAACCCCTCTGGCTTGCCCGAGATTACGAAGGTGGCAAAGATTGAGGAGCCCTATATCCTTGCGCAGATTATCACCAAGGCCGACTTCTTGGGTAATGTGCTGAAACTCTGCATCGACAAGCGCGGTGTGATGAAGAATCAGTCGTATATCACGCAGGACCGTGTGGAGGTAAACTTCGAGATGCCCCTCTCGGAGATTGTCTTCGACTTCTACGACAAGCTGAAGAGTATCTCTAAGGGCTACGCCTCGTTCGACTACCACCGCACTGGCTATCAGCCCAGTAAGTTGGCGAAGCTCGATATCTTGCTCAATGGCGAGGCTGTCGATGCCCTCTCGTCGCTTATCTATGCCGACCACGCCTACGACTTCGGTCGTAAGATGTGCGAGAAGCTCAAGGAGCTTATCCCCCGTCAGCAGTTCGATATCGCTATTCAGGCGGCTATCGGTGCGAAGATTATCGCCCGCGAGACTGTAAAGGCTGTGCGTAAGGATGTTACGGCAAAGTGTTATGGCGGTGATATCTCGCGTAAGCGTAAGCTGTTGGAGAAGCAGAAGGCGGGTAAGAAGCGTATGCGTCAGATTGGCTCGGTACAGGTACCGCAGTCGGCGTTCTTGGCGGTTTTGAAGATGGACTAATTTTATCGTGATAAAGGCACATCTTCGGCGTTGGGCTTGTCGTTGAAATGCTCACATACGCTTTAGTATGCTCCGCTTTCAACGCCTGCGACCCACCACCAAATATGTACCTTTCTGACGATAAAATATGCATCGAAGTAGGTGCGTAATTTAATGGGTTAAAATGAGTTAAAATGAGTTACGATGGGTTAAAATGTTTTTTAAGAGAAATCTCAAAAAAAACTAATAAATAATAACTAATAACTAACAACTAACAACTCATTCACTTTGCGGTAGTAGCTCAGTTGGTAGAGCATTGGCTTCCCAAGCCGAGGGTCGCGGGTTCGAGTCCCGTCTACCGCTCTCTTTGTTGTGATAAGCGGGCAACTGCAAAGCCTCGCTTGCCAGAAAAATAACAGAGAGAAAGCAGAGAGAAAACAGAGAGGTGTTAGAGAGAAAGCAGAGAGAATAGAGAAAATGGCAGAGAGAATGCGGATAACGCAATCAGCTCTCCCTGAAAACTCTCTGAAAACCTCCCTGAAACCTCCCTGAAACCTCCCTGGAAACTAATACCTAAAACTATGAAAAAACTTATCCTTTCACTGCTCCTCGTTGCGATGTCTTTCGCTTCCGTTTCGGCGCAGGGCTATGTGCCTACCGAGGAGAATATCAAGAGCCGTGAGGCATTTGCCGACGACCGTTTCGGCATCTTTATCCACTGGGGCATCTACTCGATGTTTGCGCAGGGCGAGTGGTACTTGCAGAATGCAGGTCTCGACCGCGACGAGTATGCCAAGGCTGCTGATGCCTTCTATCCCCACCGCTTCGATGCTCGGGAGTGGGTGTCGGCTATCAAGGCGTCGGGTGCAAAGTATGTATGCTTCACCACACGCCACCACGACAGTTTCTCGATGTGGGATACCGCAGAGTCGGAGTATAATATCGTTGATGCTACACCCTTTAAGCGCGATGTGCTCAAGGAGTTAGCCGAGGAGTGCCAGAAGCAGGGTATCGCCCTCCACCTCTACTACTCGCACGCCGACTGGAGCCGTGATGACTACCCCCGTGGTCGTACCGCAAAGGAGGTTACAGGTCGTGATGAGACGAAGATTAACTGGCGCTCGTACTACGACTTTATGAACCGCCAGATTACCGAGCTTCTTACCAACTATGGCCCTGTGCGTGCTATATGGTTTGATGGCTGGTGGGACCACGACGAGGATGCTACGCCCTTCAACTGGGAGCTCGACGAGCAGTATGCCTTGGTGCATAAGTTGCAGCCCTCGTGCCTTGTTGCCAACAACCACCACCAAGTACCCTTCGAGGGCGAGGATATCCAGATTTTTGAGCGTGACCTCCCGGGCGAGAATACCCACGGATTGTCGGGTCAGGCTATCAGCCGATTGCCCTTGGAGACCTGCCAGACGATGAACGGTATGTGGGGCTATAAGGTTGTCGACCAGAACTATAAGTCTACCGAGACCCTCGTTCGCTACTTGGTTAGCGCTGCGGGTAAGGGTGGCAATCTCTTGCTCAATGTAGGCCCTCAGCCCAATGGCGAGTTGCCTGCTGTGGCTGTCGAGCGAATGAAGGATTTGGGCGAGTGGCTTAAGGCGAATGGCGAGACAATCTATGGCACTGAGGCAGGCGATATCCGCCAGCAGGAGTGGGGTTGCACCACACGCAAGGGCGACCGCCTGTTCATCCATATCTTCGAGTTGGAGCACGATGCTTTGTACTTGCCTTTGGAGTGTAAGGTGATGAGTGCCAAGGTCTTTGGTACGGAGCAGAAGGTTAAGTTCCAGAAGGTCGCTGGTGGCATCTTGCTCGAGTGTGGCAAGGTTGAGGATAAGGTGGATTACATCATCGAGCTTACCACAAAGTAGTGATAGATGCAATGAGTTAATATGCTATCCTTTGAAGAAATATTTTAACCCATCGTAACTCATTTTAACTTATCGTAACCCATTTTTTCTGAACAAAACTATTTTTATCGCAGTCCCGAGTTGTGGATTGCGATTTTTTTTATATCTTTGCGCGATTAACGCGCGTTTACACTTTAGGTGTAGCGTGCCGACCGAAAGGAAAACAACAAACAAATAATAACAAAACTTTTTAACAATGCAGAGTAAAGGTATTATTAAGTGGCTGGCGGCACTCTTGGCGCTGGCTTGTGTGTTCCAGCTCTCATTCACCTTCGTTACACGCAGCGTGGAGCGTAAGGCAGCAGAGCAGGAGAATCCCGCAGCATATCTCGATGCTAAGTGGGATGAGGTTGTCTACAATCTTGGCTTGGTGAAGTACACCTACGCTGATTGTAAGAACCGTGAGTTGAACTTGGGTCTTGACCTCAAGGGCGGTATGAATGTTATGCTCGAGATTAAGGCTACGGATGTTATCCGCACCAACGCCGAGAACAAGGGCATCGTAATGGCTGACCCCGCTCTCTACGAGCGTATGGATGCAGCGTTGAAGGCAGCCTCGGTTGAGGAGAACGCTTCGGCTGTTGTTGATGCCTTCATCGCAGCCTATGGCGAGGGCGTTTGCTCAATCTTCGGTATGGCATCGGAGGACACCGCAGCTTTGGCTTCGGACCTCAAGGAGCTTATCGAGGGTTCGGTAGCAAGCTCGTTCGATGTGTTGAACAGCCGTATCGACCTTCTTGGTGTTACCCAGCCCAACATCCAGCGCGTAACAGGTACCAACCGTATCTCGGTTGAGTTGCCTGGTGTTAAGGAGCCCGAGCGCGTAAGCAAGCTTTTGGCTTCTACCGCTAACCTCGAGTTCTGGACCGTATGCGACCAGGCAGAGACTGGTGAGATTATGGACATCCTCTATGGCGAGGCTAACGGTATCGTTCGCGATCACCTCTTGGCTAACGGTGCTTCGGAGGAGGAGGTTAGCCTCACCCCCGTTACCGACCTTCTTCACTACAACTTCGTAGGCTCGGCTGCTGGCGAGGTTTACGAGACTTCGGTTCGTGCTCCCCAGGTAGGTGCTGCAGCAAAGGAGGATATGGCGAAGCTCAACGAGTACCTCGCTATCCCCGCTTTGGACCGTGCACTTCCCAACGATGTGTTGCTCGCTTGGTCTAACAAGAGCACCGACGAGAACTCACGCGGTACATTCCTTCTCTACGCTTTGAAGGGTAAGAATGGTGTTGCTGCTCCCGTTCTCGATGGCTCGGGCATCACTAACGCTCGCGCACAGGGTGGTCAGACTGGTGGCTTCGAGGTTTCGATGACTATGGATGCCAACACCGCTGTTAAGTGGGGCGACATCACTGGTGCAAACATCGGCAAGCAGATTGCTATCGTTCTCGACGACTATGTATATTCTGCACCTCAGGTTAACGACCGTATCGATGGTGGTCAGTCATCTATCAGCGGTAACTTCGGTCCCCAGGAGGCAGAGGATTTGGCTTCGGTGCTTAACTCAGGTAAGGCTCCCGCCCCCGCAACTATTATCCACACCGAGGTTGTTGGTCCTTCGCTTGGTGCACAGTCAATCAACGCAGGTCTTATCTCGTTCGCTTTGGCATTCTTGCTCGTGCTTGTCTATATGGCATTCTTCTACAGCGCAGCAGGTATGATGGCAAACTGCGCACTCTTGTTCAATGTATTGCTCCTTATGGGCGTGCTTGTATCGTTCGGCGCTGTCTTGACACTCCCCGGTATCGCAGGTATCGTGCTTACTATGGGTATGGCTGTGGATGCTAATGTCATCATCTTCGAGCGTATCAAGGAGGAGTTGCGTGCTGGCAAGGGTCTCTCGTTGGCTATCAAGGATGGTTTCTCGAACGCTTATTCAGCGATTATCGACGGTAACCTTACCACCATTATCACTGGTATCGTTCTCTTCTTCTTCGGTACAGGTCCTGTTAAGGGCTTCGCTACTACCTTGGTTGCAGGTATCATCACCTCGTTGTTCTGCTCTATCTTCATCACTCGCGTATTGTTGGAGGCTTGGGCAGCTCGCCGTGGCAATATCGCATTCTCAACAAAGATTACCGAGAACTTCTTGCAGGGCATCAAGTTCGACTTTATCGGCAAGCGTAAGTTCTCTTACATCATCTCTGGCTCGCTTATCGTGCTCTCTATCGTGTCGTTGCTCACCCTCGGTCTTAACCAGGGCGTAGACTTCACCGGTGGTCGTTCATATGTTGTTAAGTTCCCCGAGAAGGTTAACATCACCGAGGTTCGTGCATCACTCGAGGCTAACTTCGCCGAGGTTGGTGACGCATCTAACACCTCTGTCGAGGTTAAGCAGTTTGGTGACGACAACCAGATTCGTATCGTTACCCAGTACCAGCCCGAGGGTCTCGAGGGTGAGGAGGCTAACGATGTTGTTGACCGCATCATCTACCAGAGCGTTAAGGAGCACTTCAACTTGGAGGGCTTCGAGTTCGAGCACTTCCGCACTACTGGTGAGGGTATCGCACAGTATGGTATCGCATCTTCGGAGCAGGTGGGTAGCGCTATCTCAAGCGAGATGACCCGCAACTCTGTTGTCGCAGTGCTTATCGCGTTGATTGCTATCGGCGCTTACATCGCTGTTCGTTTCCGCCGTTGGCAGTGGGCTTTGGGTGCTACTGTAGCCTTGGCACACAACGCATTGCTCGTTATCGGTCTCTTCTCAATGTTGTATGCTATTATGCCCTTCAACCTCGAGGTTAACCAGGCATTTATCGCTGCAATCTTGACCATCATCGGTTACTCTATCAACGATACCGTGGTTATCTTCGACCGTATCCGTGAGTATATGACTCTCTACCCCAAGCGCGATATCCGCAACAACATCAACAACGCTATCTGCGCTACCTTGTCGCGTACTATCAATACTTCGGGTACTACCTTGGTAACTCTTCTTTCGATCTTCATCTTCGGTGGTGAGACCATCCGTGGTTTCGTCTTCGCGTTGATCCTTGGTGTGGTTATCGGTACTTACTCTTCAGTATTTATCGCTACTCCTATCGCCTACGATTGCCAGCGCAAGAAGGCTTTGAAGGCTGATGCAGAGTAATCTTAGAGTTACTCCTTTATATATAAATAGGTCGCATCCGTGGGGTGCGACCTATTTTTTTGTGTGTTTCAGGGAGGTTTTCAGGGAGTTTAATGGGTTTAAAGAGTGTAAGGAGCTTAGGGATAAAAGATGATAGCGCTATCCCTAACTTCACTAAATTCCCTAATCTCCCTAAATTCACTATTGACTGCGCCTCTTCAACCTCTACCAACTCTCTTTTTTCCATCAACCCCTACCAATTGCGTAAAAAATCGTATCTTCGATGTCAGAAACGCCACCACGCGGTGTTATATAGTCAGAAACCGAAAACAACAGATGACAAACGCAGAGTTCGAAATATTTGTCGTGAGATGTCGCGATAAGATGCTTACCACGGCAAGTCGCTATCTTGCGAAAGATAGTGCCGAGGATGTGGTGCAGGAGGCTCTGCTCAAGCTTTTTACGATGCGTGATAGGCTGACTGATAGTGGCTCGGTGGATTCGCTTGCAACGATTGTGGTTAAACATCTTTCGCTCAACACCTTGCGCTACGAGGATCGCCACCCGATGGTCGAGCTAAAACCCTATATGTCGCCTAACGATGAAGATGATACAAACGGGATAGATATCCGTGCAGTACTCGATGTCGTGGACTCGCTACCCTCGAAACAGCAGATGGTCTTCCGTCTAAAACATATCGAGGCGATGGAGGTCGAGGAGATAGCCACAGTGGCAATGATGAGTGTCGATGCCGTATACCAAAACCTTAGCCGAGCAAGACGCAATATTTTGGAACAATTCAAAACGAGACAGAGAGAATGAAAACGAGAGAAGAGATAGCAATTTTGGTCGAGAAATTCCTCGCTGGCAAGACCACAAATCAAGAGGAGATGATGCTCTACGATTGGTTTTCGGTAAACGATGTCTCTAAGGAGTGGCAACCTCTCAAAGAGATGTTTGCGTGGTATGCTGATGGTATGCCTGAGGAGCAAATTGAACTAAGTGAGGAGCTACAACCACAAAAGAGAGGTGTTTCACTCCGCAGCCCTCGCCGAGTTATTCGTTGGATTTCGGTGGGTGTAGGCATAGCAGCAATGGTTGCGGTAGTGCTGATTGCCACACTTCGACCCCGCCAATCGGAGTTCAATATATATGAGGGTAGCTATATTGTCGAGGCTGGTGTGCGTAACGATGATATAGCCTCTATTGAGAGCGAAATCGAGGCAATGTTGCTTCGTGCCGAAGCCATTGAAAACCACGCCAACGAACTACTTGCGTGGGCAGATACGATATAAAAAGAAAAACAGCGCTGTAATTATAAATGTAAAACGAGGAATATGAAAAAACTATTAGTATTTGTTATGCTCTTGGTGGCAACCATCGCAGAGAGCCAAGCACAGGAGCACATCGATGCGCTATTAAATGGTGATATCGAGAGCAACCGCCGCGGTCTGACTATGCGATCTGCCGTTAAGCGAGACCCTGCAACGGGTGAAATAATCAAGCGAGTGGTGGAGTTTACCGCCATCGACGACAAGCGCCTTGTCAAGGAGTTTATCGCGGCATTCAAGACCGACCGTAACACTGCCAAGGTGTGGGACGAAAACGAGAGTGGTCAGACCTACAATGTTACGGCTGTGTGGCTCAACCCGAAGCGTGTCTATACCTTAACTGCGAGCGGTTCGTCGGTGGTTACGGTATATGCACAGACTATCTATCGCGAAGAGAAGAATAATAACAACTAAACAGATTGATTATGAAAAAGTTAATATTGATAGTGGCTCTTACTATTGGTCTATTGAACATCAGCACTGCCCAACGAATTACGGGTACTATTACTCAGATGACTACTGGTAATCGCGTAGCGGGTATCATAAGGACAGGTGAGGATAATCGTAGCGATATAAAGTATGCAACAACGATATTTGAGTGCGAGGGAGTAACAGAGATTTTGTCGCTTCTGCCCACGGTGGTGTGGCTTACCGATGGCAAGGAGGGGCATATCGAGATCTCCTACCCTGAGGCAGAGGCTGAATACCTCAAGTTTTTAGTTAAGAATGACAAAATCTTGACAATAGGTCGAGATCCCGATAAAAAAGCGCCAAAAAATACGCTTGTAACCGAGCGCACACCTATCGAAGTTAGAGTGTCGGCAAGCACCTTAAACTATATCCTCAATAAGTCGGATATGTCGCTCTATATCGAGCGCGATGCCTTTGCGGACAAGTTAGTGATAGCCAATAGCAGTGGCCTATTTATTCACGCCGATAGCATAAGCGCCGATATAATCGAGTTGTTAAGTGTTGGTACTACAACTTGTTATGTTGATAAGTGGAACGCCAACAGCCTTATGCTCACCAATACGGGTGCACTCTTTATCAAGGGCGTAGCTAACGCCAAAAAGATTGAGCATCATAGCGCAGGCATTGATAATATCGAGCTTGATGTAGCGTGCAAGACGCTTGAGATTGTATCTACTGGTAGTGGCGTTATCAAGTACAAAGGCTCGGCTGATGATGTAAATGTAACATCTTTAGGTTCTGCCACCATCCGCACCTCGGAGCTAAATAGAGATTAAGCAGAAGTAAAGCATTAGTTTTGGCGTATCGTTAAGGTACGCCTTTTTTGTGTATTGAGGTTGAGGGGGTGCGAGGGTGTTTTCAGGGAGGGAGCAGAGAGACAACAGAGACGAAAAAGACCTCAGCGACCTCAGAGACGAGAGAGACCGCGAGAGTGTGTGTCATTCTTGAGTGAAGCGAAAGATCTCAAGGTTTTATAGACGGTCGAGGGTCGTGATAACTGTGAGATCCTTCGTTTTACTCAGGATGAATCTAATAACTCTAATGTGTTATAATGTGTTAAAATGTGTTACGATGTGTTAAAATGATTTTTAAGCGGAAGTTTTTTATAAACTCTTTGCTCATTTCTAAAAACTAAGACCGCCACCCCGAAGGATAGCGGTCTAAGTTTTAATTCTTGCCGAGAACTATGCGCTCAATCTTCTCGATTTGCTGCTTGAAGCCCTTGTCGGTATCCATCATATCGGCTACGGCCTTGCAGCTGTGAAGCACCGTGGCGTGGTTACGACCACCGATTGATGAGCCGATAACCGTGAGTGGCGACTTGGTGTGTTGCTTAGCCAAGTACATCGCCACCTGACGAGCCTGCGCAATCTCGCGCGTACGCTTGGGTGAGTTAAAGGTGTCGATATCCAAGTCGTAGTAGTCGCATACGGTCTTCACGATATGGTCGATAGTAATCTCCTTCTGCGTAAGCTTGACATATACCTTTAGGATATCCTTTGCCAACGAGATAGTAATCTTGCGACCAAGGAACGAGGCATTGGCAATAAGCGACGAGAGAGCACCCTCAATCTCGCGCACATTTGCCGAGATATTGTCAGCCAAGTAGAGGATAACATCCTCGGGAATGCTTGCACCGAGGCGCTGAGCCTTGGCGCGGATAATCTTCACCTTGGTGTCGTAGTCGGGCGTGCAAAGCTCGGTCGACAATCCCCACTTAAAGCGGGTCAAGAGTCGCTCCTCGATATCCTTAAGCTCCACGGGTGCCTTATCCGAAGTGAGGATAAGCTGCTTGCCCGAAAGCTGAAGGTGGTTGAAGATGTTGAAGAAGGCATTCTGAGTACCTGTCTTGCCGGTAAGCTCCTGAATATCGTCGATGATAAGCACATCTACAAGCTGGTAGAAGTGGATAAAGTCCGTAATCTCGCCATTCTTGTAGGCGGTCTGGAACTGCGCCTGGAACTTGTTCATCGAGACATACAACACCTGCAACTCGGGGTGGCGCTGGCGCACCTCGTGGCCGATAGCCTGCACGATATGTGTCTTGCCCAAGCCCGAATCACCATATATATATAATGGGTTGAAGGCGTTGTTACCGGGCGAAACGGCTACTGTTAAACCTGCCGAGCGTGCCAAGCGATTGCACTCGCCCTCGATAAAGGTGTCGAGCGTAAGGTTGGGGTTGAGCTGTGGGTCGAACATTATTCGACGCAAGCCCGGAATTACAAAAGGATTCTTTATATTTGCAGTGTCGGTAGGTGCTGCTACGCTCTGTGGCTCCTCTGTGGGGGCAGGTTGCTGCTTACGAGGCACGGCGTAGTGGAGCTGTGTGTTGGCACCATAGAGCTCCGAGATAATGGGGCGCAAGTAGCGCAAGTAGCGCTTCTCGATGCTCGCCACAAAGCTCTCGTTCGGCACGCGCAGACGCAACTTCTCGCCATCGTAGTCGATGGGCCACACTGGCTTAAACCACTTAACAAACTCCTCCTCTGTTATAGTGAGGCGGAGGCGGTCAAGACAGTCGCTCCAGAGTGCTTTGTATGTTTCGGTCTGCGTCATTGCGTTTCGTTCCGTTTATCTTTTAGAGAGGTTGATTAGCTCGATATGGTGCTTCGTCGCCCTCTCAGTTTAGTTCTTAAATAATTTTAATAATAGCCCTATTTGGGTCATTTTTTAGCCCTGTTTTAGCCCTTTTTGGTCTTGATTTTGCTGAAAGTTACTAACAATTTAGGTGGCTATCAGCAAGTTATCAACAATGGCTTTTGTCAATAAAATTTTAGGTTTCATTAGGGGCGACAAAGTTACAGAAACAGTTAAAATGCTCTGTTTCAATAACTTATATTTTACACCTAATTTCCTGCAATTTTCGCGCTCGGTTTGCAGAACGCATTAAGCGCGTTTTGACATTGCAAAGATGTAGATAATTTTATTAAAATAATATCGAAATAGTGTTGCAAAATACGATTTTTTTTATATGGTAAAAACCGACAAAAAAATTCTATGTAATTTAATGTGCTGATACTTTTATATATGAGTAATTTTTATTATATTTGCATATTAGATTTTTTCTTACATCGAAATTCAAACTATAAAAATAACTGATACTATGGCAAACGAATTGGACAAGCAGGTTTTGTCAAGAGCTCAGGCTTGGCTCGATGGCAATTACGACGAGGCTACAAAGGCCGAGATTCGTCTTATGATGGAGAACAACCCCAACGAACTTGTTGAGAGCTTCTACAAGGACCTCGAGTTTGGTACTGGCGGTTTGCGCGGTATTATGGGTGCTGGTACTAACCGTATGAACATCTACACCGTGGGCTCAGCAACTCAGGGCTTGGCTAACTATCTTAAGAAGAACTTCGAGGGCGAGCAGATTAAGGTTGCTATCTCGCACGATAGCCGTAACAACTCGCGTATGTTCGCTGAGCGTGTTGCCGATATCTTTGCATCTAACGGCTTTATCGTCTACCTCTTCGACGCTTTGCGCCCCACTCCCGAGCTCTCGTTCGCTATCCGCGAGCTTGGCTGCCACTCGGGTGTTATGGTTACCGCATCGCACAACCCCAAGGAGTACAACGGCTACAAGGCTTATTGGAACGATGGCTCACAGGTTACCTCACCCCACGATGTAAACATCATCGAGGAGGTATTGAAGGTTACCGACCTTGAGCAGGTGCTCACAGGCAAGAATGCCGAGAACATCCACATCCTCGGCGAGGAGTTCGACCAGAAGTACTTGGCAGCAATCAAGGCGCTCTCCCTATCGCCCGAGGCTGTTGCTAAGCACAACGATATGAAGATTGTCTACACCCCGTTGCACGGTGCTGGCGTAAAGCTCGTGCCTCAGTCGTTGCGCAACTACGGCTTCAATAATATTATATGTGTCGATGAGCAGATGGTGCTCGACGGCAACTTCCCCACCGTGGCATCGCCCAATCCCGAGGAGCGCAAGACTATGGCTATGGCCATCGAGCGTGCCGAGAAGGAGGGGGCAGATTTCGCTATGGCTACCGACCCCGATGCCGACCGCTTGGGTGTTGCGTTGCGCACAGGTGCTGGCGACTATGTATTGCTTAACGGCAACCAGACATTGGTGCTCTTGATGAGCTACCAGCTTACACGCTGGGCAGAGCTTGGCAAGATTACCGGCAAGGAGTTCGTGGTTAAGACCATCGTAACATCTATGATGCCCGATACTATCGCTGAGCACTATGGCGTGAAGTGCTACAACTGCCTCACTGGTTTCAAGTATATCGCGAAGATTATCCGTGAGCAGGAGGGCAAGACAAAGTATATCGGTGGTGGCGAGGAGTCGTTCGGCTATCTCCCCGGCGACTTTGTGCGCGACAAGGATGGCGTTGCTGCTATCACACTTGTTGCCGAGGCTGCCGCTTGGGCACGCGAGACTATGGGCATCACACTCTACGAGTGGTTGCAGCAGCTCTATGTTAAGTATGGCTTCTTCCGCGAGGGCTTGGTAAATGTTGTTCGCAAGGGTAAGGATGGTGCTGCCGAGATTCAGCAGATGATGGTAGACTACCGCCAGAATCCTCCCAAGTCGTTGCTTGGCTCACCCGTGGTTAAGGTTCTCGACTACAAGACCTTGGAGGAGCTCGATGTTAAGACAGGCGAGAAGCGACCTATCGAGGGCATCGACGATAAGAGTAATGTTCTCCAGTGGCTCACCGAGGACGGCACCAAGGTGTCTGTTCGTCCCTCAGGCACCGAGCCTAAGATTAAGTTCTACTTCGGCGTTAAGGCTGAGCTTCCTTCGGTAGATAAGTTTGCCGAGGTTGAGGCGGCCCTCGACAAGAAGATTGCAGACCTTAAGCTTGAACTCAACCTGTAATTTGTTGAATTTCTTGTGATAAGGGGCATCCTTCGACGCCTCAATCCAAAGCCCGAATGGGAAATACGCTTAGTATGTCCCATCCGGGCTTTCTCTTTATCGGCGCCAAATTATGCCCCTTCTGACAAGAAATTCGGCTGAGTGCAGGTGGGAAGGTGGTTTATTAGGGAGATTTCAGAGAGACTTCAGGGAGATTTCAGGGAGTTGTCAGGGTGGGTTGATTACTCTCCCTGTTCACTCTCTGCTCTCTCCCTGTTCCCTCTCTGCTCTCTCCCTGTTCCCTCTCTGCTCTCTCCCTGTTCCCTCTCTGTCCTCTCTCTGTTCTTTAGGTCGAGGGAGCGTTACCACAGAAAAATATCTCATTTTACCTATAAAATTTTTTCCTTTGACGCAACCTGTCAAAAAGTGGTGGTTACTTTGCATCGTGAAACAAATGATAAACCTTTAAAACCTTAAACACGATGGGAGTAAACTACACAATTGAGTGTCGCAACTGCGGAGCGCACAGCGAACACTACGCCTACACAAACCTGCGCACAATGCGTTACGACAATATTCAGGAGGCGATGCATATCGACACCGAGTATGCCATTCGTTGCCCCGTATGTCGCTCACGGCTCAACACTTCTGAAGATGAGTTTAAGAGCCAAGTAAAGATGGTGTGTGTGGCATAGGCTATGCTTATTGCGATATAAGAAAAAAGTAGTGCAAATGTTTCGCTCTTTTGGAAAAAATCTGTAAATTTGAGGGATAAAAGAGTGATAATATAAAAACGAAATAAAATGATAGATATAGGATATCAACTTCAAGAGTTTAGCATCAAGACAGAGGCGGGCGTAGATTTCACGCTTGCCGACCTTAAGGGCTCGCCCACGGTGCTATACTTCTATCCCAAGGACAACACCTCGGGATGTACGCTCGAGGCAAAGAGCCTACGCGATGGCAAGGAGGAGTTAAAGTGCCGAGGCTACAAAATCGTTGGCGTTAGCCCCGACTCGGTGAAGTCGCACCAAAGTTTTTGCTCGAAGCACGAACTTAACTTTACGCTACTTGCCGACACCGACCACACGCTCGCCGAAGCGATGGGCGTATGGCAGCTAAAGAAGATGTGTGGCAGAGAGTATATGGGCATTGTGCGCACCACCTTCCTTTTGGATGAGGAGGCTCGCGTAACGCACATTATCAAGAAGGTCGACACGAAGGATTCGTTCGGCCAAATCATTAAGTTGTTGGATAAATAAGATAAAAGAGATATAACTATGGCAGAGAAAGTACAGGTAAATGCCGACAAGCTCAAGGTGCTATCGGCAGTGATGGATAAGATTGAGAAGGACTTCGGCAAGGGCTCGATTATGCGTATGTCAGCCGACTCGGTAGCCGATGTTCAGGTTATCCCCTCGGGCTCAATCACGCTCGATATGGCGTTGGGCGTAGGTGGCTACCCCAAGGGCCGTGTAATCGAGATTTTTGGCCCCGAGTCATCAGGTAAGACAACGCTTGCAATTCATGCGATTGCCGAGGCGCAGAAGGCGGGTGGCATTGCAGCATTTATCGATGCTGAGCACGCCTTCGACAGCTACTATGCACAGAAGTTGGGCGTAGATATCGACAATCTGCTTATCTCGCAGCCCGACAATGGCGAGCAGGCGTTGGAGATTGCCGACTCGTTGATTCGCTCGAGTGCCATCGACATTATCGTTATCGACTCTGTGGCGGCTCTTACGCCCAAGGCGGAGATTGAGGGCGATATGGGCGACTCGAAGATGGGTCTTCAGGCACGACTTATGTCGCAGGCATTGCGTAAGCTCACCGCCTCGATTTCGAAGACCAAGACCGTCTGCATCTTTATCAACCAGTTGCGCGACAAGATTGGTGTTGTATATGGCAACCCCGAGACTACAACGGGTGGTAATGCCTTGAAGTTCTACGCCAGCGTGCGTATCGACATCCGCCGTACCTCAGTTATCAAGGATGGCGATGAGCAGCTCGGTACACGCACCAAGGTTAAGGTTGTGAAGA
This sequence comes from Alistipes sp., assembly GCA_017465575.1. Taxonomy (GTDB): domain Bacteria; phylum Bacteroidota; class Bacteroidia; order Bacteroidales; family Rikenellaceae; genus Alistipes. Next base: position 16,524 of record JAFTVX010000044.1, on the reverse strand, counting down.
ACAAGGTGGCACCTCCGTTCAAGAAGGCAGAGTTCGACATTATGTTCGGCGAGGGTATCTCGAAATTGGGCGAGATTATCGACCTCGGCGTAGACTACGAGATTATCCGCAAGTCGGGCTCGTGGTTCTCGTATGGCGACAAGAAGATTGGCCAGGGTCGCGATGCTGTTAAGGAGGCGTTGAAGAACGACCCCGCACTGATGGAGGAGATCGAGCTCCGTGTGCGTGAGGCAATGCGCGAGGGAAAATAACATTAGTTAACTACTATGACCTAACCACGGCTATCCTGATAGGGTAGTCGTGATTGGTCGTATTATACACATAGGTATGGAGTACACTCAACAAGACGAAATTCTAATTGAAGAGAAGTGGCAAGAGTTAGCCGAGGCGTGCAAGGAGAATAAGGTCTGCCGCCGTGATGGCGACTGGGACTTTATCAAGCGTGCCTTCTTCCTTGCAAAGGAGGCGCACAAGGGCGTGCGCCGTCGTTCGGGTGAGCCATACATAATCCACCCGCTTGAGGTGGCGTTGATTGCTGTGCGAGAGATAGGTCTCGGCAAAAAGTCGGTGGTTGCAGCTCTGTTGCACGATGTTGTCGAGGATACGGAGTATACCGTTGAGGATATTGCGCGACTATTTACGCCCAAGATTGCCTCGATGGTCGATGGACTTACGAAGATGTCGGGCGTATTTAATGCCGACAGTTCCGAGCAGGCGGAGTCGTTCCGTAAGGTGTTATTAACACTATCTGACGATGTGCGTGTTATCATCATCAAGATTGCCGACCGTCTGCACAATATGCGAACACTGGGCTCGATGCCTCACAATAAGCAGGTGAAGATTACGAGTGAGACAATCTATCTCTTCGTGCCGCTTGCCTATCGTCTCGGCCTTCACGCCATAAAGAGCGAGTTGGAAAACCTCTGTATGATGTACCGCTTCCCCGAAGAGTACAAGGAGATACAGCGCAAAATCGACGAGACAGAGCCCGAGCGACAGCAGTATATCGAGCGTTTTATGGCGCCTATCCGCGAGGTGCTCGACCGCAACAACTTCCAGTACGAGATGACTGCCCGTGTGAAGAGCATCTACTCGATTTGGAACAAGATGCGTCGTAAGGAGATACCCTTCGAGGAGGTCTACGACCTATTTGCTATTCGCATTGTCTTTAAGGCTCTGCCCTTCCCCTCGGAGAAGACGCAGTGCTGGCAGATATATTCGTGCGTCACGGATATCTACACACCCAAGCCCGACCGCCTGCGCGACTGGATATCTATCCCCAAAAGCAACGGCTACGAGGCGCTACACTCTACGGTGATGGGCCCCGATGGTATATGGGTAGAGGTGCAGGTGCGCACCGAGCGTATGGACGATATTGCCGAGCGAGGTTTCGCTGCGCACTGGAAGTATAAGCACTCATCTATCGCTCAGGAGGAGGATGGCCTGGATAAGTGGTTGCGTAAGGTGCGTGAGGCGTTGAGTAGCCCTACGGAGAATGCCAAGGAGTTCTTAGATAACTTCAAACTCTCGCTCTATAAGACCGATGTCGTTGCCTTTACGCCCAAGGGCGAGCCACAGACTCTGCCCTATGGTGCTACGGCACTCGACTTTGCCTACGAGATTCACACCAAAATTGGCGACCATGCCATAGGTGCAAAGATTAACCATAAGATAATGCCCGTAACTACGGTTATCAACTCTGGCGACCAGATTGAGATTATCACCGCCGAGAGCGCCCGACCTAAGGCCGAGTGGTTGGATGCCGTGGCTACAAGCAAGGCACGCCAGGCTATTCAGGACTTCTTAAAGCGCGAAAGAGAGGATAATATCGAGTATGGTCAGCGGATGCTTACAGAATCGTTGGCCGAGCATAATGTAACGCTCAGCGGCCGTGTTCTGCGTAAGCTGATGCCCGCCTACGAGTGTCGCAATAAGGACGAGCTGTATAGTAAGATTGGCGCGGGAATTATTAAGCTCGACAATCTCGATAAGCTACTTAAAGAGAACTCGTCGCGCAAGATTCTTAAATTCTGGAAACTCCTCTTGCCCGGCATGTCCGACAACGAGACGGAGGATTTGGATATCGACATTGACGATGAGATGGCATCGCTCGACGATACTGCCGTTTCGGAGGAGGGTAGTATCCTCTACGAGCCAGAGTTTGTGATGGCGGAGTGTTGCGAGCCTATCCCTGGTGATAATGTTGTCGGCTATCGTGATCCTCTGACCAACCGCATCATTGTGCACAAGGCGACTTGCAATGAGCTTGTGCGCCTCGCTGCGCAGTCGGGAAATAATATCGTTAAGGAGGAGATTCGCTGGTCACAGCAAAAGGCGATATCTTATCTTGCTACCGTAGAGATTCGTGGTATCGACCGCCCCGGAATCATTCTCGATTTAACGAAAGTTATCACAGCCGATTTTAGCATAAATATGCGTGCTATCTCGGTGCAATCGCATGACGGCATCTTCGAAGGTACGATCAGTTTGTATGTCAAGGATATCGTTTCGCTCAACGCCCTGCTCGACAATATTCGTGCGGTCAAGGGTATAGAGCATATCCGCCGATTGCTTAACGATTAACTTCGGTGGATGGGGTAGCCCGCTAGAAATAATGGGGTAGTGAGCCAAGTTTACTGCTCTTAACACTACATTAGAATTAAGAAAATTTTTCAACTAAATTACTTACTTAATTATGGCATCAATTTTTTCACGAATTATAGCAGGTGAGATTCCCTGTTATAAGGTTGCAGAGAATGAGAAATTCTTCGCATTCCTCGACATCGCTCCTCTGGCCAAAGGTCATACTTTGGTAGTTCCCAAGCGTGAGGTAGACTACTTTTTCGATTTGGAGGACGACGAGCTTTCGGAGATGATAGTTTTCGCTAAGCAAATTGCGAAGAAAATCAAGGCAACTACAGGCTGTAAAAAGGTCGCAACCGTTGTTTTAGGCCTCGAAGTAGCCCATGCACACATCCATTTGGTACCTATGAACACCGAAAATGATGTAGATTTCAAGCGTGAGAAGCTTAATTTGACTCAGGAAGAGTTTGTTGAAATCGCTAATTCTTTGCAGTAATTAACACCCTGTTAACAACTGCGTAACTTATTGTGTAGTAGTGGTGTATGCTCGTAAATAGAGCATACACCACTACTTCTTTTTAACATAATATTCCAGCCTAAATTCTTTCGACCCGATGGTCGGTTGATAATCGCATTTTTCGCACTTTAAATTTGTAATCTTTACATTTGTAATTACAAATGTAAAATATAAACATTTGTAACAATCTCTATTTATTTACATTTGTATAACTATTAACAGCTGTTAACAGTTGTTAATTATTACATTTGTCAATATTTTTTACCGTGCTCTCATCAACTGATTTTGCCACTAAATACGGGTCGTTAAATCCCTAAACAAATTAAACCAAGTATCATAAAATGAGTGTTTTATAATTATTAGTTAAAGTATAGTCTATTTGAAAGTGTTAATTAATTGCCACTTTGGTGAGGTTGGTTTTATTGATGTTAAAAATGTGTGTAATATATTTGAAATATAAGTATTTGCGATTTATATATTAAGTAGAATATAGGTAAATGCTATTTGAATGTTTTACCATAATCTGGATACTTACAATTGTAAACATTTTAACGACACTGTTAATTGTTAAATTTGTAAAGAAAATTTTGTTTACAAAAATAAAATGTTTATATTTGTAAAAATTATAGAAAATGAAGTCAAAACTCGAATATTTGCTGCGTTCAGAGAATCTGACCGCTACCACCCTTGCACGAAAGCTCGATATTCAGCCCTCGGGAATTTCGCATATTCTCTCTGGTCGCAATAAGCCGAGCTTCGATTTGGTGGTTAAAATCCTCCGTGCCTTCCCCCACCTCAACCCCGATTGGTTGATGCTCGACTCCGATAAGATTTATCGCGATGATGTTATGTCTGGCGAGGTAGAGTCTGTCGCGGCCACCCCATCTCTCGAAACGCAGCCACTCGACTTCGAAAATATCGAAATCTCAACAAGAGAAAATTTTGAGAAAAATGAAAATCACTCCATTTTTCCAGTTGCTGAAAATTCTGGGAAGCGTATGCAGCGAGTGATTATATTATATACAGATGGTTCGTTCGAGAGTTTTACGGCAAAGTAGACGGCCTTCGCTCGATACCTTATATATTATATATAGTAAGACGACACCCCTATTGAGGTGTCGTCTTCTTTATTTTTGCGTCGTTTTTGCTTGAAACACTAAATTTTGCTTATGCAATAAATATTCCTATATATTGCATATTTACCCAATATGTTTGCGAAGAAATTTTCATTATTTAGAACGGAGTTGAATCCCTGTTGCAAAAATCAGAGTTTGGGTTTACTCCTTTAATTGATGAAATTTTTCATCTATTGGTGCTTCGATATAGGTGCCGTCGTCGAGCAATTTTTGCAGTTCGTACATGTGGTCGCGATAGCGTGATGCGGCGAGGAAGTCGAGACTTTTTGCCGCTCGCTCCATATCCTTTTTAGCGCGCTTTATCTGCTCCTCAATACTCTCACGAGTCATATATCCGTGTGTAGGCTCAGCTGCTTCAGCGGGTGCATAGTGGTCTTCGTAGAGGGGATAGACATTCATATCTGCGGGCTTGCGCTCCTCTCTGTCGGTGAGCAACGAACTCTGTCCTTTGCCACTCTTTTGTGCGCTACGCGGTATAATTGAGTTCTCGATATTATATCTAATCTGCTTCTCGCGACGGCGGTTGCTCTCCACGACAGACTCATAAATCGAGTCGGTAATCTTATCGGCAAAGAGCATTACATGGCCATTTGTGTGGCGTGCAGCACGACCCGCAATCTGCGTAATCGAGCGCACATTTCTTAAGAAACCCTCCTTGTCGGCATCGAGGATTGCCACCAATGCCACCTCGGGCAAATCGAGGCCCTCACGCAGTAGGTTTACGCCAACCAATACATCTATCATATCTTCGCGCAAATCCTCCAAGATGCTGATGCGGTCGAGGGTGTCGATGTCCGAATGGATATATCTGCTTCGCACACCCACACGCTCCAAGTAGCGCGACATCTCCTCTGCCATGCGCTTTGTGATAGTCGTCACCAAGACCTTGTCGCCATTGCGCACGACGCCGCTAATACGCTCCATAAGCGTATCTATCTGGTTCTTGGTGGGGTGTATCTCCATCGGCGGGTCGATGAGGCCTGTGGGACGGATAAGTTGCTCTACGATGCTATCTTCCGACTTTGTTAGTTCATAGTCGGCAGGCGTAGCGCTAACATATATCTTGGTGGGTGTCAGCGCCTCAAATTCGTGGAAGCGCAGAGGTCGGTTATCCTTCGCAGCAGGCAGACGGAAGCCATACTCCACAAGGTTCTCCTTGCGGGCGTGGTCGCCACCATACATACCTCTAATCTGCGGTACGGTAACATGGCTCTCGTCGATAACGGTGATAAAGTCGCGCGGGAAGAAGTCTAATAGACAGAATGGGCGTGTGCCAGCAGCACGACCGTCGAAGTAGCGAGAGTAGTTCTCGATGCCCGAGCAGTAGCCGAGCTCCTTAATCATCTCGAGGTCGTACTCCACGCGCTGTTTTATACGCTGTGCCTCCATCTCTCTGCCCTCACGCTCGAAGAATGCTATCTGCTTGCCAAGGTCGAGATATATCTCCGAAATGGCTTTGTTGATGCGGTCTTGTGTCGTTACAAAGAGGTTTGTGGGGTAGAGTGTTACGCTATCCAACGAGCTGAGCTTCTGACCCGTAGCGGGGTCGATAGAGTATATCGCCTCCACCTCGTCGTCGAAGAACATAATGCGGAAACACTGGTTACCAAATTCGCCAAAGGCGGCCATAATATCTATCGTCTCGCCCGTAACACGGAATGTTGCGGGCTGTAGCTCCAACTCGGTGCGTGTGTACAACGCCTCGACAAGGCGCATTAAGAACTTCTTGCGGGGGATAACATCGCCCACCGAGAGTTCGATGGCTGTCTGGTGGAAATCCTCGGGATTGCCGCAACCATATAGACACGATACACTCGACACGACGATAACATCCTTACGACCAGATAGTAGCGTAGCCACAGTTTTTAGTCGGAGCTTCTCAATCTCGTCGTTTATCGAGAGATCTTTTTCAATATATGTATCGGTTGTTGGGAGGTATGCCTCGGGTTGATAGTAGTCGTAGTACGACACAAAGTACTCCACGGCATTCTCGGGAAAGAAGTTCTTAAACTCGCCGTAGAGCTGTGCTGCGAGGGTCTTGTTGTGGCTGATAACGAGTGTTGGGCGGTTGAGTTGCTGAATGACATTTGCAATGGTAAATGTCTTGCCTGAGCCCGTTACACCAAGGAGCGTAGTGTGGCCTCTGCCCTCGCAAATGCTGTTTACGAGCTGCTCAATAGCCTCGGGCTGGTCACCCGTGGGCTGATATTCCGACACTAACTTAAACTCCATTCTGCAAAATTACGAAAAATGCTCTCTCGAAGCAACCTATTCGGCATCTCGATAGATATCGCGCAACCTATCCGACATAAAGAACTGCAACACGCCACGCACAAACATAAAGAGCGTAAATGCCATCCACAGCGCATTATTGCCGATAAGCCAGCCCAAGCCGTAGAGTATCGCAAAGTAGGTTATCGCCGAGTAAATCATCGAGTTACGCATAATGCGACTGCGTGTGGCACCCACCATAATGCCGTCCATAATAAAGGGCATAGCGCAGGCGATAGGTATCACAATAATCCAACCGATATACTCCTCGGCAACAGCCAAAAGTGCACCAATATTCTCGGCATCGGCAGGTACAAGTAGTGTGAAGATATCTCGCCACCAACCTATATATGCTCCTACATAGACAAGCGCAATGACCGTACCCCAAACAAGACAGAGCTTTATGCAACGGCGTAACGACTTGCCATCGTGAGCGCCAACAAAGCGACCTGTAAGCGCCTCGGCAGCATAAGCAAAACCATCTATCATATATGAGAATAGGGTGAATAACTGCAAGAGTATGGTGTTGACAGCCAAGATATTGGCATCGCCACTATCTGCCGAAGCCTTCGTAAAGAAGGTGTATACGGCAACAAGGCAGAAGGTGCGGATGATAATATCGCCATTGATAGAGAAAAACTCCTTCATTGCCGAGAGGTCCATAACCTCCTTTAACGATACGCTGACCAACGACTTGCGATACTTCAGCGCGACTATAACGACCATAATAGCCACACCAGTCCACTGTGCCACCACAGAGCCAAGAGCGATGCCCTCCAAGCCCATAGTGCCTACGATGGAGAATAGAAAACTGCACGCTATATGTATGATATTCACCGTGATAGCCACAATCATCGGCACAACGGCATTCTGCATGCCCGTAAGCCAACCGTTAAAGGCAAAGAGCAAGATGCCCGCAGGTACAGCCCATATTCGGGTGTAGAAATATCGCGAAATCATAGCATCGCTCGTCGCATCGCCCGTGCCCATAAAATCTATCGAGAACTCGCCGATAGGGTATTGCAACAGAAAGGCGACGATGCCCACGCCAAAGGCCACGATAAGCGCTCGCCACAACATCAGCGAGATGCCCTTTTTGTCGCCAGCACCAAAGGCCTGTGCTGTAAGACCGCTTGTGCCCATACGGATAAACGAGCAGTTCCAATATATAAAGTTGAAGATAGCAACGCCTATCGACAATGCACCGATAGTGACCGCTGCCGAACTACCCTCGATGCGACCAGCAATGGCGGTCGAGGCGATACCCATCAGGGGTACCGTGATATTCGATATAATGTTGGGTATCGATAACTTAAGTATCTCTTTGTTCATAAATTAACCTCTTTACCGCACAAAAATAATAAATTTACTCTTTACAGCGAAAAAAATGGTATAGATATTGCGATTAGGTGTTGACCTTCCGTAAAAAATATTTACCTTTGTGCCGAAATTTAAACATAGTTTAAGTAAGGGAGGTTCTATTATTTAGGTCGAGTAGATTTTGGAGATTATTTTGAGAATATTTCTCGTCTCTTCCGAAGGCGCAATGCGCGGGTATTGTAACTGAGGAAAAACGAGGAAGATACCAAAATAATACCAAAAGCGACCGAAATAGAGAACACCCCGAACGCAAACATTTTTACTAAATAATAGAACATCCCTTAAGATGAAAAATTACAACACAGACTCAAGCGCAAATGTGTCACGCTTTGCTCGCGATAAGCGTCAGCGTATCAACACTTCGGAGCGCGTTGAGCGTAGTCCCCGCCCTCGCCGCGAGGCCGACAACGAGGGACAGCGAGAGTATCGTCCTCGCACAACATCAGCGCCTACCCAGCGCCGTTCATTCAACCCCCATTTCACTGACGAGAACCGTCTCCGTTCGGAGTACGCACCCCGCAACGAGGAGCGTTCGGAGCGTGGCAACCGCTATGAGCGCACAGAGCGTTACGACCGCTCGGAGCGCAACGACCGCTTCGACCGCTCGGAGCGCTCGGAGCGTGGTGGTTTTAAGCTCAAGAGCGAGGGCTACCGTGCAAAGTCTGCACGCCCTGCTACATCTGGCAAGCCCGCTTTCCGTGGCGAGGGTAAGCCTGCCTATAAGAGCGAAGGCAAACCTGCCTACAAGAGCGAGGGTAAGGGTGGCGCAAAGCGTTCATTCGCACCCAAGCGTGACGAGAAACCTCGCAACTATCCCAAGTACAACCCCAACAAGGTAACTGGCGAGGTACGCCTCAACCGCTTTATCTCGCAGTCGGGCGTATGCTCACGCCGTGAGGCTGACGACTTTATCCTCGCAGGCGTAGTAACCGTTAATGGTCAGGTAGTTACCGAGCTTGGTACAAAGATTTTGCCTACCGACGAGGTGCGCTTCAACGATGAGCGCTTGCAGGGCGAGAAGAATGTATACCTTGTGCTCAACAAGCCCAAGGGCTATGTAACATCGCTCGACGACCCCTATGCCGACAAGACCGTGATGGACCTTGTGAAGAATGCTTGCACCGAGCGTGTATACCCCGTAGGTCGTCTCGATAAGAACTCGGTAGGTCTACTCCTTATCACCAACGATGGCGACATCACACGCCAGCTTACACACCCCTCGTGCCACAAGAAGAAGATCTATCAGGTAACACTCGATAAGCCCCTCACCCGTGCCGATATGGACACCCTCACCGAGGGTATCACACTCGAGGATGGTGATATCTTTGCCGACGAGATTGCTTATGCATCAGAGGATAAGCGTAGCGTAGGCGTGGAGATTCACTCGGGTCGTAACCGTATCGTGCGCCGTATGTTCGAGCACCTCGGCTACACCGTGCAGAAGCTCGACCGCGTATACTATGCAGGTCTTACAAAGAAGAATCTCAAGCGTGGTGCTTGGCGTTTCCTCACCAAGGAGGAGGTTATGCGCCTTAAGACTGGTCAATACGAGTAATTTAGCGTGATTGAGGGGCATCTACTGCCCCTACCAAAAAAATGCGAATGAGCAGTACGCCAAAGTACAGCCCATCCGCATTTTTTTTGGCGAGTGTTGTATATGCCCCTCACTGACGCTAAATAAATTTGTTGTGAAAAGCCGCAATCTGCGGCACCAAACTCAGAGCCCCGAATGGGAAATACTTCGAGTATGTCCCATCCGAGGCTCTTTCATTTGGCACCACATCTCACGGCTTTTGACAACAAATTTTGACCGTGGGGTTTTGGAAGGTTGCATTGTCGCAGACAATGAGTTAAAATGCTTTTTTATGGGAATTTATCTAAAAAAGATTGCTCATTTCTAATTGCTAATTTCTCATTCCTCATTCTTTTTAAAGTACCCTTTGATGCGTTTCCATCCCTCGATGCCGACAATTGCAAGACCTGCATACTGCGTGGTCTTTGCCATACCGAAGAGCACAAACCATAGCACACCCTTCATTGCGGGCGAGATAGGTAGTGCCATCTGTGCAAACGAGAGTATATAAAAGACCACGCACGAAGCGAGCACAACAACCCCCGTGCGGAATGATAGACGCTGTAGAAACGCCTTTATCTTATCTAATACCTTGTTGAAAAACTCCTTCACAGTCAGTCTTTTACCTTTTCTCGTTGGCGATGCCCATCGGGATATGCACGGCGGGGACATTGCGTAGGTGGTCGAGGTGCGACATCTGGTCGTCGAAGAAGATATGTGGGCGCATAATCTCCAACACTCTATCCTTAGAGATGCCACCGAGGAAGAAGGCCTCGGTAACCTCTACGCCCCAACTCTTTAGGGTGTTTACCACACGCTCGTGGGCGGGGGCATTGCGGGCTGTAACGATAGAAATCTTCAGTTTACGGCGGTACTCCGCATCCTCCTTCATACGCTCCATCTCCAAGCGCTGGAGGTTCGAAATCTTAATCAGCAAGTCGGCAAGAGGGCCTGGGTCGAGGGGCTTTTTGGTTGCTGCCTCGTGAAGGTGGAAGGCCTGCAAGCCGTGCTCCTGGTATATTTTCTCGCTATCGTCGTCGGCAATTACGCCATCGAAGTCGAAGGCGATGCGTAGCTCGCTATCCTGCACATCGTCCATAACCTCGCTGTCGAGGACACGACCCGCTGCATAGCCTGCATCGCAAGCGTTCTTCACATCGCGCTCCGAGGCCGAGAGAAAGAGCGAAGCATTAAAGGCGGGGAGATACTTATATGGCGACTCGCCCGAGAAGAACGAGGCGCGCGAGATATCGAGACCGTAGTGCTTGATGGTGCGGAATACACGCAAGCCTGTCTCTGGCGAGTTACGCGAGAGCAGCACAACCTCGACAGGTTGCTCGGCAGGGAATGCCTCGTTGAGGCTCAACAAGCGCTTGACAAAGGGGAATGCAACGCCCTTACCCAGAGGAACATCGATATTCTGCTCCTGGTAGCGACGATACTCCTGCAAGCCACACTCATTATATACCTTATCCGACTCCGAGAGGTCGAACAATGCCGAAGATGATACCGCAACAACCAACTTATTCTCAATAGGGAAAGCCATATAGGGAAGCTATTTGAAATTTTATTTATGCAAATATACAAAAAAATCCGATAAGCAATAACCTATCGGACTTTCTGGTTGAGCTACCGAGATTCGAACTCAGAATAACAGAACCAAAATCTGCTGTGTTACCATTACACCATAGCTCAATCGTTGCTCGTAAGCGTGGCAAAGATAGTGTAAAGTTTTCAAATAGCAAAATTTTGGCTACTCTAACTCGCTCAAAACAGTATCACAGTGGCTTTTTTATCTGCACTTTTGCTCGGTATTCGTTGGGAGTGATGCCCAAGATGCGCTTGAATACGCGCGTCAGGTGGTGCGGGTACTTAAAGCCGAGGTGGTACGAAATCTCGCTTATCGAGTATCTTCCACGGTCGAGCAGCAGTCGTGCCTCGGCGATGATGCGCTGATGTATAATATCCTGTGCCGAGCGGTGGCTCTGGCGCTTGACCAAGTCGCCAAAGTAGTTGGCCGACAGGTGCATACGCTCGGCGCACCACGCTACGCTGGGCAGCTCACAACGCTCGTGGATAGGGCGGGCGAGGTGGTTGTTGAGCAACATATTGAGTCGCTTGATGATGTCGCTACTGTCGCTATGCGCAGAGTATTCGCGGTCGTAGTAGCGCATACAGAAACTAAATAGCACGGCCATTCCTGAGGCGATGATGCGTGTGGTGTAGTTGTCGGTAGTATTATTTAGCTCCTTACCTATGCCGTTGATGCATCCCACGACAATCCTCATCTCGAAATCTGAGAGGTGTAACACATCGTGGGGCGCATACTTGAAGAATGTATATTCCGGCATACGATGTACAAGCAGCGTATCATCAAGTAGCGAGGGGTGGAAGTTGAGGCTACAGCCGTTCATTCTATAAAACTCGCGCGTGTCCAGCGTGATGTTATTGGTTGGCGCAAAGAAGTGAACAGAGCCACTGCCATCGTCATTAATGAGGCAGGCGATGGTGTAGATGCCGAGCTCGCTATGGTGAATGTCGATAGGCTTGACATCCGAAAGCTTGATAACGCTAATTAGTGGATGTAGCGTCGGGATGTTGTAAAGTCTATTTACATCATCTATGGTGCTGAATTTATATCTCTTGTTCATAGCGCAACCAATTCTCTATTAGACTAACCAAAATTACTAATAATTATTGTGTTATCCTAACTCTTTTGTGGTTAGTGGTGGCATAAAAGTAAAATTGGTTACTCTTTATGTAAACTATGTATTTCAATACGGCTGCCTCTGCTATACCTTTGTCGTCGCTATAATGTTATATGTCGGTGCGCATACCTTTCGTCGATGATTAGGGTTAATGAGGCTTTCATTTGGGTATTTGAGGCGGAGGGTATTATGGGGGAAATTGGCGCACCGACTTTTTTTTTGTGATAGCGGCGCTACTGCGACGCTTCAGTCGAAATGGCGAATGGGAAATACGCCAAGTACAGCCCATCGACGGCATTTTTGCGATAACCCACATCTCACGACTTTTGACGACAAAGTGTGCTGGCTGGGAGGTGGCAGATTGCGCTCCTCTGGAGCGCCAGCTAACGCAGAGGAGTCTAAGTGGTCTGAGTGGTACAAGGGGTTGCGCTTGTTCCAAGCGCTGGCTACGCCCCCACTTGGAACCCTTTTACCCCTTTTGCCCCTTGGGGCTATTGCCCGCAGGCGGAACGCCTGCTCTCTCTTTGCTCTTTGCTCTTTGCTCTTTGCTCTCCCCTTACAGCAGTCCTGCCTTATAGTATAGCACTATCTGCTCCAACATCTCGTCCTCGCCCTTGGGGTCGTATTGCAGTTTTAGGTTGTTGCCAAACATTCGGGCGAGCATCTGATAGAAGCCCGCAGTAAAGCCCGAGCGATAATCCTTGATAATCTGAAATACCGTGAAGTCGGTTTCGCGGTCAATAAGCTTAAGCAGTATCTTGCCCTCGTAGCGTGTCATCTTCCAGAGCATCGGTGTAATCTCCTCTTTCAGAGCCTCTTCCATGGCCTCGGTGTACTTCTTCCTGTCGCGGCGCTTAAGCTCCGAAAGCTCAACATCGACACTCGCCATACGGCGCGAGGCCTCCAAGGCAAGAGGGTAGACCTTCTTCACGGCACGCACCATCTTCTGGTAGTTCTTAAGGTCGCGTGTGCGGTGGAAAATATTGACCGGCAGGAGTGTGATATGCAACACCGAGTCGCCACGACTATCCACCTCCCAGCGTGCTGCCGAGGCACCACGCACACGCTGTTTGCGCGATTGTGCCTCTGCGGGAGTGGCAATCGCGAGCAGTAGAGTGATGATTAGCGTTATGCGTAGCAAGCGTTTCATATCGCAAATATAACGCATAAAACGCAAAATAAGTTGTGCCGACCGCTATTTTTTATTACTTTTGCACCTAATATAATATCTGTAAACTATGTTGGAGAAAGGTTTAAAGCACATTAGCGCTATGCGCGTTGAGGCGGGAAATACCGCAGAATATATTGGCTCGGGTGATATGGCTGTGTTGGCAACACCCGCGATGGTGGCACTTATGGAGAATGCTGCGATGTTGGCGGTAGCGCTCCACCTCGGCGAGGGCGAAACGACCGTAGGCTCGATGATATCTACCTCGCACCTCAAGCCCTCGAAGGTGGGCAACACCGTTCAGGCAGTAGCCGAGCTTACCGAGGTTGATGGCCGTAAGCTGACCTTCAAGGTTGAGGCCTTTGATGGTGAGACGCTTATCGGCTCGGGCGAGCATATTCGCTTTGTCGTAAATCGCGAGAAGTTCCTCAGCAAGTTGTAGCGAACATCATCTTAATTAAACAGTAGGGAGGCTCATCGTTGAGTCTCCCTACTATTGTTATCTGATATTATAGTTGGTTATCAATTTGTAGTATTGTAGATAGCTTATGCCTATCTTGGTATGGTCGAGATACTCTGCCGTAACAAAGTCATCGTAGCCATTACCCTCGTCAGTATATCGCAAATCGACAATGCCACTTACGAAGCCTTTGTCCACGAAGCTAAGCTTCTTGTATATTTCGCTGTTGAGAGTATAGCCCTTGCCATAGTTTGAGACAAATCTACCGCCAACATTGAAGGTGTAGCCCTGCTCGATATTGAACTCTATATCCTCAAAATTGAGCGATGCGCTATCTCCTATGCCGTCTTTATTTGTATCCGTTACCACCATTGTTATAGCGTTGTCGGTGGTAAAGAGTCTAAAATCTTCGCTTTGCCATACACCACCATCACGCAATGCTTTGCCGTCGGTGGTGATGTCGTGGAGAGTATAACTATTACCATAATAGTTGTAGGTGTAGACAATGATATTGTTGCCCTCCTGCTCGATTGTGCAGTTCGTACCGATATAGTTGGTGCGTAGCTGCTCGCGCAACTCCTCGTCTTCGGTGGCGAGATATTCGTCTATGGCTGCTATGCTGATAAATGTGCGGGTGTAGTTGGCTATATCGGAGATGCCGCTCGATGCAATCGCCTCACCAATAGCTATTGGCTCGCGCTCATAGCCATCTTCAACAACGCACGATGTGGCAAGCGTGATTAGAGCCATAATCCAGATGATATATCGTTTCATAGTCGCTACTTTTTGTCGTTAAACCTAAATCCAAAACCTATGCGCGCCGAGCCCGTGCATCCCGCGCCAATCTCCAAAAAGCCGTAGAACGACCTACCCACCGAAATACCGATGGCGGCGATGTCGAACATAGGCCATAATGCGCCATTCATTCTCTCGATATGCGCCATAAGTCCAAGACCTACAGATGAATACATCTCGACCATATCGCGGCGCAACCACGAGAAGCGAGCATCGACCAAGGCGGCAATATTATAGACATTGTCCGAGTAGCGTTTCTCGCCGCTAATCGAGTCGAAAGTCGATTGCCAGATGCCAGCAAGCGAGCTTTTGCAGCCAAGGGCAAACCAAGGCTTTATCTGGCGGTGGTAGTTCGCCGAGAGGGTCATAAACCTACGCATCGGACCACGATTGGTGTGTAGCCTATCCACCCTGCCTGGAAGTGTCTCGGGTATGTGCATATCATCGTAAGTGAAGATGAATGACTCATCAAGAAATAGAAGTGATAAGACACCGGGTGCGCCATAACCGATGCGAATATCGTTTGTCCAACGCACGCTCTCCTCCGCCTTATGCCCAATGTAGTTTACCGTGGTGAGGTTGTTCACATCGTTGCTTGAGGTGGAGATATAGCTTGTTACACGGTCGCGGATAAGCTCGTCGCTCACCACCTCCTGTGCCACCACAATATCTGCCACAATGGCGAAGATGGCAACCATTATATATTTATATAGGTGTCGCATAGTTACTTGGTTTTAGTGTTGATACGATAGCCGAAGCCCACATTTATCACTCCGCGTGAGCCATAGCCCAACTCCATATAGCCAAACCACTTACGACCTACGGCGATGCCGAAGGGCTTTAAGTCGTATGTAAAGTAGGGCTTGACTTTTATAGGGTTAGGGCTGTGATGAAATCGTTGGTAGAGGATTCCTAAGCCAAAACCGATAGATGAGTAGAGCTGCACTCTGCCCTTACGCACCCACGCAAAACGCGCTATGGGCATAATTGAGATATAGTTGCGATGGTCGGTGAAGGCGAGCTTGCGGTCATACTCGTTGTAGTAGTTGCAAAGACCTGCAATCCAACTTATAGAGCCACCAATGCTAAACCACTCTCTTGCCCAATAGCCATAATCGAGCGTAAAGGCGTACCAGTGGTCGGGACCCGATATGCCTGTTACATTGCCACTGTCGCTGTAGAGGTATATAGAGCTTTCGTTGGCTATGTCGCCATAATAATCTAAACCTCCCCACAGGATGCCAAGGCGTAATTCGTGCGTTGAGGAAAGTAGTGGCTTTGCCGTTGGTGTCTCGAACTTTGTGGCTTTGTGAGGTTTGAACTTCACTCGATATGTGCCGAGTTCATCACTAAAACTATAGGTGTGTTGCGCTATCGCATTGTTGGTGGCAACCACCATAGCGCCGAGCAACAATAGCCTAAGTAGCCCTTTGGTTAGTTTCGTCATAGTAGGGTTGGTTTTGTGGATTTTCCTAATGCAAAGTTACGGCTTATATATAGCATTGCCAAATTTTTTGCCCCTAAATTTTTCCTGTTGGCCATTTGTAAGATATTGATTATCAGCGCAGTATACGGTGGTGAAAATGCGAATTTTTCCACTCGCTGATTATCAATAAGTTACGAGGGTGTATGGTATAGTGTATTGATTATTAGTGAGTTAAAATGGGTTACAATGAGTTACGAGGGGTTAAAATGTTTTTTAAGAGGAAAACTTATAATAACTAAAAACATGCAATCCTCTTTGCTCAAAGTTTATTTTTTATTAACTTTGTAGCATAGGCAATGGCTTTGCCTATACTGGTTCTTTGAGATGGAGTGTAGAGAATGGTGCATTAGTTCCAGAGAGTATTGCAATCACTGGCGGTCGTGCTGTATTTGCAGATAATAGTTGGGCTACTAACTATTATATCACCGACCATTTGGGCAGTGTGCG
>JAFTVX010000014.1 GCA_017465575.1 Alistipes sp. | reverse complement strand
TACTTTGCAACGATGCGACGGAATTTGAAGCAATCAAGAAATTCGACTAATTGAGCGAAAACATATTTGTCCTTATTCATTGCGGTCAATAGTTATATGACTGCAAATTTATAATTTCAAATCGTTGCGCCCGAAAAATCTATGCAACTAACTATATTTCAATAATTTCAAAGAACATTCCCTAATTTTAATGGGACAGTAGTGGACAAAAATATGAAAAAAAATCGGAAATTCAAAGTATATTAGCTATTTAGCAAAAAAAAGAGCAGACTTTAAACTCTGCTCTTCGAAGATATTACTTAACCTTATCCAAAAACGACTTATTGACAATCACCCTCACCTCGCGATGTAACACATTGATAGTTACGGGAGTACCGCCAAGCAACTCGCCATCTACCTCCAACGGTATCTCGGGCGACGACTCGATACGAATCCTCTTGCCTTGGGCGTGCATAACATGGCCGATAGTGTAGATTGAGCCATTGAACAAGCGACGAATACGGAATACCACATTCCACCAATGCACAGGGCGGATTAGCGTAAGGTCGAGCAGGCCATCATCCGCAACCGCAATAGGCAGCTGCTGGATACCACCACCATTGTAGCGACCGACACCGATGGCGATGCTAAACAACAAGTTGTTGTATACCAAGCGGTCGTCGACCCAGAGTTTGATACCCGTAGACTTATGCTTAAAGAAGGTGCGCACCAAGCACCACATATAGCCCCACGCGCCAAGATAACCCTTGGCATTAGACTGCATAGTACGCTGGATGACAGCAGCATCGAAGCCTACGCCCGCCACATTTGCCATATAGCGCTTCTGGCGATATAGCGACTCCTCGTACTCCACCTCGGCGACATCCTGCAAGAAGGTATAGCCCTCCTTGATAGCACGCACTGCAGCCGAGTACTTGGTGGGGATACCATACATACGAATCCAGTCGTTGCCCGTACCCACCGAGATAACCGCCACGGTAACCTCCGAGGGTGCCACTCTCTTCTGTATAAAGAGGCCGTTGACAACCTCGTGGAGTGTGCCATCGCCACCTACGACGATTATATGTCGATAGCCCTGCTCAACGGCATATACCGTAAGCTCCGTAGCATGGCATTTATGCTCGGTAAATACCGCCTCACAGCGTATATCGTTGTCGCGCAAGAGTTTCGAAATCTGCGGAAAGTGGTCAAGACCACGGCCCGAGCCCGAGATAGGGTTTACGATAACAAACCACTTTGCGCCACTCTCGACGGTAGGCTTATCCAACGATTGTTCCTTCATAAATTATTGCGTGGGATTTAGGGGGTGTTGGGCAACCCAATGCCCAACACCCAAATATTGCTCTAAAAACGATTACTTCTTAGGAGCGTTGCGCACGGTGTTGAGCAAGAAGTCGTAGAACTTCTCAACCGAAGCGATGTTCACCTTCTCGTCGGGTGAGTGGGGGTAACAGATGGTAGGACCGAACGAAATCATATCCATACCGGGATACTTAGCGCCGATGATACCGCACTCCAAACCTGCGTGGATAGCAGTTACCGAGGGCTTCACACCGTAGAGCTTCTCGTAAGACTCCAACATGGTGTGCAAGATAGGCGACTTCATATTGGGATTCCAACCGCTGTACGAGCCGCTAAGCTCAACATCGGCACCTGCCAACTCGAATACTGACGAAATAGCGCCTGCCAACTCGCCCTTCTCGGTATCTACCGACGAGCGGATAAGGCACTTAACCTGGATAGTTGAGCCGTCCGAAACAACGATAGCCAAGTTAGAAGAGGTCTGCACCAAGCCCTCCATCGCTACCGACATACGCTGAACGCCATTGGGGCAACCGCATACGGCACGAATCAACGAGTGAGACTCCAAGTGAGGAATGATAGCCTTGGGGCACTCAACCTCCTCGGCAAAGATTTCGATAGAGTCCTCGATACCCTCGAACTCCTTGATGATAATCTGCTCGTAAGACTTAACATTAGCCTCGAAGATAGCCTTCTCTGCCTCGCGAACTACGACAACAGCCCAAGCCTCACGGGGGATAGCGTTACGCATATTACCACCCTCGACAGCTGCAAGCTCCAAGCCGTAAGACTCGGTCTCCTGACGCAACAAGCGGAACAATACCTTGTTGGCATTTGCACGCTGAGTGCCAATCTGGATACCTGAGTGACCACCCTTCAAGCCCTTAACCGTTACCTTGTAGGCAGCAAACTTACCCTCCAAGGGCTGCTCGCGGTACTTGAACTCAACATTTACATCCATACCGCCGGCGCAACCAACATACAACTCACCCTCGGTCTCAGAGTCGAGGTTGAGCAAAATCTCACCCTTAAGCAAGCCACCTTTAAGGCCGAAAGCGCCGTCCATACCAGTCTCCTCGGTAGCGGTAAACAATGCCTCGAGGGGGCCGTGCTGCAACTCGTCGTCCTCCAAAGCAGCCATAGCAGCAGCCACGCCGATACCGTTGTCAGCGCCAAGAGTAGTGCCGTTAGCAGTTACCCACTCGCCATCAACATAGGCCTCGATGGGGTCGGTCGAGAAGTCGAACTCCTTGTCGTTGTTCTTCTGGGGCACCATATCGGTGTGTGCCTGAAGAATGATACCCTTGCGGTCCTCCATACCAGGAGTTGCAGGGCGATAAACATAGACATTCTGTGCCTCGTCAATCTTGTGCTCCAAACCCTTCTCCTCTGCCCACTTTACGATGTAGGCACGGATAGCATCCTCCTCGTGTGAGGGGTGGGGAATGTTGCAAATCTCGGCAAAGTGCTTCCACACTGCCTCAGGCTTCAAGCCCTTCAAATTCTTATCCATAGTCATTTAGTTATTAGTTAGTTATTCACTCTTTTTATCTGTTTTTAACAAACCATTCTCAATAGCCTCGCGCTTGTCGAAAGCATCGACGATGTACTTCACCAAACGGTGGCGCACGATATCGCGCTTGTCGAACTCAACGATGCCGATGCCCTCGATATTGCGCAAAGTATCCATAGCCTTCGTAAGACCGCTATCCGAGCGTCGTGGCAGGTCAATCTGCGTAACATCGCCCGTAACGATAAACTTGGCATTGCGACCCATTCGCGTAAGGAACATCTTAATCTGCGAGAGTGTCGTATTCTGCGCCTCGTCGAGGATAACAAAGGCGTTGTCGAGCGTGCGACCACGCATATATGCCAAGGGTGCAATCTGCACCGTGCCCTCCTCCAAGAACTTCTGCAACTTAGCCGCCGGTATCATATCGTTCAGCGCATCGTACAGTGGCTGCAAATAGGGGTCGAGCTTCTCCTTCATATCGCCAGGCAAAAAACCGAGCTTCTCGCCAGCCTCAACCGCTGGGCGAGTGAGGATTATTCGGCGTATCTGCTTCTCCTTCAACGCCCTCACAGCCAGCGCAATAGCCGTATAGGTCTTACCCGAACCTGCGGGGCCCACAGCAAACATCAAGTCGCACTTCTCCGCAAGCTTCACCAAGCGTTGTTGGTTGATTGTGCGGGCACGGATAATCGCTCCGTTGTTGCCATAGACGATGACATCCTTGTCGATTGCGGGTGGTTCTGCCGATAGCTCCGACAACGACGACGAGAAGGCTTGCGACACCACCTCCGACGAGATATGTCCATACTTGAGGTAGTACTCCACCAGGGCGTTCATTCGTCGTTCAAAGGCTGCAACCTCCTCCTTCGAGCCAAGCGCCTTGATGGTGTCGCCACGCGCCACAATCTTTAGTTTGGGCATTAGCTCGCGCATCTGCTCCAAATAGGCATTCTGCGCACCATATAACTCACGGGCATCAACGCCCTCAATCATAATCTCTTTTAATATTTCCTCACTCATAACTGTCTAAAACAAAGCCGTTACACCCAGCGTAATACGGCGTGAGCGTAGGTTAAACTCCTCGCCCTCAAATTGGTTTAGGGTCTTCTTCAGCGAGTGCACATAGCGTGCCTCGATTAGGAAGTGCGTGCCGATGCAGACGCCCGCACTCGCCATAATATTCCAAGTGGGGTGCAGAGCGCCAAACTCCATCGTCTGGTTGTCCGAGTTGACATACTGCGCCTTGTTCATCACCGAGAAGAGTGGGCCGGCGCTGATGCGTATCATACGCCCCAATAGGCGCAACGATGCCAAAATGGGAATATCCATCGTCGTGGTCTTTACCTTGAACTGCTCCGAGCCATTGCCCACCATCATAGAGCCTCGCTCATAGCCAATCTCGGTCTCGATAGCAAAGCGGCGACCTATGCGTAACGCCATATCAAACTGAGCGCCAAAACCTATGCGAGGTGCTACGGTGATACTTGGTGAGAGGCTCTCAACGCTTGTGTAGACACCCTTAAGACCTACGCCCCACTCGGTTCTGAGGCCGAGTGCTGCGCCTGCCGCCTCAGCAGCCGACAAGCCCAACGAGTGCAACTGCGCCGATGCTCCACCAATAGCGAACAGCATCGCCGCCACCATAGCCAAGACCCTCTTTATCGCCCTTTGCTTCATAACTACATTTTGTTTCATACATCGAATATCTTTCAAAGGTACAATTTTTTCTAAAAATAACCAAAATTCGAGCTAAATATTTTCTAAACCTTTCTAAATTAACAAATAAAAAGGAGATGACTAAAAACAAATTAGTCATCTCCTTTAGTTTAAGAGGTTGAATAAAAAGATGTAGTTTTAGGCTTGCGAAGCCCGAAAAACCGCAGTTTACTAAGGCGTAAATGAGGATTTTGAGGGCGAGCGTAACGACAAAATACACTTTTTATTCAGCCTATAATCTATCTAACAGTAGATCGATATTTACTTAACTCTTAAAATATATACCCCGCTTTTAAAAATAACCTCTCCGTTCATTGAAATATGATAATCTCCGCTATCGATGTATTTTTCGCCTGGAACACCATCTACCATAACATTTATATCGTCATCATTATTGTCGGAGAAACTCGCATACGACTCAAAATCGACCAGCCAATTTTGCTCGCCATATCGCACTCTGAAACTACCATCTGTATTCAATGACCAATCTCCGAAGACAAATATCTCGTTTGCAGAGCCAGTAGTAGTCAAGGCAAGATTATACCCAACATCCCTAGTCAATTCCTTGCATATATATCGTGAATTATTGTAAATAATAAAAACATTACTTCTGGCTTCAGCATCTTTTAGAACAATATTCTCACCATCAGAATCGAGAATAACAAACTCAATTCTAAATGGTGCCCAATCAATATTCATCTCATTCTCACAAGAGATACTCATTAGGCTTAGTAAGACTACTACAAATATCTTTTTCATAATGTACTTAAAATCTTATCTGTGATATTTAATTAAATTTATATCCAAATATCCTAATCGGGTTTTATAATAGTCATCGATTAACTGATAATCATTGTAAATATTAAATCTAGACACATCAGAATATAGATGAATTCTATTATTGATATTAACCAAGGGACTAACTTGATGATATGTTAAAATCTGTGCAACGGATATTGCTCCGCATCCTGCGTATGGTATGTAATAATAAGTGCTATTATCATTTGTCATTGGAAACTCATCATTGTAAGGGCTATTCTGACCCCACTTGGTAAATAACATCGGCGGAATATAGATGACAGACACTTTTTCTTCTTCTATATCATAAAAATCAGAGGTTATTTCCTGGTCTGGCAGTAAGCCATATGTCGAAACACTATTTATTGCGCTTTGGGCTATCAAACCAGCTGTAAAGGTTGAAATATTATCACGATTCTCACAATTTGTGGCATTTTGGAAGTCTTCTTCCGTTAATACGGATTCATCAAGTATAGCATAAATAGGTTCTACTCGCTCATCTGCGCCGAGAATTGCTGAACCCTGACCATCCTCAAACTCAACAATATACAGAAGATTATCAACATCAATATCACTTGAGCGAGTAGCAGGCGCAATATCATTAAACTTTATAGGTTTTATCGTTCGCACAGAGCGATTACTCGCACGAGTTTCAACACCTTTAATTGTAGCAAGTTCCGATTCAAGTCTGCTTAAAGCCTTCTCCTCGCTGACTGCATAGGGCGATATTTTCACTTCTATTGAAGTTTCCTTTTCTGACATATCGCTGTAGGCAATATCCTTCTGACACGATACGGCAACTACTCCAATTGCAGTCAATAATAGTAATAATCTTTTCATTGTTACAAGATTTTTGGCGTAAAAAATTCAGATAGTCAATAGTCTATAATAACCTATTTGCAAAGTTACAATAAAAAAGAATCTTTTACAAACTACTATGGCAAAATTCTTTCTAACACTTTCTAAATTCAACTATTTGCGTTATCTTTGCACCGCATTATATATATAGGCATAGAATATTAACTAATATAGAACATACCTTTAAGTTATGAGTTTGGTAGCAATTGTTGGTCGTCCCAATGTGGGTAAGTCTACGCTTTTCAATCGTCTGGTAGGTCAGCGTCAGGCCATAGTTGATGAGACCGCAGGTACAACACGCGACCGCCACTACGGCAAGACCGATTGGAATGGCAAGGAGTTTTCGGTAATCGACACCGGTGGTTACACCGTAAACTCGGAGGATATCTTCGAGGACGAGATTCGCCGTCAGGTGATGCTCGCCATCGACGAGGCCGACCTTATCCTCTTCCTCGTTGAGGTGCGCACAGGCATCACCGACCTCGATATGATGATGGCCGACATCTTGCGCCGCTCAGGTAAGAAGGTATTGCTCGTTTGCAACAAGGTCGACACCTACGACCTTATCTACTTCTCGCACGAGTTCCACTCACTCGGCCTTGGCGAGCCCTTCTGCATCAGCTCGATGTCGGGTAGCGGCACTGGCGACCTTATGGACTCTATCTTGGCCAACCTCCCTGAGGATACCTCAGCCGAGTATGATGCCTCGTTGCCCCGTATCGCCATCGTTGGCCGCCCCAATGTCGGTAAGTCGTCAATGACAAACGCCCTCTTGGGTCAGGAGCGCAACATCGTAACCAATGTTGCAGGCACTACGCGCGACTCAATCCACACCCGCTACAATATGTACGGTATGGATTTCTACCTTATCGACACAGCGGGTATGCGTAAGAAGGGCAAGGTTACCGAGGACCTCGAGTTCTACTCTGTGATGCGCTCTATCCGCGCTATCGAGAATTCGGATGTCTGCGTATTGATGCTCGACGCCGAGCAGGGCATCGAGTCGCAGGACCTGAACATCCACAACCTTATCGTGCGCAACCGCAAGGGCTGTGTTATCGTGGTCAACAAGTGGGATTTGGTGGAGAAGGATAGCAACACTATGAAGGTGTGGCGTGAGTTCTTGGAGAAGAAGCTCGCTCCGTTTAGCGACATTCCGATTATCTTCACCTCGGTAATCAACAAGCAGCGCATCCTCGATGTTTTGCAGGCGGCAATCCGCGTATATCAGTCACGCAAGCGCCGTATCTCGACATCGGAGCTCAACGACTTCTTCTTGCCTCTTATCGAGAACTACCCTCCCGCTGCAACGAAGGGTAAGTATATCAAGATTAAGTATGTTACGCAGCTGCCCACGCCCACACCCCAGTTCGCCTTCTTCGTGAACTTGCCACAGTATATCAAGGAGTCGTATCGTCGCTTCTTGGAGAACAAGTTGCGTGAGCAGTGGGACTTCTCGGGAGTACCGATTCAGATTTATTTCCGCCAGAAATAAATCTGAATAGAGCAAAGATAAAAGATGAAAGAGCAAAGATTGGGTAAATCCTCTTTGCTCTTTTCTTTTTGAAATTGGGGAGTGCTGGTTGGGAGGAAGTAGATTGCGCTCCTCTGGAGCGCCAGCTAACGCTGAGTGGTCTAAGTGGTCTGAGTGGTACAAGGGGTTGCGCTTGTCCCAAGCGCTGGCTACGCCCCCTTGGAACCCTTTTGCCCCTTTTGCCCCTTGGGGCTATTGCCCGCAGGCGGAACGCCTGCTTTCTCTTTGCTCTTTGCTCTCTACTTCACCGTTGCCTTCGGGATATCAGACCAGAGCGTGGTGTAGTGTGGCGACTGGTTCTCCTTCGATGACTTTATTGCGCCACTACCCTGCACGCCAAACTTCACAGCACCACGACCAAAGGCGTGGTTGATGCTATCCATCGCCGAGGAGAGGCGGCTCTCACGCTCTCGCGCCTCGTTATCCGAGAACAACGAGCGCACAACACCTTCGGCGGGCATCAGTTTGCTGATTACCACACCCGCCTTCTTATAGCCAAAGCCTCGGCGGTGCACCTCTCGAGTGGCATTTACCGCCGCAGCGACTATCGCACGGTGGTCTGCCGTAGGCTCTGCGAACGAGACCAAGGTACTGCCATAGGTCTGTGGCTCGCTCTCCTTGAAGCGGTTGGTATAGGCAAAGACCATCATCTCGATACACACAGAGTGCTGGGCACGCAACTTCTCGGCTGCCGAGGCGGCAAAGTTCGCCACCTGCTCGGCAAGTTCGCCGACATCCGAAATCTCCTTGCTGAAACTGCGTGACACACATATCGACTGCTTAGCCTCGATGGTATCTTCAA
The DNA here is from genome assembly GCA_017465575.1 of Alistipes sp. Lineage (GTDB taxonomy): Bacteria > Bacteroidota > Bacteroidia > Bacteroidales > Rikenellaceae > Alistipes. The sequence continues at coordinate 25,048 of JAFTVX010000014.1, read as the reverse complement.
ACTCTATGCTCGGCACACCACGCAACTCCTGCCAAGTGCGCAAGCCCACGATGCCGAACATACCTCGCACCAACCCCTCGTCCATCTCACGAAACTCCCACGCAGTAGATATGTTGCGCTCGTGGAGTTTGCGTGCCGTCTTGCGACCGATGCCCCAAACATCCTCGATGGGGAACTTTCTTAATACCTTTTCGATATCCTGTGGGCGGTGCATATAGCAACCTCCACGCAACTTGGGATACTGCTTACAGAGCTTCGATGCAATCTTGGCAAGGGTCTTCGTGGGGGCTATGCCCACCGACACGGGGATAGATGTCAGTCGCCAACACTCGCTCGATATGCGCTTGGCATAGGCATCGAAGTCGATATCCTCCATACCTCTGAGGTCGAGGAACGCCTCATCAATGGAGTATACCTCCACCGAGGGTGCATACTCCTCTAACACCCAACGCACCCTCTGCGACATATCGCCATAGAGTGCCATATTGCCCGAGAAGACCGCTACATTGTTTCGTTCGACAATATCACGAATCTTGAAAAGAGGGTCGCCCATCTTGATGCCCAACGCCTTGGCTTCGTTACTGCGCGCAACAGCACAGCCGTCATTGTTCGAGAGAACAATAACGGGCTTGCCTTGCAGGTCGGGTCGGAAGACTCGCTCGCACGAGGCGTAGAAGTTGTTGCAGTCGGCAAGGGCAAACATCGCGCTTTATGCCTTTTTAATAATATAGGTAACCACGCCCCAAATCATAAACTGGTTTTCGGGCGATATCTCTATAGGGCGATACTTTGTGTTTAGCTCGTTGGCGGGCATCAGACGCACACGACCCTCCGCAATCTCGACACGCTTAACGGTGTACTCACCATCGATATAGCATACCGCCTTGCAGTTGTTGTAGGGCTCAACGGCACGGTCGACAACGATAATATCGCCATCGTCCATCGCAGCATCCACCATCGAGACACCATCGATGCGGAAAAAGAAGGTCGAGGCCTTGTGCCTAACAAGCAGCTTCACAAGGTCTAACTTTTCGCGTATATCTTCGGCAGGCGAAGGAAATCCAGCCTTCACCTCGCCCATCACCAGACTCTCGAACGACGAGGAGTCATCCACGGCATAAGGTCTCATTTTATCCATACTGCAGCAAAGATACAAAAAGTGATCTTCGTGGCGATGCTACTTTCAAGAAAAATTCGTAACTTTGAGAAACTATTTATCGCTTACGCTATGAAACTACGACATTATCTTTTGGCTTTGGCACTGCTCGCCTTGGGCGGTTGCGCCACACAAAGTGCTCAACAGCAAGCCGATGCAGGCAAGTTGGATATTTATGAAGAGTTCGCCACCGACCTTATCCCCGTGCGCACGGTCTATGTTTGGACTCCCGAGGGCTACAACCCCGAAACGCGCTATGCCGTGCTTTATATGCACGATGGCCAGATGCTCTTCGACGAGCAGACATCGTGGAATGGTCAGAGCTGGAATGTCGATGCTGTGGCTCAGCGCCTTCAAGATGAGGGTCGTTGTCGCCCATTTATCGTGGTGGGCATCGACAACCACCCCACCGACCGTCTTACGGAGTATACGCCCGCCAAGATGCTCAACTACCTCGATCCTAACGACAAGTTACTCAACAAGTTTGACCAAGAGAAGTTTATCGCAGATAGCTACCTACGCTTTATTGTCGAGGAGCTAAAACCCTTTGTCGACAGCCACTACTCGACACTTACCGACAGCGCCAACACCGTAGTTATGGGCTCAAGTATGGGCGGTCTTATCTCGCTATATGCACTCTCGGAGTACCCCGGTATCTTCGGCTCTGCCGCCTGCCTTTCGACACATACGCCCGCAGCTATTGGCGACTTCGAAACCGCTACTGAGCCGTGGTCAAAGGCATTCCGCGACTACCTTGCGGATAACCTCCCCGAGGCAAACACACGCACGGTATATATGGACTATGGCGATGGCACACTCGATGCCAACTACGCTCCATTCCAGACCAAGGTGGATGAGTTATTTGCGGCAAAGGGGTGGACAAAGCCTCACTTTGTAAGCCTTGTATTCCCTGGCCACAACCACGATGAGACATCGTGGCAGAAGCGACTGCACATTCCACTCGAACTACTGCTCGGCGCAGAGTAAACGAAATAGCGACATCGGCACGATACCGATGTCGCTAATTTTTTGTACTTCGCTTTGAGTTAGAACGGTTTGGCGTAGATGCACTTCATATTGCACTCCATCTGCTCTACGGAGCTTGCACCAACAAGCACCGAGGTGATGCCTCGCTGTGCCAATACCCACGCCAACGCCATCTCGGCAAGGCTCTCGCCACGCTCTGCCGCTTGGGCATTGAGCTGGCGCAGATGGTCGCGCAGCTCGGGTGTTAGACGGCTCGAAGGTAGGCTTGTCTCGCGCGACATACGCGAGCCCGCGGGAATGGTGTCGAGGTACTTATCCGTAAGCAGACCCTGCGCCAATGGCGAGAACGAGATAAAGCCGATGCCATTGTCGGCACAATAGTCGAGGATGCCCTGTTCCTGCGGTGCACGGTCGAGCATATTTAGACGACCCTGATAGATAAGCAACGGCACATCGCGCTCACGCAGATACCTATCCGCCACCTTTAACGCCTCCAAAGGCCAACTCGAGATGCCGACATAGAGCGCCTTGCCCGCACGCACAATATCTACCAACGCCTGCAAGGTCTCCTCCAACGGGGTGTTGGGGTCGTAGCGGTGGCTGTAGAAGAGGTCGACATAGTCGAGGTTCATACGCCTAAGGCTCTGGTCGAGACTTGCCATAAGATACTTGCGTGAGCCCCACTCGCCATAGGGTCCGGGCCACATATCGTATCCCGCCTTCGACGAGATAAACAACTCATCACGATAGGGTCGGAAGTCATCGACCATCAAACGACCAAAGGTCTCCTCGGCAGTGCCATACGGAGGTCCGTAGTTGTTTGCAAGGTCGAAGTGTGTAATGCCGTGGTCGAAAGCATAATGCGTGATGGCACGACTACGCTCATAGGAGTCTACCCCACCGAAGTTGTGCCAAAAACCAAGACTCACCTTGGGCAACAACACGCCACTACGACCACACCTTAGATATAGATTTTGCGCATCATCATAGCGACTCTCCGCCGCCACATATCTCTCTTTCAGATTCATAGTATTGATATTTAGAGGTCTTTGCCACCGAACAAAAACCATATTACTGACATACAAAGTTAAAAAATATTTCCGAGAAATGCAAAAACAAAAAAGCGAAAACCTTTCGATTTCCGCTTTTCAGTAGCCTCCTCACAGTGTGGCTATATGTTTGCCAACTGGCGACCTACCTCTCTCAAAGCATCAAGAATCTCTTTTTCTCGCTTCTCAGATGGCTTCTTTGTACCATAAATGTATTTTGAAAGTAGGCTCTTGTGCATACCGAGAGAACGAGCAACCTCCGATACATTTAGAATTGGAAATTTGCGGAACGCTACACCAATAGCATTTTCCTCGGGTTGTGCTCTATCAGTAAGACTTGATATATGGATATCCTCATCAATCTCTGCCCAACGCACTGCATCGCCAAACTTGTTGATTTGGTAGCACTCACGCTGTACTGGTGTAGCCTCTTTCAATGTGGGGAAGAACTCTAACGCCTTGCGGTACTCCTTCCCGCTATCGGTAACGACACATATATCGTTACCACAAAACGAAATTTTAACAATCTTCTCCATAGTTATTACTTTTACTCTTTGTCGAAATAATCGTGCCAAGCGTCGATAATCTCCTGCTCGTACATCTCAACAAGCTGAGTTGCTTTCTTTAACTCTCTTGGTTTCAAACCTCTATTTTGGACTACCTTACGAGTTGCAATCTCGATCTTTGCATCGTTACCTCCATACTCTATATGAACATGGATTGGCAGATGCTCATCAGACAGAGTAGAAGAAAAATCGAAGTCCAAAAATCTCAAAAATTGTAGGCATACTATATCTATCGTATCTCTTTTGTCTACGCAAATATAGGTCTAAATTTTTAGACCTTCAAATATTTTTAGCACTAATTTACATTTCGACTTGGTTAGTGTTCTCGCTCGCTGATGGAGCAAGAGAGAGAGGGGCTCAACGGCAAAAGCCATAAGCCACTACAAATACATAGATTTTTTTTGAGAAGGCGTGAATTTGTGAAAAACTCTTATGTGTGAATTTCGTATCTTTGCGATACATTGCCAGATTTCGGGTGCACACATAGTGGGTTTCTAACTGTGTGGATTGCGAGTGGAGAGAAAAAGTCGAAACTTTTTCTCTCTTTGTTTTTGAATTATGCGTACGGTTTATCCGCTATCTTTTCTTCAACCAATTCTCGGTCAGCCACTTACGCAGAGGCAGGTCATAGAGTTTCAAGCACGCATAAGCCATACCGACAGAGAGCGCAAAGACGCTGACTCCGACCATTATATGTGCATACATCGGAGCGTCGGGGTGCGACCACGCCCAATTCATCTGCATATACATCAGCGGGTAGTGGGTGATATAGAGCGGATAGGAGAGTTCGCCGAGGAAGGTGCATATTGCCGTACTCCGCTTGCCCTTAATCTCACTGCCTGCACCCATCATCACAACTATCGGGAACAAAAGCAGGATGCAAGTGGCATTGTAGATGCCGTTTAGCACATTATCGGCACCGCCCACGCAAGGAATCGAGAATAGCACCACCAAGATAAGCGAACACCACCAAAAGCCACCTTTTGCCCGAATAAAGCGACCAACACGCGAAATAAGTAAACCGCTCAAAAATGGGTAAGCTAAACGAGTAATGCCGATATAAACCTGTTCGGTAGTGAGGCTCCAACCGCCGATAACGGTATAGGCGTTAGCGGCACGGCTCTCGGTCAGCAGACCAAACACATTCCAATTGAGGCAGAGGTCGAGGGTGCAGAATGCCGCCGCAATGGTAAGCAAGAGCAAGGCGACTTTGGAGAGTCGTCGTAGCACAAAGGCATAGACGATATTTGCCAAATACTCCCATGTGAGCGACCAGTTAGGCCCATTAAACGAGTTCATCTCCTGCCAGCCACGAATATCCATACCCACACCGCAAGGTATCATCAGACATCCCATAACAAAGGCTGCCAACACCATCCAGCCCGATACATTGCCAATCTGGGAGAAACCCTCGCCTTGGGCAAAGAAGTAGAAGCAAGCACCCAGCACCGTACCCATAATAACCATAGGTTGCAGACGCACCAAACGGCGCTTGAAGAAGCCCCAAGTGGTCATCTTGTCCCATCTATCGTCGTAGGCATAGCCGATAACAAATCCCGAAAGCACAAAGAAGAAATCGACAGCCAAATAGCCATGGTTGATAATTTGTGTTGCTTGACCGCCAGAGTAGGTCTCCAACAGATGAAACAATACAACCAATACGGATGCTACACCTCGTAGTCCGTCCAAAATCTCGTACCTCGGCTTCGAGGCTAAATAGACATTGTTACCCATTGTGATAATATTTTGTCGCAAAATTATACAACGATTTTATACGATAGTTATATTTATGTCTGTTTTTTTTGTATTATATTTGCAGATGCATTAAATTTCGGCATATAAAAGGGAGAAAATGGATGATAACACAATAAAATCTTTGGACTTTGATGCAGTCTGCCTCCCTCCCGACAAGCAGATACCGCTCCATTCGCAGAGCACCTGGGAGCTCTCCTGCGTCATTACAGGCGAGGGAACGCGAGTGCTTGGCGATGTCTCGGAGCGATTCTCGGCGGGCGATACCGTGCTGATTCCTCCCGCCACTCCGCACTGCTGGTATTTCGATAGGAGCAAGACAGATGCCGAGGGAAATATCGAGAATGTGTCGATATTCTTCCACGACGAACTCCTTGCAAATCTGCAAGCACTCTTTCCCGAAATGAGTGCGCCTATGGCAAATATCACCGCACAGAAAAGTGCGATTATATTCTCCGGCGAGTCGCGCGAGGCAATCTACTCCACGATGCTTAGGATGCGAAACGAGACCTCGGCGAAGAGGCTACTATCGTTGTTGGAGATACTTTTGATTATTGCTGAGGATAAGACGGGAAGGGCAATATCGGGGGTACAGCCAATGAGCCGCCAGCAGATGCGAATAGCGCAGATAAAGAGTTTTGTAAACTGCAACTATATGCACAAAATCTCGATTGATGAGATAGCCTCGCATATAGGAATGAGTCGTTCATCGTTCTGCTCGTTCTTCAAGCGAGAGATGGGACAGACATTTACAGAGTATCTCAACGAAAAGCGCATTGAGCTTGCGTGTGAACTACTTGAAGACAAGGAGATGAATATCAACGAGGTCGGTCAGGCAGTGGGTATCCCCGACACCCCATATTTCTGCCGCTTCTTTAAGACGATTAAAGGCGTTACGCCTACCGAGTATAGAACTAATAAAAAGTGTTTCAATGGACTTGATGGATTGTAGAGAGTATATCCTAACATTGCCAATGGTCGAGGAGTGTCAGCCGTTTGACGAAGATATTGTCGTGTATAAGATATGTAGGAAATGGTTTGCTACAATAATCTTTTCACGAGGGAATTATGTGGCTGTCAAGTGTGACCCTGACCGTGCAGTGCTTTTGCGTGATGAGTATCCGTCAATAACACCTGCCTGGCATTACAACAAGCGATATTGGAATGACTTGCTGGCAACGGCTCTGCCAGCGGAGGTGGTGAAGAGAGAGATTCGCCACTCCTACTTTACGGTTATTCGCAAGAATGTTTCGCCCAAAGCCTTGCGGGAAGAGATGCTTGCAATAGTATCCCAACAAGGCATTGAAGATGATGCAATAATACAAGAATAATAAAAACAGATATGGCAACAATGCGCTCACTCAACCAAAAGAAACGCTTCTATAATATGTCGCTCGAACAGTTGGAAAAGTTTGTTCTCGGCAGGAAATTGGACTAATTAGATTTTACTTATTCCCTGGTAACTATGACTGGGGAATATTTATTTTCGATTATACCATTATCGAATTGACCTTCATCGTACTGAGGTTGAGATAGAGCCCGTGATGCTCTATCACTCCGTGTCGGAATATCTTCCAGAGTATATTGCAGCCGAGTTGTGCCAAAAACCGAGGCTCACCTTAGGCAACAACCGCCACTACGACCACATCTTAAATATAGATTTTGCGCATCATCATAGCGACTTTCCGCCGTCACATATCTCTCTTTCAGATTCATAGTATTGAGATTTAAAGATGTTCGACAATCGAAAACAAAAAACCAGATTACTGATTTACAAGGTTAAAGAATATTTTCAAAAATCGCAAAAGAGTGATAAAAATAGGGATATTTTAGACAGGTATTGCTTGCCCTTTGAAATTTATAGAAAGAATAAATTTTTAATTTTTATGACAAACACATGCAAAAAGTTTGACAAATAGCATTATCTATTAGGAAATATTACTATATTTGCATATTATACTACTTTGCGCATAACGCAAACAGAACGAAAAACGCAACAAACAATTATATGAAAAAAACTATTTTACATTCACTATTCATCCTCTGCACGCTACTCTCGGTGGGGTGTAACAAGGATAAGGTGGAGGTTGCCGGTGGCATCTATCACTTCTCGGCCGATAGCTACGCCTTTGGTGTGCAAGATAGCGAGGAGTGGTTTGAGATACCCATCATCGCAACACTTCCCCACAGCGAGGCACGCAACATCGGCATCGAGGTTGTAGCCTCGGAGTCGAGCGCCATCGAGGGCGTTCACTTCTCGTTGGAGAGCCACACCCTCCGTCTTAAGGCCGACAAAGAGGAGTGCAAATTACGCATCAAGGGCAACCCCGAAAGCTTCGAAGTTGGCGATATACTCAGCCTAAAACTTCGCTTAGCCGTAGACGACAAATTTCTCGACCAGACCACCGCTTCGGAGTGCGAGGTTATCTTGCAGAGATGTTGTCCCTTCGACATCAACCGCTTCGATGGCTATGCTGTGCTGACCTCGACATGGTGTATGCAGTATATGAATTCCGACTCTCGCCTGGTGCACACCCATGTAGATGCCGAGGATAACATCGTAGTTATCGAGGATATGTTCTACGATGGCTACGACATTCGTGTGAAGCTCGAAGAGGGCGACCGACTCAACCCCATTGCAGCACTTACCGAGACTCAGATATTAGGCTCTACGGGCGAGGCCTTTGGCACTATCTACGGCGATGGCAAGATACTTATCACCGAGGCCAAGGAGTACACCGCCGAGAATATGGACCTCTCGGGCTACATCTCCTTCTACAGCATGTGCGAGGGCTTTATGATGCTCTACACCATAATGTATGTTGACGGCGTAGGCGAGATAGGTCTATTCGGCAATATCCTCGAATGGATTTCGGACGATGAGGCTGAGCGCATCATGCGTGAGGGCTTTTAAAATCAGCGATTATGAAGACAAACATTATAACACTACTTCTCGGCGTGGCGACACTCTTCGTCGCGTGCGAGAGCGACCCTGCGGCTAAGGCGAAGTTTCCTGAGCCTAAGACCATAGAGTGTGAGGCGGGCGATAATCCGTCGATAACTCTCACGATGGAGTACGACTGGCGCCTATCGTCAGATGCCCTATGGTGCAAGATTTACAACCTTACGGAGCAGGTACAGGATATTGCCGGCACGGCAGGCAAGCACACCTTTACACTTGCAATTAGCGACGAGAGCCAGGCACTAACCGATAGCGAGGCACACCTTACATTGCGTATGGGCGAGCGTAGCCAAGTCGTAGCGACCATCGTGCGCAAGGCCGAGAGTGCTGAGCTTCGCATCTTCGACAGCGAGGGCAACCCCTCGGAGGCGATAAAAATTGGCTCTAAGGAGTATCTACAATTCAGCATCGAGGCGAACTTCCGCTTCGCAGCCACCTCGTTCCCCGAATGGGTAGATATCGAGGGTGACGCAATCAGCGGTGGCGCCAACAAGCGCACCACGGCGGGTGCTCGCATCGTTGCCGACGGTAGCCGTGAGCGCTACCCCATAACAGCTGAGGATGGCCACGCCATCACTTTTAGCAGCGAAGATGGCTCGAAGAGTATCGCCGTGCCTATCATCTTTGACGGTATGAGCGACCGCGAGATAACAATCATCAACGAGGCAGGAGCGACCTTTGGCTGGGAGATTTCGCTCGACAGCACAGAGAAGCGCATCGTCGATGACTTCTCGGGCGAGGCAACACCCTACGAGGGCGAGATAAGCTACTCTATCGCCGCCCGTGAGGATAAGTTTGAAGTGGTATGCTTCGAGATGCAGGTTGTGTGTGGCATCCCCACCTACTTGGTAAGCCCCGAGTGGATTGAGTTCGACCGTACGACGATGACAATCAACATCGAGCCTGCCACCGAGAGCCGCTACGGCCTTGTAATGGCATTCCCCACAGGCATCTACGAGGAGATTAAGGGCGACATCAAGGGCTCGCTCTTCGAAATGGACTACGCCTCGGGTATCGGCATCGAGACACTAAAAGCCGACTATGCGCCCTACACTATGTTGGAGTTTGTGCAGAAGGATTTTAGCGAGGCAGGAGCCTACGAGGGTATGTATATCTACCACTCGTTGACCGCCTACGAAATACCGGCTAAGGCCTATACCGACGAGGAGATAATGGCGGAGTATGGCGCGACAACGGCCTACACCTGCCCCTTTGTTGGTGCGGTGGAGGGCAAGCGCCCAGGCATTATCATCGACCCCCGCATCGAGGAGTGGACAACAGCAACACAGGAGAGTGGTAGAGCAACTGCCGAACTTCACTACAAGGGTCGTCAGCTCAAAATCTCGGAGAACGAGTACTACATGGGCGAGAACAAAGACGAGGTTATGGCAATACACCTCTGGGGTCCTAACGACGACTTCGACGAGGAGGTCTATATTATCTTTAAACTCGACGGCAAGGCCGAGAAACTATTGGTTGTTACACCTCCCACAAAATAGCGAACACAATGAAACGACTTATAACTCAACTATTTATACTTATCGCATCGCTTGCCTTTGTGGGCTGTGAGCGAGGTGGCGACAATACTGCCACCGAATATGGCTATGTGCAGTTTAAGTTAGTCAAGGCAGCATCGATGGATGCTACACGCACCACAACACCCCTCGACAAGCTCGGCGATGCCACGAAAATCGAGGTTGTCATGCAGCACGATGGTGCGACAATCTCGCAGACACTACCCCTTTCGAGCTACGACAAGGAGAGTGCCGAGTGGGGTTTGTATAGCGAGAAATTGCGCCTTCTGGCTGGCGACTACACCCTAATCGGTTTCCGCCTTTACGACAATCTCGACAAGGAGATATATTCGGGCAACTCGGCCGACAAGTTTAGCATTGTTGGCGAGGGCTTTACGCAGCACACAGTGGGTGTGGAGTGCATCGAGCGTGGCACAATCAGCTTTGTGCTCAAAAAGGAGTTTGACACCCGTGCCGAGGGTGGCTACCCCTTTAGAAGTATCCGTTCGGTAGATATCATCGTCAAGGATAAGTTCACAGGTATCAAGACTACACTCCGAGGCTTGGAGGTTGAGCATCGCGAGGAGTTTACCGATGGTGCTATCGACGATGAGTACTACGACCGCAATGGTCGCTCGTCGTATGCCGTAACTCTTGGCAGCGAGACTCTTGAAGCTGGCAACTACATCGTTACCGACTACCTGACATACGCCTTGAAGAACTCTTCATCGCTCTTGGAGCACTGCGCCATAGAGGAGCGAGCTATCGAGTTTACGATTAACGATAACTCGGCTACGGAGGTAACAATTCCCGTGCGCCTATCGACCGCAGCGGAGCATATCAAGGACTATATCGCCCTACGCGAGATATGGTTGGCTCTCGACGGCCCCAACTGGAGCTACCACGGCGAGGCATACACTTCGGGCGCTAACTGGGACTTCAACAAAGATATTGATATGTGGGGCGACCAGCCAGGCGTTACGCTCGATGGCGATGGCCGTATCACCAACCTCAATATTTCGGGCTTTGGTGCTCGTGGCATCGTGCCTGATGCTATCGGTCAGTTTAGCGAGTTGCGCATCCTCTATCTCGGCGACCACAACGAGATGATTGGCGGTTTCGATGCAGAGCCTACGGCACGCATCAGCGCCATGGACTATCACGATAAGGTGCTAAAACGCGACTGCCGTGAGGCCCTCTCGAAGGAGCTTCGCGAGGTCATCAACCGCGACCCCGAGCAGGAAACAATCATCTGCCGAGAGCCCGAAATCAAGCCTTTGGATATGGCATTTGGCGAGGTTACGAACGATATTCAGGGTATCTCGCTCGCTATCAAGCGCCTTACGAAACTCGAGCAGTTCTTCATCGCCAACAGCCCCATCACTGCCGATGGTTTCTTCCGCGATGTAGAGCCCTCGTCGGAGTTCTATGCCGAGCGTGATGAGTGGAGCTGGAGCAACTTCGTAAACCTCACGGATGTCGAGATTTACAACTGCGCCAAGTTGGAGCGTCTGCCTTTGGAGATGCTTGGCGAGTTGCCGGCATTGCAGTCGCTAAATATCTCGCTCAACCAGGGTATCTCGGGCGAGCAGCTACTCAACGACTGGAAGGCACTTATCAATAGCCCTGCGGGTCGTACAATCCAGATTTTGTATATGGGCTACAACAACCTCGAAGCTACGCCCGAGCACGATTATCTTAAACGCATGGTCAAGCTCGGTCAGTTGGATTGCACCAACAACCGCCTGAAGGTTGTTCACCCCTTCGGCAAGGAGATTTCGCTGGTTAATGTCTACTACGACTTCAACCAGATTGAGCGCATCTACCCCGCCGAGGATGGTTATTATTGCGGTCTTAGCCAGCTCGAGAACTTCTCGGCACGCAACAACCGCCTTACTGCGCTCCCCGACATCTTCACCGCCAACTCAGTGTATACCGTCGTTTCGATTAACTTCTCGAACAACAATATCTCGGAGTTGGAGGGTGGCGACGAGTGGCGCGGTGTCAACACCGAGACCCTCAACCTCTCGAACAACCGCTTTACGACGATGCCCAAGGCGATATTCAACTCTGGCTCGTTGGTCAATGTGTTGATGATGGGTGGCAACGGTATGCGCACTATTGAGGATGGTGCTCTTAGAGGTAGATATGCTTCGTATCTCTCGACACTCGACCTTAGCTACAACCGCCTTAGCGACCTCCCCGATGCCGATATTTGCAAGGCAAACCTCCCCTATCTCTACGGCATCGATGTTTCGTGCAACGCCTTTGCCGAGTTTCCGAAGCATGTACTCGATATCGAGGCTCTCACGGTAGTTAGTATCCGCCAGCAGCGTGACGACGAGGGCAACCGCATCCTCTCGGATTGGCCCACAGGTATCGGCAACCACCCCAAGATGTCGGCGCTATATATCGGCTCTAACGACTACGGTCTAATTGACGATGTTATCTCACCATATATCCTCCTCTTTGAGATTAAGGACAACCCCAATATCTCGATTGATGTGAGCAGTGTATGCCCCTACATCGAGAAGGGCTACTACGAATTGGTCTACGACTCAACACAGGATATTCGCGGTTGCGACGCACTAAACCTCGACTAACGATGAAGACTACTATGAAAAAGATATTTGCAATCATACTTTTGGCGCTTGCGTGCGCCTCTTGCAAGGAGGACAACCTCCCCACGCTCCCCGAATTTGAGGTAGACAAGTCCTCAATCGAGGCTAAGGCCGAGGGTGGCAGTTTCTCTCTTAACATTCGCTCCGCGGAGGAGTGGCGTGCATCGACCACCGAGCCTTGGGTGATGATTTCGCCCGCCAATGGTCGTGGCAAGGTGGTGGCAAAGGTGCGTGTCGACTCGTCGCTCACGAACGACTCGCGTTCGACACTTATCCGCTTTACCACCGCCAAGAACAGCGACCGCACAATCGAGGTTATGCAGTCGGGCTTTGCCAAGGCCATCACGCCCCTTAGCTCCACCAAGGAGATTGCCTCGTTTGCCAAGCGCGACGATAGATGTTTCGAGACCGAGATTGAGACAAATGTCGATTTTGAGGTCGTTGCGGAGTTTGAGGGCGACGAGAAGTGGCTCTCGGTTGCCGATTATAGCGTAGAGCTCGACCGTGGCGCTCGTCCCCGAACAACCGTTTTGCGTTGCAACTGGAAGATGAACACCCAGACGAGCGAGCGCCTTGCAACACTCCGCCTTCGTGCCAAGGAGGGTGGCGCCGAGGCTACTATCACCGTGCGCCAAGGTGCAGCACCCACCATCACCGACGACCGCGCTGGTGACTCGTTGGCCGTAGTTACCATCTACGAGAAGATGGAGTGCTGGAGCGAGGGCACGATAGATGCCAAGAAGCCTATGACCTCTTGGGAGTGTTTGCGCCTATGGAGCAAAGATGACGAGGGCCTACCCTCTCCCGAGGCTGTGGGCCGTGTACGCGACCTCGACCTCAGCTACTTCAACACCGAGGAGGGCATACCCTACGAGGTTAAGTATCTGAAATATCTCGAGACACTCTCGCTCTTTGGCAATGTCAACACCATGCTCAAGTCGATAGATATGGGCGAGGAGGTCTGCGAGTTGGAGTATTTGAAGGCTCTGCGTGTGGCGGCCTTTGGTCTAAGCTCGCTACCCAAGAATTTTGCGAACCTTGGTGACTCGCTTGAGATTTTGGACCTCAACTCCAACAACTTCGACCGTCTGCCTTCGGTTATCAACGAGGATAACTTCCCTAAGCTCACCTCGCTAAACCTTGCGAGCAACCGTCGCCAGTCGGTTAGCGACCTGCGTGGCAGAACCGAGGGTATCGGCCTTTATAGCGATATGAACTCTTCGGACGACATCGAGCGTCTCTTCCTTTGGGAGAACCTCGAGGAGCTCGGCCTCTCGTTCAACTATATCGAGGGCTCGTTACCCGACTTCAAGGCTGGCGAAAAGGGCGTTAGAGCCTACACCGAGGAGGATGTCCGCGATATGGGCGACACGCTAAATTGGGCTGTTGAGCATCAGCTACCACGCATCTTGCCCAACATGCACTCGTTGCGTATCAATCTGAACTTTATGACAGGCGAGCTCCCCGAGTGGTTGCTCTACCACCCCCGTTTAATGGAGTGGGCAGCCGAGATTTTGGTATTTGAGCAGCAGAGTCCTGCAACAGATAGCCGTGGTCTTAGCGTTAAGTTCGACAATGTACCCAACTCTATGGAGTACTACTTCGAGAGCTACCCCCTCTACCGTGGCCGTTATGAGTTTAAAGACGAAATTGGAGAATAGTCGATTATGAAACGAATAGTATATATAGCACTTTTGCTCGCTACGGTGGGCTGTATCAAAGATGATATTCAGCCTATTGACACCGAACGCCCCACGGAGGTTATCGTTCCCGATGAGGCCATTGATGGCGAGCTTATCATTAAGTTTAAGCCCGAGATGGAGAGCATCCTCGACCAGACGATGACACGCTCAGAGGGCGAGGCTACACGCTCGGGTATTCCCTCTACCGACGAGGTATTGGATATCCTCGGCGCCTACTCTTTCGAGCGTGTATTCCCCGTTGATAGCCGTCACGAGGCACGCACACGCGAGGCAGGTCTGCACCTTTGGTATATCGTGCGCTTCGACAAGGGAGAGTCGTTGACAGGTGCTATGGAGCGCCTATCGAAGCTTGGCGAGGTCGATAAATTGCAGTGCAACCGCGAGATTTACCCCGCATATAATCGCAACGCCAAGCCTCACTTCATAAGTTGCGCTGAGTCAGAGAGCCGTGTCGCAACACGCTCGACAGCGATGCCCTTCAACGACCCAGAGATGTATCGTCAGTGGTGCTATATCAACGATGGCAACGGCACATTCGCTCAAGCGTGGGCACCTATCGTCGCAGGTTGTGATGCTGGTTGCAAGGAGGCGTGGGAGCTAACAACGGGCGATGAGGATATCATCGTAGCAGTGATGGACGAGGCTGTTATGTGGAGCCACCCCGACTTGGCGGACAACATCTGGATTAACGAGGGCGAGGAGCTCTACGCTGGTGTTGATGCCGACGGCAATGGCTACGAAGACGACAAATATGGTTATAACTTTGCACGCAATACGCCCGTAACCTCTTGGACCACAACAGGTAGCACAGGCCACGGTACCCATGTGGCGGGCACTATCGCTGCGGTCAACGACAACGGCAAGGGCGTAGCGGGTATCGCTGGTGGTGGCAAGGGTCGAGGTGGCGTAAAGATTATGACCTTACAACTCTTTGATGGTGCATACTCGGCATCGTTGGCCTTGGAGGCTCGCGCAATGAAGTATGCAGCCGACAATGGCGCAGTTATCTTGCAGTGCTCGTGGGGCTACCACTCTTCGAAGTCGAACCTTATCATGGGTTATGTTCCTGGTCCTGCCACGGAGGAGGAGTGGGCAGCGATATACCCCTTGGAGAAGGAGTCTTTGGACTACTTTATTCACAACGCAGGCTCACCCAATGGCGTGATTGATGGTGGCTTGGCAATCTTCGCCTCGGGTAACGAGTATGCTGCGCAATCGTCGTTCCCTGCCGCCTACTCAAAGTGTATCTCGGTGGCTGCCGTGGCTGCCGACTTTACGCCTGCCACCTACACCAACTATGGCGCCGAAGTCGCACTCTCGGCACCTGGTGGCGACCTTGAATACTACGGCACCCCTGGCGAGGCTGATGAGGCATACGACGAGCAGGGCATCTTGCGCGAGCAGGGTGCTATCTTCTCAACGCTTGTTGTAAATGGCGTTGCGGGCTATGGCTACTACGAGGGTACCTCGATGGCATGTCCACATGTCTCGGGTGTTGCGGCACTCGGCTTGGCATACGCTAAGCAGCTTAAACGCCACTTTACCTGGGAGGAGTTCCGCGACTTGATGGTAGCGACAGGTGATGATATCGACAGTTACTTTGTGGGCGATAAGCTTATCCACTGGAATCACAACTCGCCTGGCGCAACACCCACCAAAATTGCACTTAGCGCATACAAGGGCAAGATGGGCCGTATGGTAGATGCAGGCTCTCTGCTCAAAGCTATCGAGGGCAGTGGTCGCGATATGCGCCTACCGAATATCTATATGGCTCCCGAGAGTAGCTACACGCTCGACCTCGGCGACTACTTTGTCGAGAAACCCACAAATATCGAGGTTGGCAACTCAGCCGTTGCCACCGCAACGCTCGAAGGTACGCTAGCGACTATCTCGGCACTCTCGGAGGGTAACACCACGCTGAGCGTAACTCTCGAAGGTGGCCAGAGCCATACATCAACTATTACAGTGCGCCGTGGCGCTAACGACAACGGAGTTTTGTAATGCGCCGCATAGTCGCCATACTACTATTTACGCTACTCTCGGCAACGGCTCTTATGGCTCAGCAGAGAGTTCTACTCACACGCTCGGCCCTCGACTCGTTGGTCTACCCTACGCTCTCAGCCGAGGCACAAGGCAAGCTTGTAGCAACACCCTCAAAGTGCGACCTTGGCACTATCGACCAGACGAAGAGCGCCATGGCGAGGTTTACGCTTAAAAATACGACGACATCGACAATCGTCGTTCGCGAGCTACGCACAACATGTTCGTGCGCCGAGGTCATAACCAAGATTGAGTGCATCGAGGCGGGAGAGAGCCGAGAGATTGTTGTGCGATACAACCCTGCGGGGCGCAGTGGCGAGTTTAGCACCGATGTTTTTGTCTACACTGACCTTGACAGCGTTCGACCTACCGAGCGCCTTACGCTTGTTGGCCAGATAAGCTCTTCGGATATGTTTTCGCACCTTAGCAAGCAGATGGGACCATTGCGACTAAGTCGCACGACGATAACGCTCGATAACCTCTCGGTTGGCGCTACACGCAGTGAGCGCATCGTGGTGGCAAATGCTGGCGAAAGTAGCCTAACGCTCACGGCACGCCCCACAATCGAGGGGTTAAGGTTTAGCCTCCACCCCACAACGCTACAACCTGGCGAGGAGGGCGAGATTGTGATTAGCTACACACCACGCACACTACCACAACGCAACATCGAGACGATGATAATTATTGAGGGTTGCGATGCACGACCTACGGAACGAATGATTAGAATAACGATAAAAAGATAGATATGAAACAGCTTACTTTTTTAGCAACAATAGCTCTTTTAGCAGTGCTCACCTCGTGCGAGAAGCCCGTGCCTCATGAAGATGAGAAGCAACCCGTAATAGAGGTTACCTACGAGACCATCAACGGCTGTTGGCAGCTAACACACCTCAACGGCGAATCGCTCTTAGACGAGAGCATGATGTATATCGACCTTCTTGCTCCCGATGACAAGAGCGAGGTGGCGCGCTATGAGATGTGGGATAACCTCGGCTCGATGTATATGCGCCAAACCACAGGTAGCTACACGATTTCTAAGGAGGAGGACTCTTATATCCTAAGAGGCACCTACGACAATGGCGTGGGCGACTGGAACGAGGAGTACCGTGTGGTAATGCTCCAAGGCGAGCGCATGCAGTGGTGGTCACTATCGACAGGCGTATGCTTAGAGTTTAGGTTTGCGATGGAGCGACCCGAAGTATTCAACTAATAAACATATAAGACTATGAAACTAAGACAATTAGTCGCTGTTTTCGTAACAGCAATTGTTGCTCTCACCGCAGTGGGTTGCGACAAGGAGCCCGCTGAGACTCCCGTAAACAAGCCCACTATCGGCATTGCTGAGCCCGAGTTTGATGCCACAACGATGAAGGTTAAGGCGATGATTGCCCCTTCGACCGATGCAGAGGCGTGGTATTGGCGTGTTAAGGGTGGCATCGACACCGACGATGAGATGTTCACAAAGGTTGATGGCGCTGCAGCCAAGGAGATTGAGTTTGTGGCAACCTATGGCGTGGAGTACACTATCAAGGCGTATGCCGAGAATAAGGCAGGCAAGAGCGATATCGCCGAGAAGAAGTTCGTGGCAATGCCCGAGGGCGAGGTGGCGTTGACCATTGGCGAGATTGCGCTCAACGATGCCAACGAGGTAGAGGTAACCATCTACCCATCAAAAACCGCTACCGCTTGGTATTGGACAGCTTACGACAAAGAGGACGACGAGGGCGAGTGGAACAAGGTCGAGGGCAATGCCGAGCAGACCGTCACTCTACCCTACGAGTGGAACGCGACATATCTCCTCAAGGCTTATGCCGTATGTGGCGAGATTGAGGGCGATGTAGTCGAGCAGGAGTATATCTTCGAGTTGGCTGTCCCCACAATCTCGGTATCGAAGCCCCAGTTCGACGAGGAGAAGATGGAGGTGTCATTTGAGGTTACACCCTCGGAGGATACCCACCACTGGTTCTGGAAGGTAAATGCTAATGATTGGGAGAGAATTGAGGGTGCAGAGCCTCAGACTGTTAGCCACAAGGTAGAGTACGACAAGGCATACACCTTTGAGTTTGTTGCTGCAAATATTGCAGATGCATCAAACGAGCCTACCGTGGCTGAGTTTAAGGCTATTAGCCCCGTAGCAGAGATTTCGATTGAGAACCTTACGGCATATAGCGTCGATGCAGTGGTCGAGAAGAAGGAGCACTGCGTGCGCTATGTTGCGGGTGCAGTTCATACCTCAGCTTACGACCGCAATATCTTCGTTGAGCAGGCGCAGTCGTCACTCAACCCCGACCCCAGCTACCCCTTTGCAATCTTTAACTCAGCTACCGAGAGCCGCACATTCTCGGAGCAGGACTTGTTGCGTAACTCACGCACCGACAGCGACGAGAACGCTGGTATTATGCTCGTTCCTGGCACATCGTACACCATTGCCGTATATGGCGAGGACGAGGATGGCAACTACAGCGTAGTGACCACCGAGTTTGTAGCACCCGTAGCCGAGATTAACGGCAATGTGGGCATCGCTATCGAGATGGGCGAGATTACCGAGACCTCGGCATACGCTGTGGTAACGGCAGATGAGCCTTGCAAGGTGCTTATCGGCTTTGTAGACCCCGCAATTGCTGGTGCCGACACCGACAACCCCTTCTACTTTGATGGCGCTTCGGAGGAGGAGATTAAGAACTTCTTTGTATCATCTGCACAGGCCGTGCCTACGGTATACACCGAGCCTATCACCCGCATGTTGGACAACCGCTTGGAGATTGGTCACCTCTACTACGCATACGCTATCGCTATCAAAGATGGCAAGATTGGCGAGGTGGCATACACCACATTTACCACCAAGCGACCCTCGCTTACTGGCGTAGCGAAGATTACCGCTGCCGAGATCGATGCTCAGACATCGCACGAGACACTTAGCGTGAAGCTCACCCCCGATGCTAACGCCACAAAGGTACGCGTATATGCTGCCCCCACCGCCGACCACATGGCATATGCCGACAACCTCGAATATGTGATGGATGCCGATGGCTACCAGAACTACCGCGAGGAGTACGCTATCGTTGATGGCATTGCAACTGCCGTAATCAACATCTACCACCCCGGCGACAACTACTATATCTACGCCTCGGCAGTAGACTCTACGGGTCGTGCTGGCGAGATGGTATGCGTAGCGCGTATGGCAGGCTACGACACCGACTACTACACCACAATCGAGGAGATTGTCGACGAGGGTGCGCTCAGCTACGAGGGTACTGGCACAGCAACTCTCACCGCATCAAACGAGAGCGAGGCAGATGAGCGCGTAAGCGTAACACTCACCGCTACCAACTTTAGCTCGAATGTCGACAAGGTGTGGTTTATGCGCCTAGCGAGCTGCATGATTTCGGATATCGAGAGCCGTGTAAAGGCCAACCTTGAGGAGTATGCTGAGACAGGCAAGGTTAAGGGCTCGGTGAAGATTGTCAAGGAGGGTTGGGCATATAACTATATCGACGACCTCGAAAACTCGTTCGACCCCAAGTATGAGGCACTCTTGAAGTATACCGACTCATTTGGTGGCGACATCGTTGTGATGGTTATCCTCGACACCGATGGCAAGGTAAATATCCACAGCTACTATGCTGGTGGCAAGGGCGTTGTAGAGTTTGAGTAAACGCTTCGTAAACTACGCAAAAGAGGGCTGTTCCGTCGTGGAACAGCCCTCTTTCGTTATGCGGTGTTGGCTATTACTTCTCCAACGCCTGCGAGATGTTGATGATGAAATCACCCATTCGCTCAATTTCTGACACGGTGTCGAGGTAGTATACCGAGTTGCGGTAGTCGCCCTCACCACGGTCGATGCGGTAGATCTCCTCCTCGCGCAAGGTGTTGCGTAGCTCGTTAATCTCAATCTCGCAATCGGTAGCCAAGCGCAAGCCCATAGGCTCAAAACTTTCAGCCTTAAGGTTCTCGATCATCACCTCGTAGGCGTGGTCTACACGGTCAATCATCTTCTCGATATTTGCCACCTGCTCTGCCGAGAACTTCTGCTGGTGCGAGTTACGGCGAGTGAGGATGCGGCTCACTGCCTCGCCCGAGTCACCAAGGCTCTCCAACTCACCAATAATCTTATACATACGCTTCGCCTCGGTGCGAGTATCCTCCGAGATACTCTCCTCGGGTAGGGCATTGAGGAACTGTGCAATCTCATACTCGATGCGGTCCGAAATCTCCTCATACTTGACCATCTTTTGAGACATTGCGTCGAACTCCTTATCGCTCTTGGCATTCACCAACTGGCGCATATAGCCCAGACCGTTGCGCGAAATCTCGGCAAAGTGAACAACCTCGTTGCGTGCCTGACCAATAGCAAGCTCGGCAGTCGAGAGGTGACCAGCATCGATAAACTTCAACTTCACGGTATCCTCGCTATCGCTCTTGCGGTCCTTGATTACGGTAGTTACAATCTTCACAATCACAGGAACAAACCAGATGAGAATCGCCGTATTGAAGGTATTGAACAGCGTGTGAAGCATCGAGATACCATAGAGCGCTGCCATGCTCAATACCGACTCTGCCTCAGCGCCAATCAACATCTCGGGAGTGATTTCTGTGGGGTTGGGCAAGCCCATCCAGGTGATAATCTCGCCGATAAGCGTGAGGAAGGGTGTGAAGAGTACAAGCGCCCAGCATACGCCAAACACATTGAAGAGCGTGTGTGCCAAGGCAGAACGGCGGGCGTTGGCATTACCCACAGCAGCCGCAATATTTGCGGTGATGGTAGTACCGATATTCTCGCCAAGCACCATCGCAGCAGCCATATCGAAGGGAATATAACCCATATTCATCGCAACGAGCGTGAGCGCCATAGTTGCCGATGACGACTGCAACACGAGGGTCAATACCGTACCGAATACCATAAAGATAAGCACCGAGCCAAAGCCATAGCCTGTCCAGCCCTCGATAAATGCGAGGGTCGAGGCGTTAAGCTCGGGTACCGAGTCTTTCATAAACGAAAGACCGAGGAAGAGGAGTGAGAAGCCCACCAAGAGCTCCGAGATATGACGACGCTTATCCTGCTTCGAGAGCGAGAGGATAAAGCCAATAGCCATAATAGGCACCGCAAAGATTGAGATGTCGGCCTTGAAACCAAGCCACGACACAAGCCAAGCTGTAACCGTAGTACCGATGTTAGCACCCATAATCACACCCACAGCCTGCGAGAGTGTGAGCAGACCTGCATTCACAAAGCCAACGGTCATCACGGTTGTTGCCGACGACGACTGAATCACCGAGGTGATACCCAAGCCTGTAAGCACGCCCTTGAAGGGGTTAGATGTCATTGCAGTAAGGAGGTTACGCATCTTGCTACCTGCCGCCTTCTGCAAACCAGAGCTCATAAGGTTCATACCATAGAGGAACATACCGAGAGCTCCAAGAAGTGTTAAAATTTGCATCATAAGTTATATAGTTTTGTACTTTTCCACGATGCAAAAATAGGGTACAAAAAACAACCATGCAACAGTAAAAACTAAATGTAACAGGTTTGTAACAAGATTTTATCGGGAATGAAAAATGAGTTTTTAGTTATTAGTTGTTAGTTGTTAGATGTGCGCAGTCAGTAGGGAAGTTAGAGAGATTAGGGAATTTAGAGAGAGTAAGGATAGCGCTACCGACATTTATCCCTAAGCTCCCTACACTCATTAAACTCACTAAACTCCCTAATAAACCACCTCCCAGTCTGCACAACCTAATTTGTTGTCAAAAGTCGTGAGATGTGGCACATCGTAAAAAGGAACCACCGGGGGATAGTACAAATAGTACAGCCCAAGGGGTATTACTTTTGGGAAGCGCCGCAGTAGCGCCGCTATCACAACAAATTAAATTTTTAGTCAGAAGTAGGTAGATGTGGTGCCAAATGAAAGAGCCTCGGATGGGACATACTAAAATGTATTTCCCATTCGGGGCTCTAAGTTTGGTGCCGCAGATGCCTGCTTATCACTAAAAATACTTGGTTACCTTGTCTTCTATTGCTGAGATAAGATTATTCGCTGCTGACGATGCGCCGATGCGGAAGAGGTCGGTGGTGAGCCACTCCTCGCCCAATACCTCCTCTACGATGGTGTAGTAGAGTGCTGCATCCTCGGGGGTCTTGACACCACCTGCCGCCTTGAAGCCTACCTTGCGACCAGTAAGGTTGTAGTAGTCCTTGATGGCGTGGCACATAACGAATGCTGCCTCGGGGGTTGCCGCAACATCAATCTTTCCGGTAGAGGTCTTGATAAAGTCGGCACCTGCAAACATCGACACAAGCGATGCTCGGCGGATAAGCTCGGGCGTCTTGAGTGCGCCAGACTCGATGATGACCTTCAAAACGACATCCTTGGCCTCCTCTCTGAGAAGCTCCACCTCGCTGGCAGCCTCAGCCTCGTGACCCGAGAGCATAAGACCAGGGTTGAGCACGATGTCGATTTCGTCGGCACCACTCTCGATGGCCATAGCCACCTCTAAGGCCTTAACCTCGATAAAGCTCTGCGATGCGGGGAAGGCACCTGCTACGCTGGTGATGCGCATAGGCGTGCCGTCAATCTCGAGGCCTACGGTCTCGACGAAGGATGGATATACGCATATAGATGCCACATTGGGGATGTGGGGATACTTGTCGTAGAACTCTACCGCCTTACGCACAAATGCCTGCACCGACTCCTGAGAATCGGTACACGAGAGTGTAGTGAGGTCGATTGCCGAGTAGCAGAATTTATAGACATCGTTGTTGCCATTGCGGTTAGCTGCCATCTTAATCTTTGCCACCTCCTTGGCTACCTGAGCATCGCTATGCGCGGGAGCAAACTTCTCTAATTCTTTAGCGTAATCCATAATCACACAATTTTTAGCACTTACAAATGTACAATTTATTTCGCAAAACAACAAAATAAGCGACATTTTTTTGACCACAACCACAAAAAAAAGTTACCCCACCTCATTTGAGGCGGGGTAACAGCTATATCGTATGAGTAGCTTCAATTAGCGAACTACAACATTTGACAGCAAAGCAGTAGGATTGAAAGCCTCTGCGTTGAGAGCCTTAACCGAAGCAGTATCACCTACCTTTACCCACTCCATCTGACCTGAACGGAAGTGTGCAGGGAATGACTCAATACCCAAGAAGTAGAGGTTACCGCTGTCAGAAACACCAAAGATGTCAGCTGCGTGGCATACTACGGGAACAGCGTTACCATTCTGGTCGTAAAGCTCGAACTCGTTGTAGTAAGTAGCGGTAGTAGTGCTACCCTCACCCATCTCAACAACTGCGAAGGGGATATAATCGATAGAGGGAGATACCTTACCATCACCGAAATCATACCAACCCAACCAATAGTAGTAGAACGACTGGTCCTGGCTAAGACCCAAGCTAATACCATTCATAAGGAAGAGCTGAGCGCCGTTAACAGTAGCGATAGCGGGCCAAGCATCTGCGCCAAGAACAGTGTAGTTGTAAACATAAAGCTCGTTGGGGCTGTTGGGGCTAGTCTCGATAGTGATAGTGAACTTCTCCTCCTTGTCAGTAGTAACACCTGAACCATCATCAGCGATGCTATATACCTTGTGAGAAGTTACCTCCCAAGTACCAGCCCATGCCTTAGCATCAGCAGAAGGCACAGCTGTCTCGGTAGTAACCTCGCTCTTGGTGAAGAACTTAAGACCAGCCTCGTTGGTAACCTGAACACAGAGAGTGTAAGAGCTATTACCTGAGAGCATTGCAGTAAACTGACCATAGAAACCATCGCCATTTACCTCGTCAAGAATCTCGGTGAGGCCATCAGGAGCCTCAAGGTTAGCAATAATAGTAGCATCAGAAACACCCTCAAGACCCTCGGTTGCCCAGATACCATACACAAGGTCCTTTACACCAGTACCCTTCCAAGAGAAGTCAGCGGTGTTGCAACGATAGATGTTCTTCTCGGGATCCTCCTGCTCGGGAAGAGTGAAAGTCTGCTCAAACCAATCTACCTCAGTAGCACCAGTAAGAGTAACCTCAATCTTAGCGAGGTCTGAATCCTCGTAGCCCTCAGCCTTAGCGCCTACACGGATGGTGTACTTACCAGCGTTAAGGTTCTCGAAAGTGTACTCACAAGCCTCAGTGTTGTAGGTCTTACCTGAGAGGTTTACGATGTAAGCCTCAGCGTTCTCTACAGCACCCCAAGATACGGTGATAGAGGTCTCGGTGTGAGTCTCTGAAAGCTCGGGAGTAGCGAGCTTGCCACCCTTAACAGGAGCATCGGGACCCTCAGGATTCTCACCACAAGCTGCAAAAACAAAAGCAGCTGCGATCATCATCAAAGAAAAAAACTTTTTCATAATGTTTTGTTAATATTAAAAAAAAATTAAAAAGTTGTTTCGTTATTTTCGGTTGTGCATCACAATAAAGCGAACGCCCGAGAGAGAATTTTTATTGCTTCACGCCCCCTCAATTAGCGAGCCTTAATAATGCAGACACACTTTCACGATGCGAAGATAAACAAAAAAAACTATATCTGCGCAAAAAGCCCAAGAAAAAAAGAGGAGAGAGCGATTTTTTGCAGAGAGCAAAGAGCAATGAGCAAAGAGCAAAGAGCAAAGAGGGAGCAGGCGTTTCGCCTGCGGGCTATCGCCCAAGGGGTAAGAAGGGGTAAAAGGTTTCTAAGGGGCGTAGCCAGCGCTTGGAACAAGCGCAACC
>JAFTVX010000013.1 GCA_017465575.1 Alistipes sp. | reverse complement strand
GAATCTCACTTACTGATAAAACTCATTTGAGAGACCTCTTCGACAAATCAAATATCAACAATGTCAATGAACGATTCGGTTCTAGTGAACCAAATTTATTTAATTTTTAATCGTCCACTTTTTTTAGTGGACACTAGTGATAACTAATAACTAACAACTACACATCAAAGTGTGCCACCCGACCGATCGCAGGTGGCACACTTTGTGCTTGAAAAGTTTGGGAAATCAAAAAAAAGCATTACCTTTGCAAAGCATTTGGTAAGGAGTTCCGATTCTATAAAGGGTTGGAATTCATTATTTTTTTATGCTTACTGCGAAAAAAGAATATAAAATAAAAAAATAGAACTATGAGCAACGAAATTATCTATCTTACTGCCGAGGGCATGAACAAGCTCAAGGAGGAGTTGCACCACATGGTATCGGTGGAGCGCCCACAGGCAGCACAGGCTATCGCCGAGGCACGCGACAAGGGTGACTTGTCGGAGAATGCCGAGTATGACGCAGCACGCGAGGCACAGGGCTTGCTTGAGATGCGCATTGCACAGCTTGAGGCAACCTTGCAGAAGGCACGCATCATCGACGAGTCGAAGATTGACACCTCTAAGGTGCAGATTCTTAGCCGCGTAAAGCTTCTCAACCACAACGCCAAGCGCGAGATGGAGTACACCATTGTATCGGAGAACGAGGCAAACTTGCGTGAGGGCAAGCTCGCTATCGGCACACCCATCGCCAAGGCTTTGCTTGGCAAGAAGGTTGGCGATGTTGTCGAGGTGCAGGTACCCGCAGGTATGCTTAAGCTTGAGATCCTTAATATCTCTATCTAATTACTCTTAGATAGCACAAAAAGACAGGGCGAACAAACAATTCGCTCTGTCTTTTTTTTGCTATCAACAGGTTTACTACTACTCCTCAATTTTTTGCAACCTTCCGAACTTGCGGATTTTAACCTCGCCACTGTCGATATGAATCTCGATATTCTCGCCCGAGAGGGTGTTAACCGAGTGGCGACGATTATATATCATATCGCCACCGTGCGAGATACGAACACGAAGCTCGAAGAACAGGTCCTCGCCCTCACGAATTTCGGTCGGTATGGTG
Organism: Alistipes sp.; assembly: GCA_017465575.1. Classification (GTDB taxonomy): domain Bacteria; phylum Bacteroidota; class Bacteroidia; order Bacteroidales; family Rikenellaceae; genus Alistipes. The sequence goes on along the minus strand of JAFTVX010000013.1, from coordinate 25,289 downwards.
TGCGCCACAACATATATATATAAGGTAAGCGACTCACCCTCTGCGCTCTCTATCACGATATTGCGGTCGGGGTTGTAGTTCGAAGGAGCAGCCTTAAGATTATCGCCAACCGATGCCACCTCGTCGAGATAGCGCACCACATCTACCCTCTCGCCGTCGGTCGTCACCTCGCCAATAAGGGCTAAATTATAGCGCCACAACTCCTTGTAATCGCTCTCGATACTGATACTAAAAGGTGCCTTTTTCATCGCCATAGAATTTTAAATTGCAAAAAACTTTGCCACAAAAATAGTAATAATTTGCAGATTTTGGTTTTTTGTTGTAAATTTGCAGACTAATTGTGCTGAAATGGAGCAGATTACATTGTATCCCATAGCCTACAAAGGGCTTAAGAATGGAAGCTATGAGTTTGATTTTCAGGTAGATGATAAGCTCTTCGAGGCTTATGACCGCGTGGAAATCAAGGGTGGTCGTTGTGATGCTCACATCGACCTAAAGCGTTCGGAGACGATGCTTGAGATGGAGGTTACCATCAAGGGCGAGGTAATTTGCGAGTGCGATCGCTGTTTGGAGGATTGCCCCGTGGCGGTAGACTATGCCGGCAACTTGGTGGTTAAGTTCTCAGACGAGATTGACGACTACGATGGCGAGGTTATGTGGATTTCGCCCTCGGAGGATAAAGTAGACCTTACTCAGTACATCTACGAGAGCATCGTGCTCTCGTTGCCCTACCGCCGAGTACACGAGGAGGGCAAGTGCAACCCCGATATGTTGGCGTCATTTACGACAGTATCGGAGGAGGAGTTCGAGCAGTTGGAGTTAGAGGCTGACGAGGCCGATGTTGTAGGTCTTGATGACGACAACCGCGCATTGCTCGAAGCCCTAAAGCGCCAAATGGAGGGCAAGTAGTCAATGTAAGAGGACATAGGCTACGAAGAGAAAAGAATTGAGGTTTGCGCGGGGTTTATCCGTCAAGCACCGAGCAGACAAACGAAACATAAAACTTAAAAATTATATTGTAAGATGGCACATCCTAAACACAAAGTCTCGTCTACTCGCCGAGACAAGAGAAGAACTCACTACAAGGCAGTAGTTCCCACTGTAGTAACTTGCTCAAACTGCGGTTCAGCAGTACTCTACCACCGCGTATGCCCCGAGTGTGGCTTCTATCGCGGTAAGCTCGCTATCGAGAAGAAGGCAGAGTAATTTTCGAGTAGTTAAATTGAGCACACCGCGCGAGTGGTTGTGCTCAATTTGTTTTATCACCACCGCACCATTTTTTGATGCGTGCGATAAATACGAAACAATTATGATCAGAATCGGTATAGATGCTATGGGTGGCGACTTCGCTCCCGAGGTGGCTATCGAGGGTGCTGTGCGTGCGCTCAAACTTATCGACAAGGAGAGCCGTATCGTGCTCTTTGGCGACGAGCAGCGCATCGTGGAGCTTATCAAGAAGCACGGCGCAAAGGTCGAGGACTTCGATATTGTGGCTACCACCGAGGTTATCGAGATGGGCGACCATCCCGCCAAGGCGTTTGTAGCGAAGAAGGACTCGAGTATCTCGGTGGGCTTCCGCTACTTGGCAGAGGGCAAGGTCGACGGCTTCGCCAGCGCAGGTTCAACAGGCGCTATGATGGTGGGCTCGATGCAGGTTATCAAGCCCGTAGAGGGTGTTATCCGCCCCGTGCTTGCCACACTCATACCTACAATCTCACCCGAGAAGGGCGTTCAGCGCTCGGTGTTGATGGATGTAGGCCTCAATGTCGATGCCAAGCCGGAGGTTTTGGCGCAGTATGGTCTGCTCGGCTCTATCTATGCCAAGTCGGCACTCGGTCTTGAGAATCCCCGCGTTGCGGTGCTCAACATCGGCGAGGAGGAGGGCAAGGGCAATGTCCAGGCAAAGGCCACCTACGACCTTATGAAGGCGGACACACGCTTCAACTTCGTTGGCAATGTTGAGGCATCGTATATCTTCACCGACAAGATTGCCGATGTGGTGGTTGCCGATGCCTTTGTGGGCAACAGCCTTCTTAAGATGGGCGAGGCACTATACCGCATCAACCATAAGTTGGGCGGCAAGATTCCGAGCCTTCGTAAGATGCTCCGCCCCTTGTTGGGTCGCATCATCCCCAAGCTCTACTGGCAGCAGGACTTCTGGGATGCGATGAATGCCGAGAGCATCGGTGGCGTACAGGTGATGGGCGTAAATGCCCCCGTGATGATTGGTCACGGCAGCTCATCTGCACGCGCCATCTGCTCGATGATTCTCTCGATGGAGCGAGATATCAAGAGCAACTTCCCCGAACACTTGCGCCAAGCGTTGAAGGAGGCGTAAACAAAAAGGCTAGCCGATGGGTTAGCCTTTTTTGTTTAGTTTTTAGTTATTAGTTTTTAGTTGTTAGTTGAGTGGAGTGATGTAGTTGGCGTAGTTGCTCCAAGATGCATCGCTCCTATATGCCTCAACACTCGTGGCAGGAACATAGACTTTAAGCGACTCGCTACAACCATCGAAGATATTGAGTTCGGGAAGTTGGGGTGGCGCGATAGAGTGTAGCTCCAAGTGCGTAAGCGAGGGGCAATAGGCAAAGGCACCGCCTTGAATCTGTTTAAGATGCTCGCTACGCACTGTGGCACGCTCCAAAGAGTGGCAATTGGCGAATGCAAACTGGTTGATATGCGTAACCGTGGCGGGCACATCAATCTCTGTAAGGCTCGCACAACCCGCAAATGCAAAGTCGCCCACCACCTTCAACATCGGTGGAAGCACCACACTCTCCAAACTCTCGCAACCCTGAAAGAGACCGGCACTAAGCGCGGTAATGCTCTCTGGGATATTCACCTCGCGCAACGATAAACATTCAAGGAAGGCGTTCGTTCCAAGCACTTCGAGTGACTCGGGCAGCGTTGCACGCTCCAACTTGGGGCAGTCGCCAAAGCAGCTGTTCCCCATCAGTGTAACACCCTCGGGGATATCAATCTCGGTAAACTCATGGCAGCTCGTAAAGGCATACTCTTCTATCGACTTTAACCCTTCGGGAAGCGTAATATCGGGCAGAGCGACACAACCACAGAAGGCATAGCAGTCGACAACCTCCAACTTTAAGGGGATATTTAGCTCTCGAAGCGAGGTACACCCATAGAATGTGCTATTCAGGATTGTGGCGATATTATCCGATAGGCGCACGCTCTCCAAAGCCTCGCACTCATCGAAACATAGCGCACCAAGCGAGGTTACACTATCCGACATCGTAACACTTTTTAGCCCAGTACACCCAAGAAAAGCACCATCGCCAATGGTCTGAACGCCATCGGGGATAACAATATCGGAGAGCGACAGACACTCCGCAAATGCCGACTTGCCAATCGTAAGTAGCGACTTGGAAAGTGTAACTTCCTCAAGACTAGAACATTGATAAAATGCCGCACCGCCAATGCTCTCTACGCCCTCTGGCAACACAATCGATTTTAGATAATTATTAGAATACGGGATATAAAATGCCTCCTCGTAAATCGTAGTCAGCCTGTTTTTGAACTCGATAACTCCTACTCCATCGAGATATAAGTTGTTGGTAATCGCAACATTGAAAGCACCGCTATTAGGCTCTAAAATCTCATCTTTGGTCGTGGTGTAGCGGATAATATTCTTATCGCTCGGCTGGCGAACGGTGAACTTTACCGACATTATGGGGGTCGCAATAGAGCGCACCACAACCTCCGCCTCACGGCTAATATTTGTGGTGTTGGGCTGGGTCATAAGTTTTGCGCTACGCAAACCCAAGGCTCGTGTATCTGCCAAGAGCCACTCCTCTGCCTCAGTTGGGATAACTACCTCGCACTCGATATTTGTCTCGTAGTTCAGCACCACCTCGCCACCCTCGGGCATTACCCAGTGGATGTCTGTATCTGATGTTTTGAGTTGCGGCACCTTACCCTGCTTTACGATAAGCTCGAAGCTCTCGCCACCCGCCTTAAAGCGGTATGTCACCTTGCGCTCGTTGTCGGCACGCTCGGCGGTAAACGACACAATCTCGCCCGTGGCACTACCCTTTCCACTCTTCACCGAGGGCTTGCACCACGATGTGTAGCCCGTAAGCTCCCACGACATATTGCTCACCACGCGCACCTCGACAGTGCCACCACCAGCAGGAATCTCTACCTCACTCTTATCGAGCGAGAATTGCACCATATCATTGTCGTTGCTACAACCTACAACAAACGCCAAAAGCGCAACCACAAGGAGTGAAAATAATCGTCTCATAACCAACCGATTTTTCGTTTACACAAAGCTAAGAATAAAAGAGCAAAGTTCAAAGAGCAAAGAGCGCGCAGGCGATAGAGAATTTAGAGAGATTAGGGAATTTAGAGAATTTAGGGATAGCGCTATCAACATTTATCCTTAAACTCATTACACTCACTAATCTCATTAAGCTCCCTAATAAAACCACCTACCCAATCCCCACGACCATAATTTCTTGTCAAAAGGCGTGAGATGTGGCACATCGTAAAAAGGAACCACCGAGGGATAGTACCTTAGTACAGCCCTCGGTGGTTATCTTTATTGAGTGCGCAGATTGCGACTTTTCACAAGAAACTAATTTGTTGTCAGAGTGGTGCTAATTTGGCGCCGATAAAGAGAAAGAGCGGATGGGACATACTCGGCGTATTTCCCATTCGCTCTTTTGATTGAGGCGTCGAAGTAGCGCCACTATCACAAGAAATTATTTGTTGTCAGAAGGGGTTAGGCTTGGCCTATCGCAAAAGAAGACCCCGAGGGATAGTACTCTAAGTACAGCCCTCGGGGTATTACTTTTGGGATGGGTCGAGAATGACCCCTTATCACAACAAATTAATTGTACTTGAATGTTGCCTCATCAGATACAGTCAACTTCTTGCGACCCTTTGCGCGACGCGCTGCCAACACCTTGCGGCCATTGGCGGTAGCCATTCTCTGACGGAAACCGTGCTTGTTGATTCTCTTGCGGCGAGAAGGCTGATAAGTTCTTTTCATTGCCATAGTCGTATCGTTTTTATTGTTTTATCCGTTAAATTCAACACTTTCGGGGCGATGTGAGCTACAAATCATCACATTTACCACTACTTATGCGGAGTGCAAAGGTACAACCTTTTTTTGGATTTGCAAATGTTTACCCAAAAATATTTTCATTTTTCGCACCTTATGCTCCTCACTTGGCGGTGTAACACAGCGATTTAGTCCTCAAAAAGGTTGATTTCGCCACGCTCCACCTTACCATATATCGCTGCAAGCTCGCCTATTGCGGGCGACACCACGGCGAGGGTATCCTCGATAGCACGCTCGCCACCACCCTTTATGCGGTAGAGCATAGCGGCATAGAGCGCACGGAAGCATAGCTCAGTATCGCTTATCTCCTCCTTGTCGATGATGGTGCGGAGGCGGGGCAACTCTGGTGCAAGGCGCGAATATGTCGAGCGATAGTGCTCACCCACAGGCAGTTTCATAAGCTGGAGGTGTAGGTTGTGTAGGTCAGCAACAAGGTGTAGCGTGTGGTCGATATGACCTTGACTCTCCTTGCCCTCCTTGCGTAGAAGGTCAACAATCTGCATATACCAGTTGAAGATATTCTCTTTCTGCTGCTCGTCGGCACCCTCGATGCGGTCGACAAGTGTATGATAGATAGCCTCGGGGCTAAACTGCAAGGCACGCAACAGATCCTCGACCTGCCACAGGTAGAGGATATACTCGGCGATATTCTCCTTTCGTTTTTGAAGTGCTATAAGCATAGTTACAACCAGTCTGAAGTGTTAAGCACGCTCTTTGGCGCGTTGGGTACATTATTAAAATAGGTAAAGCCAGTTATCTTCTCCAACTCCTCGATGGTGATAAGGTCCTTGGTTTGGGGCTCGTGACCCTTCGACTGCTCGTGGCAGATTACGAAGGCTGCACACTGCAACTCCGATGCCAAGCACTCCTTTACGGACTTGCCCGTTGAGCCACTCTTGGTGCGAAGCAGGGCGTAGTAGAACATCGTGGGGCGTGAAACATCCGAGCGACCACCAAACGATATTTTCTTGGGTGAGCCAGTGTTGCCATACTTATCGGTGTACTTGTCGAAGTAACAGCCGATTACGGTATAGAGCGTATCACGGCATACAAGGCCGTCGATATGGTCCTCGAGGTTGTTCCAAGCACCGCCTCCTGTGTTGAAGGTGTCGGAATATTGGGGTGCTATGTTCGAGAAGTAGAAGACCTGCTTATTTGTCTCGGTTGATGATGTGCGCTCTGCCGAGCCGAGCATATGGCCATTATTGCAGCCACTATCGGCATCCTTGCGCGCATACTGGATGTTCGAGGGTATCTCGGGATCTTGGGTGTAGGCATCGGTGCGGTTCGCCGAGCCCTCGTACATCGAGTGGCGAGGCGCTGCAACCCACACGGGGCAGTGGTGCTCCGACGAGAAGCATACCGAGTAGTTGCGGGCACGACCATTGCGCTGGGCATTCTGCTCCGAGCCACCGCAGAGGTGGTGGGCATAGTAGTATGTCGAGTTATCGTCATCGACGCCATCGGCATTCGCATCCACCTCGATAGGCAACTCAAACCAGCCAAGGCGGTAGGTCTTGCCGTTTACAGGCTCGGGTTCGGGCTCTGGCTCAGGTTCGGGAGTAGGCTCTTCACCCTCCGAAAGGGTCTTGAATTTGCCACCCTCCTTGTTCCATACATCGCCCAAGGCATATATCATAACGCGATACTCATACTCGGTATTGGGCTTTAAGCCATCTACTACGACCGAGAATACTCGACCAAGCTCAGCCTTATAAAAATCATCGCCAACCATAAAGCCCACACGCTCAACCTTGCCAAAATCCGAGGCGTTGATTGTGGCCTCCAAGGTGGCCGATGTTGCGGTGATATTGGTTGCCTCGCTATCGACAACCTTACATGTAAATGCTACATCCTTATCGCACGCCATGCCGATAAGCAGAAGGGCGATAATAGCAAAAAATCTCTTCATTACTCTCTATTTTTCGAATCTATCCAAATGGTTACTGGTCCGTCGTTCGTAAGCTCAATCTTCATATCGGCACCGAAACTACCCGTTGCGACCGAACGACCCAAGCGCTCCGACATAAGTCGTACAAAGCGCTCATACTCAGGGCGAGAAACGGCCTCGGGGGCAGCCTTAATCCACGATGGGCGATTGCCCTTCTTGGTTAGGGCGTGAAGCGTAAACTGACTTACTACCATAACATCGCCCGCAATATCCTCGACCGAGAGGTTCATTACGCCAGCCTCGTCATCAAAGATACGCAACGCGGCAATCTTCTTAACAAGCCACTCGCCATCTTCGGGTGTTTCGTCATTGCCCACACCGACCAAGACCACAAGACCCTTGCCTATCTCCGAATAGACCTTACCATCGATATGGCACCTCGCCTCGGTAACTCGCTGAATTAGAACTCTCATTGCTAATCTCTAACAACTAAAAACTAATAACTACTCTCCCCCCTGCGCCTCCTCGAAGAATGCCCAAAGGCTGTCGCCCTTGGGTACGGGGGCTGTAATAGAGATAGGCTTGCCACCTACGGGGTGTTCGAACTCCACACGGCGTGAGTGGAGCGAGATACCGCCATCCTTATTTGAACGCTTTGCGCCATACTTCAAGTCGCCCTTGATAGAGCAACCTATAGCCGAGAGCTGAGCGCGTATCTGGTGGTGACGACCCGTCTTGAGGTCTACCTCCAAGAGGGTGTAGTTGGTCGAAGCACCAAGCACACGGTAGTCCAACAGAGCCTCCTTGCCATCGCTCTTGGGACGCTGGTGGGCGTGCGAGCGGTTGGTCTTGGCATTGCGCACAATCCAGTGGTGCAACGAGCCCTCCTCGTCGTTGGGGCGGTTCTCGGTAATTGCCCAGTAGCTCTTCTTGATACGACCCGTGCGTATCATCTCGTTGAGGCGTGCCAACGCCTTCGAGGTCTTGGCAAAGACAACCGCACCACTCACTGGGCGGTCGATGCGGTGTACCACGCCGAGGAATACTGCGCCAGGCTTGTGGTCACGGATCTTTATCATCGCCTTTATCTGGTCCTCAATGGCCTCGGTGCCATCGGGGTCGCTCTGCACAAGGTCGCCAGCGTGCTTGTTGACCACAATGAGGTGGTTGTCCTCGTAAAGTATATCGTTGATTGTAAACACTTTGCTTAGAGTTTAAAGGTAAAAGGCAAGAGTAACTCTGCCGAGGGCACTACGGTTGCTGTGCCACCACCCGACATAATCACACGAATGGGGCTCTGCTGTCGACGCTCAACATCGACAATCACCTGACGGCAAGCGCCACAGGGGTAACACTCACGCTCCGAGGGCACGGAAGCGATGGCGAGCGACACCACAGGGTCGTCGGCAAAGTTTGCCTCGACATAGTAGAGCAACGAGCGCTCGGCACAAAGTCCCGAGGGGAACACCTCGCTCTCGAAGTTCGCAGCATCGAGAGTGCGACCGCTACGCAACCTTACGGCAGCACCCACCGAGAAGTTGGAGTGTGGCGCATGAGCCTTCTTAGTTGCCGACTCTGCCTCGCTTACCAACACCTGGTCAACTACATCCATATCCCCGATATGGTCATAGTGTTCGTATTCAAATTCCAAAGTTCGTTTCATAACTTCGACGATAATGGTTTAATTCCACAAAATTAAGAAAAAATTCTTAAACCTCAAAATTTCGTTAGCAATAGAGGAAATGTTTGGTGGAAATGGGAAGAGAGAGCAAAGAGAGAGCAAAGAGCAAAGAGCAAAGAGGCGCAGGCGTCGCCTGCGGGCTAACGCCCAAGGGGCAAAAGGGGTACAAGGGGTACAAGGGGTACAAGGGGAGATATAGTGTGAGTGCCAACCTCGAGGTGGGTAAGACTATCAAGGCACTTGCTAACCTTACCACCCCTCTGACCCCTTAGACCCCTCTGCGTAGCAGGCGCTCCACGGAGCGCAACTAACCTCCTCCCAGTCTGCACGACCAGATTTCTTGTCAGAGTGGTGCTAATGTGGCGCTGACACGAAAAATGGCGGATGGGACATACTGGAGGTATTTCCCATTCGCCATTTTGACTGAAGCGTCGCAGTAGCGCCGCTATCACAACAAATTACAAGAAATCTTTGGCAAGTCCACCCTCGCCTGTCTCCTTGTATATTGATGGTAGGTCGTGACCTGTCTGCTTCATAACCTCTACCACGCGGTCGAAAGATACGCGGTGGTGGCCATCGGTATACATCGAGTAGAGATTGGCATCGAGAGCACGCGCTGCAGCGTAGGCATTACGCTCGATACAGGGGATTTGCACAAGACCGCAGATGGGGTCGCAGGTCATACCGAGGTGGTGCTCAAGACCCATCTCGGCAGCGTACTCAATCTGTGCAGGAGTGCCGCCAAAGAGCTGATTAGCAGCTGCTGCCGCCATAGCACAGGCAACACCCACCTCGCCCTGACAGCCTACCTCGGCACCCGAGATTGAGGCGTTGTGCTTCACGATATTGCCGATAAGACCAGCCGTAGCAAGAGCACGACAGATGCGCTGCTCGGAGAACTCGCGTGTCTTCCAGAGGTGGTACAATACGGCAGGCATAACACCCGATGAGCCACAGGTGGGGGCGGTCACGATACGACCACCACAAGCATTCTCCTCGCTCACAGCAAGTGCGTACGAGAAGATAAGACCGCGCGATTTTAGGCTCTGGCTGTAGCCCGAGGCACGCACATTGTAGCGCATAGCACGGCGCGAGAGGTGCAACGGACCAGGGATAACGCCATCGGTCTCGATGCCTCGCTCAACGGCCTCACGCATCACACGCCACACCTTGGCGAGGAATGTCCAAATCTCCTTGCCCTCGTGCATCTCGACATACTCCCAGTAGGTGCGACCATTGTCACGACACCAGTGTAGGATATCGACAAGCTTGGTATCGGGGTAGATATCCGAAGTCTCAACAGGCGTGCTATCCTCCTCGGCAAGAGCGCCACCACCGACACTATACACTGTCCAGTCATCGAGTACGGTATCGCCCTCGAGGGCCTCGAAGCGCATACCATTGGGGTGAAAGGGCTTAAACACCGAGGGCTCCCAGATAAGCTGAACATTGCCGTGGGGCTTAAGCGTATCGAGGATGGCGACATCTGTCAAGTGACCCTTACCCGTGGCAGCAAGGCTACCGTAGAGTGTTACGCGGAAGAACGAACACTCGGGGTTACGGCGTTGGAATATCTCGGCAGCACGGCGTGGAGCCATTGTATGGCTACTCGATGGACCTGTGCCAATGCGGTATAACTCTCTAATAGACTTCATAGTTTTACGATTTTGAAGTATCAACCACGCAAAGATACGATTTTTTCCGTAGGTAGTACGCCGAAAGAGCGATATTTTTGATAACTTTGTCGTCGTATGGCAACACTATATCTTCATATACCCTTCTGCAAACGCATCTGCTCCTACTGCGACTTCTACAAAGTGGGTGCCACAGCGCTATTGCCCGCCACCGTCAAGGCGCTACACCGCGAGATGGAGCAACGAAGAGATTATATCGAGGATAAGCGCCTGACATCCATCTACTTTGGCGGTGGCACACCATCGCTTTTACACCCCTCGGATATTGAGCGACTTATCGACCACGCACGCTCAATCTTCGACTGCTCGGCGGTCGACGAGATAACCATCGAGGCCAACCCCGACGACCTAACGGAAGAGTATGTCGAGGCTTTGGCCAAGACCTCGGTAAACCGCGTAAGCCTCGGCATCCAATCTTTTGATGATGAGATACTTCGCTTTATGAATCGTAGACATACGGCAGAAGAGGCGAAGGAGGCAGTTCGTCGACTGCGCAAGGCGGGAATTAGAAATATCTCCATCGACCTTATCTTCGGTGTTGCGGGCTTTGGGCGTGATAGGCTGCTGCACTCGTTGGAGGAGGCTGTGGCGCTCGATGTCGAGCATATCTCGGCATACCATCTGACGATTGAGGAGCGCACAAAACTCGGTCTAATGCTTCGCAAGGGTGAGTATCAGCCACTTACCGACGAGGAGTCCGAGGAGGAGTATCTTATCGTTCATCGTGCATTGACCGATGCGGGGTATGAGCATTACGAGGTCTCGAACTACGCTCGCAAGGGCTATCGTGCCAAGCACAATTCGGCATACTGGACAGGGGTTGAGTACCTCGGTTTGGGCCCTGGAGCACACTCCTTCTCGCGCGATAACCGCACCTGGTGCGTATCGACTGCCAAGGAGTATTCCGATGGGGCTATGCTATATGAGGATGAGCAACTTACAGCGATAGACCACCTCAACGAGTATGTGATGATATCGCTACGCCGAGTGGAGGGCATCGACCTAAAATTTATAGCGGATAAGTTTGGCTTGGCGGAGCGTAGGCGCATCATCGAGAGTGCTCAGCCGTGGGTCGATTGCGGGGCGTTGGTCGAGGAGGGCGAAAATCTGCGGATTCCTGCCGAAAAGTTTTTGGTTTCGGATGCAGTAATAGAGTCACTTTTTGCGTAATTTCTCGCCATATTCTTTGGCATTTCATTTTTTTTTCTTACCTTTACTATGTAAAATGGGCGTAGTGTTAAGCTGCGCCTATGGTTGGGTCGTCTATCTTGCTGAGAGATAGGCGGTTGTGGCGTATTTGCTGTACAGGAAAGAGTGGTGAGGAGAGAGCAAAGAGAGTTGTTAGTTGTTAGTTGTTAGCGAGTGTCATCCTGAGTGAAACGAAGGATCTAAAAGTTTAGCTGGCAGTTCAAGGTCTTGCTTACCGAGAGATTCTTCACTATCGTTCAGAATGACAAAGCGAGAGCAAAGTGCAAAGAGCAAAGAGAGTTCTTAAGACGAGAGGACAATAAGACGATAAGACGATAGGAGAAAAAACTATTGTTCTTAATGGTCTTAAAGTCTTAAGGTCTTAAAGTCTTAAGGTCTTAAAGTCTTAAGGTCTTAATGGTCTCAAAGTCCTAAAGTTCTTTTAAGACGAAAAAACTCCACCGCCAACCGCAACCAAGCAAACAGATTACACTACAATTAGGCAGAGAGTGCCAACAAAGAGAAGCAAACAAAGTTTAATTAATATATAGGGAATTATGTCTGGATTGAAATTTGACAAGCGCGAATTGGGCAATCTGGAGTACTCGCTCAACAGAGAGATGCTCGCTACGGATCGTCGTGGTGGCTATATGAGTACTACCATCGTCTGCTGCAACACGCGCAAGTATCACGGCTTGATGGTTGCACCCATCGACGAGAGTGATCGCACCTATGTACTTCTGTCGTCGCTCGACGAGACCATCGTGCAGCACGACCAGTCGTTCAACCTCGCTCTGCACCGCTATGACGGTGCCTACGAGCCTCGCGGTCATAAGTATATCACCGACTTTGAGTATACGCCCACTCCTACAATCACCTATCGTGTGGGTGGCGTGATTCTAAAGAAGGAGCTTCTGTGGATTCACAAGCGCACACAGCTTATGATTCGCTACACCTTGGTGGACGCTCACTCGGATACCACCTTGCGTCTTCGTCCCTTGCTCGCATTCCGCGACAAGCACTCGCTTTCGAAGGCCAATGTCGAGGCTGATGGTCGTGCCTACCCTATTCCCTACGGTGTTAAGTGCCGCCTTTACAACGGATTCCCCTGGCTCAATATGCAGCTCTCGAAGGAGGATGCAGAGTTTATCGCTGCACCCGACTGGTACTACAACTTCGAGTATCAGAAGGAGTTGCGCCGTGGCTACGAGGGTCACGAAGACCTTATGACCTCGGGCTACTTCGAGTTCAACATCAAGAAGGGTGAGTCGGTAATCTTCTCGGCATCCACCGAGCCTATGGAGTCGCCCAAGGCGATTGTTGATGCTTATGAGGCATCGCTCGCTCGCCGTACACATAAGATTGATTTCCTCAGTTGCTTGGAGCACTCGGCACGCCAGTTCGTTATTCGTCGTGGCGACCGCACCGAGGTTGTTGCAGGCTACCCCTGGTTCCGCCCATTTATGGAGGATACCTTTATGGCACTTCCTGGCCTTACCCTCGCACAGGGACACAAGGAGGACTGTATCGACGCTCTTGACACCGCAGTTCGCGACTTCGAGTCGAGCGGTCTTTTGGAGGGTCATTGGCTCCCCGCAGCCGTAGATGCTCCCCTCTGGTTCTTCTTCACACTTCAGCAGTTGGAGGCACACATCGGCCAGAAGGAGCTTTGGGCAAAGTATGGCACGACGATGAAGGCTGTGTTGGAGGCATTCCGCCGTGGCTTCACAGAGGGTGTATATCTCCACGACAACGGCCTTATTTGGGCATCGGCAGAGCGCCCCTTGACTTGGATGGGCACAAGTGTTGACGGCCAGCCTCTCACACCTCGCCGTGGCTACCCCGTGGAGCTTCAGGCTTTGTGGTACAACGCCGTAAGCTACACCTTGGCAGTTGCCAAGAAGCAGGGCGACAAGGCATTTGTGGCAGAGTGGAAAGACCTCCCCGAGCGCATCAAAGAGTCATTTATTAAGAAGTTCTGGTTAGAGGAGGAGGGCTACTTGGCAGACTATGTAAACCACGATGAGGTAAACAAGTTTATCCGTTGCAACATGGTTGTGGCTTGCGGTTTGGACTACCGTATGCTTAACGACGAGCAGGTTGTAAACACCTTGCAGACCGTGCGCCAGCACCTTCTCACACCTCGTGGCTTGCGCACACTCTCGCCACGCAACCTACTCTACAAGTCGAACTACAACGAGGACCAGCGCTCGCAGGATCTCGCATCGCGTAACGGTTCGGCATGGGTTTGGCCCTTGATGTTCTATGTTAAGGCGTGCTTCGACCTTGGTGGCGAGAACTATGTAGGTGAGGCAGAACAGCTCTTGGAGGCCTTCGACGACGAGATTCAGACAAAGTGCGTAGGCTCTATCGCCGAGCGCTTTGAGGGTGATCCTCCGCACAATCCCCGTGGTGGCATCTCGCACGCTACATCGGTTGCAGGCTTGCTCTTCATCAACGACCTCATCAAGAAGTATAGCCCCAAGAAGCCCGCTCGCAAGGCTTGCGCCAAGAAGGCAGAGGCCAAGGAGGCTGTGGCAGAGAAGCCCAAGCGCAAGTGCGTAAGAAAGAGTACAACTAAGAAATAATTAAAAAAGATAGATATATGAGAGTCTTAATGTTCGGTTGGGAGTTTCCTCCCCATATCGCTGGTGGTCTTGGTACGGCCTGCTACGGTATGACCCAAGGTTTGGCTCGCAACGATGTCGAGGTTATCTTCGTGATGCCCAAGGCTTCGGGTGACGAGGACCAGAGCTTTGTTAAGGTGGTCAACGCTAGCGACATCGAGGCACGCTACTCGGATGGTGATGTTGCGGGTGCAGAAGACATCATGCGCAAGATTTCGTTTATCCACATCGACTCGAACATGGTACCCTACATCTCGCCAGAGGAGTGGGCAACCTATCGTGAGGGCTACGAGCGCACGGGTAAGAAGTTCTGGGAGCGTAAGGGTGATAGCTGGACTCAGCGTTACACCTTCTCGGGCAAGTATGGCGCCAACATCATGGAGGAGGTTGCTCGCTATGCTGTGGTTGCTGCCGAGGTGGCACGCCAGCTTGAGGGTCAGTTCGATGTTATCCACGCCCACGACTGGTTGACATATTTTGCGGGTATCGCCGCTAAGCGCGTGTCGGGCAAGCCCCTTGTAGTGCATATGCACGCCACATCGTTCGACCGTTCGTCGAGCGACAACATAGACACACGCGTTTACGAGATTGAGCGTGCAGGTATGGCGGCTGCCGATATGGTCATCGCCGTGTCAAACCTCACACGCAACATCGTTATCGACAAGTATCATATCGAGCCTGAGAAGGTTGTTGCCGTTCACAACGCTGTGCAGTTTGCCGAGAACGACAACCCGCTGCCCGTGCGTGGTGTGAAGGATAAGATTGTAACATTCCTCGGTCGTATCACCTTCCAGAAGGGTCCCGACTACTTTATCGAGGCTGCTGCTAAGGTATTGAAGCGAGTTCCCAATGTGCGCTTCGTGATGGCCGGCTCGGGCGATATGATGAACCACTGTATTCGTCGTGCTGCACAGCTCGGTATCTCGGACCGTTTCCACTTCACAGGCTTCCTTAAGGGCGACGATGTGCAGAAGATGTTCCAGTTGTCGGATGTCTACATCATGCCTTCGGTATCTGAGCCCTTTGGTATCTCGCCTCTGGAGGCTATGCGTTCGAATGTTCCGACCATCATCTCTAAGCAGAGTGGTGTTGCCGAGGTATTGGACTACGCTATCAAGGTTGACTACTGGGATGTAGATGCTATGGCAGATGCCATCTATGGCCTCATCTCTTACCCCGCCCTTGCCAAGATGTTCTCGGAGAAGGGTATGGAGGAGGTTAACAACCTCAAGTGGTTCAACGCTGCTACGAAGATTAAGGATGTCTATCAGCAGGCTATCGACAAGTGCAAATAAATAAAAAAGAGAATATATGAAGACTGTTTGTTTTTACTTTCAGGTACACCAGCCCTGGCGTTTGAAGACCTATCGTTTCTTCAACATGGGCAACGACCACAACTACCTCGATGACTTTACCAACCGCGCTATTATGCAGAAGGTGGCACGCCAATGCTACTTGCCTATGAACGCCCTCCTGTTGAACCTTATCGAGGAGAATAAGGGTGCTTTCAAGTGCTCGTTCTCTATCACCGGCTCGGCCATCGAGCAGTTCAAGGCTTACGCTCCCGAGGTGTTGGAGTCGTTCAAGAAGTTGGCTGCTACGGGTTGCGTAGAGTTCCTTGGCGAGACCTACTCGCACTCTTTGTCGTCGCTCTACTCTGTCGATGAGTTCAAGAGCGAGGTTAAGCTCCACTCAGCAATGCTCAAGGAGGAGTTTGGCGTTAAGCCTACCGCCTTCCGCAACACCGAGCTTATCTACTCTGACGACATCGCAAAGGCTGTCGAGGGTATGGGCTTTAAGACTATGTTGGCTGAGGGTGCTAAGCACATCCTTGGTTGGAAGTCGCCCAACTTCGTATATACCGATGCTGTGGACAACAAGCTACGCCTCTTGTTGCGCAACTATAAGCTTTCGGACGATATCGCCTTCCGCTTCTCTAACGAGGGTTGGCCCGAGTGGCCCTTGTCGGCAGATAAGTTTGCAGGCTGGGTAGCACAGGAGACTGGCGATGTAGTTAACCTCTTTATGGACTACGAGACCTTCGGTGAGCACCAGAAGGCCGCTACTGGCATCTTCGACTTTATGAAGGCTCTGCCCGCAGCATTGCTTGCAACTGGCGAATTGGAGTTCGCCACCGTTAGCGAGGCATCGAAGAAGCTTCAGCCCGTGGCTGTCTTGCACTGCCCCCACGCTATGTCTTGGGCAGACGAGGAGCGCGATGTTACCGCTTGGTTGGGTAACGACTTGCAGAACGAGGCATTTGCTAAGTTGTATGCCTTGGCTCCTAAGGTTAAGAAGGCTAAGAACAAGGATTTCGAGTATGTATGGCACTTTATGCAGAACTCTGACCACTTCTACTATATGGCTACTAAGTGGTTCTCAGACGGTGATGTACATTCATACTTCAACCCCTACGGCTCGGCATACGAGGCATTTATCAACTATATGAATGTCTTGGCCGACTTCGAGATTGAGCTCAACAAGCTCTAATCTTCGACCGAGCATAGACACGAAGAGTGCGGACTCCATTGGGGTTCGCACTCTTTTTGCTCTCAACCTATATTATTTGCTATGCAACTCTAACGGTTGCGCACGCTTTCAACAACTTTTACCCTCTGCTCTTTTATCTTTGCTCTTTTTTATATATCTTTGTGCGCTTTTACGAAAGTAAGTAAATAAAAACTAATAATTTATAGAACATTCCTTATATGAAGGTAGAACAGAACAAGATGGTGAGCGTTGATTACAAGCTCACCGTAGATGGTCAGATTGCAGACCAGTCAATGCCCGGTCAGCCCTTGCAGTTTGTTTGTGGCATGGGTATGTTGCTTCCCAAGTTCGAGGAGGCTATTATGGGCAAGGAGCCCGGCGAGTCGGTATCATTCACCCTCGAGGCTAAGGATGGCTACGGCGAGGTTGTTGCCGAGGCTATCGTTGAGCTTCCCAAGACCGTATTTATGATGGACGGCAAGATTGCCGAGGATATTTTGTTCGTAGGCAGCCAGATTCCTATGTCTACAGCAGATGGTCACCACATGATGGGTGTCGTTAAGGAGGTTAAGGATGAGACCGTTGTGATGGACTTCAACCACCCCATGGCAGGCAAGACCCTTAACTTCGATGTTACCGTTGTTGAGGTACGCGATGTAACCCCCGAGGATCTCGCATCACAGGGCGGTTGCGGCTGCGGCGACTGCGGTGGCGGTTGCGGCGACCACGAGTGTGGTGATGGTTGCGACTGCGGTGGTTGCCACTAGTCGATAAGCTACCAAGCGGTAGATAATTAGCCGACCCTTCGAGGTCGGCTTTTTTCGTCTAACGATAAGAGTTAAAAGGCCATTAGTTTGTAGTCCATTAGGAATGTTCTCTTATCGTCTTTGACTACTTCTGACTGAGGCGGCGCAGTCAATAGGATTGAATAGGATATTATAGGATTTAATAGGGCGAAGCGCTATCATCATTTATTCCTAACCCCTATCTCCCTATTACACCCTATTGAGTCCTATTGAATCCTATGATTACTTCTTTCCAACCAGCACTCAGCCAATTTGATGTCAGAAGTCGTGAGATGTGGTGCCAAATGAAAACTCCTCGGATGGGACATACTTGGCGTATTTCCCATTCGAGGAGTTGAGTTTGGTGCCGCAGATTGCGGCTTATCACATCAAATTAGGCCCACTTAACAAGCGCAAAATCCATACGATGCTCCAAGTTGTCGTTCACGGGGAAGACACGCAAAGCTACATCGAACATACCTGTGTGCTCGGGAGCGTAATCCAAAGCGAGAGTTACCGACTTATCGTCCGAAGCGACAACCTCCAAGCGGCGTGTCTCAACAACATTTGCTGCCTGACCTGCCTCAATCTGTGTTGCCACAACAAGCTCGGCACCGATATCCTCCTTCTGCAAGCCTGCGAGGTCGATGGTAAGCTCGAAGTGGTACTTCTTACCTACATACATTGCCTCAGACTCGATCTCTGCGCGCTTAACATCGCGAATCACGATGTTGTCCCACGCAGCCGACACCTTACGCTTCCAAGCTGCAATCTGGCGTGCCATAAGGTAGTTCTTGTCGAGCATAAGCTTCTTACGCTGAGCAAGCTTGTTGTAGAAGCGCTCCTCGTAGTCGATAAGCATACGGTTGGTCGTAAAGTTAGATGCGATGTCCGCAACGCACTTCTTCACGGCGTTCACCCAGCGGTGAGGTACGCCATCCTCAGCACGGTCGTAGTACAAAGGTACGATCTGCTCCTCGATGGTGTTGTAGATCATCTCGGCATCGAGCTCATCCTGGAAGCGCTGGTCGGCATAGGTGCGCTCCATAGGAAGCATCCAGCCAGCACCCTCCTTGTAGCCCTCAACCCACCAGCCGTCGAGAACCGAGAACTGCATAACACCATTCATCACGCACTTCTCACCCGAAGTACCCGAAGCCTCCAAGGGACGGGTAGGAGTGTTGAGCCATACATCGACACCCTGAACCATACGGCGAGCAAGCTCCATATCGTAGTTCTGCAAGAATACAATCTTACCTACGAACTCGGGCATTGCCGATACCTCTACGATACGCTTGATAAGGTCCTGACCAGGCTTATCGTTGGGGTGTGCCTTACCTGCGAAGATAAACTGCACGGGGCGCTCCTTGTTGTTAACCAACGCCGAAAGACGCTCAAGGTTGGTAAAGAGGAGGTGTGCACGCTTATATGTAGCGAAGCGACGAGCAAAACCGATGGTCAACACCTCGGGCTTGATGCTCTCGGTAACCTGTACCATCTGGCGAGGCGACTGCAAACGAACCTGAGTAGGATCGCTGTAACGCTTGCGGATAGTCTTGATAAGGCGCTCCTTGAGGAACATACGCTCCGACCAGAGCTCCTTGTCGTCAATCTTGTGGACATTCTGCCACTCGGGGATGTTGTAGGTATGACCCTCGAATGCCTCACCAAAGTACTTAGCGTAGAGCTTACGCAAGTTCGATGCTACCCATGTGGGGAAGTGAACACCATTGGTTACATAGCCGATGTGGAGCTCATTCTTGAAGTAGCCGGGCCACATATTGCCGAGGATATCCTTCGATACCTCGCCGTGGAGCCACGATACGCCGTTTACCTCCTGTGAGAGGTTACATGCGAGTACCGACATCGAGAACTTCTCGTTGGGGTCGCTGGGGTTGGTCTTACCCAAGTTGATAAACTGGTCCCAGGTGATGCCCAATACATCGGGATAGTGCGACATATACTGACGAATCATCGACTCGGGGAAGGCATCGTGACCTGCGGGCACGGGTGTGTGTGTCGTAAAGAGCGACGACGAACGCACTACCTCCATAGCCTCCGAGAACGAGAGACGCTTGCGAGCGATAAGGTTGCGGATACGCTCGATGTTGATGAAGGCTGCGTGACCCTCATTGCAGTGGTATACCTCCTGCTTGATACCCATCTTCACGAGGGCACGGATACCACCGACACCGAGCAAAATCTCCTGCTTGAGACGGTTCTCCCAGTCGCCACCATAGAGGTAGTATGTTACCTGACGGTCCTCGTCGAGGTTAGCCTCATAGTCGGCATCAAGCAAGAAGAGGTCGGTACGACCTACCTGACACTTCCAAACACGCGCTGTAAGGTTACGGCCGGGCAAAGCAACCTGTGTAGTTACCCAGTTACCAAGCTCATCACGCACGGGCGAGATGGGGAGCTTGAAGAAGTTCTGTGCCTCGTAGGTAGCCTCCTGAGCACCCTGTGCCGAGAGACGCTGTGTGAAGTAGCCGTAGCGGTACAAAAGACCCACAGCAACCATAGGCACATTGCGGTCTGATGCCTCCTTCAGATAGTCACCTGCCAAGATACCAAGACCACCAGAGTAGATCTTCAACGACGAGTGCAAACCATACTCCATAGAGAAGTAAGCGACCTTAGCGTGCTCGGGCGAGGGCTTCTCGGACATATAGTCGCAGAACTGCTTGTATACCTCGTCCATCTTCTTGAGGAACTCCTTGTCGGCCAAAATCTCCTCGTAGCGCTGTGCCGAAATCTTGTCGAGCAAGGCGATGGGGTTGCGGTCAACCTTTACCCAAAGCTCCTTGTCGGCAGCCTCGAAGAGTTCCTGAGCACCAGGAGTCCAGCACCACCAGAGGTTGCGTGAAAGCTCCTCGAGGGGCTTAAGACGCTCGGGGATACCCTTCTCGACCATCAAACGGTGCCACTGGGGACGGTTTGAGGTGAGCTGCTGGCGTACGAAGTTGATCTGCTCGCCACGGTTACCACCGTCGATAAGCACACGGTTGGTACGCGAGATAGAGTTCTCGATAGCCTCCTCATATGCGCGCTTGTACTCGTTGTAGAGCTTCTTCCAAACTGCGGTGTCCGAAAGCTCCATAGCAGCCTCGCGGGTTGCCTCGTACTGCGCAGCAGACATTGTCAAATAGCGCTTCATAACCTCGGTAATCTGGAATACCACCTCACGCTCGTTGTAGTCGTCGCGACGAACAACATCTACGCCAGCGCGGTTAGAGTGGTTAGCTACCCAAAGACCGAAGCCTGCGAGGGTGGTTGTAACGGTGGGAACACCATAGGCAACCGACTCAAGGGGAGTGTAGCCCCAAGGCTCGTAGTATGAAGCGAATACGGTGAGGTCGACACCTGCCAAAACATCGTAGTAAGGCATATTGAAGATGCCATCGTTGCCATTGAGGTAGGTAGGCACGAACAAGACCTTAACACGCGATGCCGAAGTAGAGAGGATGCTGCCCTCGATGCTCTGCGACACCATATCCCAAGCCTCCGACTCGAGGTTGTGGGTGAGCCAGCGCTTCTGTGCAGGGTCGATAGCCGACTTCTTGTTCTCGAGGTGCTGTGCCAAGTCCTGACGCATGCCGATGTTGGCAGCGGGAACAGCAATTACAGCCAATACATCGCGGTCGAGCGACGACGATGCGAGCTGCTTCAATGACTCAAGGAATACATCGATACCCTTGTTGCGGTACTCATAGCGACCGCTGGTAGCGACGATAAGGGGGTTCGTAAGTTCTACGCCCCACGATGCCTCGGCAACCTCGATAAGCTTCTTGCGAGCTGCCGCACGCTTCTTTGCCAACTCCTCGCCACGGGGTACGAAGCCGTTGTCGAAGCCGTTAGGTGTGATGCGTGTAACCTCACGACCAAGCAAGTAGCGGCACTCGTTAGCGGTAATCTCGCTCACGGTGAGGAAGGCATCCGAGTGAACAGCTGCCGACTTCTCCAACGAGTGCTTTGCCACAACATTAAACTGGCGAGCGAGCTCGTCGGCGTTGAACTTAAGAAGGTCGTTATACAAGGGCAAGCGGTTGCCTGCGATGCAACGACCCATAACTGTTGCGTGGGTGGTGAAGAGTGTTGCTACATAGGGAGCATACTTGTGCAAGTAGAGCGAACCTGCCGATGCCATCCACTCGTGGAAGTGTGCTACAACCTTCTGTGAAGGGGTGCACATAGTCTCGGCATACGATGCGATAACCACACCTGCTGCATAGCCGAACAACACAGGCTCTACATAGTCCCACTGACCCGACAACGAGTCTACATTATAGCTCTCCCAAAGCTTCGAGAGGATAGTGTCCTTCTGTGAGAAGAAAGACTTAAAGTCGATAAGAATTGCGATAGGGCTACCCTCGATGTTCCAGCGACCGATGCGTACACGAACGCCCTGGTTGTAGAGCGACTCACGCCAAGCTGCCATCAATGAGTTGTCCTCCGAGAACTCAGGATTTACCGAGTCCTGCGAGAAATCGGGACCGATGGTGATGTAGTTATCACCCATTGAGCCCACTACGATAGGTGCCTTCGAAGCGATGACGGTATGGATACCGCCAACCTTGTTGCACACCTCCCAACTAACCTCAAACAAAAAGTCGGGATTAAGATTTACATTGCTCATATCCGTTTTTATTACAAAAATATTTACCTATTCAATTAGCAATGAGAGATTAGAAAAGAGTAATTAGCAATAGTTTTCTGTTGCTCATTGCTAATTCCTAATTGCCCATTTCTCATTAAATAAATTGGTCGCACCCTTATGCGCGTACAATATATATAATGAGATGGCAAAGGTAAGCAAAATATTTGAAAGGGGGAAATCTTTTTAAATAATTTTAATAAATCGCAAATTAATAGCGCTGAACGGTCGGTTTCGGGGAGTGAATGGAGGGAGAGGTTGATGAGTATTAATGACGGTATGACCGTAGGACCTTAGGACGATAGGATTAAGGCCATTAGGACTTTAAGACCAGAGGACTTTTTCTTATGGTCTTATCGTCTTATCGTCTTACTTGTCCTATTGTCTTAAAATTCTCTTTGCTCTCCTCGAAAAAATCCCTACACTAAGCTATTGCGTATATAACGAAAAACAACTACTTTTGCAGCCGCAAAAGAGTTGAATAACAGATAAACAGAATAGATAGATGAAGAAGTTTGCACTTATCATTGCGCTACTTATCGCACCTTTTATTGCTGATGCTCAGCACCATGGCGACACCCCGTCGTCGCCCCGTGTAGATATTCACGAGGGAAAGTCGAAGGCATCCGATGCTAATATTTTTGGACATATTCTTGATGCCTCGACTGGCGAGCATATACCCTACGCCACCGTGGCAATCAAGGGTACAACCATCGGCTGTGCCGCCGATGCTACGGGACACTACAAGCTCAACCACTTGCCCGTGGGCGAGCACATCATCATCGTATCTGCCGTAGGCTACCAGACTATCGAGCAGCCCTACACCGCCGAGCGACGCAAGAGCAACGAGCTTAACTTCCGCCTCGAGGAGCAGGCATTGCTCGTAGATGAGGTTGTGGTGTCGGCAACACGCAACGAGACCAATCGTCGCCAAACGGCTACGGTCGTAAATGTCGCATCGTCGAAGGTATTTGAGGGCACTGCATCGGCAAACCTCTCGGAGGCGATGAATTTCCAGTCGGGATTGCGTGTGGAGAACACCTGCGGCAACTGCGGTGCGCCACAGCTACGCATCAACGGTCTTGAAGGTCAGTACTCGCAAATCTTGCTCGACAGCCGTGCCATCTTCTCGTCGTTGGCAGGTGTCTATGGTCTTGACCTTATGCCTGTTGCGATGGTTGAGCGTGTGGAGGTCATCCGTGGTGGTGGCTCGGCACTCTTCGGCTCTTCGGCAATCGGTGGCGTGGTGAATATCATCACCAAGGACCCCGTGCGCAACACCTTCTCTATCGCCAACACCTCGAATATTATGGAGGATGGCACACCCGATATCAACACCTCGTTGGGTGGTGCTTTCGTCTCGGATGACTACCGTATGGGCGCCTATATCTTTGGTCAGATTAAGGGTCGTGGTGGCTACGACCGCAACGACGACGGCTTCTCGGATATCACCAAGTTACGCTCCGAGACCGCAGGCTTCCGCGCCTACTACAAGACCTCGGCACACTCGCGCCTAACGGCTGAGTATCACCATATTCACGAGTTTCGTCGTGGTGGCGACAACCTTGACAAAGCACCCCACGCGGCGATGATTTGCGAGCAGCTCGACCACAACATCGACGGTGGTGGTCTTACCTTCGACTACTTCCCCTCTATAAAGCATCGCCTCTCGGTGTACGCCTCGGCACAGGGCATCGCACGCTCGAGCTACTTTGGCACCGATATGAACCCCAATGCTTATGGCACAACATCTGACCTTACGGCTGTTGGCGGTGCACAGTATACCTTTAATTATAAGGCGGGTCTTCCCTCGGAACTCACCGTAGGTGCAGAGTACAACTACAACCACCTCGACGACATCTACCACGCCACCGAGCGCCACCTCGACCAGACGACCTCGACATACGGCATCTTTGCGCAGAACGAGTGGAAGAGCGACAAGGTAAATATCCTCGTTGGCTTCCGCCTCGACAAGCACAATATGATCGAGAAGCCCATCTTTGCTCCCCGTGCCAATGTGCGTTATAGCCCTATCGAGGACCTCGGTCTACGCCTCTCGTACTCAAGTGGTTATCGTGCGCCACAAGCCTACAACGAGGATTTGCATATCGATGCCCTCAACCACTCGGTGTCGATTATCGAGATTGACCCCGACCTACGCCCCGAGTTCTCGCACTCGCTGAGCGCATCGCTCGACTACTACCACAACTTCGGCAAGTTGCAAACAAACCTCCTCGTCGAGGGTTTCTACACCATCCTTGACGATGTATTTACGCTTGTGAACACACGCGAGGAGATAGATGCTGAGGGCAACAACTTTATCTACAAGCGCCGACAGAATGGTGCTGGCGCTCGCATCGGCGGTATCACCGCAGAGCTTAAGCTCGGCATCCCCGATATCTTCGATGTGCAGTTGGGCTACACCTTCCAGAAGAGCCAGTATGTCGAGCCCGAGCAGTGGTCCGACGATATCGAGGGTCAGCGCACCATGTTCCGTGCCCCCGACCACTACGGCTACCTCAACTCCAACTTCTATATTACCAAGCAGTTGCATGCCTCGCTCTTCGGTACATACACAGGTCGTATGCTTGTTCAGCACGCTGCGCACACCGATATTATGGGCGTTGAGCACCCCGACTCGGAGGTCGTTACACCCTCGTTCTGGGACTTCGGCGTAAAGGTGGGTTACACCTTCCGCCTCTCGGATGTCTTGCGCTTGGAGCTAAACGCTGGTGTTAAGAACATCTTCGATTCGTACCAGCGCGACATCGATATGGGCGCAGGTCGCGACTCGGCATATATCTACGGCCCTGCACTACCCCGCACCTATTTTGTGGGCGTTAAGCTATCGATGTAAAGAGTTTTTAGTTGTTAGTTTTTAGTTTTTAGAATTTTCCCTCTAACAACTAATAACTAAAAACTAAAAAAAATCGGGCATAAAGCTTTCGATGTAAGGAGTTGTTAGTTGTTAGTTGTTAGTTTTTAGTTTTTTCCCTCTAACAACTAATAACTAATAACTAAAAACTAAAAAAATCGGGCATAAAGCTTTCGATGTAAGGAGTTGTTAGTTGTTAGTTTTTAGTTTTTAGAATTTTCCCTCTAACAACTAATAACTAATAACTAAAAACTAAAAAAAATCGGGCATAAAGCTATCGATGTAAGGAGTTGTTAGTTGTTAGTTTTTAGTTTTTAGAAT
>JAFTVX010000003.1 GCA_017465575.1 Alistipes sp. | reverse complement strand
CCTTTAGGTCGAGCAATAAATCACTATCATATCCGCGCAACCTGCCAAACATACTATGCTGGGCACAAGAGCTTGGCGAGGTATTGCGAAGCAATGGTGCTATTTCGAAAATGGTGGGAGCTTGCTCAGTAAACAATTTTCGAAATAGCACCACTCGCTGTGAAACAGCGCCCTCGCCAAGCGAACACAAAAAAAAAGACCGACTTCGGAAGAAATCAGCCTTTGTGCCCAGGATAGGACTCGAAGCGCAGTGCCAGAGGCACAAGCTCGCGCGGATACCTTTGAAAAAAAGCGCAGACCTTTAGGTCGAGCAATAAATCACTATCATATCCGCGCAACCTGCCAAACATACTATGCTGGGCACAAGAGCAACTTTGGCGAGATTGCATAGCAATTTGTTGATGGTGTGGGGCATCGTGAGCTTGCTCAAACGATGGCACACATCATTAACATTAGGCTGTGAAACAGCCTCGCCAAAGTAGCGCCAACAACAAAAAAAAGACCGACTTCAGAAGAAATCAGCCTTTGTGCCCAGGATAGGACTCGAACCTACATGCCGTTAAGCACTCGCACCTGAAACGAGCGCGTCTACCATTTCGCCACCTGGGCAGCGGTTTCAGTCGACAAAAGTAGTATATTTTTTTGAATTTTTGTATATTTGTGCGAAAATTATTTTTGTGAGGCTGGCAAGGGTGCCGACCACCCTACCGCCCAAACTAACTAAAACACACATTACTATGCAATTAAATAAGCTATCGCGTGGCGCAAAGCTCTCTATCTTGGTCGTTGTGCTTGTTGCTATCGACCAGATTGTCAAGTTATTAGTTCACCACTATATGGAGGTTGGCGACCGTATCGAGGTCTTCAGCTGGTTTAACCTCTGCTATGTTGAGAACAACGGCTTCGCCTTCGGCATGCAGCTTGGCAGTGGTGAGGGCGCTATCGACTGGGGCAAGATTATCCTTTCGTTGTTCCGCCTTGCGATGATTGGCCTTATCATCTACTATGTCCGCCTACTTCTCAAGAAGGGCAAGGAGATACCTTTTGGCTTCACCTTGGGCGTAGTATTTATCCTTGCAGGTGCTATCGGCAATATGGTAGACTCGATGTTCTACGGCTTGTTTATCGAGGCGCAGAATGCTGGTTTCCTTACCGGTAAGGTTATAGATATGATACAGTTACCCCTCTTTAAGTGGGAGAGCTGCCCCTCGTGGCTCGACTTCTTGGTGGACTACAACGGCTACTTCTTTGGCCCTATCTTCAACTTTGCCGATATCTATATCTCGGTGGCTGTTGTCTACCTGCTTATCTTCCACTATAAGCAGATTATGTAATGAACCTTGTCGACGGCTTTATTAGCTATATCGAGGCCGAGAGGCGCTATTCGCCCCTCACGGTGCGCAATTATAGGCGCGATATTGCCGACTTCTTGGAGTTCACAGGCATTGATGCCGACAAGTTCGACCCCAACACCATCACCCGTGCCGATGTCGAGGAGTGGATTGTCTATCTCTTTGAGAAGCGCAAGCTTAAGGCGCAATCGGTCAATCGAGGTGTGGCATCGCTACGCTCGTTCTGGAAGTGGATGCTTGTCCACGGACACGCCAACAAGGATATAGTGAGCGTAATCTCGCAAGCCAAGACCCCAAGCCGTCTGCCTGTATTCGTTTCCGAAAGCCGTATGACAGATGTTGTAGCAATGTTGCGCGACGATATCGGCTCAGAAGACTTTGAGCGACTGCGTGATGCCGTTATCGTCTTGCTCTTCTACACCGCAGGGTTGCGACTC
Organism: Alistipes sp.; assembly: GCA_017465575.1. Classification (GTDB taxonomy): domain Bacteria; phylum Bacteroidota; class Bacteroidia; order Bacteroidales; family Rikenellaceae; genus Alistipes. The sequence goes on along the minus strand of JAFTVX010000003.1, from coordinate 29,606 downwards.
ACGGAGTTGGCTACAGCAACCTTTGGCGATATCTCTCAAGATATGCGCACCATACGCATCCTCGGCAAGGGCAGAAAGGAGCGCATAGTGCCTCTTATCGGGCGTATGGGCGAGATATTAAAAAAGTATTTTAGTCAATTTTCTTCGCAAAATATTTGCATAGGTCAAAAAAAAGCACTAATTTTATCAAAGAAAGGAGAGCCTATCAGCGCTCGCACCATCGAGCGCATCGTCGATAGCAAGCTAAAAGGTGCTGGCATTCAGGGCAAAACATCGCCCCACACACTCCGCCACACCTTTGCAACGCACCTTCTGAACGAGGGTGCCGACCTCCGCGAGATACAGGAGCTCCTTGGACATAGTTCTTTAAAGGCTACAGAGGTCTACACCCACACCAATATCGAGAAGCTCAAGGAGGTATACTCCACAGCCCACCCTCGAGAAAAGAAGAAATAAGGTGTAGCCCCACAGCGTCAAGACAGCGGGAGGCGCGCGATCTCCTGCACTATATATAATTTAATACTTTTGACCTATGGAAGTACAGATTCAGTCAGTAAAATTCGATGCCGGCAAGCAGCTGCTTGAGTTTATTCAGAAGAAGATGGATAGATTGGATCGCTTTGTTGATGAGAGAGCGAGTGGTGCAGAGGTGGTTCTTCGTTTGGACCCCGATTCAGAAAAGGGAAATAAAGTAGTAGTAATTTCGCTCCGCGTTCCTGGCGGCGATATCCGTGTCGAGGAGCGCGCGTTTACCTTCGAGGAGGCTATCGACAACTCGATGGATATTATCAAGCGACAGATCGAGAAGGCGAAAGCCAAGTTCGAGAAATAAAACTTAAACAAGGGGCAGTCTAAAGGGGCTGCCCCAAACTTTTAGAAAACATGAAGTTGCTCGTTGCATTCGATTCATTCAAGGGCTCGCTAACATCGTTGGAGGCTGCCGAGGCACTTGCCGAGGGGTGGCAAAGCGTAGACCCCACAGCCGAGATACGCAAGGTTGCCATTGCCGATGGTGGCGAGGGCACACTCGGTGCGCTTGTCGGCGCTATGGGTGGCGAATGGCGCGAAGCAAAGGCGAGCGACCCCATAGGGCGACCCATTGTGGCACGCTATGGCGTGGCTAACGGCGTGATTATTATCGAGAGTGCCACGGCGTGCGGACTTACGCTCCTGAGCCATGCTGAGCGCAACCCATTGATAACCACCACCTACGGTCTTGGTGAGATTATCCGCTCGGCACTCGATAGTGGCTACCGAGACTTTATCCTAACCTTGGGCGGTAGCGCCACAAACGATGGTGGCGTAGGTATGCTTCAAGCATTGGGCTACCGTTTTTACGACAGCGCAGGTAACGAGCTAAATGGCGGCGGTGCGATACTCCAAAAGATTGCCAAAATAGAGTGCCAAGGCGCACACCCAGCACTCCGAGAGAGCCACTTTACCATCGCCTCGGATGTCGATAATCCGCTACTTGACGAGCGAGGCGCCACACGCATATACGCCCCACAAAAGGGTGCAGATGGTGCTATGGTCGAGGAGTTGGAGCAAGGAATGGCAAACTACGCCGAACGAGTGCAAGAGGCTATAAACAAAGATTTTAGCAACACCCGAGGCGCAGGTGCAGCAGGCGGATTGGGCTATGCGCTACTATCGTTTATGGGGGCAACGATACGCCCAGGCATCGATATCGTTATAGATGCTACGGGGCTTAAAGAGTTGGCGAAAGATTGCGACCTTATCGTCACGGGCGAGGGTCGCCTAGATAGACAAACCACGATGGGCAAGGCCCCTGGTGGCATACTGCGCATAGCCCGCGAAATGGGCAAGCGCGTAGTTGCCGTAGGTGGCACAATCGACCACTGCAAAGAGCTGGACAACAGCGACTTCGAGGCTCTCTACGCCACAATGCCCGAGGGTATGTCGCTCGACCGAGCGATGCAGAGCGAGGTGGCTAAAGAGAATCTTCGTCGGACTGCACAGCTGATCGCCAAGCGCTACACCCGTTAACGCGGTAAAGGGTGTGTGCCGCTTGAAGAATCTTATTTTTCAATAACTGCGGATAGTCGGGGTTATCCTCCAAGAAATCAACAACTTCACAATATGCAGCCTCCGAGCGATGCGATGAGAGGGCTGCACCCACCCAGTTACGCGGGAAGAATATATCTCCCGTGCGCTGCACCTCTTGCAACTCCTCCAACGCAGGGCGAATATACTTTACCGAACTCTCGCCACGCAGAGGGTGGTTGATAAGCGCCAATGTCGCTTGCGCCCACGGCTCGGTGCGACGATTCGCAGGCTCCAACAGCTCCTCAAACAGGGCATCAAGCGCCTCGGCATCACTCGTTGCACCACGCACAATATAGTCGAAACGGCTACGGCGGTCGGCATCCGCAATACGCTCACGCTGATGTTTTTCTATATAGTCATAGCGGTCGGGATAGCGGATAGCGAGCTCATAAGCCATTGACATATAATCATCTACCGAGAGCAGAGGGTGTTCGCCACGCTCCCATACCAAGTAAATCTCCGACACCACCGACTCGGACTCTGCCATCGTGTAGAGCGCACGCCACAACTGACGACGAGCCGAGAGCACAGGGTGCGTTTCTGCCAAAGCAAGCAACTCCTGCTCATCAGCCTCACTGCCCTCAACACGCCAAGTTGCTGGCAGATAGCCTATTGCAAGCGACAGGATTAGCGGATTTTGCTCCTTCCGAACGACATCGAGCAAAGCACACTGCCACCACGAATCGCCCAAAACGCCAGCATCGTAGAGCGAGTGCAGAGTAAGGAGCAACGACATTCGGGCGCTCTCATCCTCGACGGTCATCAGGTTATCGACCAACCACGATTTGCTATCGTAGTCGAGCGAGAAGAAGCCGTAGCCCCTGCCACAGACATTGGGCAGAACGGCAACAATATCATCTGCCGCCTCAATATCGACACTCTTATCATAGAGCTTAATGGTGTGTCGCTCCTTGCCACTCGCCGTAACAACCTCGATATCAAACTTTTGTGGCCAAACAATATCTCTTTCGTAAATATCGCTCTGCACGATAGTTAGGCGTTTGCCATCGACCTTAAAACTGATATATGGCAGGCTCTTCTCGTTAACCCATACACGGCTAAACTCCGCAATATCTGCCTCGGTGTGCCTATCGAAAATCGCCACCAAATCATCCCAAGTGGCATTGCCATAGGCGTATGTCGCAAGATACTCTCGCACAGCATTGCGGAAAGCCGCCTCGCCCATAATATCGACCATCTTCTCGAGCATAATTGGCGCCTTGCAGTAGATGATATTGCCATAGACCAATCCTGCATTTCGCAGATTGTCAAGCGGTTGACGAATAGATGTTGTGCCGAGCGTAAGGTCTTCGGCAAGCGATGAGGTTGTATAGCTTTTCAGCCAATTTAGGCGGTGGTTGATATCGGGGAATAGTGGCTCGGTGATACGGGCAGCGAAGTAGTTGGCAAAGACCTCCTTGGTCCAGACATCGTCGAACCACGCCATCGTAACATAGTCGCCAAACCACATATGCGCCGTCTCGTGGGCAATAAGCTGAATACGGCGTAGCTCCTCATCGGGCGTAGGATTCTCCGAAAGGAACATCTGCGTATCATTGTAGAGCGTAGCTCCCGTATGCTCCATACCGCCATACTGGAAACCGGGCAGAATCACAAAGTCGTACTTGGCAAAGGGGTAGTCAATGCCCGTAAACTCCTCCAACCACTCAAGCGACGATGCCACCTGCTCGAAGATTGTGGGCAGCTGCGCCAATCGCTTGGGATCGCTCTCGCGATAGTATGCCGTAAAGCGGTGAACACCATCATCATAGGTGCGCTGCTCAAACTCGCCCGCAACAAACGAGAAGAGGTAGGTGCTCAACGGCTCGGTGGGGGCAAAGGTGATGGTTTTCTTGTCGTCAAGCTCCTCTACGCCCTCGATTGCGGTATTCGACACCGCCACCCAACTCTTCGGAACGGTAAGCTTTAGGCGATATGTCGCCTTCATATCGGGCTGGTCGAAGCAGGGGAATAGCGTGCGGGCACGATCGGGCACAAGGAGCGTATAGAGGAAATCATTACGGCGATTAAGCGACTGATTGTCAAGCCTAAATAGAACTCCCACGCTATTCTTGCCCGCCTTGGTTTGATAGCTTGGGATAATGATATGCTCGTTATGCAACGCAGCCTCTCTAGGGAGACCCTCGCCCGGAACAAAGATATCGGCAACAAGCTCGGTATTGCGGAAATCAATGACGACATCTTGCGGAACATCGAGCGCAAAGCTGATGCGTACGACACCGCTATTCTCCACAAGGTCGAACACGAGGTCGTACTCCACATCGCTTATTGTCGCTTTTCGCCACTCGGCAAGCTCCTTAGATACACCCTCGTCGAATCGCTTATCAGCGCTTTGCTCTGGCGTACACGCCACAATGGCAAAGAGAGCGAAAAGAGTGGTAAAAATATATCGTCGCATAGTCATAAGTTTTAAGCAAAGATAGGAAAACTCTTGGAAAATCGACACAAACTAAACTAAATATTTGGTCTATTAAAATTTTTCATCTATCTTTGCCCCTCGAAATCATTGTATCGGGATGTAGCGCAGCCCGGTTAGCGCACCTGCTTTGGGAGCAGGGGGTCCCAGGTTCGAATCCTGGTATCCCGACTCAGACGAGAGCCGACAATCGGCAACGGAGTAAGATACGGTGATACATATTGTTCGGGATGTAGCGCAGTCCGGTTAGCGCGCCAGCTTCGGGAGTTGGAGGCCCCGGGTTCGAATCCCGGTATCCCGACTTACTTTTGTAGGATTGAGCAGATGACTTGTTAAGTCATCTGTTTTTTTGTTTTATGGGTGGCATTGATCAGAGAGGGTTCAGGGAGAGGTCAGGGAGAATTCAGGGAGGATTCAGAGAGGATTCAGAGAATTTAAGGAATTTAATGAGCTTAGTGAGCTTAAGGATAAATGTCGGTAGCGCTCCTCTCTAACTTCGCTAACTTCGCTAAATTCCCTAATTTCCCTATCGACTGCGCCTCTTTACTCTCGCACTGTGGTTCTTGATAGTGGGTTAAAATGGGTTACTATGAGTTACGATGGGTTAAAATGTTTTTTCAGAGGAGGTTTTCTAATAACTAACAACTAATAACTAAAAACTATTCCTCTTTGCTCTTTAGTTCTGGTCTTGGCATAATTTATGGAATTGTCGTTGCGAATTTTAAACCTTTAAACGATATGAACAAAGCAACGACAAACTCTTCGGAGCAGCCTGTTTATGGCTCCGAGGAGATGGTGCGCCCAGCGCCCGCAACGACAATTCCCGAGAAGATGACAGCCCCCGAGATTGCCTACCGTATGGTCAAGGATGAGACATACGCCGAGACACAGCCGAGACTCAACCTCGCAACATTCGTCACAACATATATGGACGACTACGCCACACGCCTTATGAACGAGGCAATATCGATGAACTATATCGACCAGACGGAGTATCCGCGTGTGGCGGTGATGACGGCGCGCTGCATCAACATCCTCGCCAACCTCTGGCACAGCCCCGAGGAGAGCGAGTCGAAGACGGGTGCCATCGGCATCGGCTCGTCGGAGGCGTGTATGCTCGGTGGCGTGGCGGCGTGGTTGCGCTGGCGCAAAAGGCGTAAGGAGGCGGGCAAGCCCTACGACAAGCCCAACCTCGTGATGAGCACAGGAATGCAGGTCGTGTGGGAGAAGTTCTGCCAGCTGTGGCAGATTGAGCTACGCCAGATACCGCTCACTTCCGAGCACCGCACCCTCAATATTGCCGAGGCGCTTAAGCACTGCGACGAGAACACCATCTGCATCGTGCCTATTGCGGGTGTCACCTGGACAGGTCTTAACGACGATATCGAGGCGTTAGACCGAGAGTTGGATGCCTTCAACAAGATGCACGGCTGGGAGATTCCTATCCATGTCGATGCAGCATCAGGAGGCTTTATCTTGCCCTTTATCTATCCCGAGAAGAAGTGGGATTTCCGCCTAAAGTGGGTAGCCTCGATATCTACCTCGGGACATAAGTTCGGTTTGGTATACCCCGGCTTGGGCTGGGTTATCTGGCGCGATAAGAGCTATCTTCCGGAGGAGATGAGTTTCTCGGTAAACTACCTCGGAGCAGAGGTTACGCAGGTAGGATTGAACTTCTCGCGCCCCGCAGCACAGATTTTGGGTCAGTACTACAACTTTATCCGCCTCGGTCGTGAGGGCTACACCAATATTCAGCGCAACTCAATGGAGATAGCACGCTACTGCCACGAGCGCATCGGCAAGATGGAGTGCTTCGAGAACTACTCGAAAGAGGTCGTTAATCCGCTGTTTGTCTGGTCGTTAAGCAAGAAGTACACCGAGAGCGCCAAGTGGACACTCTTCGACTTACAAAACGAGTTGCAGCAGAGTGGCTGGATGGTGCCTGCTTACACGATGCCCAAGAACATCGAGGATATGGTGGTTATGCGTATCGTGGTGCGCCAAGGTATGTCGCGTGATATGGCGGATATGCTTCTGCGCGACATCGAGAATGCCGTTGCCTCACTCGACAAGCTCCGCTACCCCACCCCCTCACGCCTCGCCTTCGAGAAGCAAGAGAAGCAACTGGGCAGGGTATTTGCACACTAAAAGGCGCTGTCATTAGGGAAGTTAGGGAGATTAGTGAATTTAGTGAACTTAGGGAGAGCGCTATCGACATTTATCCTTAAACTCTTTACGCTCATTAAACTCATTAAATTCCCTAAAACACCACCTTCCAATCAGCACACTTTCTTGTCAAAAGTCGTGAGATGTGGTGCCAAATGAAAACTCCTCGGATGGGACATACTGAGCGTATTTCCCATTCGGGGAGTTAAGTTTGGTGCCGCAGATTGCGGCTTTTCACAAGAAAGCACCCAATTTGAAGTCAGAAGGGGCATAATTTGGCGCCGATAAAGAGAAAGCCCGGATGGGATATACTTTGCGTATTTCCCATTCGGGCTTTGGATTGAAGTGTCGCAGTAGCGCCACTATCACAAGAAATTATTTAGCGTCAGTGAGGGGCAGATACAACACTCGCCAAAAAAAATGCCGATGGGCTGTACCTGTCGTACTGCTCATTGGCATTTTCTTTTGGTAGGGGAAGTAGATGCCCCTCAATCACGCTAAATTATCTGCGGGGTTTGATATCAAGCTTCACAGGCTTAATCATATTCTCAGGGAGAAGAATAGTATCAAGCTCCTCCTTGGTGAGGATGCCCTCCTCGAGAACGATGTCGTAAACGCGACCACCAGTAGCCATAGCCTTCTTAGCAATCTTTGTAGAGTTCTTGTAGCCGATGATGGGGTTAAGAGCTGTTACGATGCCGAAGCTATCCTGAACATACTTGAGACACTGTGCCTCGTTAGCAACGATGCCATCAACGCAGTTGATGCGCAAGGTGTCGAAGCCGTTCATCATAATCTCAGCTGACTCGAAGCAGCACTGCGCCATTGTGGGCTCCATAGCGTTAAGCTCCATCTGAGCCTCCTGAGCGCACATAGCAACGCAAGCGTCGTTACCGATAACCTTGTAGCAGATCTGGTTCATAACCTCGGGGATAACGGGGTTAACCTTACCGGGCATAATTGATGAGCCAGGCTGGCGTGCGGGGAGGTCGAACTCGTGGAGACCGCAACGAGGACCAGAGCCGAGGAGACGGAGGTCGTTACAGATCTTGTTGAGCTTAACAGCTACGCGACGAAGAGCCGATGAGTAGCCCACCATGCAAGTGGTGTCAGATGTAGCAGCTACGAGGTCCTCAGCAAGCTTGATATCCCAACCAGTAATCTGGCGGAGAGCAGCGATACACTTCTCAGAGTACTCGGGCTCCGAGCAGATACCAGTACCGATAGCGGTAGCACCCATATTCACTGTGAGGAACTCCTCGGCAGCGAACTCAAGGTTCTTGCGCTCCTCCTTCAAAATCTGAGCGAAGGCACCGAAGGTCTGACCAAGGGTCATAGGCACAGCATCCTCCAACTGGGTACGACCCATCTTAAGGATGTGAGCGAACTCCTTAGCCTTCTTCTCGAACGATGCGATAAGCTCGTTGTAGTGACCCATGAATACCTGGTGTGTAGCATATAGACCGAGGTGGATACCGCAAGGATAAGCGTCGTTGGTAGACTGTGAGCAGTTAACATGGTCGTTGGGTGAGCAATACTGATACTCACCAGGCTGGTGACCCATAATCTGCAAAGCACGGTTAGCGATAACCTCGTTAGCGTTCATATTGGTGGTAGTACCTGCACCGCCCTGAATCATATCGCAGGGGAAGTGGTCGTGGTGCTGACCCTGCATAATCTCGAGGCAAGCCTGTGAGATACCCTTGAACTGCTCGTCGGTCAAAAGACCGAGCTGGTGGTTAGCCTCAGCAGCACCGAGCTTGGTCATTGCCAAACCGTTGATAAACAATGGGTAGTCGTTGAGGTGGAAACGGCTGATGGGGAAGTTGACGATACCGCGCAATGTCTGCACGCCATAAAGAGCCTCTACGGGCACCTCCATCTCACCGAGAAGGTCGCTCTCGATACGAGTTTTACCTGAATAGTTAATAGCCATAATTAGGTTGATTTTTTTAATATTTAGTAATTGTTTTGTCTGTCTTAAGGTCAATGTATTATACAAAGGTAATAATTTTTCCCCAACCGCCACCCTTTTTCAAAACATTTTTTGTCGTTTCTAATTTATTTAGAAATTTTACCCCTTTCGGCGTTGCATCTTTGCGGTGTGTAAGAGCACTAAATATGTTACCTTAAACTACTAAAGCTATGCAACGAATCATTCGAATTTTACTCATTATCTTGTCGTGTGCCACCCTACTCTCGGGCATTGCTCTACGACGACTTACAGCTGAAAATGAGCGCCTTCGTGGCAACTGCGAAGCACTCACCGAAGATGTTAGACTCTACCGCACACGGGCTGACGAGTCGGCTGCCTCGGTGCAGGCTCTGCAACTCGAAGTCAGCGAGTTCCGCAAGCAGCATAAGGAAGATGCGGAGCGCATCCGAGCATTGGGCATACGCCTACGACGCACCGAGAGCTACGCCAAGAGCGCTATGGAGCAACGCTACGCCGAGGCGGTCGTGGTGCGTGACACGGTTATTTTGCGCGATACGGTACGCATCTTCGAGGGTGGCGATAGGTGGAGTCGCATTGCGGGCATTATCGCGGGCGACAGCCTACACTACGACATCCGCATCGTAGACACCCTGCATCAGGTGGTGCATCGTGTACCGCGCAAATGGTGGTTTTTCCGCTTCGGCACACGCGCCATACGGCAGGAGATATGGTCATCGAACCCGCATACGCAGTTGGTCTACTCGGAGTATGTGGAGCTGGGGAGGAGGAGATGAGAGCAAAGAGCAAAGAGAGGCGCAGTCACTAGGGAAGTTAGGGAACTTAGGGAGAGCGCTACCGACATTTATCCCTAACCTCCCTACATTCCTTAAACTCATTAAACTCCCTAAAAAACCACATTCCAGAGCACCACGACCAATTTGTCGTCAAAAGGGGTATAATTTGGCGCCGATAAAGAGAAAGAGCGGATGGGACATACTGGAGGTATTTCCCATTCGCTCTTTGGATTGAGGCGTCGAAGGATGCCCCTTTTCACGGCAAATTAATATTGTAGGGTGAGGTCATCAACTAACATTAAACTCTGTGTCGAGCCTGTGAAATAGTCGCCAAAGCGTGAACCCGTGCATACGATAATCATATGGGTGGGAACCTCACTTGTTGAACGATAGTCGAGAGGCAAGGTAAACTCAATCCAGCCATCGGTAGACTCGGTGAGAATTAGCTCGCCAACGCCGATAACATCCTTGCCATTCTTATCGAAATAGGTGCTCTCATCCTTGGTGTTTACCACCACGGGGCAGTCGGCGCTACCGCCATACTCCTCTGCTGTCCAGCAACCTACGGCAATCATAATCTGACCCTCGTCCATATCGCCCTTTTGGAGGTTGGGGCGAGCAGCAGGCACACGGCCAAGCTCGTCGATAACACCACAGTTATACTTCACCCAGCCGTGGAGTGCCACGGGGCGTGCCGTAGAGGGGCGACCGAAGTTAACCAAGCCATCAAGGCCTACAAGACCGCCAAACTCGCCAAGGAAGATGTTACCCGCAGCGAACTTACCGATACCCATCAACGCTGCCTTCTTCGACTGCAACGATGCAGCATACTTACCCTCGCTACCCGGGCGAATATCCTCGGTAGGCTCTGTAAGTGTGGTGCTTGCCATAGCTGCGCCATCGTTACCCGAGCCCCAGAACGGAGTGTCGATGTAGGGGCATACGATATTGTCGATGGTAGACCACTGCTCGAAGTCGCCATTGGGCAGAGCAAAGATAGAGTCGGTGGTAACCTTCGCAATAGGCGTTACGCTCTCGTCGACATAGGCCATTACCTCGTACTCTGTTTGAGGCTCAAGACCCTCGATACACGCCGAGAAGCTACCGCCATCGAACACTACATTCTCAACTTCCAACCACTCCTCGCTACCTGCAATGCGGTAGCGGAAGCCCTTCTTATCGCCACTACGGCCGTTGGCATAGAGCCAGATACGCTTAGCCCACGCATCCACGGCCGAGAACTCAACATCGATATCCTTCTGGATAATCTTCAGAGTCCACATCTCCTCGATATCGCCGTGGTAGGTGACCATCGTGTGGTGTACCGTACCATCGAACGAGGTAAACGAGAGGGGATCGGGATAGTAGGTCGAAATATCCTTGGGTCCGAACTTGGCAGCCGTGATGCGCACATCGTTCATATCGTAGTCCATAGGGACATAGGCCGTAGCGATATGGCTCACGGCATCAATCTCCGACTCACCAATCTGGCCCTCGACACGGAAATAGCGCTCGATATTCTGCGTTGCACGGATTGTCCACTCGAAGGTCTGATACATCGAGAGGTTGACATATAGCGAATTACGCATATCGAACTTACTAGGGAACGCAACATCCGACTCGGCACCCTCGGTAAAGGTAACATCCTTAATCGAGACCTTGCGGATGTCGATAATCTCCTCCAGCTCGAAGTCAACGGTGCAAGCCGAGGTATTGATTACGGCAGGCGCCTTCTCGCCCTCGGCACTAAGCGTGAGGATATCGAGCTTGACGATAGGATAAGGGATATCATTGTCGATACAACCAGTTGCTGCAAGCGTAGCAAGCGCAACGAACAAATATCTAAAAATCTTCATCATAGCTCCTACTTCTTACTATTCCACAAATGCGCAACAAGGCCAATCTGAATATCGGCAATGTTGAGCTTAAACTTCATGCTCGACTTATCACGACGACCGACAACATCGCCCGCTGCATCGAGCTGGCGGATATTGTTGTACGAGATACCACCGATGCCCACCGTAACGGTGAGGCATACCTGCGGGAAGACATATACACCAAGACCGGGGTTTACATTGAGCTTTGCCGAGAAGTTACGGCTCACAGAGCTTGTTGCCGAATCGCCCTCGCCCGAGGTGATGCGCGAAGTACCCGACTTGAACTTAAGCTCCGTTTCGAGGATTACGCCAACGATGCCACGGCGGTCGAGACCCATAAAGTTGCGGTGGAAGAGCGACCACGAGAAGCTCTCATTGCGCAACGCAAGGTTCTGCAACGACATATTCTCGATGCCGTCGGCGATAAGGCCGAGGTCTACATCGATATTGCCCAACCTACCATCGACGAGGTCGTAGCCAAGGCGGAGACCTACGGCACGGTTGTCACGATAGGCATAGGCGAAGAAGGGGTTTACCGAGGCACTCTTCAATCCCACGTCAATGCCGTCGAGCAACAACATAAGGTCGGAATCTTCCGACTTGAGTGTGCCATACGACGCTGTGAGACCGAGCATAACCTCGCCCTTATAGACAAACTTATTGTGGTCGATATTACGGTTAAGGCGCTGACGCATAGGCAGGAACTTGCCCTGTGCCTCCGCATCAGCCTCCTGAGCCGAGAGTGTTGCTACCGACATCATCGTAGCAACCAAGAGTAGAATAAATCGCTTCATAGTGCTTCGATGTTAGAGGTAGAACGATACGCCAAAACCTACCGAGAGGAGGTTCAGCTTGAAATTTGCATCCGAAGAGACCGTCTTGCCTGTCTCGATCTGATTCTTAATCTGCTTTACGCGGTCGACGCCGATGCCGAAGACACCGATAGAGAGCTCTATGGCGGTGTTGTTCGTTACGAAAGCGACGATACCGGGCTGTATGGCCAACGAGGCACCGAAGCTCTTAGAGTAGGTACCGCGATAGTTCTGCATACCGTCGATAACGCCATCCTCGGCTACCGCCTTCGACTGACCACCCGACAGGTTGAGCTGTGCCTCAACAAAGAAGGCAAAGCGCTTGCTGTGACCCAGTGGGATGTAGGGTCGCCAGAAGAGCGTACCTGTGTAGGTATGCTTAATCTGGTGGAAGTAGTCGATACCCATAGCCGTATCGCCAACCGATATCGAGGCGTTGTCGAGCGCCAAGAGCGAACGATTGTAGCCAAAGCGGATACCCACGGCCATATTCTTCCATGGCGCGTATGCAATCATAGGACTAACACCCACGGTGTAGCCCTCCGAGTCGATATCGTTGATAAGCGTAAAGGTATAATCCTTGTTGCGATGGGTAGAATACGAGGCTGTACCGCCAAATATCCACTGACCCTTCGCCACGAAGCAGTCGTCGGACGAGAATCCACGCTGCTGGCGAGCCTCATTTGGGGTAAGGCTCACGGGTGCTACAACCGCCGAATCGGTCGAAGCACTTTCGGCACTCACCATCTCCTGCGCCGTGGCAACCACAACAGCAAAAGAGGCAAGCAGTAGAAGGCAAAATCTCTTCATTAAATCAAAATAGTGAGATAGTGGCGACCACAAGCCACCACTATCTCAATTGCGAAAACTAGTAGTTTAGTACAATATCGTCGACATACATCCACGAATCGGTAGAACCCGTAAAGTAGTCACCGAAGCCCGAAGGAGTGAACGATACAACAAGCTTCTTGGGCTTGACATCCTTCATATCCTCGCGGTAGGTGATATCCAAGGTGTACTCTGCCCACTCGGTAGCCGACTCACGCTTCTCAAGGTAGCCATAGCCGATAACGCCCTCCATAGTGGCAAGGTCGGCCATAGTAAAGAAGGTAGAGGTATCTGCGGTATTCACTGCATAGGGGGCATCCCAGTTGGTGATAAGCACATACATAGATGCCTTATCGGTGCCTGTTGCCTCGGCAGGAGTACCTGAATTCTGGTTGATAGTACCCTCGTTGTGCTTCATCCAGAACGAGAGACTCTTGGGCTTAGCCGTAAAGTTAAAGTCACGACCAAAGCTTACAGTACCGTTCATACCGCTCATCGAGAATGTACCTACGAAGAGGTTACCTGCAGCGAACTTACCGATACCCATAACGCTTGCAAACTGCGACTTAAGGTATGCCGAATACTGACCTGTAGTGCCAGGACGCACATCGGTAGATGACTGGGTAAGTGTAGCACCTGCCATAGCACCACCCTCGTTACCAGTGAGCCAGAAGGGCGAAGCACCAGCAGCATAGGGGAAGATAATATTGTTAGATGTCGACCAAGACTCCATATCGCCGTTGGGAATCTGAGCACCCGCAGCGGTCTCGTGTGAGAGGGTCTTACCAGCATCTGCGCTATCTACAACAAGCTTGTAGCGATAGTTCTTGTCGGCAGCGAAGTTGCTACCAGCAGCGGTATATGTGCCATCAGCACCCGCTACGGCATCAACCTCGGTCCAAGTAGTGCCATCAGCCGAGTAAGCAACCTTTACTGACGAAGCAGAGGCATTGAGTACCAAAGCCTTAAAGGTTACATTACCAAACCAGAGGTCATAATCCGATGTTGTAAGGGGCAAAATACCCTGAACATTGTAGATTACATCCTTCTCCAACTTACCGCCATCGACATCCTCGATAAAGAAGGTAAGGGCATTCTGACCACCCGAAACGAGTGAGAAGAAGTCATCTGTGATGGTGATATTGTAGTTCAAATCATCAACCTTCTCAACAGTAATGCCCGTAACGGTGTCCGAAAGGAGGTTATACTCCACGCCATCAGCCGTAATGGTGAAGGTCTCGATAGCTGCCAACGACGATACCTTATATGTAAGGCTCTCGGCGATTGACGACTGCTCCTCCGCAACATCAAAGCCTACACCAAGGAGTGTGGGGTCGGGACTAAAGATAAGGGTGTCGTCCTTCTCCTCGAGGCTCTCGTCAACAGTAGCCACGATAACAAGACCACCAGGAGCATCTGCCGAGTACTTGAGGGTGATGGTATACTTTGCAGCAGCCTTCACATTCTCGATAACGGCCTCCTTAACGATAGCGCCCTCCTCGGGGTGGTTACCCTCGAAGTGCCAAACGAGCGATGTCTGCTCCTCGGGCAAGATGAAGTAACCCTCCTTCGACTCGGTGTACTTCAACGAGTGGATATCGCCAGTATTTACGGCGCTCTGGTCGTAGGTATCCGACACAGCAACGGTAGTAGCAAAGCCTGCATCGAGCTTCTCGGCAACCGTAGCATCGTAGTTTACAGCAACGATAGTCGAAACGAGCTTACAATCAACCGCAACCGAGGTTACGATGCCTGCCTCAACAGTAAAGCTCTGCTCGCCAGAGTAGTACTTACCGTCGAAGGTAGCAACACGCTTATCGCCAACAACAACCTTGGCAACATAGTCGCCAGCGAGGAAGTTGATAGTCGAGGGAACATCTGCCATAGAGGTGTAGCGACGAACGAGGTTCTCCTCGCCATCGACAATCTGATAGATTTTTACGACAACCGACTGGTCGGCAAGTGCCTCCGACTGCTGGGCGATGCTTAAGCGAGCAGCACCCTCGTTGGTTGCCATATATACATCATCAAAGTTCTTATCTGTAGAGCAAGCTGCCATAACAAGCAACAGGCTCAAAAGTGATAGTATCTTCTTCATAGTCTCAAAAATCTTTCCGTTACACATACTATCATTAATTATTCAAAGCGCATCATTACGGTCTTGGTCGTAGTGTTGCCCTCGGCGTCGGTAACCGACATCTCGAAGTCGTGCTCACCAGCACCAAGCATATTAAGTACGCTGAGGAAGTTGGTGATACTCAACTGCAACTCGGTCTTACCTACAACCTCATCACCTACGGGGAAGCCGAGGTTCTTCAACGACTCAAAATACTGGCTGTCGTTCACGAGGCTAAACTCACCTGCAAGACCTACACCTGCCAACTCCTCGGGAGTAAGTGTAGCAGAGATAATCTTAACCTTGAAGTCAGCAATGCCAAGAGGTGCGGTAACATTCAAATCACAAGTCATACCAGTAGCATAGGTCTGGCGCTCGTCGATGTTGTAACCTACCCATACGATGCGAGGTGCAACATTCTGACCATACTGGATAGAGAGTGTAGCAACACTCTTGCCACCGTTGGCGTCAGTCACGGTAATCTCGAACGAGTGAGTACCCTCGTACGACTTAAGCATATCGGCCTGCGAAGCAAACTTGATGCGAGTAGAGGTAGCACCCTTAGCATCGGTGGGATAACCCATCATCTTAAGGATGGCGTTCGACACATCGCCAGAGCAGATATCTGCCTCCAAAGGCATAATCTCCGAATAAGCGGTGGTGAAATCGGCATTATCCGACGAAGCCTTTACAACGATAGACTGAATAGCCGACTTAGCGGTAATGTCGATGTTGATAGACGAGGTAAAGTTGCCATCTGCATCGAACATCTCGTCGGTAAGCTCGAAGGTCTCTGCCAAGTCGTGACCCTCCCAAACAATCTCGGGAAGATCGGTATCGTCAACCAAAACCTCCTCCATAAGCATCACGCTGGTGTCGAAAGTAACCTCCTCGTCGTAGGTCCAAGTGTCGCAAACGATGCCGATAGTAGCAGTACCGTCCGAAGCGTGCTGGATAACAACATTAATCTTACGCCACTGTGCAGCCTTAACCTTCTCAATCTTGTTGGTCATAATGATATCCTTGTCGCTATTCTTGTAACGGCAAGTGAATGTAAGGTCCAAGGTATTCTCCTGAGCCACAGCTTCGAAGTAACCTGCACGAGTCTCGTCGATTTCATATGTAAGAGCGCTCTCGCCCAACGCTACATTCATTGTCGAGTAGTCGGTGTCGAGCTGCTCAAGGACATCTGCCGAGTAGGCTACGGTAACCTTGATGTTTGCCAACTTACAAACAATGTCGCTAACGGTGGTTGTCTGCTTACGAGTAATTACAACCTCCTTCTCGGCAGCATAGATAGGCTCCTCGAAGGCTGCACCAGCGGTCATCGAACCCGATGAGAGCGATACGGTGTAGGTACCTGCATAGAGTGCGATAGGCTCGGCGGGGAGCTCGCTGTAGAGATACTCTGCAACCTTTGCGCCAGTAGCGTCAGTGATTACAACAGTGAAAGCATTGATGTTGACAGCGCGGGTTGCCAAGGCATCGGCAACATTCTCCGAGCTATCCGAGTTCTCGGTATCTACCATCACCGAGGCGTTAAGACCGCCAAGGGCGAGGTAGCCCATATTCTCCTTACCCTCAGGGTCGTTGCCCACATAGGTGGGGTTATCCTTGTTGCAAGAGCACAACACCATTGCCAAAATAGCGGTGAGGCTCAAAAACTTAGTAAATGTTTTCATATTTCGTCAATGGTTTATGCTTCTTCAGCGTTATCGTTAAGCTCCTGCTCAATATCGATACTCTCCACAAGGGTCTCGTTGAGCGTGATTGTGAGAGTAGCGCCACCAACATTCTCAACATCGAGCTTTACGGTGTAGAGAGTCTGGGCAGCAGCCGACTCATTCTTGTACTCGGGCAATGTTACCTCTACGCCACCCTTACCCGACTGGTTAGGCTGCTTTGTGGCAGTACCGCTAATGGTGAAGGCACCAGGAGCGAAGAAGATAGGCTCGGTCTGCTCGGTTACATCGAACTCGTTGCCAGCAGCGGTTGTGAGCTTCAACGAGTGACCGCCAACGAAGTAGTTGGTGAAGTTCTCGGTAACCTCAACCTTAACCAAGGCGTTGGCGATGGTTGCGGTAATCTCAACATCGGTGTGCTGACGAGCCGCAACAGCGAACTCCTTGCTACCTACGAACATAGCCTTGTCGTAGCCCTCCTCGGCAAGCGAACCTGCCGATACAGTAGCCTTGTACTGACCCTCAACGAGGTAGTTGTTCTCGTTGAAGATAGCGATGTTGTCGTAGTCGGCAGCATAGCTCGAATCTACGCCCTCGATACGGAGGCTGAAATCCTCCGCTGCGGGAGTTGTGCAACTAACATTGGCACGGGTATCGACAACCTCGGTTGTCTCGCCCACCTTGAAAGCTACACTACCCTTGCCCTTTGCCTCGTTAGTGTCGACACCCTTGTCACACGCTGTGAGCGAGAGTGCTACCAACGAAAAAATTGCAAAAAACTTTTTCATAGTGAAAATTTAGTTAGTTAGTTAATATTAATTGATTTTCGGTTATAATTGTCGGGTGCAAAACTCACAATATCGCTCTCACTAATTGGCAATCTGCACCTTGATATTATCGATGTAAAGATGGAAGTTGGCGTTGGCACCAAACGCGCCTCCAGCGTTGTGGTCAGCACCAAACGATATTCGTGAAGTGTTGTTACAGCCCGTAAGCGTAACCGTCATAGGGTTGGCAACAGCATCGAACGAACCAGTCATATTCTCAATTACAAAACCACTCAAGCCGAGATTCTGCAAGTCGGTTTCACCCATGATAGCTCCCGTTGTCGAGGTCCAGCCTACCGACATCAGCGTCTGACCACCCTGCGAGAAGACAACGCCAGTCACAACAGCACCACTATAGGTGAAGCTAACCGAAAGAGTGGCATTTGCATTCTCCTTGAGGCGAGCCATTGCGGGGGTGTCGATACGACCGTTATAGGTCTTGGTAATCCACAAACCACTCTCGTAACGGGCGCAAGTACGAATCGAAGAGCCTGCCTGAACGCCATAGCGCGCTCCCGACCAACCATCCCAGCCCGTAACATAGTCCGAGAAGAGGCTACCGTAGTCCTTCGAGTCACCTGCAAAGTCGGTGCCTGGGTTGTCGTGACCATCGCCAAATGCCGTGGCACGCGAGAAGTCCTCCTCGAAGAGGTAGGGAATAGTAACGGCGGGCATCGTATGCTCGCAATACTCTCTTGTAACGCCCGTATTTACCTTCACCGGAACAATGGCGTGGTCGCTATCGAAGGTGAGCGTAAGGTCGACATTCTGGTGTCCCGAGAGGTCGATATCGCCATAGAACTCCATAGCGTAGAGATTCTCATCGTTGCGTGTGAACGATGCAAGCTGAGCACCCGTATGGTCGGTAACGGTGAATGTATTAAAATCCTCGCCCAAGAGGTTCTCGGCAATGCTGAAGTAGAAGACCGTGTATTTGTAGACCTCGGGGATAGCCATACGAATAGGCGTGATATGTCCCGCAGCGTTCTCCTTATCGACGGCATAGGTGCTTGTTACGGACTTGCGGTCCTCGCCACGCACCATATACGAGACATCGCCCTGCATAAGGCCAGGAAGCACAAATACCCAGATATCCTGCGTAAAGTCAAAGCCCTTGCTATTCTCCAAGACGATGGTATTCGATGTATTCGAGTAGATGGGCTCCGAATCGGGGTTTGCAACATCGAATGTGACATCACCCACAACATCATAGGGGAAGGTAATCTCCAAGCGGGTTACATTGTATGCGTAGAAGTTTCTGCCCTCGGGAACGGTAATCTTGATGGCGTGCATCTTGTGGCGCATCAAGGTATTGAGCATCGTTGCCTCCTCGCCAAGAGCGCCAGCCACTGCGGGCTTCTCGGCAAGCATAATGTCGTACTTGCCATCGTAGATGCCCGACTGCGTTGTGGGGATACGATAAGTCGCCATTGTACCACTAACCGATGTGGGCATAGGATAGCTCAAAAGGTAGGTATATTCGCCATCTGCCATAGGGTCGATATTGCCGTCGAAGTAGGCGCAGTCGAAGCTATCGGATAGGTGGTGCATCATAAACTGCGTGCCGTTGAGCACATAGTCGCCCGCCGAGTTTTGCGCCCATACAGCCACCTTGTCACCCGTAGTCCAGCGCGTGGTCATACCATCGGGGTCGATGGTGGTACGGCTATCGCTATCGGTAGGAATCGCTATCGACACCTTCTCGGAACGCTCCTCGACGATTGGGTTATCACTCTCCACCTTGCTTGAGCAAGCTACGGTCGTCACCGCAACCGCCATAAGCAAAAGTTTTGACAAAGAAATCTTCATATCTAATCGAAATAAAATTCAAACTACTTTTTATAAAATAAAAATGCACGCAAATATATAACAATATCCCCCGCCACAAAAATAAATTCAACGAACGGGGAATTTTACAAGGTAAAAAGGAGGTCGCCCCAACTGGGAAGCGACCTCCTTTGCCAAAAATCCGAAATATCGGACAACTATTTTGTGAACTTCACACCGCGCGAGCTATGCTCGTTCTTGGTGCGGAATACCCTTTGGGGAGCATCCGCCACATTAAGCTCCTTCTTAGGTTGCGCACTCTGCACCGAGGCTGACGAGCCACTCATAAAGTAGTCGACAAACTCCTGAGCAGGCGCAGCACCCTCGCGAGTTAAGTAGAACTTCTTGCGGTACACCTTCGAGGGGTTGCCCTCCATATCGAAGGCCACAGCAGCAATCATCAAATCTTTCTCCCACTCGCCACGGAAGTAGGCAGGAGTCCAGTAAGCACCCACCTCGTAGAGTGTTTCAAGCAAGACATCGTCGCTATACTTAGCCTCATCCTCCAAGCCATCGACATAGTCGAAGATGGTATACAAGAAGCGCGAATACTCGCCCTCGATGGTAACATACATAGGCAAGATAGCATAGCCCTGGAAGCTGCTAAGGTTACCGGGCTCAAGGGCATAGACCTCGTCGCCATCGTAGTAGGCATCGAAGCCTGCCGTAATCTCGATATCAGCCAAAACAGCCTCCTCGGTAGTGAACTCGCCGACATAGCGTATCGAGCCAGTATACTCAAACTTATTGGGGTCCATAGGCACTACGACAACCTTATATGTAGTCGAGGGGCGTAGTTGCGAGATATAGCTGCTTGCCTCGCCCTGCATAACCTCGTAGTAGCCAAACTCCCAGTAGTCGGCATAGTAGTATGAGTTGTACAAATCGAGGATATACTCCTTAATCTGCTCCTCGGTGGTAGATGCCTCAAAGACATTCCAGTAGTACCAGATGCTGTAGTCCGAAGGCGTAATCGAGATATGTGCCTCACGGTCACGGATCTCCGTAACCTCGACATCGTACAGACACGCCTCAACATCGCCCGCTACGGCGGTCTTAATCTGCTGGCGGGTCATCGCCGTGGTGCGCACACCTGCCTCATAGCCAAAGAGCAAGACGAAGTACTCGGTATTCTGCTCCAGACCGCTGAAAGTACCCTCCACAGGACCCTCGCACTGGTTCATCGACAAAGCTGCAGAGCCATAGGTGTTGACAATGTAGTCGAAGAGCTGGCTATCGTTCATCTTTGCAACCTCCAATACGGGCACAGCAAAGATGGTATATGGGTCGTTATTCGTGGTCTCGACAGCGATATCGAAGGTTGTCTGCGTGATATTCGAAATGGTCATCTTAAGCTCATTCTCCGAAGGGGGAATGCTGTCGATTTTAAACCATTCGTACGACACCTCGCTCAATGGTTCAAAGGTCTCATCCCACTTGAAAGCGAAGACAACATACTCGGTATCTGCCACACCCTCAAACTCATAAGAGTCTGCACGATAGTAAGAGTTGTACTTAAAGAACTCCTCATCGGTATACTCCCAGTAGCGGTAGTTGTCGAGAGCCGTTGCCACAACATCCTTTGCCAAGGCGGTAATGTCGCTACCACACTGCTCGAAGTGCCCACGGGTGGTGATATTGTGGTAGTAGGCGACACCCTCGTGCGAAGGCTGAATAGAGATATTTGCCAAGGCACGGTTAACCTCGATATTGATATCGAATGTCACATCGTTACCCTCATACGGGGGCGTCGTGGTAAATGCCTGCGAGTAGAGAGATGTGGTCTTTTCGCCCTGAGCGGTCATACCATATACATATACCACATACTCCGACTCGACATCCAAGCCCGCCATACGGATTCCAGAGTGTGAGCCACGGCTAAGGATAGCCGCCAAATACTCCTCAAGCTCAACACCTGCCTCCGATGCCATATTGCGGTAGTAGGCGAAGTCCTCGTCGAAAATCTGCTGCTCGTCGTAGGCATCAAACCATTCACGGCCTACAATCTGACCAATCCAAGTGGTCTCCTCGTCGAGCGCCGTAACAGCGATAGTAACCGATGTGGCATCGATAGTCTCAATCTTTAACGAGAGAGGTTCCATAAAGGGCTTCTGCGTAACCATCAATGACTTGCGCGATGAGCCATAGTTCAACACAAGCTCCGTCGAGCGCTTCTCGCCCGACGAGTTCTTAGCTACCTCGAAGAGCACGAAGTTATCCGTAGAACGGATATTCGACACCCACTCGGCATCGCACTTTACCTCGACCGATAGACCCTCAACGGGCTTTACAATCTCGTAGTTGAAGCGCAACTCCTCGCCCTCGGGCTTAGCTTCGAGGCTCTCGGCATAGATTCTAATATTGTCGTTCTGCGTGTCGGGTTCTTTCTGGCAACCAACCATCGCCACCAGTGCTGTCATAATCATTACAACAGCACCAAAAAATCTCGTTCTCATTATTTTTATTGCTTTTTAGCCTCGATTACCGAGTCGATATATGCCTTAATCTTCGGTGCAGGGTCTTCCCAGCCCTCGGGCTTAATAACCTTGCCATCCTTGGGGTTGTAGTGGGGCTTGCCATCGGGCCATAACTTCGCCATATTTGCCTGCTGCACGATAGCGAATAGCTCATCTGCCTCCAAGCCCATCTCGACCATTGTGCCGAGGGCGAAGTACATAAGGTCGATCATCGCATCGGCCTGCTCATAGATATCGTCGGCAATAAGGAACTCGGCAACCTCCTCGTTCATCCACTTTGCACGCGACAAGGCACGCTTCTTATCTACCATCTTTGGCTCTGCTGCCACAGGATGACCAAACTTCTCGTGAAACTCACGAACATCATTCCACTCTTTCTTCATATCTTTCGTTTTTTTAGATTATTCAATAGTGCAAAGGTAGGCATTTTTATTTTATTTTCGTAACTTTGCCCTAAATTAATAACCACCATATATGGCTATTACAATAAAAGCAAAATTTAAGTGTAGCTCGGAGAAGATTTCACAAGTGCCCAAAGACGACCTTAAGGATATCGCCTTTATCGGTCGAAGCAATGTCGGCAAGTCGTCGTTGGTGAATATGCTGACAGGCGTAAACGGCCTAGCGAAGGTATCGGGCACACCGGGCAAAACACGCCTTATCAACCACTTCCTTATTAACGACAGCTGGTACCTCGTCGACCTCCCCGGCTACGGCTATGCCCGTGTCTCGAAGTCGACACGCGGCGAGTTCTCGAAGCTTATCACCGACTATGTCCTAAAATGTGAGAAGATGCACTTCCTCTTCGTCTTGGTCGACTCGCGCCTTGAGCCACAGAGGATAGATTGCAACTTTATCGAGCTTCTGGGTATGAACGGCATACCCTTTGGCATCATCTT
Source organism: Alistipes sp. (assembly GCA_017465575.1). Lineage (GTDB taxonomy): Bacteria > Bacteroidota > Bacteroidia > Bacteroidales > Rikenellaceae > Alistipes. The sequence continues at coordinate 6,861 of JAFTVX010000003.1, read as the reverse complement.
TACGAAGGCAGATAAGCTCTCGCAAGCACAGCTCAACCGCAGCGTAAAGTGCTGGAAGCAGCACCTTGCGGAGCAGTGGGAGGAGCTGCCGCCGATGTTCATCTCGTCGAGCGAGAAGCGCACAGGTCGTGAGGAGATTCTCGCATTTATCGACGAGGCACTCCAAAAATAAGTACACGACGAGAAATTAAGAGGGCGAAAAGTTTGGTAATTCATCTTATTTAGCCTAACTTTGTAGAAAAGTTACAAACCTTACTTAAATTACAATAACACTATGGCAATCCATAAGATTAAGTTCTTCGCTGGTCGTGGCTCACGCTACCTTGCAGAGAAGATTGCTGCCGAGTATGGCATCAAGCTCGGTGACTCGGATGTCGTTCAGTTCAGCGACGGCGAGTTCCAGCCCTGCTTCCACGAGTCTATCCGTGGCTGCACCGTCTTTATCATTCAGTCAACCTTCCCACCTTCAGACAATCTGATGGAGCTTTTGATGATGGCAGACGCTGCTCGCCGTGCATCTGCTCACCAGGTTATCGCCGTGATTCCCTACTTCGGTTGGGCTCGTCAGGACCGTAAGGATCGTCCCCGTGTGCCTATCACCGCACGCTTGGTTGCCAATATGCTTATCGCAGCTGGCGTTCAGCGCGTGATGACTATGGACCTCCACGCCGACCAGATTCAGGGCTTCTTCGACCTTCCTATGGATGCGCTCTACGCATCGGGCATCTTCGTACCGTACATCCAGAAGTTGCAGATTCCCGACCTCTCGATTGCCTCTCCCGATATGGGTGGTGCAAAGCGTGCTTCGGCATACGCTAAGCACTTCCAGGCACCTATCATCATCTCGCACAAGGAGCGCGCTAAGGCCAATGTTGTTGGCTCGATGACCGCCATTGGCGATGTTGAGGGTCGCAATGTCATCATCGTTGACGATATGATTGACACCGCAGGTACTATCTGTATGGCTGCAAATATGCTTATGGATAAGGGTGCTAAGAGTGTTCGTGCTGCCGTAACCCACCCCGTACTCTCGGGCAAGGCCTACGACCGCATCAACGAGAGTGCTATTCAGGAGGTTATCACCACCGATACAATTCCTTTGAAGGAGACCGAGGATTTGTCGAAGTTTACGGTATTGAGCGTAGCTCCCATCTTTGCGGAGGTTATCGAGCGCGTGCATAACTACAAATCGATCTCGTCTATCTTCTACAGATAGTTTAATTTCTTGTGATAGCGGCGCTACTGCGACGCTTCAGTCAAAATGGCGAATGGGAAATACGCTCGAGTATGTCCCATCCGCCATTTTTCGTGTCAGCGCCACATTAGCACCACTCTGACAAGAAATTGGGTTCTTTCATGTGAAAAGGGGTCATTCTCGACCCATCCCAAAAAGTTGAGTGCCTCGGGCTGTACTTCTTTGTACTATCCCTCGGTGGTTCCTTTTTACGATGCACCACATCTCACGACTTTTGACAAGAAATTAATTGGCGGGGTGCTGGCTGGTAGGCGGTAGACTGCGCTCCGTGGAGCGCCAGCTAACGCAGAGGGGTACGAGGGGCACGAGAGGTCTGAGGGGTGGTGCGGTTAGCAAATGCCTTGATAGTATCACCCACCTCAAGGTCAGCGCTTTCGCTATATCTCCCCTTTTGCCCCTTATACCTCTTTTACCCCTTGGGGCGTCAGCCCGCAGGCGAAACGCCTGCGCCACAAAAAAACCGACCGAAGATTACTCCTCGGTCGGCTTTCGTATATACATTCCCAAGCTCCTACATTACCAATGTCTGGCTATAAGGGGCGGGGTTAGTCCAGAAGTCGTAAGGCTCCGACATATTGCTCTCACCCTCGTGGCGGTTGGGTGTAAACTCGATATAGTTCCACTTACCAAATCTGCCCTCGGCATCCTCGGCAAACCACGACAACGAGTAGGTAGAGTCGAACTCAAGACCTATATAGCGACCCCAAAGACGGTCTACATGGCTCACGGTATCGTCCTTAAGAAGAGGGATAAGGTGGTCAACGCCAAGCTCATACGAGCTTATGGGCAACCATACACCACCATACCAGTGTGCTGCGCTCTCGTTGGGTGTATACTCGATATAGATGATGCAGTTATCCTCGTAGCCTGCCCAAACCATAGGATCCATCTTGGCAAGCTCAGCACCATCAAACAGGCTATACCTAACCTCTACATCAGCATCCGACTCCTCCCAAGGGATTGAGGGTGTCGAGAACTTATACTCAAAGAAGGGCGTGGTATTGCTACCCGACCATCCGCAGACAAGCAACGAGTACTTGCTATCCGACGACCAGTAGAACGAGCTCTCGCTCTCGCCCTGCTTAGCATAGTACTTAGCCTGACCATCGAAATACTCCTCCTCGAGCATATGCATCATCTCGTGGTCGAGGATTGAGCCGTCGCTATCACGATACCAATCTACATACTCGGTCTTCATAACACATGCCAACCAATACTCATCATTGGCAGAGGGTGTGATGCGGAATACGGGGTGGTTCCAGCTATTCTCCAGAAGCTCCACCTCGAAGGTCATATCCGAGGGCTCTACATCGGCCGCCTTCTGGTCGAAGCGCGCCACATTTGTAGTGCGAGAGCCATTAGCATCGACGCCAAAGACGAAGATACGGTAGGTCTTGCCTGCCTCGAAGGTCCAGTCAAGGTCGGCACGACCCCACTTGGTCTGCTCGCCAGTGAAAATCCACTCTACATTGCTCCAATCGACGCCTACACCATAGAACGCATCATCGAAGCGTGCCTGCTCCATGTTGATAAGGCGCTGTGCCATCTGCTCGTCGTTGTACGAACCGCAGATATTCTCCTCAACGGGGCAAATCATGTAGCGGGTAGCGTTATTCGAGGGCTTAACATTGATAAGAATATCGGTCTGACCCACCTCGGGGCATGAAATCTCGAAGGTACAATCATCGCTGATGCCATCAGAGAGTGTCGTAAACGAGCCGATGTTTGTGGGCTTGGTGGTAGCGGTGCAACGCTCGTCCATACCCCAAGCGATAATATGATATTTCGTGCCACTCCATAGGCTTGAGGGCGTCTGCGACGAAGCACCCGAGTGGATAATATCTGTGATATCTGCGCCCCGGTCAACCTGTGCCTTAACATTGTTAATCATATTCTCCATCACGGCATAGTCGTCGTACTGAGCATAATCCATCTCCGAGATATATGTCCAATAGTAGAGGTCGTCGTTCGAGGGGGTTACGACAATCTTTGCCGAGTGAGCCTCGATATCGCTAACATCGAGCGAGAACTCAATGTCGGAAGTCGCCACGATAGTAGTGGTAAACTCCTTGTAGCAGATATCGCTGGTGCGGTTACCCTGAGCATCCATACCGTAGCAATAAACGACATACTGTGTCTCGGGCGTAAGCTTGCTATAACTCATATTCACCTCCTCACCCAATGCCGAATACATATTTGCAGCCATAGGGAGATACTCCTCGATAGTGCAACCAGCATACTCAGCAAGCTCTCGGATATAGTCGAGATCCTCCTTATAGAGGTTCTCCATATCGCCCACAAGCTCGAAGTAGTTCTTGCTGACGATAAGGAACAAGAATGGGCCTTCGTGCTTGATAGGTGCGATATTCACCCAACAACCATAAGCCGATACATACGAAACATTGATTACAAAGTCGCTATCGGCAACGCTCTGAGTAACAAGAACATCTACCGTGAGCTTATCATCAAACTCAAAAGTGAGTGTTGCGGTACGAACATCAAGCGTGGGGTTGCCATCAACCTGACACTGAACGATGCTATCCGTAGCGGTGAAGCCGTGCAGCCAGAGAGCATCGGTCTTAACCTTGGGGATAATATCAACGGCTCCCTTCAACACAAAGGGAATATTTATCGTGCCACCCAAGCCATCAACCTCGACATCTGCAATCTCAACAGATACCACAGGGACATCGGGGTCGTTGTTACACGACACAAACATAGCACCTACAGCAACCACTGCAACTGCCAAAATGGTTTTAAACAATTTTTTCATATACTTTACTTAGAGTCTATTAAGTCATTACCACATCCAATCGTTAAGCGGGCCATTGTAGCTACCACTATAGCTCTTACCATCGTCGAACGCAAGCTCGAAGCTTACAGAGTAGCTACCATCGGCGTTGATAACAAACTCAGCGGTACCGTCAGTGAGGAAGGCCTCGGTATCGTCGGCATAGACAATCTTGGTGTAACCCTTATCCATCTGACCAGATTGGCCACCACCTGCAACATAGCTACCTGCCTCGATGCACGACAAGCCATCGGTAACATTGTAGAGGTCGAGGTTGATATAGGCAATATCCTGACCAACGCCAGCAGCAAGAGGAGTGCTACCAGGGGTAAAGAACTGAACACTAAAATTGAGACCCGAATACTTACGATATGTAGCGTTGTCAAGAGCATACTCAACACCACCGCAAATTAGGCTACCCTCGCTGGTAGTAACGCTATCCGAGAGTGTGAAGCCCGTGATAGAACCTGTATAGCTACCTGTATAGTTCTTACCGTTGGCAAATGTAAGGTCGAAGGTTACGGTATAGGTGTTGTCGCTATTGATAACAAACTGAGAAGTACCCTCCGAGAGTGTTACAACCGTGTCGTCGGCATAGGTAACCTTAGTATATGCCTTATCCATCTGACCAGCGCCTGTGCCACCTGCAACATAGCTACCAGCCTCGACATAGCTCAAACCGAGAGTAGAGTTGTAGAGGTCGATGTTGATAAATGCAACATTCTGACCCTCACCCGCATCGTAGGCATCGCTACCAGGCGTAAAAAGCTTAACGCCCATATTGTTCTCAGAGTAGACACTACCCGTTGCAGACTCAATCGTAAGCTCGGGGCCATCATAGCCTGCGCTACCACTCGAGAGCGAGAAGCCCTCAATATCGCCAACATACTCACCAGTGTATGCCTCATCGTTGGTAAGCACCACATCGACACTAACCGTATATGTCGAATCACTGTTGTGCGCAAATACGGCAGTACCCTCCTTGAAGCCTACGCCATCGTTCCAGTCAGTACCATACCAACCGCTATAAATCTCGCCAGGTGCCCAGTTGCTACCTACGGTATAGGTGCCTGCCGTTACCTGCTTCTTGTTCCACGCCAAGTCGATAAGACCCAACTTAAGCTGCTTGCCATTGTCGGCAACAAGATATACATACGACTCACCGCTATCGTCCGAGAAGTAGCCGTTAGCCGACACAAAGTTAAGAGTGTTGCCACCCTTCTCGATAATCATGTTGTAGATAGTGCCATCGTATGAGCACTCCCATACACGGTAGCAATCCTGCTCCTCCATACGGAATGATACGCTATACTTATCCGCTGCCTCATCGTACTCAACAACAACCTCGCCACCGTCAATTACAGGCTCGCCATTGCTAAATGTGATGAACGAGATAGTTGCGCTATTCACACTGCCCACCTCTGTGCTATTTGCGATGGTATAGGTACCAGCCGGCAGACGCTCAGCATCAGCCGCAGCATAGAAGTCTACGGTGAGGTAGTCGGCATACTCCGTACCTGCGGTCTTGAAGGTGATATTGAACTGACCGTCCGCAGCACCCTCGATATTGTTGCGTGCAGCAGCGACCCACTTATAACCATTGGTAAATACCATGCCCTCAACGGCGCCGTTGTACTCCGACTTAATCTCACGGCCAAGGGCATCTACGACATCCACTACGATGTTATATGTGAGGTCGTCGTTGATAGCTACGGTGATAGTACCGCTATCGAGAGCCGACTTCTCGCCATCAGCAGTGAAAGAAGAGTAGTAGTAGTCGATTTCACCCTCCTGGAAGCTGTAACCTGAGTTGATAACGGTGTAGACACCTGCATCGAGGTAGCCGTACTCCGAATTGTAGGTGTAGATGTCGGCAACAAGCTTGATGCTCTCGTCGGCACTCTTGAGCGTTAGAGTGTGGTCGGCACCACCCCACGATGATGAAGCGGTAGCAAATACCACCTCCTTAACCTTGTGCTCAAGGGTTGTCATCTCGATAGTCTCCACCACAAACTTATCGCCAGCAGCAGCCACAACCTTAACCTTGTAGATTGTTGCGCTCTCGAGGTTGTCCTCGGTGTATACATCTGTCGAGTTTACCTCCACAGCGCTACCCGATTTAACAAGCTCGCTGGGCTCGATATTGTCGTACTGGTCGCCACTATATACTACATACGCTGCCTCCTCGGCATTGGCTGTTGTAACCTCGAATTTGAGGAAGTTCTCGCCAGCCTCCACAGCCTTAACCTCTACGGTAGGCTCTACATCGGGCGTAGGCTCCTCGGCCTTGAGCGTTGTTAGCTTCACGCTCGCTGTCACCACCTTATCGTGAGCCTCAGCAGCCACAGCCACCAAATACTCGGTCTCGGCAGCAAGGTTCTCAACGGTGATAGCCACCTCCTTGTTTGCCTCAACAGCCTCTCCCTGCAAGATAGAGTCACTCGAGGGCATACCCTCCTTAGCCTCAACCACCACATAGGCTACGCTCTCGGCATCTGTCGAGGTGATAGTGAAGCTAATGCTCTCCGTGGTAGCCTCACCCGCCACAACCTTGACGGTAGGGTCAACGGTCTTGTCTACATCTTTCGAAGAGTTGTCGCAAGCAACAAATAGTGTTGCTATTGACATCAACACAATAAAGAAAATGTTGCGTTTCATCTTATTAAAAAAATTAAAGGGAGGTTCTATAATTTCAATTTTTCATTAGCGAGTAGTCAGAACCTCATTAAGGCTACCGCTAATGTGATTTTGTTTTTACAAATTTAGCAAAACTTCTTTGAATATTTCAAATATTTTCGTCACATTTTTCGGGGGG
>JAFTVX010000002.1 GCA_017465575.1 Alistipes sp. | reverse complement strand
GGAATCTCACTTACTGATAAAACTCATTTGAGAGACCTCTTCGACAAATCAAATATCAACAATGTCAATGAACGATTCGGTTCTAGTGAACCAAATTTATTTAATTTTTAATCGTCCACTTTTTTTAGTGGACACTAGTGACAGCGTAATCAAAAAAACATAAGTAAATATGAGAAACTTTATTTTGTGTATAATGGCACTTGCCTTTGTGTCGTGTGATAAGGATTGGAACGACATCAATCCTCGCAAGGTTCAACTGACGAATGTTAATCTCGAATGTATTGAGGAGATAGAGGGTGCGCACGACCCAACATCGGGACGAGAATACACATCTCATACCTATAGATGCACAGGCAGTCTCGATGGCTTTGCTGGTAGCTGTTATATCGTTATTTCAGAACCTATTATGGGTGAGTGTGCTAGAAGTCGTGAGATTATTGTAAATAAGAATAAAACAGACTTTGCATTTACATTTCATAATATAGGCGACCACACAGACTTGGAACACTTCAACTATACGATTCAGGTGGTTGATAAGTTTGACTATGTGATCTGCCAAACAACTATAATTGCATCAAAGCACCCCGATAACGAGTAGTGCGGTAATAAGAGTCCATTATTGCGGTGCCGATTTTGCACAACAAAAATATACGGGTAGGTTTTTGCCTACCCGCAATTTTTTTGTTAGTTGCTGGTTGTTAGAGTTGCGCTTGTTCCAAGCGCTGGCTTTCGCTGTGTGGTCTGAGGGGTACCAGTGGTCAGAGGGGCTGCGCTTGTGCCAAGCACTGGCTACGCCCCTTGTAACCCTTTTGCCTCTTTTACCCCTTAGGCGTTAGCCCGCAGGCAAAACGCCTGCTCTCTAATAACTAACAACTAATAACTAAAAACTATCATTGCTCCGTTGTTCGCTTTTTATCAACCAATTTCAACTTTTTCCCGTCGAAACTGCTCGATTCCATTTTATTTTACTACCTTTGTACGATTGTGTGCGTGTGCGTGCGTATGATGCATATACGCACATACGCATAAGCAACAAGAAAACAGCATAAAGAGACCTTAACTTTAAGACGATTATGACACTATTTACCGAACTTATATCGTTGGATACCTACAACCTATTCCTCTGGATTATGGCAGCCGTGGCGGTGGTGGTATTCGTAGCCCTTTACTTTGTAGAGGCGGGCTATGGCTACTTGTTTAACCCCAAGTTTGGTTTCCCCGTACCCAACCGCGTGGCGTGGGTGTTGATGGAGTGCCCCGTATTCTTCGCTATGGCGGCATTATGGTGGCTCTCGCCCGTTAAGTTCGAGATTGCTCCCCTACTGCTGTTTATTGTTTTCCAGACCCACTATTTCCAGCGCTCATTTATCTTCCCGTTGCTTATCCGTGGCAACTCGAAGATGCCCGTAGGCATTATGCTGATGGGTATGGTGTTCAACACGCTGAACGCCGTGATGCAGGGTGGCTGGATATTCTACTATGGCAACTACGAGGGTTGGATGTCGAAACCCTATATCTACATCGGCATCGCCGTATGGCTCTTTGGTTTCGCGACCAACCTCCACTCCGACTATATCATTCGCCACCTGCGCAAGCCGGGCGACACAAAGCACTACATTCCCAAGGGTGGAATGTTTAAGTATGTATCATCGGCAAACTACTTTGGCGAGTTTATGGAGTGGGTAGGCTTCGCTATCGCATCGTGGTCGTGGGCAGGTGTGGTATTCGCACTCTGGACCTTTGCAAACCTCGGCCCCCGCTCAGCATCGCTCTACAAGCGTTATGAGCGAGAGTTTGGCGAGGAGTTCACCTCACTCAAGCGCAAGCGCATTATTCCGTTTATCTACTAAAATCCCGAAATATGGAGAACGAAAAGAAATTGGCAGAGTCTAAGCTCTTTACCCCCTACAAGATTGGTAGCACGACACTTCGCAATCGTGTTATCCGCTCTGCTGCGTTCGAGTCTATGGGTAAGGACTTTGCTCCTACTCAGGCTCTCAAAGATTACCATGTAAGCGTGGCTAAGGGCGGCGTTGGTATGACCACCGTGGCCTACGCCTCGATAAATCGTAGCGGTATCTCGTTTAACAAGCAGCTTTGGTTGCGTGACGAGATTGTACCCGCCCTGCGCGACTTGACCGATGCTGTGCACAACGAGGGTGCTGCCGTGGGTATTCAGCTTGGTCACTGCGGAAATATGACCCACTGGTCGACAGCGGGTTGCTTCCCCGTGTCAGCATCTAACGGCTTCAACCTCTACTCGCCCACCTTCCATCGCCGTATGCGCAAAGATGAGATTAAGCAGTTTGCCAAGGACTTTGGCACGGCTGTCGAGACTGCCTATAATGCAGGCTTCGACTCAGTGGAGGTACACGCAGGTCACGGCTACCTTATCTCGCAGTTCCTCTCGCCCTACACCAACCATCGTCGTGACGAGTACGGTGGCTCGTTGGAGAATCGTATGCGCTTTATGAATATGTGCTTGGAGGAGGTTATGGAGGTTGCTCGCAAGCGTGGTATGGGCGTTTTGGTTAAGCATAATATGGAGGACGGCTTCAAGAGTGGCATCCAGATTCCCGAGTCTATCGAGATTGCCAAGCAGATAGAGACCTTTGGCGTTGATGGCATCGTACTCTCGTCGGGCTTTGTGTCGAAGGCGCCTATGGCCGTTATGCGTGGTCGCATCCCCACAAAGACTATGGGCTACTATATGGGCTGGAATGAGTGGTTGCAGAAGATTGTCGTGTCGCTTGCAGGTCAGTGGCTTATCAAGCAGTACGACTTCGAGGAGTGCTACTTCTTGGAGAATGCCAAGAAGTTCCGTGCAGCGCTCAAGGGTCCATTGGTATATGTTGGTGGCTTGGTGTCGCGTGAGGGCATTGAGAAGGTTCTCGACGAGGGTTTTGAACTTGTGCAGATGGCTCGCGCCTTGGTCAACGACCCCGCCTTTGTCAATAAGCTCAAGGAGGGCGATATGGCAACACGCAGTGGTTGTGACCACCGCGACTACTGTATGGCGCGTATGTACTCGGTAGATATGCAGTGCTGCCACAACTGCAAGGAGCATATTCCCGAGCGATTGTGGCGTGAGATTAACAAGATTAAGTAGCGAATATGTGCTGTAAGAAGAATCGTGGCGAGGTAGTGCGTGGCTCAGCGTGGGCATTGGTTACGGGTGCTGCCGTGGGCATCGGTCGTCAGTATGCCGAGCGCTTGGCAGAGTTGGGCTACAACCTCTATTTGGTCGATATCCGCAAGGATATTATCGAGGAGGCGATGGCCATCGAGCATCACCACCGCATAAAGTGTGTACCGAAGGTTCTCGACCTCTCGGAGGTGGGTGCAGCACGCCGTTTGCACGCAACGACCACCGACGAGGGTTATGAGTTCGATGTTGTGATTAACAACGCCGGCATCTTCTCGTTCTGCGATATTTTGAACACGCCATTGGAGCGCATCGAGCACCTTTTGCACCTGCACGATATCACGCTTACGACGATGTGTCGTCTCTATGGCGAGGATATGGTGAAGCGTGGCAAGGGTCGCCTTTTGAATATGTCGTCGTACTCGATATGGATGCCCTTCCCTGGCCTGGCGCTATATAGCGCATCGAAGGCCTATGTCAAGGGTTTTAGCGAGGCCTTCAACCGTGAGCTTCGCAAGACAGGTGTTAGCGTTACGGCTATCTGCCCTGCGGGTATCGCAACCGACCTCTACGGTCTGTCGAAGGATTTGCAGCGCTTTGGCGTTAAGACAGGCATCCTGATGTCGCCACGCAGTTGCGCTCGTCGTGCGCTAAATGCGATGTTCAAGGGTCGTTCGGTCGTTGTACCCGACTGGTGGTATCGTCTGCTGATTCCCGTATGTAAATACTTACCTGGCTTCATTATCCGCCCATTGCGCCGATTTACGATGAAGTGGCAAAAGTAGTAATCAAACAACAGAAGAAGTATGGAAAATAGTGCAAAGAAAACAAGTGAGGAGAAGCCCGCAAAGCGAAGCGTTTGGCTCAAGATTCTCAAGTGGTTAGGCATCTTCCTCGGTGCCATACTCTTCGTTGTGCTGGTCATCATCTGCAACCTCGGAACGATTGCCGAGCATATCATCGAGAAGTATGATACGCAACTCGTGGGTCGCCGTATCGAGGCAGAAGATGTCAGCATCAGATTATTCAAGTCCGAGGCTGAAATCTACAACATAACGCTCTACGAGGAGGATGATAAGACACCCTTTGTGGCCTTCAACCGCCTATATGCCAAGATTGGCATTTGGGAGTTGCTCGACGAGGTGGTACATATCAAGCATGTGGTGGCGCAGTTCCCCTATGCGCGCATCGACCAGGGTGAGGAGAGTTTTAATTTTGACTCGCTTATCGACTACCTTGTAGCAAAATACTCATCTGACGAACCCGACGATGATAGCGACTCTGACTGGGAGGTCATCATCGAGAATATCGAGCTTAGCGATGGCCGTTTGGCATATACCGACACCACGATAGACCAGAGTTGGAATGTCTCGGAGTTGGATATCGCCACCGAGCGCCTATCGCTTGGCGACGAGATGAACCAGTTCGATGTTGCGCTCTTGGTCAACGACTCGGGCCGTCTCGATGCCGACCTTGGGCTTAATATCTCGACTATGGACTTTAAGCTTGATGGCACGGTCGAGGGCTTTGCGCTTGCCGACACCTACAAATATATCGTTCCCGTGGTGAATATCAGTTCGTTGGCAGGCTTGGTGGGTGCCGATGTCGAGATTGAGGGTAATATCCTCGACTTCCTTAAGATGAACATCGCTGGCGAGGTCAAGGTCGAGGAGTTGGCTTTGAATGCCCACGATGGCAGCTCACTACTTACGGCTAATACGCTGAGTGCCACTATCAACCGTCTTAATCTCGATGAGCAGTACTACAACTTTGCTGCGATTACGGCACACGGCTACGCCACTCGCTTTATCCTCGACAAGGAGCGCACCAACTTCGACGAGCTCTTCTACTCCGAGCCCGAGATTTCGGTGGAGACCACAACCGAGAGCCTTGGCGACGATATGTACGATGTCAAGGAGCAGGTTACGCTCTCGACATCTACCGAGGATAGCGCGTTGAGCGGTATGACACTCACCATCGGCAACCTACTACTTGATGGCGGTAGCCTCTACTTTGCTGACCGCACGATGCACAAGGCTTTTGAGTACAACTTGCGCAACCTAAAGGTTGAGAGCCAAGGCTTTAACCTAAACGGCACAAATAAGCTCACCGTGAGTGCAAATCTTCAGAAGCAGGGCTCGGCAACTATCGAGTGGAATGGCTCGCTCAACGACTTCTACAACCAGAATCTCTTGGCATCGCTCACGAATGTCGATATGAAGGATTTTACTCCATACTTGGAGTATTTCACAGCCTTCCCCATTACGGCGGGTAACCTTACATTCCGTTCGCAGAATGTCATCACGAATGGCGACTTGAGCGGTATCAATATGCTCGACACCTACAAGTTCAAGGTTGGCGACAAGGATAAGTCGATGGATGCGGAGTACAACCTGCCCCTCAAACTCGGCCTCTATGTCCTCACCGACAGCAAGGAGCATATCAACATCGACTTGCCTATCTCGGGTCGCATCGACTCACCCGAGTTCTCATACCGCAAGATTATCTTCAAGGCGTTGGGTAATGTCCTTGCCAAGGTAGCCTCTGCACCCTTTAAGTGGATGTCGCCCGACAAGCAGGATGCCTTCCGCCATATCGATGTCGACCTTCTCGACCCCTCGTTCGACTCGGAGCACTACGCTCGCTTAGACGAGATGGCAGAGGCGCTAAAGGCAGACTCTACGGTGCGTGTACGCCTTACACAGCGTGTCAACTACGAGCGTGCAAAACAGGGTCTCTCGCTGCTCGACCTAAAGATTGCCTACTACAACTCTACGCAGAGTTCGCCCGACAGGCGATTGGATATGCTCGACTTCTCGAAGATTCGCGATATGCGCCTATCACGCCAGGAGGTGGCGGCATTTGCCGACTCACAGCTCGTTGCCAAGGGCATCGACCCCACACACCTCTCGATAGCTGCCAAGGCACAGGCGCTCTATGGCGACTATGTTGATATTCAGCTTCGTAGCCTTATGGAGCACCGCAACACCACAATTCGTGAGTATATGGAGTTCCAGCATCAGGATTTGGCAGATAGCGCATTTGTGATTAACGATGTAGTAATCGACAATATCCGCAACTACAAGGGCAAAGACCGCTACACCGTAACCCTCGTTATCGACAGCGAGGAGGTGGAGATTGTAGCCGACGACATTGTAGAGGAGAGCTTCGACGAGGAGTACTTCGATGCTTGGGCATTGGAGGATGAGGCTACAGGCACGGAAGTTGTAGCTACCGAGCCTGATGAGGAGCTTGGCTCAGTCGAAACAGAAGCAACAGAAACAACAGAAGAATCAAACAATCAATAACAATTAACTAAAAACAATTAAAATCAAAGATGAAGAAGTTCTTTATGACTTTGGCAGTTGCGGCTATTGCCCTCACTGCCGTATCTTGCGATGGTGCCATCGGCAAGATGTCGAGCGACCGTGATTCGCTCTCTTATGCACTCGGTGCAAATATGGGTTTGAGCCTTAACCTCGGTATGGGCGACCTTGGCCTCAACAACGATGTAGTGGTTAAGGAGCTTAAGTCGTTCTTCAAGGATGGCGATGTTGAGTCTGAGGAGTTCCAGGCTGCTAACCAGCGTTTTATGGAGTTCCAGTACACTCGCGTATACCCCTTTATGCAGGCAAAGATGCAGCGTGAGGCTATCGAGACCGACCAGCCCGACACACTTCCTGCGTTGCCCGAGCTCTATGACGAGAATTTCACCGCCGAGGAGATCTCGACTATCGTAGGTCAGTCTATGGGTGCAAGCCTCAAGGATGTTAAGGAGGATGTAGATTTCAAGCGCGTTATGGCGGCTTTCAACGATGGTCTTAATGTATCTTCGGAGGAGGCTATCGACACTGAGCTTCAGATGACTCAGGAGCAGATGCGTTCGGCATTTATGAAGTTCCAGGAGGTACAGCGCCAGCGTGCCGAGGAGGAGCGTCAGCAGAAGATGACCGAGAACGCTGAGACTTCAGCAAAGTGGCTCGCGGAGGTTGAGCAGATGGAGGGTGTCCAGAAGACCGAGTCTGGTCTCTTGTACCGCATCGACCGCGAGGGTGACGGCGTACAGGCAACTGCTGACGAGGATGTAGTATTGGTAAACTACGAGGGTAAGACCCGTGATGGCAAGGTATTCGACTCAAGTTACGAGCGTGGCGAGCCTATCTCATTCCCCCTCAACCGCGTTATCAAAGGCTGGACCGAGGGTATGAAGCTTGTAAAGGTTGGCGGTCAGATTACCCTTTGGATTCCTGCCGAGATGGCATACGGCGAGCGTGGTGCTGGTCAGGACATCGGCCCCAACGAGGCTCTCGAGTTCAAGGTTGAGCTTTTGGAGGTAAACCCCGAGGAGTAATACAACGATACAACAAAAGAGTGGCTTTCTCACAATTGAGAGAGCCACTCTTTTTGTATAATGAGCAATGAGCAAAGATGAGTTTTTAGTTATTAGTTTTTAGTTATTAGAGAACTTCCGCTAAAAAAAACATTTTAACCCATTTTAACTCATTGTAACCCATTAAATAGAGTGCAGTAAATAAGGAATTTAGTGAGGCGCTATCTCATTATCCCGAAACTCCTATATTACAGCGTTTCTTTACTTCTTGGGAAGTAACTCCGTAAGTGAGCCGAGCGCACCTACAAGGTTGCTTGCCTCGAAGGGGAGGAATACGGTCTTTGCCTGGTCGCCAGCGCCAATCTCCTTCAAGGTCTCGACATACTTCATCAACAACATATAGGTTGCGGGGTCGGTCTTCGACTCAGCGATTGCCTCTGCCACCTTGCGGATAGCCTCCGCCTCGGCAGTTGCCTGCAACACCTTAGCATCAGCCTCACCCTGAGCTTTGAGAATCTGTGTCTGCTTCTCCGCCTCTGCCTGGTTGATTTGCGACTCCTTCTCACCCTCAGACTGTAGAATCATCGCCTCCTTCTGACCACGGGCCTCCAACACCTTAGCACGGCGCTCACGCTCCGCCTGCATCTGCTGCTCCATAGCGCGGCGCACCGACTCAGGAGGTGTAATATCCTGCAACTCAACACGATTTACCTTAACGCCCCACATATTCGTAGCATCATCAAGCACAGCACGAAGCTTTGAGTTGATGGTATCACGCGATGTCAGGGTCTCGTCCAACTCCAACTCACCAATAACATTACGCAAGGTTGTCTGTGTAAGTTTCTCGATAGCGTTAGGCAGGTTGTCAATCTCATAAACAGACTTTACGGGGTCGACAATCTGGAAGTAGAGCAAGGCGTTAATCGTCGTCGTAACATTATCCTTCGTAATCACGCTCTGCTTCGGGAAGTCGTAGACCTGCTCACGAAGGTCGATACGCGATGTGGTGCGGATAACGGCACTCTTCGAACCATCGCCATAGATAATCTCATCGCGTTGGCACACCTCACGCGCACGGTCGATGATAGGGAAGATAAAGTTGATACCCGACGGCAGAGTACGGTCGTAGCGACCAAGGCGCTCAACCACGCGGGTCTCCGACTGCGGAATAATCTTAAAGCCTCGCAGCACATAGATAACTGCGATAAGGGCAATAATACCAAAAATCAATAAGGGCGTAACTTCCATAATTATAGTTTTTTAACGATTAGTACAATACTATCAATCTCGACGATTTCGACCTTCTCGCCTTGGGCGATATCCTCGCCATCGACGGAGCGAGCCTTCCAGTCTACACCATCAATCATCACACGACCACCCTCGACACCTTCTATGGCGTTGCACACCACGCCACGGCGACCGACCATAGCATTGGCGTTGGTCTTGACCTTCTCCTCCTTTGGGAAGAAGCGCAACAGCAAGGGGCGCACCAATAGCAAAGCGATGAACGAGGCGATAGCAAATGCCAAGAGTTGAATCTTAAACGAGCAGTCGCAAGCGGCTGCAATAGAGCCACCTACGGCACCCACAGCCAAGCAGATAACAGCAAAGCCCGAGGTGAAGATCTCGATGATAACAAGCACCAAGGCGACGATAATCCATATATGCCAAACTTCCATAATAAAAGAATATTTAAATCACATTCAAAGATAAGAAATTTTATCGAGAATTGCAAATTTAAAGTGGCAAGAAGATAATAAAAATATTTAATTGAGGGTTGAGCGAAAAATAAGCCTTGCGCGCGTACATATTTATAAAAAAAATTCGTATATTTGTATGATTGAATAAAACCTAAAACTACTAAAGATATGATACGACACATCGTTATGTGGAAGTTCCGCCGAGATTTGGAGGAGACACCCCAGGAGATTGCACGCGAGATGAAGAGCCGCTTGGAGGCTTTGAGAGGTAAGATTGATGGTCTTTTGGCTATCGAGGTTGGCGTGAATATCAAGGAGACAGCATCGTCATACGATGCGGTGCTTACCGCCGACTTTACATCGTTCGAGGCTATGGAGGCCTACAAGATTAACCCCCTACATGTTGTTATCAGCGACTACTGCAAGAGCCGTCGATTAGAGAGAGTCGATGTAGATTACGAAATTTAATTGTGATAAGGGGTCATCTTTGAAGCTTTGCTTGTCTGAAAAATGCTCATTTACGCTCGAGTAAACTCCGCTTTTTCAACCTGCGACAAATCTCCAAATCTAACCCCTTCTGACAATTAAATAAGAGATTATTGATTTGAAATTTACAAAACTAAAACTATAAAACCATGCAGAAAAGAATTATTGAGTGCGTACCCAACTTCTCGGAGGGTCGCAATGCAGAAACTATCAAGCAGATTACCGATGTTATCGACGCCGCTAAGGGCGTAAAGCTTTTGGATGTAGACCCAGGTGAGGCTACCAACCGTACGGTTGTTACCTTCGTAGGTGAACCCGAGGCAGTATGCGATGCTGCTGTTGCAGCTATCAAGCGTGCTACCGAGCTTATCGACATGCGTGGCCACAAGGGTGCTCACCCCCGTATGGGTGCTTGCGATGTATGCCCCTTGATTCCCGTATCTGGCATCACTTTGGAGGAGTGCGCAGAGTTGGCACGCGCACTTGCAAAGCGCATCTCTGAGGAGTTGAATGTCCCCACCTACTGCTACGAGGCTGCTGCCTTCACCCCCGAGCGCCGCAACTTGGCTGTTTGCCGTGCTGGTGAGTATGAGGCATTGCCCGAGAAGATGATGGACGAGAAGCGTAAGCCCGACTTCGGTGCTCGCCCCTACGACGAGGGTGTAGCAAAGACTGGTGCTACGGCTGTTGGTGCTCGTGACTTCCTCGTTGCCGTAAACTACAACCTCAACACCACCTCTACCCGCCGTGCAAATGCCATTGCGTTTGATGTTCGCGAGAAGGGTCGTCCCATGCGTGAGGGCAACCCCATCACCGGCAAGATTATGAAGGACGAGAATGGCAACACCATTATGAAGCCCGGTACTTTGAAGGCTTGTAAGGCTATCGGCTGGTTTATTGAGGAGTACGGCATCGCTCAGGTGTCTATGAATATGACCAACCTCTCGATTACACCTCTCCACGCCGCTTTCGACGAGGTATGCCGTGCTGCTGATGCTCGTGGTGTTCGTGTTACGGGTGCCGAGATTGTAGGTCTTGTTCCCAAGAGCGCATTGGTAGATGCTGGCCGCCACTTCTTGCGTAAGCAGAACCGTTCGACTGGTTTGCCCGAGCGTGAGTTGGTTCGTATCGCTATCGAGTCTATGGGTCTTTCGAACCTCAAGGAGTTCAAGCCCGAGGAGAAGGTTGTTGAGTATATCTTGGAGGCTGAGGAGCAGAAGGGCGTTAAGAAGCTCGTTGATATGACCTGCACAGGCTTTGCTGAGGAGACAGCAAGCGAGTCTCCCGCACCTGGTGGTGGCTCTATCTCGGCATATATGGGTGCTTTGGCAGCTGCTCTTGGCACTATGGTTGCCAACCTCTCGTCGCACAAGGCTGGCTGGGACGACCGTTGGGAGTTCTTCTCTAACTGGGCAGACAACGGCATGGGCGTTATGAACGAGCTCTTGTACTTGGTAGACGAGGATACCGCAGCATTCAACAAGATTATGGATGTCTTCGGTATGCCTAAGGGTACCGACGAGGAGAAGGCTGCTCGCGCCGAGGCTATGGAGGCTGCTACACTCTACGCTACACAGGTGCCCTTGCGCACTATGAAGGCTGCTTACAAGGCATTCGAGGTTGTTCGCGCAATGGCAGAGGAGGGTAACCCCAACTCAGTTTCGGATGCTGGTGTAGGTGCTTTGGCTGCTCGCTCGGCAGTTATGGGTGCTTGCCTTAATGTTAAGATTAACGCTGCTGGCCTCAAGGACCGCGCCGTTGCCGATGCACTCGTTAAGGAGGCAGAGGAGATTCAGGCTGCTGCACAGAAGGTAGAGGCAGAGATTCTCGCTATCGTAGAGAGCAAAATTCAGTAACAACCTTAAGAAGCTGTTTGAATTTTATTTCGAGGCTATTTGTGAGCTATTTTCGAGCAGATATTCATTTGTGAGATGCAGGTAATAGCGGGCTATTTTCAAATTTCGAAAATGGATAGATGCCGAAAAGAGCCACAAAGAGACCGAAACTAATTCTCGCAGCGACAAACTAACTCATTTAATAAAATTCAAAACAGATTCTAAAACTTCAACTATAATGACCGATTTTCAGAAAGATATTTTAGCAGGTATTCCCGATCCGCTGCCCGCACCTAAGGCCTACGACCAGAATGCCAACCACGCACCCAAGCGCAAGGATATCCTTACCGACGAGGAGAAGAAGCTCGCCTTGGCAAATGCCCTTCGTTACTTCCCCGAGAAGCACCACGCAGAGCTTGCTCCCGAGTTCCTCGACGAGCTTAAGCGCTATGGTCGTATCTATATGTACCGCCTTCGCCCCGACTACGAGATGTATGCTCGTTCTATCGACGACTACCCCGCTCGTTCGCGTCAGGCGGCAGCCATTATGCTGATGATTCAGAACAACCTCGACAAGGCTGTTGCTCAGCACCCCCATGAGCTTATCACATACGGTGGTAACGGTGCGGTATTCCAGAACTGGGCACAGTATCGCTTGGCAATGAAGTACCTTGCCGAGATGACCGACGAGCAGACCCTCGTTATGTACTCGGGTCACCCCCTCGGTTTGTTCCCCTCGCACAAGGATGCACCCCGAGTAATCGTTACCAACGGTATGGTTATCCCCAACCACTCGTCGCAGGACGACTGGGAGCGCTTCAACGCTATGGGCGTATCGCAGTATGGTCAGATGACCGCTGGTTCGTATATGTACATCGGTCCTCAGGGCATCGTACACGGCACAACCATCACCGTGATGAATGCTGCCCGCAAGCGTATGAAGCCCGGTCAGAAGGACTTGAAGGGTATGTTGTTCGTAACCGCTGGTCTTGGCGGCATGTCGGGCGCACAGCCCAAGGCGGGTAATATCTCGGGCGTTGTGAGCATCACCGCCGAGGTGAATATCGCTGCTGCCGAGAAACGCCACAAGCAGGGTTGGGTAGATGAGCTATACTCATCGCTCGACGAGCTTATTCCTCGCGTAAAGAAGGCCGTAGAAGATAAGGAGGTTATCTCGTTTGCTTATGTTGGCAATGTCGTAGACCTCTGGGAGCGTTTGGCAGAGGAGGATATCAATGTAGACCTCGGCTCTGACCAGACATCGTTGCACAACCCTTGGGCTGGTGGCTACTACCCCGTTGGCTACTCATACGAGGAGTCTAACCGTATGATGGCAGAGGAGCCCGAGCGCTTCCACGAGTGCGTTCGTGAGTCGTTGCGCCGCCATGTGGCTGCCGTAAACAAGCTCACAGCTCGCGGTATGTACTTCTTCGACTATGGCAACGCCTTCCTCTTGGAGTCGTCACGCGCTGGTGCAGACATTATGGCAGAGAACGGCAAGTTCCGCTATCCTTCGTATGTTCAGGATATTATGGGTCCTATGTTCTTCGACTACGGCTTCGGTCCCTTCCGTTGGGTATGTACCTCGGGCAAGGAGGAGGATCTCATCACTTCGGACCGCATCGCAGCCGAGGTTTTGGAGGATATGCTCAAAGATGCTCCCGCCGAGATTCAGGGTCAGTTGGCAGACAACCTCCACTGGATTCGTGAGGCTATGGAGAATAAGCTCGTCGTAGGCTCACAGGCTCGTATCCTCTATGCCGACTCTGAGGGTCGTACACGCATCGCCTTGGCATTCAACGAGGCAATCAAGCGTGGCGAGATTTCGGCACCTATCGTGCTTGGTCGTGACCACCACGATGTATCGGGCACCGACTCACCCTACCGTGAGACCTCGAACATCTATGATGGCTCGCAGTTCTGTGCCGATATGGCCGTTCACAATGTCATCGGCGACTCGTTCCGTGGCGCTACCTGGGTATCTATCCACAATGGTGGCGGCGTAGGCTGGGGCGAGGTTATGAATGGTGGCTTCGGTATGGTTATCGACGGCTCGGAGGACTCTGCACGCCACATCGAGGAGATGCTGTTGTGGGATGTAAACAACGGTATCGCACGCCGCAGCTGGGCTCGCAACGAGGGCGCTATGTTCGCTATCAAGCGCCAGATGGAGCGCACACCTTTGTTGAAGGTTACGCTTCCCAACCTTGCAGATATGGATATGATTGAGAAAGTGTATAACGCAAATAAGTAAGCTAAAAGATGATTCATTATATTAGTGCCGAGCGCTTGACTATCGCTCGCGTTGAGGAGATTTTGACCAAGGGCTATAAGCTCGCTTTGAGCGAGGATGCCGTAAAGCGCATCACACACTGCCGTGAGTATCTCGACCAGAAGACCAAGACCGTAGGTCGCCCCATCTATGGCGTAACCACCGGTTTCGGCTCGTTGTGCAATATCTCTGTTGAGGAGGAGGGCTTGTCGCAGTTGCAGAAGAACTTGATGATGTCGCACGCTTGCGGTACTGGTCAGCGTGTACCCTCGGAGATTGCGCGCTTGATGATTTTGCTCAAGGTGCAGTCATTGTCTTACGGCCACTCGGGCGTACAGCTCGTCACCGTTGAGCGCCTTATCGAGATGTTCAACAACAATATCATTCCCGTGGTCTATGAGCAGGGCTCGTTGGGTGCTTCGGGCGACCTCTCGCCTTTGGCACACATGTGCTTGCCCCTGCTTGGCTTGGGTCATGTAGAGATTGACGGCGAGGTTGTCGAGGGCAAGGCGATGATGGAGAAGATGGGCTGGGAGCCTATCACACTCTGCTCGAAGGAGGGTCTTGCGCTGTTGAACGGCACACAGTTTATGTCGGCATACGGCGTTTACTCGTTGATTAACGCACAGCGCTTGAGCCGTTGGGCTGACCATATCGGCGCTATGTCGCTCGATGCTTTCGATGGTCGTATGGAGCCTTTCGAGCACAATGTTCACGCTATCCGTCCCCACAACGGCCAGATTGAGACCGCTCGCAACTTCCGCGAGATTTTGGCTGGCTCGGAGATTGCGAAGCAGCCAAAGCAGCATGTTCAGGATCCCTACTCGTTCCGCTGTATTCCTCAGGTACACGGCGCATCGAAGGATACCATCGCTTATGTAGCATCGGTTCTTGAGACCGAGATTAACTCGGCTACCGACAACCCCACTATCTTCCCCGATTCGGACGAGGTAATCTCGGCTGGTAACTTCCACGGTCAGCCTATCGCTGTTGCTATGGACTTCTTGGCTATCGCCGTTGCGGAGTTGGGTAATATCTCGGAGCGCCGTACCTACAAGCTTATCTCGGGTGCTCGCAACCTGCCTAACTTCCTCGTTGCCAACCCCGGTCTTAACTCGGGCTTTATGATTCCGCAGTACACCGCGGCATCTATCGTCAGCCAGTCTAAGGGTTTGTGCTGGCCCGCATCGTGCGACTCTATCCCCTCGTCACAGGGTCAGGAGGACCATGTAAGTATGGGTTCTAACGCTGCTACGAAGCTCTGGAAGGTTGTGCAGAACACCGAGCGTGTGTTGGCTATCGAGATTATGAACTCGGCACAGGCATTGGAGTTCCGCCACCAGATGACTTCGCTCCGTTCGTCGGAGTCGGTGGAGGCTATGTACGAGGCTTACCGCAAGGTTGTTCCCTTCGTGGACAACGACACTGTGATGTATCCTCATATCGCAACATCGGTAAAATTCCTCAACGACTATGAGCTTGCTCGTTAAGAATATAGGTATGCTCGTTGGCATCGACGAGAGCCACCGTTTGAAGGTCGAGGGCAAGGCAATGTCCGAAATCGAGACCTTGGAGAATGCGTGGCTTCTGACCGATGGCGAGCGTATCAAGGATTACGGTTCGATGGACTCGCTACCCTCTCAGGAGGGTTGCGAGGTCCTCGATGCCGAGGGTGGCTGGCTCTTCCCCTCGTTCTGCGACTCGCACACCCACATCGTCTATGCGGGTAGCCGTGAGCAGGAGTTCTTGGACAAGATTAACGGTCTGTCGTACGAGGAGATAGCAAAGCGTGGTGGTGGCATTCTCAACTCTGCCGACCGCCTACACGACACCTCGGAGGATGAGCTCTATCGTCAGGCTATGGAGCGTGTCGAGGAGATTATCCGTATGGGTACTGGCCTTGTGGAGATTAAGTCGGGCTATGGTCTTACCTTGGAAGACGAGCTTAAGATTTTGCGCGTTATCCGCCGTATCCGTGAGAGTGCGCCTATCGCTGTGCGTGCCACATTCCTTGGCGCTCACGCCGTAGGTCGTGCCTACAAGGGTCGCCAGGCGGAGTATGTCGACCATGTATGCCATGATATGATTCCCGCCGTGGCGAAGGAGGGCTTGGCAGACTTTGTCGATGTATTCTGCGACCGTGGCTTCTTTACTGTCGAGGAGACGGCAAAGATTATGGCTACGGGAGCAAAGTATGGTCTTCGTGCCAAGATTCACGCCAACGAGCTTGCCGTATCGGGCGGTGTTGAGATTGGCGTAGAGCATAAGGCATTGTCGGTAGACCACCTCGAGTCGATGGGCGACGAGCAGATTGAGGCGTTGCGTGGCACGGAGACGATGCCCACGATGTTGCCCGGTTGTGCCTTCTTCCTTGGCATTACTTACCCCCCTGCACGCAAGATGATTGATGCTGGCTTGGCCGTAGCTCTTGCCTCGGACTTCAACCCCGGCACAGCACCCTCGGGCAATATGCGCTTTGTGGTATCGTTGGGCTCTATCAAGATGAAGATGACACCCGCCGAGGCACTCAACGCAGCTACGCTTAACTCGGCGTGCGCTATGGGAGAGAGCCACGATTATGGCTCAATCACTCGCGGTAAGGTGGCAAACTTCTACCTAACGAAGCCTCTGCCCTCGTTGGCATATCTGCCATACGCCCACCAGACACCTATTATTAAAAAGGTTATCTTGAAGGGTAAGGAAGTAAACATCTAAACAAAGAGAATTATGAAACTATTGAAAGGTGCATTAGCAGTAGCCCTTGCTACATTTGCCGTAGGTTGCATCACCACAAGCGAGGATGTAAATATCAATATCCAAAAGGCTAAGGATAAGGCAGTTATGGAGGTTATTATGAGCCGTCGCTCTATCCGTGACTATAAGACCGAGGCGGTTGACCGTGAGCAGATGGCAAAGGTTATCGAGTGCGGTATCTATGCCCCCAGCGCAATGAATCAGCAGCCTTGGGCAGTGCGTGTTGTCGATGACAAGGAGTTCTTAGATGGCGTTACGGCTATCGCTGTCGAGAAGATGCCCCAGCTTAAGGAGCAGGAGAACTTCCGCAACTTCTTCCGCAACGCCCCCACCGTGGCATTTATCGCCTGCCCCGAAGAGAGTTATAGCGGCGAGTATGACTGCGGTCTGCTGTCGGAGAATATGATGCTCTCAGCATGGTCGATGGGTATCGGCTCGTGCTGCTTGGGTAGCGTAGTACCGGTGATGAACTCCGAGGAGGCAAAGCCCTATATGGAGCGACTCAACCTCCCCGAGGGCTACAAACTGTTGGTTGCCATCGCCTTTGGCTATCCCGAGGGTGAGCACCCCACAGCCCCCGAGCGCGACAGCTCGAAAGCCTACTACATTGAGTAGAGAAAAAAAAGAGTCCTTTCGGACTCTTTTTTTAGTTGTTAGATTTTAGTTGTTAGTTGTTAGAGGTATTCAGTGTTCGTTCATTCATTTTCATAGGGAAAATGAATGAACGAACACCTTAAATAATATCAATATGATATTAATCAGATTGAAATCTTACGAATAATAGTATTTATCATTGTTTTTGTTGCCTAATCCTTGCTGTCTCACCGAGGTCAAAAGGAGTATTGAAATGTATTACTACCCATCTCTGGTAATTGGTTTCATTTTTTGTAAATGTTACCTCAATTACCCGACTTGATTGGTAGGAAATTGTTGCCCACCCCTCTTCGATGCAAAAAGGAAAGAGGAGTTCATTATACTCTAGTTGCTCTATAATGGAGCTGTTTAACTTATCATCTAACTCCACCACCATAAGCCTAAGTGTACTAATAGATGCTTGCTGTTCAAGTTCTATTCGGTATGTTCCTGCATCTGCATCTACCTCAACATCCTCTGGCACAGGGCATATTACTGGTTGACCGACATACCCTGCACTATCATCGTGGGGATTATTATTGTCACATTGCATAAAACTAATTGCTATTAATAAATATGCTAAACAAATTACATTTTTCATATTATATATTAAGATTTAACAATTTAACCCCGCCAGATGCACTTCTGACGGGGGGTGATTTCATTTTAAGAGTTTTCAGATAGGCTCCCTATTAAGCCTATCATACCCTATCGACTTCGCTATTACTTTATCTCTTCGCCGAAGAGGGTTGCCGATGAGCAGCCAGTGATGCGGACACGGACATAGTCGCCAACCTTATGGTCGCCACGGTCGAAGACAACCATCTTATTCTGCGAGGTGCGACCCGAGAGTTGCTCGTCGCTACGCTTCGAGGTGCACTCCACCAAAATCTCAAACTCCTTGCCTACATCGCGCTTGTTGCTCTCCTCCGAGAGGGTGTTCTGCAAGTCGATAATCTCCGTTAGGCGGCGAGTCTTGACATCCTCGGGGATATCATCGCCAAGGTTGCGCTGGGCGAAGGTACCGGGTCGCTCCGAATACTTGAACATATAGGCGAAGTCGTAACCCACCTCACGCATAAGCGACAAAGTTGCTTCGTGCTCCTCCTCCGTCTCGTGGGCAAAGCCCGCGATAAGGTCGGTGGTGATGGCGCAATCGGGCATATAACGACGAATAGCCGCCACACGCTCCAAGTACCACTCGCGCGTATACTTACGATTCATACGCTTAAGCATCTCCGTAGAGCCCGACTGTGCAGGCAGGTGGATAGCCTTACAGATATTGGGCATCGACGCCATAGTCTCCAACAACTTATCGCTGATATCCTTGGGGTGCGAAGTAGCAAAGCGCACACGCAACTCGGGCGATATCTCGGCTACCAAGCGCAACAACTCGGGGAAATCTACATCGCCCGTGCGGTAAGAGTTGACATTCTGACCAAGGAGCGTAACCTCACGGTAGCCATTCTCGAACAAGGTGCGAGCCTCCGACACGATAGTCTGAGCATCACGGCTACGCTCGATACCACGGGTGTAGGGCACAACACAGTAAGAGCAGTAGTTGTTGCAACCACGCATAATGGCGATAAAGGCACTCACACCATTCTTATCCAAGCGCACAGGGGCAATCTCGGCGTAGGTCTCCTCCTTCGACAGCTCGACATTGACACCCGTAGAGCCGTTATCTACCTCACGCACCAAGCGGGGCAAATCACGATAGGCATCGGGGCCAGCAACGATATCGACACCCGTGCCACCCTTGGTAAGCTCCTCCTTCAATCGCTCGGCCATACAGCCGATGATGCCGACGACAAGCGAGGGCTTCTGCTTACGCATACGGCGCATCTCGCTCAAGCGACCCCAGATGCGTTGCTCGGCATTGTCGCGGATAGAGCAGGTGTTGATAAGCACGATATCTGCCTCCTCAAGGCTCTCGGTATAGCGATAGCCCTCGTTCTGCATAATAGAGACCACAATCTCCGAGTCGCCGACATTCATCTGGCAACCGTAGGTCTCGATATATAGCTTGCGCCCGCTACCTGTGAGTGGGCGCAAATTATTCATAGGTATATTCATTCAATTAGCAATGATGAAAAGTTATTAGTTATTAGTTGTTAGTTGTTAGATATTCTAAAAACTAAAAACTCTAAAAACTACTCAGTGGGCATGCCGTTCTCCTCGGGGAATGGCTTAAAGCCCTCGCCAAAGGTGTCGTAAGCATCGGTAACAACCACAAAGGCCTTGGGGTCGAACTCCTTAATCTTGTGCTGAACATTGCGCACCTCCTTACGGTTAACCACGAGGAAAATCATCTCCTTGTCGCGGTCGGTGTACATACCCTTAGCCTTGATATAGGTACCGCCACGACCCAACTCGTGGAGGATATACTCGCGCATTGCAGCAGAGTGCTCCTCGCAGATGATATAGAGCAACTTATCGCGCGAAGCACCGTCGATAGTGTAGCCCAAAACCTTAGCATTCACAAAGATACATACTGCCGAGTAGAGCGAGAGCATAACACCCGCACCAGGGCCTTCGATACCGAGACCAAAGCCGATAACGAGCAAACCGCTCAACACGATGATAGCATCGGAGAGCAACACGCCGTTGGCGAACTTCATCTTGGCGAAGCGGTGGAGCAACATACCTGTAATGTCGGTACCACCCGTAGCGGCATTGTTGCGGATAACGATACCTACGCCCACACCACTGAAGCAACCACCGATGATAGCAGCAAGCATCAAGTGGCTCGAAAGGTCAATCTGACCACCGAGCAACAACGCAGGGTCAAGAGCCTCGATAGCGGCCTGGTTGGGATAAACCAAGTAGTCGAGGATGTTCATGATACCTGGGGTGAGGAACGATGCAAAGATTGTGCGACCGCCAAATGTACCGCCAAAGAGGATGAGTGCCGTGAGAATCAAGGGTACATCAAACATATAGCCGAAGGTACCCACCTGAATCGAGGGGAAGAGGTTGTGCAACACAAGCGCCAAACCATAGATACCACCAGGAACAAGGTTGTAGGGGTTGATAAATACCACGAAGGCTACGGCAACCAAGAAGCATCCGAATACAATTTGTAGCATCGAGTACCACCAGCGGATGTCCATAACTGACTCTTTGGCAGAAATTGCCAACTGCGAGAGGTTAGTTTGAAGTTTCATAAATATGCAAAATCAGTAGTTTTATTCAAAACAATCAACCAAAGATATACATTTTTTCGCAAACCGCAAAGTCATTGCACGATTTTTTTTATCATCTTCATTTCTTATATGCTCTTTATGAGAGGTATAAAGGTAGAATATTTTGGTTTTATAAAAAATTTTACTATCTTTGTATTATGGCGTTTCCTTTCGCCCGACACAAACACACTGATTATTAACTAAATACCTACGCTTATGGCTGAATGGGGAGTTCTTACATACTATTGCGCCTTTACACTTGTACTTATCGCCTATCTGCTTGGCTCGATACCGAGTGCGGTGTGGATTGGTAAGAAATATTATGGCATAGATATTCGAGAGCACGGCTCAAAAAATGCTGGTACCACCAATATGTTGCGTGTGCTTGGCAAGAAGGCGGCAATCCCTGTATTCGTTATCGACTACTTCAAGGGTTTTGTTGCTGTGCAGCTCACCTTTATTATGAAGTTCGACGATGCCGTGTCGCCCGCTTGGCTAATCAACCTACGCCTTATCGCTACGGCGGCTGTGGTGCTTGGCCATATCTTCCCCATATTTGCTGACTTCAAGGGCGGTAAGGGCGTTGCTACGCTCCTTGGTGCTGGCACAGGCATCTACCCTCCGTTGGTGCTGCTCTGCTTTGCTGTATGGTGCTTGGTATTTGCTATTTGGCACTATGTGTCGCTTGCCTCGATGGTCGCTGGTTGCTGCTACCCCATCTTCGTGATGATATTCTCGACAACCATCTACGACCCGGCAGCGCCATTCCTCAGTGTTCCGTTTATTATCTTCTCGTGGGCTGTGGGCTTTATGCTCGTATGGACCCACCGCAAGAATATCGACCGCTTGCGCAACGGCACCGAGTCGAAGATATATATATGGGTAAAGCCCGACGAGGGGCAACCTACCGAGAAGAAAGAGGAGGAGAAGTAAGCGCTTAGCCTATGCGCAAACCATCGAAGAAAACCCGAAAAGAGTTTTTGCGTTTTGTTGTCGTGGGAGCGGTATCGTTCCTACTGCATAATGTTGTCTATCTGCTACTTACCCACTTTGGCATAAACCTCACCTTGGCATACACCCTCGGCTACTTGTCGTGGGCGGTATCGAACTATCTGCTCTCGACATTCGTCACCTTCCGCACACGCCTTTCCGTTAGGCGTGCAGTGGGCTATGCCGTGTCGATAGGCATCTACTACCTTGTGCAGCTCGCCATCTTCTCGCTGCTGCAACTAACACCCACCCCCGAGATCCTCATTACACCCATTGTCTACGCCATCGCCTTCCCCATTAACTTTGTGATGGTAAGGTGGGTGATGAAGAGATAATTCTAAACCACACGCTATATGAAACGCTTAATTTTACTAGCTGTTGCTATCTTTAGCACGCTCACACTTTCGGCACAGTATCGCCCTATCGTCAAGCATATCGTCGATGGCGAGGCCGACAAGGCCGCCGAGAAATACGACAAACTCGACTACAAGGACCAGTCGAAGGCTCCCGCATCCTATGCACTGACCAAGGCGCTATGGCTCAATATGAAGGAGAATGCCAAATGTGACCATATCGCGGCATACAAGACATTTATCGAGGCCTATGTTGCTATCTCGGCATCGCCCGACACACCCAAGATTTTGAAGGGCACCGAGCTCACGGTCGATAGCATCAAGTTAATGCTTGAGAACGACAGCGCCCAGCAACTATTTTATATAGATACCGAGTCGTTCTACGACGATTATATCGTATTTGCCGAGTCTACGGCACACAACCAGCTCGACGAGATTAAGCGTCGCTACGAGCTTTGCGGTTATCGCAATGTTGTCGAGAAGAACACCATCTCTGGCTATGATGCCTTCCTCGAAAAGTTCCCTACAACGCCTCACCGCGACGATGTAGTAGCACGACGCACCGACCTCTACTTTGCGGATGCTATGGCCAACACGAGCGAGTCGAAGTGCGAGGAGTTTATCGCCCTCTACCCCACCTACGCCCGTCTCGACGAGGTCAAGGCGCACCTTGCCAACCTACGCTACAAGCGCGTGATGGAGAGTAAGAACTATGCCGACTTAGAGTGGTTTACCGCCACACATCCCGACTATAGCGAGATAGATAGTGTATGGCAGGCATTGGCCGACATCGACTATCCGAAGCTCGGCGAGGATATCGAGGCTATGCGTCGCTTCACCGCGCGTTATCCCAAGGCTACGCAGACCCCTGGTGTGGCTAAGATTGTCCGTGTCGCAGATATATGCGCCACAGCTGACCTCAAGGGCATCTTCGCCTATATCGAGGAGGAGGGCTACGACCGCAACTACTACCGTTTTGCGCAGGCCATAGCACGCACACACAACATCACAATCCTTACGAAGGATACACGCGAGGTGTCGTTAGTAAAGTTCCTCGACGACAACCTCAAGATTGGCTTCCTCGACAAGGAGGGCAACATCGCCATTGCACCCACCTTCGAGTCATCATATAGTTCTAACTACAACCCTCTGAATTTCACTAACGAGGAGCTACTTCCCACGGAGTTTAAGAAGGGACGCGATTTGGCCGTAGCTCAGCTCAATGGCAAGTGGGGCATCATCGCTCTTGACGGCAACTTTGCGGTTAAGCCCACCTATATGATGACCGGTTTCAGAGATAACGATGCCGTAGCACTAAAGCGCGTCGATGAGTCGGAGGGCGTCGTAGAGTATACCATGGATGCCTTCGACTCAACAGGCAAGCTTATCGAACAGAACCGTACCGAGTGGCAGGAGTATTGCGATGTTGAGGAGGAGTCTTGGCCCGTTGACGACTGGTTCGACGAGGGCATATCGGTAGTTTCGACAGACAACTATGAGTATCGTGTCTACAATAACCAGGGCAAGCTTATAGCACACACCTATCGCTTCAGCAAGGCTACAGACGACTACCTATTCTTCTTTTGGAAGGACTACTGGGAGAAGATGTACTTTATAAATCGCAAGGGCGAGACCTTCACTGCAACATTCCAGGAGCTGGGTATCAACCAGGTAGTTGGCAATATCATCACCGCTTTGACAAACGACAGCTCACAGATCAACCTTGTAGACCTCGACAAGAGAGAGTTTATTTTGAGGGAGCTGTACTATGTGGGAAGCATTAACGATGGCCGTCTTTGCGTCTCAAATAAGGAGTACAAATATGGCTACCTCAACGAGAAATTGGAGAAGGTTATTGATTATAAGTACACCTACGCTTCGGATTTCGAGCGTGGTGTAGCTGCCGTTGGCGACGACACAGGCTACTATCTTATTGATGTTGATGGCAACAAGATTAGCCGCACCTACGACAATCTTAAGCCTCTCTACTACGCTCCAGGCCTCTATATTGCCACTCAGGGCGGTCTTAATGGCATTATCGACCTTAACGACGAGGTAGTAGCGCCCTTGACACATCCCAAGGCACAGGGCATCTACTCTATCTACCCCACGCTTAACAACGGCATCGTAACCTGGGACGAGGGCATCACCTCACGCCTCTACGATATGGAGTAGACAAGAGCAAAGAGCAAAGTTCAAAGAGCAAAGATTTTAGGGTCTTTGCTTTTTTTTTAGTCAGTTTCCCGACCACATGGGTAACTATTTAGATACCCGTACCACAGTAAAAGTGTCTTGGTATAGGTGCGATTTTTAACACCTGCGCTATTTATGGGCGACCTAACAAGGTACTATTTTTAATACCTTGCGGGTATCATTTTTTGTACCCGCATAGCAAGTGCACCACTTTGTTAGGGGTGCGATTTTTAACACCCACGCTATTTATGCACCACCTAATAAGGTACTATTTTTAACACCTTGCGGGTATCATTTTTAGTACCCGCATAACAAGTGGAGCATCTCGTTAAAGGTGTCATTTTTAACACCTATGTCGATTTAGTTTACTTGTGATAGAGGTATCATTTTTAACACCTGTAGCGAGGTTGGCTTACCTGTGATGTGGGTGTCATTTTTCACACCCGCACGGGTAACTATTTAGATACCCGCAACACACAAACAAAAGATGTCATCTACTACAGTACGGGTGTCATTTTTAGTACCCGCATAGCAAGTGCGCCACTTTGTTAGAGGTGTCATTTTTAACACCCACACACGGAAGTGTAGAGAGAGTTTTTAAGACGATAGGACAAGCACGACGAAAAGACGATAGGAGAAAAATCCTAAGGTCTTAATGGTCTAAAAACTCTAACAACTAATAACCAACAACTAACAACTAACAACTCTCATTTCTAATGGGTTAAAATGAGTTTCGATGAGTTAAAATGGGTTAAAATGTTTCTTCAGCGGAAGTTTTATAAAAATCTCTTTGCTCTTTGCTCTTTGAACTTTCATCTTTTTTTACTATCTTTGTGCGATTATAGCCATTTATACGGAAAATAATTAAAAACACCATATTATGAATATTTCATTTAGCTGGCTGAAGCGCTACCTCAAGACCGACTTGGAGGCTGAGCGCATTGCCGAGATACTTACCGAGCTTGGACTCGAGGTTGAGGAGTTCGAGAAGATTGAGACCATCAAGGGTGGCTTGAAGGGTGTCGTTGTGGGCGAGGTGCTCACTTGTGAGGACCACCCCGACTCTGACCACCTCCACATCACCACCGTAGATGTAGGTGCCGAGGCTCCCTTGCAGATTGTCTGTGGCGCTGCCAACTGCCGTAAGGGCTTGAAGGTTATGTGTGCCACCGTAGGCTCGGTGCTCTACCCCATCGACTCCGACGAGGAGTTCAAGATTAAGCGCAGCAAGATTCGTGGCGTTGAGTCGCTCGGTATGCTCTGTGCCGAGGATGAGTTGGGCATTGGTCGCAACCACGAGGGCATTATGGAGCTTTCAGAAGATGCTGTTGTAGGCACTCCCGCCAAGGAGTATCTCCACATCGCCGACGACTACCTTATCGGCATTGGCCTTACACCCAACCGTGTAGATGCAGCATCGC
Organism: Alistipes sp.; assembly: GCA_017465575.1. Taxonomy (GTDB): domain Bacteria; phylum Bacteroidota; class Bacteroidia; order Bacteroidales; family Rikenellaceae; genus Alistipes. The sequence goes on along the minus strand of JAFTVX010000002.1, from coordinate 2,854 downwards.
ACATTGGCGTTGCTCGCGACTTGGCAGCATACCTCAAGAGCCGTGGCGAGGAGGTAGAGTTCACGCTCCCCTCGGTAGATGGCTTCAAGGTAGACGACACCTCGCGCACCATCGAGGTAGAGGTTGTAAACAAGGAGGCAGCACCCCGCTACGCAGGTATCACGGTTAGTGGCTGTAAGATTGCACCCTCGCCCGAGTGGATGCAGAACGAGTTGCGTGCTGCGGGCATCAACCCCAAGAACAACTTGGTGGATATCACCAACTATGTGCTCTTCGAGTTGGGTCAGCCTCTCCACGCCTTCGATGCCGACAAGATTGAGGGTGGCAAAATCGTCGTTCGCTCGGCAGAGGAGGGCGAGAAGTTTGTAACACTCGATGGCGTAGAGCGCACCTTGACCGCTAACGACCTTATGATTTGCTCGGCAGAGCGCCCTATGTGTATCGCCGGCGTATATGGCGGTCAGGATTCGGGTATCTCCGACTCTACTGTGAATGTCTTTATCGAGAGCGCCTATTTTCACCCCGTATGGGTGCGCAAGACAGCCAAGCGCTTTGGTCTTAACACCGATGCTTCGTTCCGCTTTGAGCGTGGTATCGACCCCAACATTCAGGTTTATGCCTTGAAGCGTGCCGCAATGCTTATGCAGGAGTTGGCAGGTGGTCGCATCACCTCGGAGATTATCGACATCAACCCCACCCCCGCCAAGCACTTCGAGTTTGACTTCTCGTTGGACCGTGCCCGCAAACTTATCGGCAAGGATATCCCCGAGGAGACATTTATGACCATTCTCTCGGCTTTGGATGTCGAGGTGCGTGGTCGTGAGGGCGATGTGTTGAAGGTTGCAGTACCTCCCTATCGTGTTGATGTTCAGCGTGAGGCCGACCTTGTAGAGGATGTTTTGCGTGTCTATGGCTACAACAACATCGAGATTTCGGACCATGTAAACTCTACATTGTCGTATGCTCCAAAACCCGACAAGGCACGCTTGCAGAATATCGCTTCGGACTATCTCACGGCCAACGGCTACACCGAGATTATGTCTAACTCGCTTACGAAGGCTGCCTACTACGAAGGCTCAAAGACATACCCCGTGGAGCGTTGCGTGAAGATTTTGAACCCTCTCTCTCAGGACTTGAATGTTATGCGTCAGACGCTGTTGTTCAATGCCTTGGAGGCGGTAGAGCTCAATGTTAACCGTCGTAACGCCAACCTTAGGATGTACGAGGTGGGCAACTGCTACGCCTTTGCCGAGGAGAAGGCATCGGAGGAGAACACCCTCGCCAAGTATGAGGAGAGCTACCGCATCGGTATCACCGTTACGGGTCTTGCAACACAGCTTGCTTGGAACTCAAAGGCTGAGGCTTCGTCGTTCTTCACCCTTCGTGCCGCTGTTGAGCGCCTCTTGAAGCGCTTTGGCATCGACCTCTACGCCTTGCAGTCGGAGAGCATCGACGACGACCTCTATGCCGATGCAATAGTCTTTAAGCAGGGCCCCAAGGAGGTGTTGCGTATGGGTGTTGTATCGCCCATCGTGCGCAAGAAGTTCGATATCAAGCAGGAGGTATACTTCGCCGAGATTGACTTCGACCAGCTTATCAAGATGACCAAGAAGCAGACGGTGCAGTTCAAGGAGCTCTCGAAGTTCCCCGAGGTTAAGCGCGACTTGGCTCTGTTGGTAGACAAGGGCGTATCGTTCTCTGAGTTGCGCGCTATTGCGTTTGCTACGGAGAAGAAGTTGCTTAAGTCGGTATCGTTGTTCGATGTATATGAGGGCGACAAGCTCCCCGAGGGTAAGAAGTCTTACGCTTTGAGCTTCATCCTCGAGGACCGCAACCAGACCCTTACGGACAAGCAGATTGAGCGCACGATGGCCAATATCCAGACCCAGTTGGAGCAGAAGGCCCACGCCGAGGTGCGCAAGTAATAGGCGTTACCGTTATAGTTTAAACCACAGCCAATGGCCAATATAATAGACGAGTGCTACCCTAAATCGGGTATGACTTTTAATTTTTAACTGATTGATTTTCAGTGTTAGTTTTTACGAAAATCGCTAAATCCTACATATAAGGCTACATGATGGTCGTAAATAAGCCAACTAACTACGAATGCAAAGATATATAAATCTTGCCAAAGTAAAGCACTGAAATCAAAGTTCTTCCGCTTGGAAGAATATACTGACAAAAGAGGCGTATGCGCGGTAAACATAAAACCGTACATACGCTTCTTTTTATCATATTAAGTATCACTACTTTACATTAATTAGTATTATATATATTTGGGTGTATAATAATCACCTCAAAATACTAACAGTATCGCCTTGACACAGGCTTAATAAGCAGGTCGATATGCTGGTGTTGTAGTATATGTTCCATTGCTTTATAGATTGCCATCTTCTCGATACCTGCTATTTTTAAGGCTTCCATCTTTATTGTGTTCTCTAAGAGCATAAGGTAATCTTCCTCTTTGAGTTCAACAAGGCATTGTGTCTTTGATTTTAGCTTCGCCATACCTTATTTATGTATTAAGAGATTACTTATTTCCGAAGTCTGCGGGTGTTTCACCCCACTCGCGATTATCCCAATGTAGTACCTGAATATCGTCTATTTTAGCCGCCATAACTTTGAGGAATATTTCCGCTAATTGCAGCTGCTCACAGCGTCGAGATGACGCGGTTTGCTTATTACGATACCAAGTGATTGCGGTAATGCTATCCGAGTAGATAATGCGAGGTGCTTCGGGGTGTCTGAGGATATATTTGACAGCCTCTACGATGGCGAGAAACTCTCCGATGTTATTCGTCTTGTTGCCTATGGAATGGTTGAAGAGTTCCAATCCAGAAGAGAGGTCAACCGC
>JAFTVX010000043.1 GCA_017465575.1 Alistipes sp. | reverse complement strand
TGATGTCTAAATCTCAAAACTCAATTCATAGAGTGTGCCTGCTGTTAGACACACTCTTTTTTCAAGGATTTTATAAGTTTTTGTATTTATGGAGTAATTATATAGATATAATAATTCCCAATAATTCCATAAAATTATTACCTTTGCACTTTGTAAAGAGTTATTTGAAAAGCATGAGGAATATAGTGTAACAAAACAAGTTAGCAATTTCTTATCCATTGCCCATTCTCATGCAAGTTCTTCTTAATGGTTTGATACTCAAAGAATCTTAATCAAACTACATCAAATATATGAAAAATTTTTGCAATTTTCTTTGCAAATCAAAAAATAAGTTCTACTTTTGCATCGTCAAAAACAAATATTGGGCTATGGTGTAATGGTAACACTACAGATTCTGGTCCTGTCATTCTTGGTTCGAATCCAGGTAGCCCAACTAAAACGACTCTCAATTTTGAGGGTCGTTTTTTTTGTGTGTTTTGGTTGGCGAGAGGGTAGCCTACGGCTACTGTCGAGCGTGTTGCATCTGTCTTGATGCAAGCATCAGCCAATGCCCCACCCTCGCCACAGCAAGCTGTCCCTCTCGCCACTTCCACCCATCTTTATTGTCGTTCAGGTTCGGCCACCTGATTCTCACTGCTAATTGGTTGAGCCGATATTCTTTTATTCGTGATAAGGGGTCATCTACTGCCGCTAACGAATTATCTTGGCAATGAGCAGTACGACCAAGTACAGCCCATCGCCAAGAAATTCGCCGAGCGTTGTATCTAACCCCTTCTGACGAAAAAAGCGATTTATTGCTCGACCTACGGTCTGCGCTGTTTTAACAAGGTATCGGCTCTACTGCTTATTATCAGTGGTATGCTCACCACTGATAATGCAGTTCGAATCCAGGTAGCCCAACTAAAACGACTCTCAATTTTGAGGGTCGTTTTTTTTGTTTGGCTGTCCTCTGTATAGTGGCGAGAGGGTAGCCTCTGGCAGAGCCGTAACAGATGCAATCTCGAAGGAGAGTCTAACGCTTGCCGAAGACTTAACATTGAGCGCCTATGAGTATCGCATCTTTATAATAAAGTAGGTCGGCAACACACTTTAAGCAAAAAATCAGGGGCTAAACGGATATTTTCCGATTAGCCCCTGATTTTTCGTATTGCGTGATTAGCGACGCTGACGACGCTGCTCGCGGTTCATCTGCTCCTGTTGCTGACGAAGTGCCTCTTCGTAGCGCTCCTGGAACTTCGACTTCTTCTTAGGCTTCGCCTTGGCTGCAAGCAACTTGGCGCGTACCTTCTCATCGTCTACCGAACGGCGGATAGCCCACATAATAACCATTGTGAACATCTGCGAGAGGAAGTAGTAGTAGCACAAGCCCGAAGAGTAGCTGTTGAAGAAGAAGAGCATCATCAAGGGCATAAAGTATACCATCATAAACTTCATCATACCCGCACCGGGCTGACCTGCCGTGGTTGCCGACTGCTGCTTATATGTGATAAACGAGTAGCCGAACAAAGCAATGGTCATCAACAGCGCAAAGAGGCTCACATGGTCGCCATAGAAGGGGATGTTGAAGGGAAGGTCGAGAACACTATCGTACGACGAGAGGTCCTTAACCCAGAGGAAGCTCTGGCCACGAAGCTCGATACTTGCGGGGAAGAAGCGGAACATAGCCCAGAGGATAGGCATCTGGATAAGCATAGGCAGACAGCCACCCATAGGGCTGATGCCAGCCTTCTGGTAGAGCTCCATCGTCGCCTGCTGCTTCTTCATTGCATCGTCGGGGTTGGGGTACTTCTTGTTGAGCTCCTCCAACTCGGGGCGCACAGCACGCATCTTGGCGGTAGACATATAGCTCTTATAGGTAAGAGGCAAGATGATGAGCTTAACCAAGATGGTGAGAATGAGGATGATAATACCGAAGTTCACGCCGTGGTCCTTCAACCAGTGGAAGATGGGAATTGTGAAGATACGGTTAATCCAGCCGATAAGCGTACCACCCATAGGGATAATCTCGTCGAGGTTGGTCTTCTCGCCATCAAACTCTACATTGTTCAAAATCTTGAAGTCGTTAGGACCATAGTAGAAGGCGAAGCGGTAAGCCTCAGCACCCGTAACGGGGATAGAGATTACGGTGTCGAACTCCTTAAGGAAGTCCTTGCCCTCGTGAGTCGAGGTGCTGAATGCCATAGCGGCATTGAAAGGCTCGGCTGAGATAAATGCCGAGGTGAAGTACTGCTGCTTGAGTGCTACCCAATCAACACCCTCGACCTTCTCCAAGTCGCCATCCTGACCCAAGTCTTCCATCTCGTCGTCTTCTGCCTCCCAGTAGGCGATGGTGGTCGCCATATTCTCCATCTGGAAGCTACGCTCGTTCATATTCGAACGGTTGCCCCAAGCGATGTCCATAGCGTTAGTGCGGTCGAGATAGTTCGCCATATTGTGCTCCTCGACAGTAAAGTCGATAAGGTAGTCACGGCTGGGGTTGCCCGTCTCATATATAGTATATATGTAACGAAGGTAGGCATCCTCGGCTACGGCCAAGGTCATAGTGAGTGTCGTGGCCTCGTCGCCCTCTTCGACAGCGTAGTCGAAGACATACTCCGCAGTCGTGCTCTTTGCGCCACTCTCGGTCTTGAGTGCCATATCGAAGCGCGCTGTTGCAGGCTGCAACATCTCGACAAGCTCGGTGCGCTCGCCATCCGAGTAGCGGGTGTAGTTCTTGAGCGTTACGCCCTCAATCTTACCGCCACGCGTAGCGAAGTCCACCTTCATTACATCGTTCTCGATAGAGCAAATCTTAGCCTCGGCGTTGCGTGCTGCGAGGAGCTTTTCGCCATAGTTGTAGAGCTCGGCGTTGAGGCGGCGTGCTGCCTCGATAGAGTCACGCTGGTGGCGCTCCTCATCTGTCATTGCAGCCTCCTTTGCCTCTGCAGCCTTACGCTCCTCTGCCTGCTTCTGCTTAAGAGCCAACTCAACCTCCGCCTGCTCCTTCTTCCACTTGTTGTACTCTTCTGCCTGATGTCCCTGATAGAACGAGAAGCCGACAAAGACGGCAACCATCAGCACAAGACCAATAATCGTCTTTTTATCCATTCTGTAAAGTAATTCTAACTTGTTTTAATATTAGACATCTAATTATCGCTGCTCATCGCGGTACTTGATAGCCTCCTCGACAAAGCGAACGAACAATGGGTGAGGATTCGATACCGTAGAGTGGTACTCGGGGTGGTACTGCGTACCTACGAACCAACGGTGTGAGGGAATCTCCACAACCTCTACCAAGCCAGTGTCGGGGTTCTGACCTACGGCCTTCATACCTGCTGCCTCGAAGTCGGCGAGGAAGTGGCTATTGAACTCATAGCGGTGGCGGTGGCGCTCAACGATGTTGAGTGAGCCGTAAGCCTTCGCTACAGCCGAGTTCTTCAGCAACTTACAGGGGTAGCCACCAAGACGCATTGTGCCGCCCTTAGCCGTAACATTCTTCTGCTCCTCCATAAGGTCGATAACGGGGTGGGGTGTACTCTCCATCTCGCTTGAGTTGGCATCAGCCCAGCCGATGACATTGCGCGCAAACTCGATAACGGCGCACTGCATACCGAGGCAGATACCGAAGAAGGGCACATTCTTCTCGCGAGCATAGCGCACAGCAACCAACTTACCCTCGATACCACGGTTACCGAAGCCGGGGGCAACCATCACAGCCGACATATTGCCCAACGCCTCCTCGACATTCTCGTTCGTGAGTTTCTCGGAGTTGACATAGTGCAACTTAACCTTAACCTCGTTTACGGCACCTGCGTGGATAAACGACTCGCTGATAGACTTATAAGCATCGGGCAGCTCGGTGTACTTGCCTACCAACGCAATATTTACCACCGACTTGGGATTCTTGATGCGCTCAACGAATGCCTCCCAGTCAGCAAGGTCGATATCCTGCTCTGCCTTCAAGCCAAGGCGCTCCAACAACACATCGTCGAGGTGCTGGGTGTGCATACGCAAGGGCACCTCATAGATGGTAGGCACATCGATAGACTGCACAACAGCCTCGGGTGCAACATTGCAGAAGAGTGCTACCTTACGGCGCAACTCCTGGCTAAGTTCGTGCTCGGTGCGCAACACGAGGACATCGGGCTGCAAACCGTACGAGAGCAAATCCTTAACCGAGTGCTGTGTGGGCTTGGTCTTAAGCTCACCCGACGCCGCCATATAGGGGATAAGCGTAAGGTGGATAAGCACGCTATTCTGATAGCCGAGCTGGTTGCGCAACTGACGAACAGACTCGATAAAGGGCAACGACTCGATATCGCCAACCGTACCACCAATCTCGGTGATGATAACATCGTACTTCTTCGTTGCGCCAAGCACCTGAACACGGCGCTTAATCTCGTCGGTGATGTGGGGGATAACCTGAACGGTCTTACCAAGGAACTCGCCACGGCGCTCCTTCTCAATCACGCTCTGGTAGATTTTACCCGTTGTCACATTGTTGTTCTTGGTGGTCTGAATCGAGGTGAAACGCTCGTAGTGACCAAGGTCGAGGTCGGTCTCCGTACCATCCTCGGTAACATAGCACTCGCCGTGCTCATAGGGGTTGAGCGTGCCGGGGTCGACATTGATATAGGGGTCGAGCTTCTGGATGGTTACCGAGTAGCCACGAGCCTGCAACAATCGAGCAACAGATGCCGAAATAATACCTTTACCCAGTGATGATGCTACACCACCCGTAACAAAAATGTACTTTGGTTTAGACAGTTTCATAACTATATATTTTTTTCTTCATTCGTAATCTTAAAACATTGGGCTAAGGAGGACTATTTTGCGCTCTTCGCCTCCTCGTCGATAAGCTTCACACGCTCGATAAGGTCTGCCATATCGCGCTTAGCCTTCTCAATCTTCTCGCGAACATCGGCAATCAACGCCTCGGCATTCTTCGACTTCGAGAAGAAGCCGATGTTGTTCTCCAAAAGGGCGATATCCTGCTCCATCTGGCGCACCTTGTTGTAGAGCTTCTCGCGCTCCGAACGCAACTGCTGACCACCCTTCATATTCGCTACACGCTCCTTAAAGCGGTTCATCGAGCGGTCACGCTCCGAAGAGCGCAATGTGCGGAACATCTCGTCTACAACAGCCTTATACTCCTTCTGCAACGAGTCCTTGAACTTGATGGGCACAAAGCCAATCTGACTCCAACGGCGCTGATACTCCTTAACGGCATCGAAGCCACCAGCCTTGATATTTGCACCCTTCATCTCCTCGATAAGCTCGCGCTTCAGGCGTAGGTTCTCCTCATACTCCGAGTCGATAGATGAGAAGTGGGCTGCCTTGCGCTCGAAGAACTTGTCGCAAGCGGCACGGAAACGCTTCCAAATCTGGTCGGAGTGACGACGAGATACGGCGCCAGCCTCCTTCCACTTTGCCTGCAAGGCGATAAGCTCGTCGGTGGCGTGCTTCCAATCCTCCGATACAGAGAGTGCCTCTGCCTGCTCGCAAAGCTCAACTTTCAGTGCGAGGCTGTGCTCCATATCGCTCTTTACGCCAGCATAGAACTCGCGCTTAAGCTCAAAGAACCTATCGCAAGCGTTGCGGAAACGCTCATATATGCGGTTGTTATCCTTCTTGGGTGCGTAGCCGATGGTCTTCCACACCTTCTGGATGTTGAGCAACTCCTCGCTTGCCTTGTTCCAATCCTTGCGTGAGAGCAATGGCTGCTGGGCTAAAGCCTCGGTCTTGGCGCATAGCTCCTCCTTGAGTGCAAGGTTCTTGGTCTGCTCCGCCTTAAGGCTCTCGAAGTGCTCCTGATGGCGCTTGTTGATGCGGCTCGAAGCCTCCTTGAAGCGCTCCCAAAGGCTCTCCTTGAACTCGATAGCCACAGGGCCTGTCTCACGCCACTCGTCGTGTAACTTCTGCAACTTGCGGAATGCCTCGACAATCTGCTGCTCCATAGCGAGTGCCTCTGCCTGCTCGCAAAGGCTCAACTTCGCCTCGTAGTTCTTCTTAAGGTCGAGGTCACGAAGCTCCTTGTTTATCTTGATAAAGTTGTAGAAGTTCTCGACATAGAGGTTGTAGGTCTCCCACAAATCCTTGACATTCTGCTGGGGTACCAAGCCTGTCTCCTTCCACTTTGTCTGCAACTCACGGAAGCGGGCAAAGGTTGTGTTCATCGCCTCGTCGGTGTTGATAAGCTCCTTAAGCTCCTCAATAATTGCGAGTTTAATCTTAAGATTCTCCTCCTTGCTTGCCTCAATCTCGGCAATATGCTTGTCGCGCTGCTCTCGGTAAATAGCGAATAGTTCCTTGAAGCGCTGCTCATAGGGGCAAGCCGTGGGGGTGAAGGCATCCTCTGCGCCACCCGCCTCCAAGAACGCCTTACGCTCGGCGTCGATATGCTGGCGGTGGAGTTTGTAGAATGCTATCTTGATGGCCTCGACTACTGGGCGCAACGCAACCACACACTCCGACTCAATCTTCTCGGCAAAGAGTTTTACTAAACCCTCCTCGTCAAGACCGCTGAGGTCGTTGCCATTGGTGGCGGCAGCCTCCTCCTCCGAGGTTGCCTCGCCAAGGTCGAGACCCGCTGCCTCGGCAGCAAGCTCAGCCTCCTCATCGGCAAAGGTGGCAGACATAGGCTCTTGGGTGGGCTCTGCGACAGCCTCACTCGCTGTGGGTTGGGTGTTGGTAGTCATCTCGTTCGCATCTTCGGCAACAGTGCCGACAGGCTCCGCGGGAGCCGTAAGGATAGTTTTTTCGGTAGCCATCGTTTCTAAGGTTTTTGATTGTGGGCGCGCTATCGGGCGCGCGTAATTCACGCAAAGATAAGAAATAATTCCTAGTAAAGCAATCCCCTCGGAATATTTATTTTCGGAGGTGTAGTGTTTGACTCTTTTTCGATATAGTGAAATAGCGCAAATATTGGAGTATTTCACTCATTGCGTAAAGACTAATTTCGGATTGGGTGTGGCGATAAAAATCGAGGGCGTTTTAACCATAATGTTACTATATTAAAAAAATGTGAAAAAAGGGTTGGAAAGTCAGCGCAAAATTTGTATCTTTGTTGAGATTTTGAGTCGATTCGTTTATGCGGTCTGCTCTTTGAGCAAATTCGAAGCAAACAATTTTAATCTATAAAACATTTCTACAATGGTAATTTTGGTACTCAACTGCGGTAGCTCATCTATCAAGTATCAGGTGCTTGATGTTTTGGAGTCGTCGCACACGCTCTTGGCCAAGGGTTTGGTAGAGCGCATCGGTTTTGCAGAGGGTGACCTCACCCACAAGCCTCAGGGTAAGGATAAGTTCGAGTTGCACTGTCCTATCCCCGACCACACAACTGGTATTCGCCTTGTTCTCGACGCTTTGACTCACCCCGAGCACGGCGTTATCAAGTCGCTCGACGAGCTTAAGGCTGCTGGTCATCGTGTGGCTCACGGTGGTGAGTTCTTCCACGACAGCTGCTTGGTAGACGACGAGGTTAAGGCTAAGATTGAGTCGTTGTACTCTATCGCTCCCTTGCACAACCCCGCAAACCTTGAGGGTATCCTCTCAATGGAGAAGGTGTTGCCCGGCATCAAGCAGGTAGCCGTTTTCGATACCTCGTTCCACCACACCATTCCCGCTATCAACTATATGTACGCAATGCCTTATGAGTACTACGAGAAGTACCGCGTTCGTAAGTATGGTTTCCACGGCACAAGCCACAAGTTCGTAGCTCGCGTAGGTGCCGAGATGTTTGGTCTCGACTTCGAGAACTCGAAGATTGTCACTTGCCACATCGGTAACGGTGCTTCGGTTACTGCTGTTAAGAACGGCAAGTCGTTCGATACCTCGATGGGCTTCACTCCCCTCGATGGTCTTGTAATGGGTACCCGTGCAGGTTCAATGGATGTATCGGCTGCTACCTATGTTGCCGATAAGGAGGGTATGTCATACAAGGAGCTCGACGCTATGCTCAACAAGAAGTCGGGTGTTCAGGGTCTTACCGGTATCTCAAGCGATATGCGTGATATCGACGCTGCTTATGATGAGGGCAACGAGCGCGCTATTATGGCTCGCGATATGTACTTCAACCGCGTTAAGAAGTTCGTAGGTGAGTATGCTGCCGAGATGGGTGGTGTTGACCTCGTAGTCTTCACTGGCGGTGTTGGCGAGAACTCTCCCGAGTTGCGTGAGTATGTTTTGCGCAATATGGAGTTTATGGGCATCGAGTTCGACGCTGTTCGCAACAACGGCAAGCGTGGTACCGACTATGAGATTACCGCTGAGGGCTCACGAGTTAAGGCTGCTGTTATCTGCACAGACGAGGAGTTGGTAATTGCTAAAGATACATTCCGCCTTGTAGGAGCCAACTAATTTGGTGATTTTGGTGTTATACGAGGGATAGTCAATTCCTCACATACGCTTCAGTATGCTGCGGATTGCCTACCCTCGCAAGCCTAAAAATCCCTCAAATTATTTGACTCCTGCCGAGTGTGCATCTCGGGATGGTCGGATATGAGGGAGTTTAAAAGAAAATTTTTGAGAATTAACAAATAAAACCTAAAACTATTATGATTAAGCATTTGGACGAAATCGTTGCTGCTGCCGTAGCGCGTGGTAAGAAGAAGATGATTGTTGCCTATGGTCAGGACACCCACTCAATCGGTGCTACCGATATGGCTATCAAGGCTGGCTTGGCTGAGGTTACCTTGGTTGGTGATCCCGAGGAGATCAAGAAGTCTTGCGAGGCTGAGGGCGTTGATATGAGCCAGTACCACATCATCGAGGAGAAGGAGGATGTAAAGGCAGTTGAGATTGCTGTTAAGGCAGTTCACAATGGCGAGTACGATGTATTGATGAAGGGTGTTGTGCCTACCGATAAGTATATGCGCGGCATCTTGAACAAGGAGTGGGGCTTGCTTCCCGCAGGCACTACTTTGAGCCATGTTACCGTTTTGGAGATTCCTAAGTACCACAAGCTTTTGGTTGTTAGCGATGTTGCGGTTCTTCCTTGCCCCACCCTCGACCAGAAGAAGCAGATTGCAAAGTACTTGTTGGAGACTGCCAACAACCTCGGCGTAGAGTGCCCCAAGATGGCGTTCATCGCTCCTTCGGAGCAGTTGTTGCCCAAGGTAGTATCGTCGGTTGAGGCTAAGGAGCTCGGCGAGTTGGGTGCTGCTGGTGAGCTCGGCAAGGGCTTGTTCCAGGGTCCTTTGGCATTGGATGTTGCTATCGACGAGGAGTCAGTTAAGATTAAGAAGTTGGAGGGTCCCGTTGCAGGTAATGCAGACTGCTTGCTCTTCCCCAACCTCGAGTCAGGTAATGTATTCTTCAAGGCTTGCTCTAAGTTCGGCGGTGCTGAGCTCGCAGCTATGGTAGCTGGTCCTATGGCTCCCTGCGTATTGACTTCACGCGGTGATACCACCAAGACTAAGCTCTACTCTATCGCTTTGGCTTGCTTGTCAGCAAAATAGTTGCCTAACGAACCTGAAAAACTAAGTAAAGATGGCATATAATATTCTTACTATCAACCCTGGTTCAACATCTACTAAGGTCGCTTTGTTCCACGATTTGGAGGAGTACAAGACTTTGAAGTTGAGCCACTCGGCAGAGGAGATTGCTCGCTTTGCTTCGGTTGCCGACCAGTTGGAGTGGCGTTTGGAGATTATCCTCGACGCTTTGAAGGCTGACGGTATCGAACTTTCATCGCTCGACGCTGTTATCGGTCGTGGTGGTCTTATGCGCCCCATCGAGGGTGGCGTATATCGCGTTGGCGAGGCTATGATTGCCGACCTCTCGGCTCCCAAGCGTCAGCACGCCAGCAACCTCGGCGCTCTCATCGCTCGTCGCATTGCCGATGCAGCAGGTGTTGAGGCATACATCGCTGACCCCGTGGTTGTTGATGAGCTTCAGGATATGGCTCGTGTAAGCGGTCTTAAGGAGATGCCTCGTCGCTCTATCTTCCACGCTCTCAACCAGAAGGCTATCGCTCGTCGCTATGCCACGGAGATTGGTCGCCCCTATGAGGAGCTCAACCTCGTGGTAGTGCATATGGGTGGTGGTATCTCGGTTTCGGCTCACCACCTCGGTCGTGTTATCGACACCAACAACGCCCTCGATGGCGACGGTCCTATCGCTCCCGAGCGTGCTGGTACCTTGCCCGCAGGCGACTTGGTAGACCTCTGCTTCTCGGGCAAGTACGAGAAGGCCGATATCAAGAAATTGTTGGCAGGTAAGGGTGGCTTGGTAGACCATGTGAACTGCAACAATGTTCAGGAGCTCAACGAGGTACGCGCTGCTTCGGGTGATAAGGAGGCTCGCTTTATGCTCGATACTATGGCTTACTCTATTGCCAAGTGGATTGGCGAGATGGCCGTTGTTTTGAAGGGCAAGGTTGATGCTATCCTTCTTACTGGTGGTATCGCTTGGAACAACTGCGTAAACGATGTTATCGTTGATTACTGCAAGTTTATTGCCCCCATCAAGATTTACCCTGGCGAGAACGAGCTTGAGTCTTTGGCAGAGAACGCACTTCGTGTATTGAAGGGTGAGACTGTTGCCAAGGAGTATTAGGATTCAATAGGATTTTTTAGGATATGATAGGGAGGGGCTTCTCTTCCTATCGAATCCTATTAAGCCATATAAAGTCCAATCTTATCTTTTATCGCGCTTAACACTTTTTGCGATGAATATTTTGATTATCAACGGGGCGAACCTCAATCTTTTGGGGCAGCGCCAACCCGAGATATACGGTTCGGAGAGCTTCGAGGATATCCTCGGAGCTCTTCGCAATCGTTACTCGGAACATACCCTCGACTACTATCAGTCGAATATCGAGGGCGAGATTGTAGATGCGTTGCAGCGTGCCGATGGTCGTTACGACGGTGTGGTGCTCAATGCTGGTGGCTATACCCACACCTCGGTGGTTATCCGTGATGCCATCGCCTCTATCGCTGTGCCTGTTGTTGAGGTGCACCTGTCGTCTATCCTTGCTCGCGAGGAGTTCCGCCACACCTCGCTTATTGCACCCGTCGTCGTAGGCTCAATTATGGGCTTCGGTGGCGAATCTTACCGCTTGGCTGTCGAACACTTTGTAGGGCGATAGGGCAAGCGTTCCAACGGAACGCAACTCTAATAACTAACAACTAAAAACTAATAGCTTGTCCGCTGAGAGATTGGAACATAAGGTCGTAAGTGGCGTTGTGTGGAGCTTTGCCGAAAAGTTCCTCACTATGCTTGTGCAGATGGTTGTGAGCATCATTGTTGCTCGCCGCCTTATGCCCGAGGACTTTGGCGTTATGGCCATTCTTACATTCTTTACCTCGGTGGCGCTCACGATTGTCGATAGTGGCTTTTCGCAGACCCTTATCCGTAAGAAGGAGCCATCCGACGAGGAGTACCGCTCGGTGCTTGCGTTCAATGTCGTTGTGGCGTTGGCGCTCTATGTTGTGCTGTGGGCATTGGCAACACCCATTGCGCAATTCTATGGCCACCCCATAATTGCGGAGGTTGCGCCTGTGCTCTTCCTGCTGTTGCCTATCAACTCGCTCTGCGTGGTGCAGACTGTGATGTTCACGCGCGAGTTCCGCTTTAAGCTACTCTCGAATATTGTCTTTGCCGCATCGCTTATTAGTGGCGTTGTGGCTGTCGCTATGGCCATTGCGGGGTGCGGCATCTGGGCGTTGGTTGCTCAGCGCCTACTGCAAATGGGCATCAAGGCTGTTGCCTTCTGGTGGATTCGCCGTTGGCAATTGAGGGGCGGTGTTAGCCTCTCGGCCCTTGGCGCTATGGCACCCTTCAGCCTACGCCTACTCGCCACCGACCTTATCGCATCTATATATAATAATGTGGCGCAGTTGTTTGTGGGCAAGATGTACTCTACCGCCTCGCTCGGCTACTACTCTCAGGCGCAGAAGCTCAAAGACCTCGCGGTGATATCTACCGTGCAGTCGGTGCAGGGTGTTACCTATCCCGCATTGTCGAAACTCGCAGCCGACGAGCGTAAGTTTGCTGATGGCTATGAGCGCATCGTTCGCCTATTGTCGTTTGTTCTCTTCCCCATTATGCTTGGCTTGGTGGCTGTCGCCTCGGATATGTTCGATGTGCTGTTGGGCGAGAGGTGGATGCCTACTGTTCCCTATTTTCGTATTTTGGCGCTTTCGGGTATGGTCTATCCCTTGGCTATGGTGGGCTATAATGTGCTGAAAATCAAGAGTGATGGTAGGGTGGTTGTGCGCCTTGAGGTTGTGAAGCGCGTGGTGATGACCCTCGTTCTGTGCATCACTATTCCTATGGGTATCAAGGCTGTGGCGTGGGGTATGACGGCTATGGCTCTGGTGGAGTTCCTGCTCAATAGTGCTGTTGCACTTCGACTTATGTCGTTTGGTGTGGTGCGCTTGACGAAGGCTCTATTGCCCTCGCTCGTCTTGTCGTTGGCAATGTTTGTGCTGATTGAGGGCATCAACCCCTATCTCGAAAATCTTGTTGTAGCCTTGCGCCTCGCAACTGATGTCGTTGTCGCTGTCGTATTCTACCTCGCCCTCGCTTATGCTTTTGGCTTAAGCACTCTTAGTGAGTGTCTCTCGCTCGTAAAGGGTGTACTCAAAAAGTAATTATTGGCATCTTTATCAACTTATTTGTTGATAGATATTTACCCCTTTTAATATTAAAATAATTTAATAAATTATTAAAATAATTTGGTAATTATATTCCAATTTCTTAATTTTGCCTTGTCAAACTATAAAATTCATAAGTTATGGCAAAGATTTCAAAATTAGGAAAGTGGATTTTTTCCGCTATTGAGAAGGGTATTAGGTATCGTGTACTATCAGGATGCTTCCCTTACACAGGTTCGGCTGAAATATAGCCGATAACATTGAATCGTTTTCTCAGCTGTTAATATAATGACGATATGACGATTAAGACGATAAGAGATAAATCCTAATAGTCTTAAAGTCTTAAAAAAATTACTGCTAACAACTAATAAAATGTGCGAGGCCGACTAAAAAGTGATTTTTGGTCGGTCTCGTTGTTTATGTTTGCGATGGTCGTACAAATAGTTACAATATAAATAATTTGAAAATATTAGTATCTTTTTTACAGATGCTGCTTATGAGCGTTCAAACATCGCTAAAATGCCATTTATAGACTCCCTATGCAGGTTGTTTATTAGCATTTCGTATTGCTATAGTTCTGATATATTTTCGGATATTATGTGCCGTGGCGATTGTTGCAAACTCCGCCTTTACCATCGTGTGTCCACGATAGTTAAAGCGTTTGAAATGGTTGTCATATTTTATCTGTCCAAATACCGCCTCTGGTTCTATTGGACGTCGGCTACGATGGCGTAAGCCCTCATCACTTGTAAGTAGTTCGCGTGCTACGGCTCGCAGTTCATTATTACGATGGTTGACCTCGATGCGTCGTTGATTGCTCTTACCCTTATAGCACTCTCCACGCAGCGGGCAGCCTTTGCAGTTCTTCGCTTGATAGATACTCTTCGTTGATACATAGCCTAAATCCGAGGTCTCGTGCGTCTCTCCCGCATACTCCAATCGCTGACCCATAGGACATATATAGTAATCCTCATCTTTGTTATAGTACATATTGCTCGCCAGATAGGGATTATTCTTTACGCTTCGTGTCATCTCCTTATGAAACATATTGTACTTCACATAGGGGAGGATATCCTTACCCACGAGATACTCATAGTTCATCTCCGAGCCATAGCCCGAATCAGCGCATATCGCCACACTCTGTCTACCATAGCGCATCTCAAAGGAGTCTAAAAATGGTATCAGCGTTGCTTGATCTGCCGGCTGCCAAAAGATGTCGTAGTTGGTGATAAACTGATTCTCGGTAGCTATCTGCACATTATATCCAGGCTTTGTCTGACCATTGTTCATTGCATCCTCCTTCATTCGCATAAAGGTGGCATCCTTGTCCGTCTTGCTATAACT
>JAFTVX010000042.1 GCA_017465575.1 Alistipes sp. | reverse complement strand
TGACAACAAATTGGGTTCTTTGCCGTGAAAAGCCGCAATCTGCGGCACCAAACTTAACTCCCCGAATGGGAAATACTTCAAGTATGTCCCATCCGAGGAGTTTTCATTTGGCACCACATCTCACGACTTTTGACGACAAAGTGTGCTGGCTGGGAGGAATGTTGATTAAGACCATTAGGACCGTATGACCTTAAGACCTTAGGATTTTTCTTATAGTCCTATCGTCTTACTTGTCTTATCGTCTTAAAAATCTCTTTGCTCTCTCCTTAAATCCCCTAACCTCCCTACACTCCCTGCCCGACAGTATACGAAAAATGGCCACGAAAAAGTGGCCATTTTTTGTCTATTTCGCCATACGGCGGTGAGCCTATTTACTTGATATTTCCAAGGCGTTCGTTGGTCTTGTGTATGATGTCGATGGTCGACTTATCCTCTACGAAGATTGAGTTAAGACCCTGCTGCTCCTGTGCGGGATCGCCAGTGTAGTCGTCGCCCTTTGCCCAGTACTCGTGGTCCTCGACATTAGTCACGGCATAGCCACCCCAGCTCCAGAAGTTACAGCCTGCAAACTTGCCACCGTTTTTCTTCGCCTTCTCAATCATCGAGAATACAAAGGTGTAGTACTTATCGCGGCACTTTACGCCACTCTCCTTGCGGAAGTCCATATTGTCGCGAGGCATGCCAAACTCCTCAACCACAAGGGGTTTGTTAATCTTGTCGGCAAGCGCAATGTGCATATTGATATACTCCTCGGTATTCTTGCACGATACCTGCAAATCCTCGAACATATGGTCGCCACGCAGCCACTTCCAGTTGTAGGGCCATACATGGCAGTTGATATACGAAATCTCGTCGATGGCGTGAATTCGCTCGCAGAGCGCCATATCCCACTCACAGCCGTAGTAGCCCTCCGAGCCAGTCGAAATCATATGGTTTGGGTCGAGCTCGCGGATAAGCTTTGCCGAGGCGGTAATCCACTCTGCAAATGCCTCCTTGTTGTCCTGCTCCTTCGAGCTAAATGCGCGAGGCTCGTTCGAAATCTGCCAAGAGAAGATTGCGGGGTCTTCGATATACTTGATGCCGGTATAGCGGTTGGTGCGTGTTACAATGTAGCGTACATGGTTGTAATATAGCTCCTTAGCGCGCTCGTTGCGTACAAACTCGCCTGCAAAGGTGTTGTACGAGAACCAGCCATCAACACGAGGAACAAGCACTGGTTCATCGTTCGCCCACGCCACATACTGAGTATAGCCACCGCTCCACTCCCAAGCGTTGTTGAAGTAGAGTACGGCAGTCATATCGCGCTTGCCAAGCTCCATAAGCAGGTAGTCGAGACCTGCCAACACCTCGTCGTTATACTCGCCGGGAAGGGGCTGGAGGTTGGGCTCAATCTTGCCAAGCAAGCCATTCTCGCCCTCGCCACCGATAAGTACGCGGAGGTTGTCGATGCCGTGAGCCTTCATAAAGTCGAGCTCCTTGGCCAAGCGCTCACGGTTGCCACCCTCACCCTCCGAGCCGAGGATTGCGCCATACCAGAAGTTGGTGCCTACAAAGTAGTAGGGCTCGCCATTACGCATAAACTGGCCATTCTCGATTGTGATAATCTTGCTTACGGGGTCTACAACTTCGGTTGTTGCACAACCCTGAATGGCAAACATTGCCACGAAAGCTACGATGCTAAAAAATAGTTTTCTCATTATTTAGGTTGTATTAAAAATTTGCCTCTTAAAATCTGCACAAACATACACAAAAATTTCCTAAAAAACTATGTTTTTCGATTTGTATTTTCGCTGTGGAATTTATAATTTTGTAGGGTCAAATTGCGACTTTGTTCCCCAATATGAAATATTGGGTAACTATTCCGCTGATAGCCAGAGTGTTGGATTTCTGAGACGGTCGCCGATTGGCAAGATTTTTAATCGAAGAATTACTTAGAAGATGAAGAAGATTATACTTTCGGGCGGAGGTACCGGAGGACATATATATCCCGCAGTCTCGGTAGCCGAGGCTTTGAAGCGTAAATGGGGCGACGATGTTGAGCTCCTCTTCGTGGGTGCCGAGGGCAAGATGGAGATGGAGAAGGTGCCAGCTTTGGGCTACCGTATCGAGGGTCTCCCCGTGGCAGGTTTGCAGCGCAGATTGACTTTGTCGAACTTGGTATTGCCGTTCAAGGTCGCATCGAGTGTTCGTCGTGCTCGTCGCATCATCAAGGAGTTTGGTGCCGATATGGTCGTGGGCTTTGGTGGCTACGCCTCAGCCCCCGTGTTGTGGGCGGCACAGCGTTTGGGCGTGCCTACGCTCATTCAGGAGCAGAACTCCTATGCAGGCCTTACGAACAAGATTTTGGCAAAGCGTGCCAAGCGCATCTGCGTGTCGTACGACAATATGGAGCGCTTCTTCCCTGCCGACCGCATCGTGCTTACGGGCAATCCGCTTCGTGGTCGCTTCTCGGCTGCGGGCGTAGACCGCGCGGAGGCGTTGGCCTATTATGGCTTCTCGGCCGATATGCCCACTATCTTTGTTGTTGGTGGCTCGCTCGGCACACGCACCCAGAACGAGATGATGAAGCGCTGGATAGCATCGCTCGATGGCGAGGCGCCAGTGCAGGTTATCTGGCAGACGGGCAAGTTCTACGAGAAGGAAATGGTCGAGTTCCTCAAGGCGCACCCCACGAAGAATATCTGGCAGGGGGCGTTTATCGACCGTATGGATTATGCCTATGCTGCTGCCGATGTGGTTATCTCGCGTAGCGGTGCTTGCACCGTCTCGGAGCTATGCCTTGTGGCTAAGCCTACGATTTTTATCCCCTCGCCTAATGTTGCTGAGGACCACCAGACCAAGAATGCTATGGCGCTGGTCGAGAAGGGTGCTGCCGAGATTATCCCCGATAGGGAGGCCGTAGAGCGTGGTATGGCGGAGGCTGTGGCGTTGGCCAAAGACGAGAAGCGCTTGGAGAGCCTTCGTAAGAATATTGCGAAGTTGGCTATCGGCGACTCGGCAGATAGGGTAGTGCGTGAGATTGAGAGTGTGTTGAACGAGAAGTAAGTTGGAGTATGGAACGCGAAACAAAGAAGATATACTTCCTCGGCATCGGTGGCATCGGTATGAGTGCCATCGCTCGCTATTTTCTGCATGAGGGTTGCCTCGTTGCAGGCTACGACCGCACAGCAACACCCCTTACGCGCGCCTTGGAGGCCGAGGGTGCTTTGGTTCACTACGAAGATGATGTGGAGCTTATCCCCGAAATGATGCGCTCGGCAGAGGATACCCTTGTGGTGCTCACCCCCGCAATCCCTGCCGACCATAAGGAGTGGGCATGGTTTAGGGAGAATGGCTTCCGCATCGAGAAGCGTTCGCAGATGCTTGGCCACCTCTCGGAGGGCAAGATGGTGATGGCCGTAGCAGGTACGCACGGCAAGACCACCACATCGACACTCGCCGCTTGGCTCAACCATGCAGCTGCGGGTGAGGGTAGCGCCTTCTTGGGTGGTATCTCGACGAACTTTGCCTCTAACCTTGTGCTTGGCGAGGGTCGCCGTCTGGTCGTTGAGGCCGACGAGTACGACCGTTCGTTCTTGCGCCTGTGGCCCGATGTGGCGGTGATTACGGCTACGGATGCCGACCACCTCGACATCTACGGCACGGCGGAGGCTATGGTTGAGGCCTTCGAGCAGTTTGCCTCGCAGATTAAGGAGGGTGGCTCGCTTATCTTGAAGCAGGGTGTGCCCTTCCACTTCGATACCAAGGGTCGTAACCTCTACCGCTATTCGTGCGACGATGGTGGCGACTTCCATGCCGAGAACATCTCCTTAATTGAGGGCGGTCATTATCGCTATGACATTGTATTGCCAGATGACCGTATCGAGGATTGCGAGCTCGGTATCTTGGGTAAGGTGCATATCGAGAACTCGGTGGCCGCTGTGGCTATGCTCTGGTGCGCTGCCAAGCGTGAGGGCAAGGTGTTGGATAAGGAGGCTGTGCGCCGTGCATTGCACGACTTTGCGGGTGTTAAGCGCCGTATGGAGGTCTATATCAACACCCCCAAGCAGGTCTATATCGACGACTATGCCCACCACCCCGAGGAGTTGCGTGCTACGATTGAGTCGTTGCGTGGCGTATTCCCCGGCCGTAAGCTTACGGCTATCTTCCAGCCCCACCTCTACACCCGCACACGCGACCACTACCGTGGCTTTGCCGAGGTGTTGTCGTTGTGCGACGAGGTTGTTATGGTGCCCATCTACCCTGCACGCGAGGAGCCTATCGAGGGCGTATGTTCCGAGATGATTGGCCAGTTGCTCACGGTAGATTGGTCGTTGGCCGAGCGAGAGGAGCTTGTCGCGTTGCTCGAGAAGATGTCTACCGATGTTGTCGTTACCTTTGGTGCTGGCAATATCGATGTTGTTTGCTCGGCCGTTGCCGAGTTGTTAAAGAAGAGGGCATAGTATGAAGCAGTGGTTTCGAAATACTGGTCGCTATGTTGGCTACACGCTACTCTGGGTGTTGGTCGCTGTCGTTGTGGTGTGGGGCGCTATGAGTGCCCGTGCGCACCGCAAGGCCCAACTTGTTACGGAGCTTAATATCGGCGTGGAGCATAGCTCGGAGCACCAGTTGGTCGATGCCCCGCTTATGAATGATTGGCTTTTGAGCCATACCGAGAGCCCTGTGGGTCGCTCGCTCGCGGATGTCAACCTCGCGGAGTTGGAGCGTGTGGCGTTGCAGCATAGCGCCGTTTCGGAGGCTAACGCTTATAGCACCTTCTCGGGAAGTGTCGAGCTTAGCGTTGCTCAGCACGAGCCTGTTGCCCGCCTCAAAGTCGATGGCTACGATATGTACCTCACGGCCGATGGTTACCTCTTCCCCGCCTCGGACGGCTATGCGGCACATGTCCCTGTCGTTACAGGCTCATACCGCCCGATTTTTAGACCCAACTATGCAGGCTATGCCTCTCGCGTGGTGCGCGACTCTATCGCCTCGCTCGACAGCGTGATTATGGCGCTTGAGCAGCAGAAGTTGCCCCACCACGAGCTACGCCAGGAGTACCGTCAGGATTTGCGCCGTGTGCTTAACGAGCGTATTCGCCGTACACTCTTCATGTCGGACTACGAGTACGACAAGCGCAACGAGGAGCTCAAGGAGCGTAAGGCGCGTGCACGCAAGGAGAATGTGGCGCGCAACAAGACGATTGATGCTGCCATCCGAGCCCTCAGCACCGAGCAGGATAGGGTGCGCGAGCGACAAAAACAACTCGAAGTGATAGATTACGACTTCGAGCGCCTTCTCTACTTTATTGAGTGCGTTCGCCAAAGTGAGTTTTGGAGCTCGGAGGTTGTGCAGATTGTCCTCGATGGTGGAGGCACTAAGCCTATGGAGATAGCCTTTGTGCCACGCTCGGGCAGATTCTTAGTCGATATGGGCTTCACTGACCGCCTTGGCAAGAAGCTCTCAACGCTCAGTCGCTTCTACGATGACGGCCTCGACAATATCGGCTGGAGTAAGTATCGCCACATCAGCCTGCGCTACGAGGGGCAGGTGGTATGTCGTTAGGCGATTTAGGATTGTGAAAAATGAAAAAATATAAAACGGATACAACAATGAAAGGTAAACAGATTGTAGCGATTGATGTCGGTTCATCGAATGTCGTTATCGCCGTAGGTGCGGTTGAGGATGATGGCAGAGTCGATATTCGTGGCATCGTATCGGAGCCCGTACAGGGTGTCGCAGCTGGCCATATCGACAATAGCGAGCAGGTGGGCCAGGCTGTTGCTGCGGCTAAGCAGCGCATCGAGCAGCAGCTCAATATTCGCATCACGGAGGCTTACGCAGGTCTTTCGGGCGACTTTATCCGTTCGGTGCAGGTTACCGACCATGTATATGTTCAGGACGAGTTGCGCAACGGTAGCAACCAGATTACCCAGCGCGACCTCGACGAGTTGAGCCGTCGTATGCAGAGCGTCAAGCTCCCCGACGAGCGCGAGACAATCATTACGATGGAGCCCTTGCGCTACAAGGTCGACGAGAAGGAGGTTGAGATTCCTGTGGGTGCCTATGGTCATCTGCTGTCGGCTACCTACAACTTCATTCTCTGCGATAAGTCGATGCGCTCACGCCTTGGTCTCTGCCTTCAGCGCCAGGGTATCACTGTCAAGGAGTATGTGCCTAACGCCCTCGTTCAGCACCTCTCGGTGGCTACTACCGAGGATTTGCAGGATGGCGCCGTTGTCGTAGACCTCGGTGGTGGCGTTACGGATGTTACGGTGCTCTATGGTGGCAAGGTACGCTATATCGCCTCTATCCCTATCGGTGCCGAGGCTATCAATGCCGATATTCGCTCGTCGAGCATCCCCTCGAACTATGTCGAGGACCTCAAGGTGCAGTATGGCGCTGCGGTTGCTGAACTGGCTACCGACGACAATATTGTCTTCCAGTCGGCACGCCGTGGCATGGTGAAGAGCATCTTGCGCCGTAACCTGGCCACTATCATCGAGGCTCGCCTCTCGGAGATTGCCGAGTGGGTGAAGCGCGAGATTAAGGAGTCGGGTTGTGGCTCGAAGTTTATCCCCTCGGTATTGCTTACGGGTGGTGCTTCGCAGATGCGCTTTATCGAAAACCTCTTCCAGCGCGAACTTGGCTTGGAGGATGTGCGCACCGTGCACCCCGAGTATGGCTTTGTTGAGGAGTCGATGTTGGAGCATATCACAACGCCCGCCTACGCTACCGTCGCTTCGTTGTTGGTATATGGCGCTAAGAAGGGTGCTTGTGCCGTCGTGGCAAGTGGCGCTACGGTGCGTGTTGCTGCTCAGCCCGAGGTAGAGCGTGTTGTAACACCTGTTGTTGATAACGATAACGACGACTTCGAGGAGGAGCGCCGTCAGCCCAAGCCCTCGGAGCGTGACGATGTGGAGCGTGGCGGTGACGATGACGAGATTTTGGAGGGCGATATCCCTGGTGAGGATGTTGCGAAGAAGCGTCGCCGTTGGGGTGATGTCTTTGGCAACCTCTTCAACAAGGTGAGCACCACATTCTCGGAGTCGGAGGATGAGTATGATTTGTAGTTGATGATGAAGAGAAGATTATGAACGGATATAATGGCATTAACGACGAGTTGGTCAAGGCCGTTGCGGGAGACAACCTCTCGGATTTGATTCTTGACCCCAAGTCGATAATTATGGTTGCAGGCGTTGGTGGCGCAGGTGGCAATGCGGTCAATCACATGCAGGAGATGGGCATCACGGGTGTCAACTTCGTTGTGTGCAACACCGATGCCCAGGCGCTCAACAACTGTAGCGTGGAGAATAAGATACAGATGGGCCCGGGTCTTGGTGCGGGTAACAACCCCGAGCGAGGCCGTGAGTTGGCTATCGAGAGCGAGGAGCAGCTACGCTCGTTGCTCGAGACCTCGGGTGCTAAGATGCTCTTTATCGCTGCTGGTATGGGTGGCGGTACGGGTACAGGTGCCTCGCCCGTCTTGGCGCGTATCGCCCATGAGTTGGGTATCCTCACCGTGGCTGTCGTTACCATGCCCCTGCGTATGGAGGGCCCGGGTCGCTACGAGCAGGCCGTAAAGGGTATCGAGGAGCTTAACCGCTATGTCGACTCGTTGCTTATCATCGACAACGAGAAGGTGCGCCAGATGTATGGCAAGTTGCCCATCAAGCAGGCCTTTGGCAAGGCTGATGATGTCCTCGGTATGGCTACCAAGGGTATTGCCGAGCTTATCACCGTCGAGTTTGCCTTGGTGCGTGTCGACTTCGCCGATGTGGAGAAGGTTATGCGTGGCAGTGGCCGTGCCCACATGTCGGTTGTTACGGGCTCGGGTGAGAACCGTGCTGTGCAGGTTGCCGAGGGCTCACTCTCATCGACCCTGCTTGACGACAATATGATTACTGGCGCTAAGGATATTCTTCTTAGCTTCGCTGTGTCGGATATCAACCTCCTCACGCAGGAGGATGTCGCTGTGGCTATGGAGTATATCCAGAAACATGCAAGCTACACCGACGAGGATGGCATCGTGCACTCGGCAGATATCATCTGGGGTGCCAGCGAGAAGAAGAGCTTGGGCGACGACGAGTTGGAGTTGGTGGTTGTTGCCACGGGCTTTGCCGATGGCGACAAGCTCAACCTCAGTGGCTCGTTCAGCGAGGTTGTAGATGCCTCGTTCCCTGCGCAGGATAAGCCTGAGATGCCTCCTGTTATCCAGCCTAAGCCTATCACGCCGATTACGCCTATCGAGCCTAAGCGCACTGCGAGCGAGATACCTACGATTATGCCTTCGCAGAACCGCTATGCTCAGATTGGCTTGCAGCTGCGTGTGCCCGCCTTCCAGCGCCGCAATGTCAGCTTCGCTGCCGAGAGCTCGACACAGGCTCGCACCACCTTCCGCCCCTTGCAGCGCGAGAGTGCCCCTGAGACTCAGCCCGCCGAGCAGCAGCAAACAACTATGGGCGAATTATTTTAAAGGTTAAGGAATGAACGCAATTCTAATACAAGAGAATATCGATATCCTGAATGTCGTCATCCTCGGCATCATCTCCTTGGTGTTGCTGATGATATCGGCTACGGCATCGGGCTCCGAGGTCGCTTTCTTCTCGTTGAAGCGTGCCGATATTGCCGACTTTGAGGTTCGCAACGATGCCACCTCGCGCCGTGTTATCGACCTATTGGATAACCCCGATAGGCTGTTGGCGACAATTCTTGTTACGAACAACATGGTCAATATCTGCTTGGTTATCGTTACTACGCAGATTATCGATGCCATATTCCTCTTTTCGGGCATCTGGGACTTTATCTTTAAGACTATCGTCGTAACATTCTTATTGTTGCTCTTTGGCGAGATTATGCCTAAGGTCTTTACGCAGAGCAACCCTGTGAAGATGGCGCGCTTCTTCTCGTTGCCGTTGAAGTTCTTCCGTTGGTTGGTCTACCCCTTGGCCTTTATCTTGGTGCGCACAAGCCGTCATGTCAGCCGTCTTGCTACGAAGAATGCCGAGATTTCGATTGAGGAGTTGGCTGATGCAGTAGACCTTGCGGAGACTGGCTCGGAGGAGGAGCAGAAAATGCTGTCGGGTATCGTTAGCTTTGGCCAAACCGAGGTTGTCGAGATTATGCACTCGCGTGTCGACATAACGGGCTTGGAGTTTGAGTCGGACTATAACGAGGTGCGTAAGACGATTGTCGAGACGGGCTATTCGCGTATTCCGGTCTATGGCGACGACCTCGACGATGTGCGTGGTGTGCTCTATGTCAAGGATTTGTTGCCCTATTTGTCTGAGGGTAACGACTTTGAGTGGCAGAAGCTGTTGCGCAAGCCCTACTTTGTGCCCGAGCACATGATGATTGACGACCTTTTGAAGAAGTTCCAAAAGAAGAAGATTCATATCGCCATCGTCGTCGATGAGTATGGCGCTACACAGGGTCTTGTATCGTTGGAGGATATCTTGGAGGAGGTCGTGGGCGAGATTACAGACGAGAGCGACGAGGAGGAGAACGAGCTCTACGAGAAGATCGGCGAGCGCACTTGGATCTTCGATGCCAAGATTCATATTGGCGAGTTTCTGCGTGCTATCGACTTCGAGGAGGATTCTTTTGCCGATGTTGAGGGCCATGCTGAGACCCTTGCTGGCTTGATGATGGAGCTTAAGCGCGACCTGCCACGCAGGGGCGATGAGTTGCAGTCGCATGGCGTTAAGTTCTTTATCGCCACGATGGATGGCCGTCGTGTAGATAAGATTAAGGTAGAGGTCGATGCTTAAACTTTTTGTTGAGGAGCTACCCTCGCTCTACGCTTGTTGCGATGTGCTTGTCAGACCGCAGGATGTAGCCTCGGCAGCACGCTTTCAGAACGATAAGCGCCGTCGGGAGCATCTGGCGTGGAGGCGTATAGTTAGGCGTGAACTTGGGCGTGATGTCGTTATCGACTACAACGATGTCGGCGCACCCACGGTCGATACGCCTAATATATATATAAGTGTGGCTCACGGCGCCGATGCCGTTGCTGTGGCGATTGCCGACCGCAGGGTAGGTGTCGATATAGAGTCCTCGGAGCGCAACTTCGAGCGTGCGCGTGACCGCTACGCAAGTGCAGAGGAGTTGGCGTTGTCTAATGATGAGCGGTGGCTCTGTATGCTCTGGACAGCCAAGGAGGCTCTCTATAAGCTCTATGGCGAGCGAGGTGTTGAACTTTTGGCGTTGAGGGTCGTGGACTACGATGCCGAGAGCGATACGATGCACTGCACAATGCCAGACGGAGCGAAGGCGGAGGTTAGGATTGAACGATATAGCGGAAATATAGTTGTGGCGGTTGCCACATTTTGTGAGTAAGGATTAAAGTGGGAAATTCAGTAAACAATACAGTATCTCTTGGTAGCGACTCTTTGGGTAAGCTATTGGCGAAGTATGCCATTCCGGCAATCATCGCCATGGCCTCGTCGTCGCTATACCATATCATCGACAGTATCTTTATAGGTCATGGCGTGGGCGGTGCCGCTATTGCGGGTATGGCTATCACGCTGCCGATTATGAACATCGCCTCGGCCTTTGGCGCTATGGTGGGTGTGGGCGCTGCTGCCCGCATCTCTATCCGTCTGGGCGAGGGCAATAAGCGCGCTGCCGAGCGCACCTTGGGCAATGCCGTACTGCTCAACCTCACGCTCGGTGTTGCGATTATGCTCGTCTTCTTGTTCTTCCTCGACCCCATTTTGTTGTTCTTCTCGGGTGGCGAGGCGAGTGAGGAGACCTTGGGCTATGCTCGCGACTTTATGCGCATCATTATGTTTGGTAATATCATCACCCACCTCTACTTGGGTCTTAACGAGCAGTTGCGTGCCTCGGGCTATCCCCGTAAGGCGATGTATATTATGCTGCTCTCGATGGTGATGTGTACCATTCTTAACCCTCTGTTTATCTTTGGTTTGGGTATGGGCGTTCAGGGCTCGGCATTGGCTACGGTCATCGCACAGAGCATATCGCTTATGATTCAAGTCCACCACTATACATCGAAGAAGAGCTTCTTAAGGTTCCACCGTGTAAGTTTCCGCTTTGACCGCAAGATTGTCGGCGCTATCCTCTCTATCGGTATGGCTCCGTTCCTGCTCAATGTCTGCGCCTCGATGGTTACACGCTTTATGAATACCGCACTTTTGGAGTATGGCGGTAGGGGCGAGTGGGATGTTATCTCGGCTGCGAACTTCGACGGCAATATCGGCGATGTCTATGTCGGTGCCTATGGCATTATGAACCGTGTCATTCTGCTCTTTATCATGGTTGCCAACGGCTTGAATCAGGGTATGCAGCCTATCGTGGGCTACAACTATGGCGCCAAGCAGTATGGCCGTGTTATCAAGGTGCTTAAGTATACCATCATCTGCGCTACGGTCGTTACCACCATTGCCTTCCTTATCGGCCATATCTTCCCCTATCAGGTTGCTGCAGCCTTTGTCGACTCGTCGAATGGCGTTGCCGACCAGGCTATGGTTGAGATTGTGGCTCAAGGCTTGGGTATCGCTATGACTGTCTTCCCGTTGGTTGGTTTCCAGATTGTTGCGGGTGGTTTCTTCCAATATATCGGTCGTGCCCCTATGGCGATGTTTTTGTCTACCACACGCCAGTTGCTCTTCCTCTTGCCCCTGTTGCTCGTTCTGCCCAAGCAGTTTGGTGCTATGGGTGCTTGGATGTCGATGCCTATCGCCGATGCGGGCGCTGTTATCGTCGCTGGCTTGTTGCTCTTCTTCGAGATTCGCAAACTAAGGCGTATGGAGCACGATATGCATTTTAGCCGTTAGAATATGACTATCGAGGATTTAGCCTTATTGTTTACGCGCGGTATAGGTAGCCGTGGCGCATCGCACCTTGTCGATTACTTCGGCACGGCAGAGGCGCTGTTTTCGGCTTCGTATGCCGAACTTACCGAGGGCGCAGGTCTGCGTGCCGACTTGGCAGAGCGTATTCTAAAAAAGGAGGGTATGGCAGATGCCGAGACGGAGATACGGTATGCTCGTCGCAACAATATCTGCATTATCTCGGCTACCGACGATGACTACCCCGAGCAACTGCGTGATGCTGTCGATAGACCTCATATCCTCTTCGTTCAGGGCAATGTCGAGGCGCTAAGGTGCAAGACTCTTTCGATGGTTGGCACTCGCGAGATGACGCCCTCGGGTCTTCACGCCTGCAATACCCTTGTCGAGGGTCTCAAGAAGGTTGATAACTTAGCTATTGTCAGTGGTTTAGCATACGGTGTTGATAGCGCTTGCCACCGTGCCGCTATCGCCAACAATATCCCCACCATTGCTGTTGTTCCCACCGTTCTGCCCGAGGTTGTGCCATCGCCACACCGTGCCCTTGCTGATGAGATTTTGCGTAAGGGTGGTGCTTTGGTATCGGAGCTACACTCCCGAACTCGCCAGAATGGACAACTCTTTATTGCGCGCAATCGCATTATCGCAGGTCTCGGTATGGGCCTCGTTGTTGTGGAGTCGCCCGCGTCGGGTGGGTCACTTGCAACTGCCGATATAGCAGATAGTTATGGTCGTACAATTATGGCTGTTCCAGGGCGTTTGAGCGATGCGATGTCGTTTGGTACAAACAACCTTATCCGCACAGGTCGTGCCCGTTTGGTGCTTACCGCCGACGATATTATTGCCGATATGGGGTGGGAGCGCACCCTCTCGGAGGTCGTTGCGGAGGAGCAAAAGTCGCCCGTAGAAGACAACCTCTCGCCAGCAGAGCGCTTGGTGCTCGATGCCTTTACCAAGAGCGCTATCGTGGATTGGCCGTCGCTGATGGACTCCACGGGGCTCTCGATGGGCGAGTTGGCTATGGCTACGCTGAACCTCGAGATGGTGGGTCTTATCCGCACATTGCCAGGAAAGCGCTACGAAAAGGTGTAAACTTCTGATACAATGATAGATACCCATTCACATATATATGCCGAGGAGTTCGATGCCGATCGTGGGGAGGCTATCGAGCGTGCAAAAGAGGCCGGTGTCGAGGCACTCGTTTTGCCCGATATCGACTCCGAGAGCCGAGATAGAATGTTCGCTCTTGTTGCCCAGATGCCCGACTACTGCTTTCCGTTGGGCGGTCTGCACCCCACATCCGTAAACGATAACCCCCGTTGGCGCGAGGAACTTGATATGGTGGAGCGCTTGTTGCAAAACCCACCCTCGAAGCTCTATGGCGTGGGCGAGATAGGTCTTGACCTCTATTGGTCGAGGGATTTCTATCGTGAGCAGCGCGAGGTACTACACGCACAGTTGGAGATGGCTTTGCAGTACGATTTGCCCGTTGCTATCCATACGCGCGATGCCTATCGTGAGATGCTCGATGCCGTGGCCACCTACCGAGGTCGTGGCTTGAGGGGTGTCTTCCACGCCTTTGCTGATAGTGCCGATATGGCGCATAAGCTCTCGCGTGAGGGCGACTTTATGTTTGGCGTGGGTGGTGTCGTGACATTCAAGAACGCAGGTCTCGACAAGGTAGTTGCGGAGTTGCCGTTGGAGTGGCTCTTGGTCGAGACCGACTGCCCCTATCTCACACCCGTACCACACCGTGGCAAGCGCAACGAGTCGGCATATGTCGAGTATGTTGTGCGTAAGATTGCCGACCTCAAGGGTGTTGCCCCAACCCAAGTAGATAGCCTTACAACTGCCTCTGCTCGCCAACTTTTTGGATTGTAGTGGGGTGCGATATGCAACTTTTTTAGACCGAAACGAAAAATAATTGCATAAAAGAGAACAATCTCTCAATTATTTTGCGTATCTTTGTAATGATATATGCGGCATAAACGCCGTAAAGTTTCGGTTATGAAGCGATCTTCGATACTTATAATATATACCGGAGGTACTATCGGTATGAAGACCGACGAGGCAACAGGTGCCCTCGTTCCCTTCGATTTTAGTGGCATTTACGAGGAGTTCCCATCACTAAAGCGCCTCAATGTCGACATCGAGGTATTTACCATCAAGCCCCCTATCGACTCATCGAATGTCTCGGTGGAGAACTGGGTCGATATGGCGCGTATCATTCGTGATAATTATAGCCGCTACGATGGTTTCGTTATTCTTCATGGCACCGACACAATGTCTTATTCGGCTTCGGCGCTGAGCTTTATGCTCGAGAATTTGGCAAAGCCTGTGATTTTCACTGGTAGCCAGATTCCTATCGGCATTTTGCGTACCGACGGTCGTGAGAATCTTATCACCGCAATCGAGATTGCAGGAGCGCGCAACGACGAGGGTAACCCCATTGTTCCCGAGGTGGCGCTCTACTTCCAGAATCGTCTTTTCCGTGGCAACCGCACTACGAAGTTTAGTGCCGAGGCGCTCAATGCCTTTGCCTCGTTCAACTACTCTGCTTTGGCAGATGTGGGTGTCAACATTCAGTACAACACCCCCTATATCGCACCCTATGCCCCCGATTTTTCGGATGAGTTCCGTATCAGCGAGTCGATGTCTAGCGATATCGTCGTCGTGAAGCTCTTCCCAGGTATTCGCCCCGAGACCCTGCGTGCTATGGTTTTGGAGGCGGGCGCCCGTGGTGTTGTGCTCGAGACCTATGGTGCGGGCAACGCTCCCACCTCGGATTGGTTTGTCGATATCATCAAGGAGGCCACCTCGCGAGGTATCGTTGTGGTGAATGTTTCGCAGTGCAAAGATGGTGCCGTGCAGATGCACCTCTACGAGACAGGTCTTGCGTTGCAGGAGGCTGGCGTGGTGTCGGGTCACGATATGACCATCGAGGCTGCGGTTACAAAGTTGATGTATGTTTTAGGCAAAAATTTGCCATTATCGGAAACGCTCGGTTTGATGCGTCGTCCGTTGCGTGGTGAATTTACTTTGTAAAGCATTGCTATTTACGAAAATAATTCGTATATTTCGCTGTGCTAAAAGTGCGTAAGCACCGCTTTTTGTGGGGGTAGCTTGACCTCTGCGGAGTGTAAAAAGTTGATTGATTGATGCTTGACTCTCTCGGTCGCTCTCTTTTGGAGGGGTGTGCCGATGGGGCAATTGTTGTGGATATTTGAAGAAAACTTATTGACTAACAAAATTTAAGATAAAAACAACTACTAAAATTTTCAAATTTTAACTAACAAAACACTATGAAAAAATTATTTTTGGTTTTGGCAGCTGCTGCTTTGTCTTTCGGCGCTGCTTATGCACAGGATGCTAACGAGGCTCCCGTAGAGGAGGTTGCAGTTGAGCAGGTTGTTGAGGCTGAGGCAGAGGCTGTTGAGCTCGCTGGTGAGCCTATGCACTTCGCTCTTATGAAGAAGTTCTTGGAAGGTGGTTGGGAGTGGATGCTTCCCGTGCTTGTCTGCTTGGTTCTCGGTTTGGCTATCGCTATCGAGCGTATCCTTTACTTGACCTTCGCACAGATCAACACCAAGAAGTTCGTTGAGAAGGTTGAGGAGCTTTTGAAGAACGAGGGTATCGAGGCTGCTAAGGAGTTCTGCCGCAACACTCGTGGTCCTATCGCTTCTATCTACTACCAGGGTCTTATGCGTTACGACCAGGGTATCGAGGCTGTTGAGAAGGCTGTTGTTTCTTATGGTTCAGTTCAGCAGGGTCAGATGGAGTCAGGTCTTTCGTGGATTTCACTCTTCATCGCTTTGTCTCCTTCGTTGGGTTTCATGGGTACCGTTGTTGGTATGATCCAGGCATTCGATGATATCCAGGCTCAGGCTACTATCTCTCCCGCAGTCGTTGCAGGTGGTATCAAGGTGGCTCTTTTGACTACCCTTATGGGTCTTATCTCAGCTGTTATTCTCCAGGTGTTCTTCAACTACATCCTCTCTAAGATTGAGGGTCAGGTAGTTAATATGGAGGATACTTCAATCACTTTGATTGATATGCTTACTGCTTACAATAAGCGCTAATTAAGACCTAACATTCAATTGTAAAGAGACTATTATGAAAAATTTGCATAGAATAGTATTCGTACTCTTTGCCTTGATCTCTGTAGGTCTGATGGCATGGGCGATTGCTGTTGGTGCGTCGGCTCCTGAGTCGTCGAAGATCGCCAACGCTACTCCCCTTGCTCAGCAGTTCGATGAGGAGGGCAATGCGCTGAATACGGAGGAGGGTCTTCCCTTGCCCGTTCAGTCTACCTCGGAGGGTATCGACGCTTTGGCAACAGTATTTGCCAACCAGTATAAGACCTCTGACGACAGCATCCTCTACGGTGAGGCTCTTGAGGAGGCAAAGGTTAAGAAGGAGGAGAACCTTAAGGTTATCCCCGAGTTGGAGGCTAAGGTTGCCGAGTTGCAGGCAGGCTACGATGAGGCTGCTGCAAAGGTTAAGGAGCTTGAGGCTGTTAAGTACAAGTCAGGCGCGCAGCGCAAGGCTTTGGAGGAGGCACAGAAGGTTGTTGCCGCGTACACCAAGGTTGCTGACGAGCTTAAGCAGCGTAAGGATAACGATGAGGCTTGGACAGAGAACATCCCCGCATCAGAGGCTGCTATCGCTAAGGCTACTGAGGAGGCTGAGAATATGCGTGCTTTGGCTCAGGCTATCAATGTTAACCTTTTGTGGGGCTACTTCTTGTTGGTATTCGCTATCGCATTCGTTGTGCTCAGCGCTATTCTCAACTTCTTCCAGAGCCGTGGTGGTCTTATGAAGACTGTCGTATCTTTGGTTGTTGTTGTAGCTGTTGTTGGTATCGCTTACGCTTTGGCAGTATCTAACGGCTGGTTGGACGGCAATGTACTCTACGATGTTAAGGGTTATCCCCTTGGTATCGGTACTGACCCCGCAACCCGTACAGTATTTGGTGCATTTGAGTATATGACAGCTGATGTATGTATCCTCGTTGCTTACTTCGCATTCGTGGGTGCTGCATTGTCGGCTATCTACTCAGCAGTTCGTGGTATCTTTAAATCGTAGTATCAGATTATGGCAAGAGCAAAGAAAAAGGCTGGCGATATCAACTCCAGCTCAATGGCGGATATCGCGTTCTTGCTGTTGATCTTCTTCCTTGTAACCACTACGATGGATGTTGATACAGGTATGAAGCGTACGCTTCCTCCCTGGATTGACCCCACCGAGCAGCAGAACGATGTAGATGTTAACGAGCGTAATGTGCTCAAGGTTAATGTCTCGAAGAGCGGTATGATTATGGTTGGCACCGATGAGTACACCTCTGCCGACTTGCGTCGTACAGGCGAGCACTCGCGCCTCTCGCGTGAGACCTATATGTTCCTCGCTATGCCCGATCGTTCTAACAAGAAGGCTACCGAGATCAACGGTATGAACTACGATGTTTCGGAGGGTCTGGTATCGCTTATGGCGGATGCCGAGACCAAGTATAAGGTATACCTTCAGGTTCAGGACGAGCTTACGCACGCCTTCAACCTCTACCGCGATGATATCTCGGTTCAGGTATACGGTAAGAAGTATGATGAGCTCGACGAGATTCAGTCGCAGGCAATCCGCAAGGCTGTGCCTATGTCAATCTCGGAGGCAGAGCCTAACGATCAAACAAAGAAGTAATTATGGCAGTAATGGCAAAAAAGGGCAAGAAAGAAGTGCCCGCAATGTCGACCTCGTCGCTTCCCGATATCGTGTTCATGCTTCTGTTCTTCTTCATGGCAGCTACCACTATGCGTGAGGTTGATCCTCTCGTAACCGTGCAGATGCCTGAGGCACACGAGATCACCGAGCTCGACAAGAAGAATCTTGTAAACATTTGGATGGGTAAGCCCCTTAACGCTGCGGCTGGTGAGGATGCGCTGAAGATTCAGCTCAACGACCAGACCCGTGATGTTGAGGATATCCGCGAGTTTATCTCAGCTACCACCGTTACTAAGGGTGTTGGCCCTCGCGATATCGTTGTTAACCTTCGTGTTGACCAGGGTGCTACCGTAGGTAAGCTTACTGCAGTTAAGCAGGAGTTGCGTAAGGCAGATGCTATTAGTATCGCATACGCTGCGAAGGCTACCAACTAATCTCTGTAGATAGTGCGCCTTAGGCGCTCTATTATAAGCAAAACCCCGAGGCGTTGTCCTCGGGGTTTTCTTTTTGATATAGTGAGCAATGAGCAATTAGAAATTAGCAATGAGCAATAAGCGTGGTGGGGCTTTGGTAGGCGGTTTATTAGGGAATTTAATGAATTTAAGGAGTTTAGGGAACTTGAGGATAAATGTAGGTAGCGCTCTCCCTAAC
The DNA here is from genome assembly GCA_017465575.1 of Alistipes sp. GTDB lineage: Bacteria > Bacteroidota > Bacteroidia > Bacteroidales > Rikenellaceae > Alistipes. The sequence goes on along the minus strand of JAFTVX010000042.1, from coordinate 1,245 downwards.
TTCACTAAATTCCCTAATTTCCTTAAATTCACTATTGACTGCGCTCTTTGCTCTTTGCTCTCTACAAAAAAAGTGGTCATCTTTCTCGATGACCACTTTTTGGCAGTTTGCCTAAGGCTTGTTACGCCTTGAAGAGCTCGACATCCGAAGTCTCCGACTCGTTGATGTAGGCGGCAGCCTCGGTAATCTTCTTCGTTGCGTACTTCACGAAAATCTTTGTGGGGTTGAGGTACTCTGCCTCCATCTCGCCAGCCTGACGAAGCATAATGTGCGAGAGGATGATGTAACCTGCAATCTCCACCAAGCGGCGTGCGTGGAAGTCCTTGTAGCCGTTGCACTCCTTGTCGAGAGCCTCGACACGAGCTACAACCTGCTCGTATACCTTGCGCAACTCAACGAGCTTCTCGCCCATAGCCTTCGTTGCCTCAGTGCGCTCATTCTCCTCGTAACGCATAATCTGCTCGAGGTAGGTGCCCTTGGTCACATGGTTGATGGCTGCCACAACCTGAAGCTGTGTAGTACCCTCGTAGATATTCATAATGCGGGCATCACGATAGAGGCGCTCACAAGCGTAATCCTTCATATAGCCCGAGCCACCGTGAATCTGGATAGAGTCGTAGGCAACCTCGTTGGCATACTCCGACGAGAACATCTTAGCAAGAGGTGTGAAGCCATCTGCCAAGCGGTTGTAGAACTTCATCTCCTGACGCTCCTCGGGCTCCAACGAGCGCTCCTCGTTAGCGATATGGTTCAACTGCTTGTAGATATCCACGAAGCGGGCAGTCTCATAGAGCATAGCGCGCGATGCGAGTGTCTTAGCCTCCATATTCTTAAGCATCTCCGATACGGCAGCAAACTGAATAATAGGCTTGCCAAACTGCTCACGCTCGGCAGCATACTTCAATGCCTCGCGGTAAGCCGCCTCGCACAAGCCGGTAGACTGCGCTGCGATACCCAAACGAGCTGCGTTCATCAACGACATCACATACTTGATAAGACCCATCTTGCGGTCGCCAACCAATGTTGCAGGGGCGTTGTTGAAGACAAGCTCACAAGTGGGCGAGCCCTTGATGCCGAGCTTATTCTCGATACGGCGCACCTTAACGCCACCGTCGCGCTTGTCGTAGATAAGCATCGAGAGACCTCGAGCATCCTTTGTGCCCTCCTCGGTACGAGCAAGTACCAACGAGATGTCGCCATCACCATTCGTGATAAAACGCTTACAGCCATTCAGACGCCATACGC
>JAFTVX010000041.1 GCA_017465575.1 Alistipes sp. | reverse complement strand
TATATGTTTTTGTTTGGTACCATAAATATACAAAAACTTTTCGACACAACAAAGGCTATTCCAGTGTTTTTCAACGGAATAGCCTATTTTTTTTGAGCAAATTTACTCGCAACTAAACACAACTGAGGCTGACCAAAAGCCCTTATGCACTTTTTAGTCAGCCTCTTTTTTTCGGGATTATGCGTAACTTTGTAGAGAACAAAATCCTATGTGCTATGACACCGAGAGAGTTTATCGTAAAGTTTCGTGAGGCGTTTGGTGATGCTGCGCCGATGCCTACCGCCTTTTGGTATGGCGACGATGCCGTAAATCACGATAGCCGTGTGCCACGATGTATGATTGGCGCAATCCGCAAAGTCTGCGATGGTAACTCGCTGACCCTCACCGCCGAAAATGTGCAGTGCGGAGGTGGCGGACTATATACCGCCTTTCGCCCAATGGCGGAGCGTGTACCGCTCTTTGTGTCAGAAACAGAGCATTATAAACAGACCCCCGAGCAGGTGAGAAAGTATGTCGATAGCCTCGAAATTGAGATAACCGATAAGCCATATCTTAACTTTGTAAGTGTCGATAAGTTAGATGGTTGGGAGAGTGTTGAGGCTGTTGTATTCTTCGCTACGCCAGATATTTTATCGGGTCTCTGCACCTGGGCATTCTTCGATAACGATGCCGAGGATGCCGTTGTCACGAAATTCGCTTCGGGCTGTGCTGCGGTTATCTCGTTTGCCACAACAGAGAACCGCAAAGGCGGTCGCCGTTGCTTCTTAGGTATGTTCGACCCCTCGGCACGACCCCTTGTGCCGAAGAACGAGCTATCGTTTGCTGTGCCAATGAGCCGTTTTCGTGAGATGCTACGAACAATGCCCGAGTCGGCACTCTTTGAGCACGCCTTCTCGGTCGTTCGTAAGCGTATAAATGGAGAGATAAAGTAATAAGCCTATGTCGAGCAACGCCGATTTTGTGCAATATATCGTCGACCAAACAGCAGATGCAGGGGAGATAGCCACACGCAAGATGATGGGCGACTACTGCCTATATTGCAATGGCGTGGTCGTTGGTCTTATTTGCGATAACTGCCTATATATCAAGCCAACAGAGGCGGTGCGTTCGCTATTGCGCGAGGTCGCTATGCGCCCACCCTACGATGGTGCAAAGGATTACTTCCTTATTACGGATGTCGACGATAGGGACTACCTTACTGAGATTGTTAGGGCTACCGTTGCCAACCTCTCCGTAAAAGGTAAACATCGCTAATGCTACGAACGCCCCACACATACCACGGGTAGTAAAAAGTATACCCGCAATATGTAAGGTATAAGGGTTGAATGAAAAACAAAATTTGAAGATTAGCCCCACACGGAAAATAGTAAAAATATGTCCAATATTAACACCATGTTCAGCCAGTCTGTCATAGAGCAGATTCATTATTATGTATATTGTTTGGTAGATCCTCGTAATCGAAAGATCTTCTACATTGGCAAGGGGTGTGGTAATCGTGTTTTTCAGCACGCCGAAAATGCAATTTGTTATAGCGACGATTCATTGAAAAGTGCCATTATTCGTGAGATTTTGGCTGAAGGATTGAGGGTGGAGTATTATATCCTACGCCACAAACTAAGTGAGGAGCAAGCATATATAGTAGAGTCGACTTTGATAGATTTGCTTACATACAATAAGTTTAACACGCAGTCAATATTAGCAAACATCCAGGCGGGACATCATCAGTGGGATGAGGGCATCAAATCGGCTGAAGAGATAAACCAACTATACGATTGTAAGCCGTTGAAAATAGATACTCGCGACAAGTTGATTGTCGTTAATTTGAGTAATACTTACAAGGGTACTCGTAATGAGAGGATATACCGTAGAGATAGTATGTATGAAAAGGCGCGCAAATACTGGAAACTAAATATCCATAAAGCACAAAATGCCGACTATGTATTGGCGGTATATAAAGGCGTTGTGCGTGCTGTATTTAAGCCCACAAAGTGGGAAGAGATAACAGATGCCTCACTCTTCAAGGGCAAGAGATGTATGTTTGAGGGCTACGAGGTGAAGGATTCGCAATATCTCAACACATATATTAAACTTAATCAAGGTGACCACTATTTAGGAAATTGGTAGTAACCTTTACATTACGAGCATAAATTATCACATTTGATGTGGAGTCTATTATGCTTAGCCTGCCTAACGCTCTCTGTTGGGCAGGTATTTTTTTACCCTCAAACCATTTCCCACTCACCCCAAGAACCTTTGTTTTCTACTACTCTTGAGTTATCCGTGTATTATCGAGGATAATTCAAAAAGAGAATATCAACTCCTTTCGATGCAAAGAGAACCATGACTTTTCCCTATCTTTGAGTTATCTGTGTATTATCAAGGATAATTCAAAAGGAGAATATCAAACTCCTTTTGATGCAAAGAGAACCTTGGTTTTTATTCGCCATTGAGTTATCTGTGCGTTATCAAAGATAATTCAAAGTGGTGCTACAACCAAGCCTCTATGGGTAGAAAACTATTCTCACTAAACTCTTTGAGTTATCATTGTATTATCAAGGATAATTCAATAGGAGTAAAATAGTCTACTCTCTTTGCAGAAAACTGCGCTCACTACAACCATTGCGTTATCTGTGTATTATTGTGGATAATTCAAGGTGATGCTATAACCAATCCTTCATTATATAGAAACAGCGTTCTCTATACACTTTGAGTTATCCATGTATTAACATCGATAATTTAAGTTGACTATAATGGTAGCAAAATTAGTTTTGTTTTCCCATCTATTTCACAAAAGTAAGGCTTGTTTTTAACTACCTTTGAGTTATCCGTGTATTATCAATGATAATTCAAGTGGACTTTAAAACTGCTCGAATTAGTTTAGTTTTTCTTCTCTATTTTACATTGATATGTCTTGGCTTCAACCTCTTTTGAGTTATCCCCGTATTATCAAGGATAACTCAAGAGTGGAGCGAATCTGATTATACGAGGTTTGCTAATCTTATTCTGCGAAGGGTGGGGGCATTAGCTTTTTAATCCTTCACCTCAACATTTATATGTAAAAATCTTGGCTTCAACCTCTTTTGAGTTATCGGTGCACTATTGAGGATATTTTATTATTAGTACCCCCCCCATTTTTTCTCTATAAGGAAACCTCTCCTCTATACTCTTTTGAGTTATCCCCGTATTATCAATGATAATTCGAAAGAGTTACTTTAACCGACATCCCATATGTAGAAAATATATTGTCTAAGAACTTTGGGTTATCCGCGTATTATCAATGATAATTCAAGTAGTTTTCATTGGCCACTCGATTTTTCTTATCAGTCCGCCCTCTCAATAAAATGAGGAGAGCAACAAATTTCAGTTATCGCGCTGATTTTATGAGAATAAATCTTGGTTTTCTACTACTTTTGAGTTATCTTTGTATTATCAAGGATAATTCAATATGGAGATAAAAGTATCACAGGTAAAGATGGTTAAGAGTTATGTAGCCACTTTGCGAGAGTTCGACTTGGGCGAGACTAAATACTTTGAGCCTATCGCCACCGACTACAACGGATTCCACAATGCCCGTAAGCGTTTAGAGGAACGAAATGTCGCCAAATTCTCCCTCGGCTGGAGCAAGGACAAAAAGTACTTTAAGGTAACAAGAGAAGAGTAGAGCGGCTACACATCAACCCCCAGACTTTATTGAGATTACTACCACGATGCCAATGATTCTTGGCTCGCCCATTGCAACAGCCATAATGCTCCTATATATACCGTTGATTGTTAGGCGTATACAACTTGAAGAAAAGTTGCTTGAGCGAGAATTAAAGGGCTACACGGAGTATAAACAGAGGGTAAGATACAGACTATTTCCGTATATTTGGTAAAATCGAAAACTATGAGACCATACATTATTTGCCATATGATTGCATCGGTCGATGGGCGCATCGACTGCGATATGACCGAGCAGATTGAGGGTGGCAATGAGTATTATGAGGCATTGGAGGCGCTCGATTGCCCCTCGATGCTGATGGGGCGTGTAACGATGCAGATGCACTATGCCCTCGCCGAGCCATTTCGGGCGACCGACACCACCGCTATTGGTCGTGAGGCCTATCATATCGCCCACAAGGCGGATGCCTACTGCATAGGTATCGACACCTCTGGCAAGTTGCAGTGGGGCGAAACGGAGTTTGATGGTCAGGCGTTGCTTGTTATCACAGATGAAACATGCCCCCGAGCCTACCACGACCGCCTAACAGAGCAGGGTATTTCGTGGATTGCTGTGGGTAGCGATGGCATCAACTTTGCCCGAGCAATGGAGATACTTCGCGAGATGTTTGGCGTTGAGCGATTGGCAGTTACGGGTGGCGGACATATCAACGGCGCATTCTTGGAGGCTGGGTTGCTTGACGAGATTAGCTTTATGGTGGCCCCTGGCATTGATGGCCGTGAGGGAATGGCTGCGGTATTCGATGGCATAGCCGACAAAAATCGCCCGGCCACACAACTACGCCTCGAGAGCGTAAGGCAGATGGGCGAGACCGTTTGGATGAGGTATAAGTTTAAAAATTAGCAAGTTATGAGAAAGAGTTTTGGAGCAAAGAGTTGGCTATATCCTATGCCCGTGCTGATTATAGCGGCGTATGACAAGGAGGGCAAGCCCAATGCAATGAATGCTGCGTGGGGTGGAATCTTCACCGATGACCATATCGGCATCTGCATTTCGGAGGGTCATAAGACCACGAAGAATATCCTCGAAACGAAAGCTTTTACGGTAAGTATGGCAACCGTTGAGCAACTCACGGCGTGCGATTATGTAGGCATCGTTTCGGGCAATAAGGAGTCGGATAAGTTCGCCAAGGCGGGATTTACGGCGGTGCGCTCCGATGTGGTCAATGCGCCTATTATCAACGAGTTGCCTATGACATTGGAGTGCGAGATGGTATCGTACGACGAGGAGAGCAACCACCTTGTCGGTCGCATTGTAAATGTAAGTGCCGACGAGCGAGTGCTCACCGATGGCAAGATTGACTACCGCAAACTACGCCCCATCACCTACGACCCCATCAACCACCACTATATCGAGTTGGGCGAGGTTGTTGGCAACGCCTTCTCAGATGGCAAAAAACTCTTTTAGAGTAGGCTATTCGCCAATTATTACTGCAACTAATTATTTTTTTGTATCTTTGCCCAAAAGCGACCGAAATAGAATCTGCCGACAACGAATAGCTTATTTACTAATTATAGAACATGCCTAAATGTAAATTATGAAATACGCACTTATATCTACCGAGAAGGGTGATATGAAGGTTGAGCTCTACGAGAAGGAGACACCTATCACCGTTGCTAACTTTGTGAAGCTTGCCGAGAGCCACTTCTACGATGCTCTTTGCTTCCACCGTGTAATCCCCGATTTCGTTATTCAGGGCGGTTGCCCCAAGGGTGATGGCACAGGAGGTCCAGGCTGGACTATCCCCTGCGAGACCCGTGCCGAGCGTCAGTACCACGACCGTGGCGTATTGTCTATGGCACACCGTGGCCCCAACACTGGTGGTTCGCAGTTCTTTATCTGCCACAACCGTATGAACACCCAGCACCTCGACGGCGTGCACACCTGCTTTGGCAAGGTTATCGAGGGCTTGGATGTTATCGACGATATCCGCCCCGGCGACTTGATTTTGTCGGTAACGATTACTGAGGAGTAGCGCAGTCGATAGGATTGTATAGGGTTTTATAGGATTTAATAGGGTAAAGCGCAATCATCATTTATCCCTATTGCACCCTATTAAGTCCTATTGAATCCTATTAGAGCGTTAGCTCTGAGCTCCAACGGAGCGCAACTCTAAGAACCAACAACTAAAAACTAAGGCCGTGCCGACTTTCAAGCCCATATTCGATGGCATAGATTGCCACCATCTCTATATCGCTGGTCCGTGTAGCGCCGAGAGCCGAGAGCAGGTTCTCGAGGCAGCGCGTGGCGTTAAAGCTGCGGGCATCGGCATTATGCGTGCTGGTGTCTGGAAGCCCCGTACCCGCCCAGGCTCTTTCGAGGGTCGTGGCGCTGTGGCCTTAGAGTGGCTGCACGAGGCAAAGCGTGAGTATGGCTTGCGCATGATTACCGAGGTTGCCACGCCCGAGCATATCGAGGCAGTGCTTCGTGCCGGCATTGATGGCGTGTGGATTGGTGCTCGCACCACGACCAACCCCTTTGCTGTGCAGGAGATGGCCGATGCTCTCAGGGGTGTCGATATTGCCGTCTTAGTTAAGAACCCCGTGAGCCCCGATGTCGACCTCTGGTCGGGCTCTATCGAGCGTATCTACAATGCGGGTGTTCGTCGTTTGGCGGCTGTGCACCGTGGCTTTGCCACCTACGACAACTCCGCCTACCGCAACCCGCCCCACTGGTCGGCGCCTATCGAGCTACACCGCCGACTACCCGACCTTTCGCTCCTCTGCGACCCCAGCCATATCGGTGGCCGTCGTGATATTGTTGCCCGCATCTCGCAGGAGGCGCTAGATTTGGGCTTCGATGGCCTGATGATAGAGTGCCACCCCAATCCCGACGTGGCGCTTAGCGATGCCCAACAACAACTCACGCCCGAGGCGCTTAAAGCCTTGGTCGATAGCCTTGTATGGCGCCGTACGCCCGATGTTGATGGCTCGTTGCACGACTTCCGCTTGCAGATTGATGCCCTTGATAGCCATATCCTCGAACTGCTCGCCGAGCGTATGGGTGTGGCGCGCGAGATAGGCGCCTATAAGCTCAAGCACTCGATGGCCGTTGTTCAGCGCGATAGGTTTAATGAGTTGCTAAATGCCGCCTCGGAGAGGGCGCAGTCGATGGGTATGTCGCGCGAGTTTGTCCACGCCATATTCAGCGCCATCCACGAGGAGTCGGTGCGCCAACAGCTCGAACTGGAGAAGATGAAAAAATAGCCCTACTGCCCTGCGCAGTCGGCAACCAATTTGATACTAACCATTTAAAACTTAGATGTTATGAAGAAATCTCTACTTTTCTCACTCTCTATCTTTGTTTTAGGGCTCTTCGTGGCACCGCGTGCCGAGGCTCAAAACATCCAGCTCTACTACGATGCTGGTCGTAACTGCGCTACCTCGACCGTCGAGATGTTCCGCCCCGACTCGTTCGGTAGCACATTCTTCTTCACCGACTTCGACTACGCGCCAAAGTCTATCGGCGCTTATTGGGAGATTGCCCGTGAGCTGAACTTCTGGCAGGAGAGCAAGGTCGATTGGCTCTCGGTGCATGTAGAGTATAACGGTGGTCTTAATACCGCTGCTGGCTCGTTTAACAACGCTTGGTTGGCAGGTCTTACCTACTCGGGACACTCAAAGGACTTCAGCAAGACATGGTCTATCTCGGCTATGTATAAGATTATCCCCGGCACTAAGGATGCTCTTGGTCGTGGTCAGATTCACAACTTCCAGATTACGGGTGTCTGGGGCATCAACTTCGCAAAGGGCTGGTGCTCGTTTAGTGGCTTTGCAGACTTTTGGCGCGAGATTCGTGTATGGCAGGACACGGAGTTTATCTTTATTGCTGAGCCTCAGTTCTGGGTAAATCTCAACAAGATTAAGGGTTGGGATAAGGTGAACCTTAGCGTAGGTTGCGAGATTGAGCTGTCGAACAACTTCGTCGATAGGGGCTTTGCCTGCAACCCCTGCGTAGGTCTTAAATGGACATTCAATTAGTAGCACCTAATATATTAAATAGTAAGAGCCGACCAAAAATCACTTTGGTCGGCTCTTACTATTATCAAGCGTTTGGCTTTTACTCTATCTTCTTCCAATAGCGCGATAGGCTGATAGGGCCAAGCGAGCCCTTCACGCGCAGGGTCTTGGCATCGTCAAACGATACCTCCACCTTGTAGGTCTTGCCGTTGGTGGGTTTGTAGACCTTACCACCGTCCCAGCACTTATCCTCGGCGTTGTAGCGAATACCGTATACCACAACAATCTGGTCCGAAGGGGTGTTACGCTTCTTGGGGTCGGGGTTTTTGAGGTCCTTGCGGCGTGTGCCATCGGGGTTGTTGGGCTGCGAAAGCCAGATAATCTGTCCCTGATATGTACCATCACTACACTTTGTAAAGCGCACCTTAGATTTGTGGCCATCCTCCTCAACCTGGTAGACACCCAAAATCTTGTCGGCAGGGCTCTGAGCGTAGGTTGTCGCTGCACCCAACATAAAGGCCACAGCGAGCATAATTTTAAGAACTCTTTTCATTGCGTTTTTTTGTTTTTGTTCGTGGCAAAGATACGAAAAAAGTTAAAAATCCAAAATGCACTTCAACGAAGCACACCTCTAAAAACTAACAACTAATAACTAACAACCACAAAAAAAGACCACCCGAAGGTGGCCTTTTCTCAATCGCCAAGGCGTCGATTACCAGATTGTTACACGCTCCTCAACGGGCATATACATAGCATCTGCCTCGGTGATGCCAAAGGCATCGTAGAATGACTGGATGTTACGCAAGGTGGCGTTCACACGGTTGCGACCGAGAGAGTGAACATCGACCTTGGTAAGGCGCTCCTTCTCCTGGTCGGTGATATTCTGTGCCCAGAGGGTTGCATAACCGATGTAGAAGCGCTGCTCGCCAGTGAAGCCGTCGATATCCTCGGGACGACCCTCTGCCCAAGCGTAGTCGGTAAGACCTGTGAATGCAAGGCGCAAGCCACCGTGGTCAGCGATATTCTCGCCAAGCGAGTACTTACCATCAGCGAACAAGCCAGGAAGAATCTCGATAGCGTTGAACTGGTCAACCAATACCTGAGTCTTAGCCTCGAATGCTGCACGGTCCTCGGCTGTCCACCAGTCGTTCATATTACCCTCCTTGTCGAACTGCGAGCCCTGGTCGTCGAAGCCGTGGGTCATCTCGTGTGCGATAACCACGCCGATAGCACCATAGTTTACAGCATCGTCAGCATTGGGATTGTAGAAGGGAGGCTGGAGAATAGCTGCGGGGAAGCAAATCTCGTTGGTGGTAGGCATATAGTATGCGTTAACCATCTGGGGAGGCATCATCCACTTCTCGCGGTCTACGGGCTTGCCTACCTCCGACATAGAGTCGGCGGTGTACCAACGGTTAGCCTCGACAACATTTGCCCAGTATGACTTTGCGGGGTCTACGGTGAGTGTAGAGTAGTCCTTCCACTTGTTGGGGTAGCCAATCTTCACGGTGAAGGCTGCCAACTTCTCCTGTGCCTTAGCCTTTGTTGCATCGCTCATCCAGTCGAGAGCCTCGATATGCTTAGAAAAAGCCTTCTGGATGTTAGATACCATAAGCTCAACACGAGCCTTCTCGCTCTCGGGGAAGTACTTCGAAACATAAATCTGACCTACGGCCTCCGAGAGGATTGAGTTGGGCACGCCCATAGCACGCTTCCAACGGGGGCGAATCTCCTGAGTACCCGACATTGTCTTGCCGAAGAACTCGAACGATGCCAAAGCAAACTCCTCGCTCATGTAGCCCGATGCAGCGTCGATGTAGTGAGCAGCAACATAGTGGCGGAGAGCCTCTACGGGAGTGGTTGCGATAACCACCATAATGTTTGCGAACGATGAGGGCTGGCTCACAACGAGCTTCTCGATATTCTCAACGCCCATAGCCTTGAAGTAAGCATCCCAGTCAACAGCGCTGTACTGCTCCTTAACCTCGGCGAAGGTGCGGGGGTTGTAGCCCTTCTGAATATCACGGCACTCAACATTCGACCAGTGCTTAGCAGCGATAGCATCCTCAACAGCGAGAACATCGTTTACCATAGCCTCAACATCGCCCTCAACACCAGCGAGGGTGAAAATCTTGCGGAGGTAGTCGCGGTAAGCTGCCTTAATCTCGGCATTCTGCTCGTCGATGTAGTAGTCGCGGTTGCCCATGCCAAGACCGCCCTGCTCCAAGTAGAGGATAGTCATATTGCTATCTGCAAGGTCGGCAGCGGGGTAAGCAGCGAAGAATACGCCGATACCGTCGGTGTGAAGCTGGGGGATAGATGCCACCAATGCCTCACGGTCAGCGGTTGCGAGGATAGCGTTGAGAGCCTCACGGATAGGCTCGGCACCCTCCTTGTTAAGACGCTCCTCGTCGAGGCCCATCTTGTAGAGGTCAGAAATCTTCTGCTCTACGGTACCTACCTCGGCCTTAGCCTCGGCCATCTCCGAGAAGAGCTCGTTGATACGAATCTCGTTGTTCTCGCGAAGAACATCGAAAGAGCCGTAGCGTGAGAACTCGGGCTTTAGAGGGTTGTTCTTCTGCCAACCACCAGTAGCCCACTGATAGAAGTCTGCCTTCTTATCGATAGCCTCATCGAAGTTGTTGATGTCGATAGCGGGCACCTCTGCCTGCTTCTCGACAGTTGTTGCGCAAGCTGTCATCATAAGTGCAGTTGCAAGAATAAATGTAAGCTTTTTCATTATTGGTTTTAGTTAGTTGTATTTCGCGGTAAAATTACTTACGAATAGCAGCTACACCGGGCAACTCCTTACCCTCCATATACTCCAAGAGAGCACCGCCACCGGTCGATACATACGACACCTTGTCGGCCAAGCCAAACTTGTTGACACAAGCCACCGAGTCGCCACCACCGATAAGCGAGTAAGCGCCATTCTTCTCGGTAGCCTCGGCGATAGCCTCTGCAACGGCGCGTGAGCCAGTCGAGAACTTGTTAATCTCGAATACGCCTACGGGACCATTCCAAAGGATAGTCTTGCAGCCAAGGATATGCTCACGGAACTTAGCCTTACCCTGTGATGCGATGTCGACACCCTCCCACTCGTCGGGAATGTTGTTTGCGGGAGCCTCCTGAGTGTTAGCTGTCTCGGCGAAGTCGTCGCAGATAAGAGCATCGGGCGAACGGAGGATGGTGATACCCTTCTCCTCTGCCTTCTTCAAAATCTCGAGAGCTACGGGGAACATATCGGGCTCGCAGATAGACTTGCCCTCCTTACCACCCTCGGCACCTGCGAAGGTGTAGGTCATACCGCCACCGATGATGATAGAGTCAACCTTCTCCATAAGCTTCTCGATGATGGTAATCTTTGTCGATACTTTCGAACCACCGATGATAGCGCAGAAGGGGCGTGCAGGGTTCTCCATAACGCCGTCGATAGCCTTCAACTCGTTCTCCATCACATAGCCGAACATCTTATCCTGGGGGAAGTAGTCAGCGATAAGAGCGGTAGAGGCGTGTGCACGGTGTGCAGTACCGAATGCATCGTTGATGTAGCAGTCTGCATACGAAGCGAGGCGCTTTACGAACTCCTTCTGTGACTCCTTAACTGCCTTCTTGGCTGCTGCCTTCTCCTCGTCGGTAGCATCCTCTGCCAAGCCACGGGGCTTACCCTCCTCCTCGGCATAGAAGCGCAAGTTCTCGAGCAACATCACCTCGCCGGGCTTGAGGTTAGCAGCCATCTCAGCCGCCTTCTCGCCCATACAGTCGCCAGCAAACTGAACCTTCACGCCAAGGCGCTCCTCGATAGCATAGATAATCTGCTCGAGCGAGTACTTGGGCTCTGGATTCTTCTTGGGACGACCAAGGTGCGACATAAGGATTACAGAGCCACCACCAGCCAACACCTTCTTGATGGTGGGGATAGCGGCACGAATACGAGTGTCGTCAGTTACCTTGCCCTCTGAGTTAAGGGGCACATTGAAGTCTACGCGGATAATCGCGCGCTTGCCAGTAAAATCGTAATTGTCGATTGCAAACATAGCTGTATAATTTTTAGTTGTTAGTTTTTAGTTATTAGTTGTTAGAGTTGCGCTTGTTCCAAGCGCCTGCTACCGCAGAGGGGTCTAAGGGGTCGGAGTGGTACAAGGGGTTGCGCTTCTTCGAAGCGCTCTCTTTGCTCTTTGAACTTTCCTCTTCTCTTGACCTTTGCGCTGCAAAGGTAGCGTTTTTTTTGAAATATTGTTCTTCGGGCGATGCATTACACCTTAATTTATCCATATTGTTTATATTTTGTCTATTATATTTGGTCTTTTTGCGATTTGTTCCAATAATTTTTGCTACCTTTGTTCTATGGTTCGTAGGGTGGTAAATATTTTTCAGCGTGTGGCTGAGGGCATCGAGGCGGCGGTGGCAAGGGTTGCTGTCGTCGTGGTTGTTGCGCTCTCTGTTGCGGGCTGTGGTCGTGCCGAATTGTTGGAGGATATCCTTGAGGCTGAGGCTATTGCACAGGAGCATCCCGACCAGGCACTTGCCATTATGCAGAGTATCGACCCCAACGACCTCTCTACTTCGAAGTTGCGTGGCCACTACGCCCTATCGTATATCATCACCCAATATTACAACGAGATTATCCCCGCAAGCGACTCGCTGAGTAATCAAGCTGTTGGGTATTTCGCTAAGTCTACCGACCATAACCGCCGTGCCCGTGCCTACTTCCATAATGGTCTCATCAATCGTGCCGAACAGCGTGTTCCCGAGGCTATGCTCTCGCTTATGGAGGCCGAGAAGTCGGTTAAGTTGGTCGAGCAACCCCGTTTGGAGGGTCTTATCCTCCGTGCTATGGGCGACATCTATATGGTCAATATGTTGATGCCCAATGCCTTGGAGATATATCATAGGTCGCGTGATTGCTTCGAGCGTGCTGGTCTTAAGCACCACGCTATGTATGGTACCTACAACATCGCGTGTGTTGAGGCGCGTATGCGTAACTTTGATGCTGCCGAGAAGCTCTTTGTTGAGGTTCGAGATTACGCTCTTGAGACCGATAGCCACGACTTCCTCTATATGGCGCTCTACGAACTTGGCAACCTCTATATGCAGCTCAACCGCTTCGAGGAGTGCGAAGCAACGCTTAAACTTATGGAAGAGCTCAATCTTGAGATTTTCGATATGTCGCAGGAGCTTTGCATGAGGGCGATGATTGCCTCGGAGAGGGGCGATAGGCGCAAGGCTTTGGAGTTTATCGAAGAGGCTGAAGAGCAGGAGAATAGCGACCCCATTATTACGGAGTACACCCGCTATCGCATCCATCGCCGTCACAACGAGTCGGATATGGCGTTGCTATATTGCGAGTCGTCGATTGCGCGTCAGGATAGTATGACCCTGCGAGGCTTGGAGCACCCCGTGCTTAACCACCAGATTTCGCAGTTGCAGATGACTATCGAGAGCAAGGAGCGTGAGGCATCGTTGCGCCAACAGCGTAATATCGCAATCTTTGTCTCGGCAATCGTGCTTTTGGTTGTCGTTATTGTATATATCGTCTCTCGCCTGCGACAGAAGAATCGCGATATTGCCAACTACATGGCAACTATCAACGAGTTGCAACTTATGCGCCACGACGATAACGATAAGGCACATCGCTCTGCTGCACTCACTGATGCCGTTGACCGCTTGTATAACGACCGCTTTGTCGACCTCAATCGCTTGTGCGAGGCATACTACGACCACGACAACACCTCGCGCCAACCCGCCAAGGTCTTTGAGCAGGTGCAGCAGACCATCGCTCAGCTCAAGAGCGACGAGGTGCGTATTGCTAAGTTGGAGCAGATTGTCAATAGTTGCCGAGGCGACATAATGACCAAACTAAGGGAGCAGTGTCCGAAGCTCAACGAGCGCGAATTGCGTGTCTCGCTCTACACCTATGCAGGTCTTTCAACCCGTGCAATCTGCCTCTTTATGGATAGCAACCCCGTTGCAATCTCGAAAGTTAAGTATCGAATAAAGTCAAAAATCAAAGAGAGCAACGCCGCCGATATGGAGTTGCTGATTTCGGGTATTTCCGATAAATAGTGTTGATTATCAACACCTTACGATGCTTTTCCATGACACCTATTTTACACCCTCGTAACTTGCTGATTATCAGGCAGATGAAAAATCGGCAAAAATTATTTTTTCAACTCACTGATTATCAGTTACTTAAAAATCGCTTGGGGAAATCTTTTTGCCCAAAAAATTTGGTGTTGGCGTATTGTGGCGGTATCTTTGCAGTGTGAAAAGTTAGTAATTGTGGTGGGCAATTAAAAGTATAACTCACCAACTTCCCAGGGAAGATATTTGGTTTTTGAGATAAATTCGAGTTGCGTTGCTAAGGAGTCCTTCAAACGAAGGACTTCTTAGTTTTTGTATGCGACATTTTGACCTTTCTTGTGAAAAGGCAGCATCTGCTGCCGCTAACAAAAGAAAATAGGAAGGCTGAGAATTGCGCTCTGTGGAGCGCCTACTATCGTAGAGGGGTCTAAGTGGTACATGGGGTCTGAGGGGTAGTGCGGTTAGCAAATACCTTGATAGTCTTACTCACCTTGAGGTATGCCCTTTCGCTACATCTACACTTTTACCCCTGATACCCCTTTTACCCCTTGGAGCATTTATGCTCTGCACCTCAACGAGGTGCCCCCCCTCATTGGGCAGATATTCCTCTTGTTTGGTGGCATTTTCCCAGAAATCTACCGATATATTGTGCAATTATTCTTAATTTCGTACTTTTGCCTAAAAGATTGCCACTATGAAGCAGGATATCGAACTACTCGAGAACGAGAGCATAATACGAGGTTTGCGCTTTCCGCATAAGATTGAGCGAGTAACGCAGATTGTTATCACCGCCGGGCGTTTTTCGTGCCTTGTCGATTTTCGATGCTATACGCTACAAGCCCCTGCGATGGCGCTATTTCTGCCTGGTCAGGTGATTGAGTCGTTGGATATAGATGACGATTTTGCAGGTTTTGGTATGGTTATGAGTTCGGAGTTTACCGACTCGATGAATCTGCCAGTAAGTCTGCAAGAGCGTCTTTTTCTGAAGAATACCCAGTTTCATACTCTATCCGAGGAGATGCTTGATGCCTATATGTCGTGCTATAAGCAGGTGTCAAGTGTCATAAAGCAGGAGGATAACCCCTATCGTGAGCAGATTGTAAAGCACCTCTTCTCGGCATACTACTACGGCTTGGGCTACTATGTGCATAGCACGCAGACTATGCCTTCAGCGATGACCTCACAAGAGGAGATTTGCGATAGGTATATAGCCCTTGTTGCCAAGCACTTCAAGCGCCAACGCGATATAGGCTTCTATGCCGATAAGCTCTGTATATCAAACAAATATCTCTCAACCCTCCTCAAGCAGAACACGGGAATGACTGCCTTGGAGTGGATTGAGAGATATGTTGTGCTGTATGCTAAGAGTTGCCTATCATCTACTACGATGACCATTCAGCAGATTAGCGACGAGCTGGACTTTCCGTCGCAGTCGGTCTTTGGCAAATACTTTAAGCGTGTCGAGGGCGTTTCGCCAAAGGCATATCGTCTGTCGCTGATGGATAACGAGTAACTCGCTCAACGGCGATTATGCTATCTCGGCGATAAGTTTGCCACCCTTACTCTCTACGACCTTTCCATCTTCGATTGTGGTCTCGGTAAAGGGGTAGCGCAGGGCGATGTAGTTTGTAACAAGTGCCTCTGCAAACTCCTTGATACTCTCCTCGGAGCAACAATCCTGATACTCGATTGTCGCCCTCTCGCGCCAGTATGATAGCTCAACAAGTGGATTTTGTAGGTTTACGAAGGCCCTCGCCTTGGGGTTTTTGAGCATCGGTGGCGGAGATACGAAGTTATCGACAATGGTGCTTCTGCCAGCCACCTCAACAACTCGACGGTTGAGGTGGGGCATAGCACTAAATGTCTGCTTTAAACCATACATTAGGCAGGTATGGTGCAGAGGCTCTACGAAGGTTATAGTTATACTCTTCATCACTATCGTGAGGCCTTTGCCCTATTGATTCTCTCTTCGGCAGCCTCCTGGCGTGCCTTGGCATCAGCCATCTGCTTGCGATACTCCTCCTCCTGCATAGCCTTGCGAGCCTTGGGGTTGCTCAATGCCTTCTGCTCCTCGTAGAATGCCTTGGTCTCCATCTTCTGAGCCTTGAAGTTGGCTCTATCAATCTCGCGCTGCTGCTTTGCGCTCTCTCTCATATCGCGGAATGCCTGCTTGAAGAAGCCACCCTTCTCGGGCTCTGTCGTAACCTCCTCGGCAATGGCAACGGTTGCAACGGTTGCCATTATGGCAACGATGCCTAATGCTCTCAAATACTTTTTCATAGTCCTATTATTTAAAAGGTATAACCCAAACCAAACTTAACCGAGTGGAAGTGCTCGCCCTTGCCAGTACCCCAGAAGCCGAGCTGATACTCATAGCCCACCTTAATCGAGAAGCGTGCGATATCTACGCCGACTGCAGGGTTTGCAAAGGTGCGGATGCCCGAGTTGGTGATATCTGCCGAGGCACCACCCTTCATACTCACAAATGGCGTAGCAAGGCTCTTCATAAATGAGTATTTGATGTCGGCAAACACCGGAACGAGATATGTAGGCTCTGCCTTTAGGTTGGGTGTGAACTCTGCGCCAAAGCCTACGCCACCACCAACATAAAGACCATTGCCAAAGCTAAAGCCGTGCGATGTTGTGATATCAAACTTGCGGTCGAGTGATGCGCCAAGCTCGATGTCGGCACGATAAGCTCGCTTATAGCCCATATTTGTCATATAGGTCGTAGGCTTAATCTTGTCCGAGATGTGGTGTACGGTTTGTGTCTCGGTCATCTCCTGTGCCGAGAGTGCTGCGCTCGAAAGCAGCACTGCACTTAATAGTGTGAAAACTCTCTTCATAGTATTAAATTTCTTCTGTTGTTTTGCGGTGGCAAAGGTATGTCGAAGAATTTTTATGGACTACGCACATAAGCCGACTATTTGGTCAGATACTCTCATTCTGCCCAAAAAACAGCGCAGCCCACCTTTTGGGCGGGCTGTGGTGTATGCTTTAAAGGGGACTCAACTTCAATTAACAGGCATACTTATCTGTATGTAAGGTTAGTCAAGGCCCATGTTATTGTGTGTCGTTAGTTGAGATTAGCCACGGACATAGTGGGGCATCTCGGCGGGGATTTCGAGGGAGAACTCCACAAGGCCAGCTATCTCGCCCGATTCGTACCAAGGGGTTTGGTAGATAAGTTTGCGAAGGTCGCCCTTCTGGATGGTGTAGGCGTTGTTCTCGCCCTGGGTCATCAGGCGGTTGATTATCTGGCGTGAACGCTCCGAGTGGCAAGGTATCATCGACTTATCACGCACATCGCCATTTACCTCTATCGAACGCTTGTTCTGGTAGAGCACCACGCCATCAAGGTCGCAGACCGTAATAGCACAAGTTTTGAGGGTGTCGCCCCAAGGGCAACGGATATCTTCAAAGCTCATATCGTTATAAAGTTATAGGTTAGTTAATTCTATATGCATTTTTTACCCCCTTGACACGGCGTAGCGAGTGCAGCAACATATCGACAACGCCCACGCTCGGCACCTCGACAGAGAGCTGCACCGAGGCAGAGCCATCGCCCTTGGGGGTGAAGTTGATGCCACGCACCGAGAGTTTCAGCTCCTTGGATGCGATATCCATAATTGTCGTTGCCAAGCCCGGAATATCGGCTGCCGAGATAGCCACCGTAACACGGAAAGCACCCGATGTGCCCTCACGCCAGCGAGCCTTCATAACACGATAGGGGTATCGCTCCCTCATACGGCGGGCATTGGGGCAGTCGGTGCGGTGGATGGTGATACCGGCACTAATGGTGATAAAGCCGAAGATGTCATCGCCCTTGATGGGGTTGCAGCACTTGCCGAGTTTATACTCTATATTATTAATACGCTCGTCGATAATCAGGGCATCGGTGCGCTGTGCTGTACTCTCCGAGCGCTCCTCGCGCAGTCGTGCCTTATGCTCCTCGACCTCGGCAGCCGCCTGTCGGCGTTGTTCGTCTGCCTCGCCCGAGAGCCAGTGGTTGAGGATATCTTTGATTTGCGAAAGCTCTACCTTCTGGTCGGCAATAAGCGTATATACCTCGATACCTCGGCGCACCTTGAAGTGTTTCGAAAGATAGGCAACAGCCTCATCGATAGCGATATCCATCTTCCAATTCTTCAGCTTGCGCTCCAGCTCCTCGCGACCCAATCGGGCGTGCTTCTGTCGCTCCTCACGCAAAAACGCACGGATGCGTGAGCGTGCCTTCTGCGTAACGCAGATTGTGAGCCAGTCGGCCTTGGGTGTCTGGTCACGGCGTGTCAGCACCTCACAGATATCGCCATTGTGCAACGGCTCCTTGATAGGCACAACACGGCCACCAATCTTGCCACCCACGCAAATAGCACCCAACGAGGTGTGGATATCGAAGGCGAAGTCCAAGACGGTAGCGCCCTCGGGGAGTTTGCGGATATCGCCCGAAGGGGTGAAGACAAATATCTCGTTGGTCGTAGGTCGCTCCGAGAAGCGATGTGCGATAGACTCCGAGGTGGTATCTTCGAGCATCTCACGAAGCCTCTGCAACCACTCCTCGGCACCCATACCGCCCTGCTTGACACCCTTGTAGCGCCAGTGAGCGGCGATACCACGCTCTGCCACCTCGTCCATACGCTCGGTGCGTATCTGCACCTCGACCCAACGACCGCCTCCAGCCGAGACGGTGGTGTGCAACGACTCATAACCATTTGATTTTGGGATAGATATCCAGTCGCGCATACGCTCGGGGTTGGGCGTATAGAGGCTTGCGATATGCGAATAGACAGTCCAGCAGAGTGCCTTCTCGCGCTCCACGGGGCAGTCGATGATGATGCGCAGGGCGAAGATGTCGTAGACACCCTTGAAGCTGACCTTCTGCTTGCGCATCTTCTGGAAGATGGAGTATACCGACTTGGTGCGGCTCTTGATATGATACTTCAAGTCATCGCGGTCGAGCAACTCACGCACGGGTTTGAGGAACTCCTCGATAAATGCCATTCGCTCCTCCTCGCTCTCCTTGAGTTCGTGAACGATATGGTTGTATGCCTCGGGCTCGAGATATTTGAGCGACAAATCCTCCAACTCGCTCTTGATGGCATATAGTCCGAGCTTGTGGGCAATCTGCGCATAGAGGTTGAGGCTCTCCCAGCTCTTGGTGCGGCGCTTAGCCTCGGGGAAAATCGAGAGCGAACGCATAACCTCCAACCTATCAGCGAGTTTGATAAGTATCACTCGGGGGTCTTCGGAGTACGACACAATCATATCGCGGAAGTCCGATGCCTGCTCCTTCGATACCTTGAGCTTGATATCCGAAATCTTGCAGAGCGCCAAGACAATACCGAGCACCTCCTCGCCGTAGTTGCTACGAATCGAGGCATAGAGCTCGTCGGTAGGCTGGCTCTGCTGAATGGCGATGCGCACCACATCGTGGATGATAGAGGCGATGGCGGAGTTACGCCCAAGGCCGATATCCTCGATAACGATTTGTGCAACGCCTACGCCGTGGTCGAGCATCGGCGTATGGTCGTAGCGTTCATACGCCTTAAGGTGCTCATCGGCAAAGCCCAAGGCGTGGTCGACCATATCGACGGTCGTCGTCGAAAAGTTCTTGGCTACATAGTCGCGTAGCGCACTATATCTTTGTAAAACGCTCATAATCATAATGGTTTACGAATGACGATAAGGTCGTCGCCACCCACTTTGTAGAGTTGTTGTTCACTCTCGGAGAGCATCGCCTCGAAGGGTATGCGCTCCACCACGAAGCCCGCCTCGCGTAGTCTGTCGTCATAATCACGACCATAGACCCGGAGGTGGTCGTACTGACCAAATAGCCGTGTGCGCTCCTCGGGGTCGGTGATTGTGTCGTCCTCGAAGGTTGTGGCGCGGTTGCGGTCTTCGGGAACGATGATAATGCCCCAACCGCCAGGGCGCATAATGCGGTAAATCTCGCTCATAGCACGCCTATCGTCGGCGATATGCTCCAAGAGGTGGTTGGCAATCACCACATCTACCGAACGCTCGGCAAGGGGTATAGATTGTACATCGAAGTGCATATCGGCCAAAGGAGACTCCAAATCGGCGGTAATATAGCCGTCCGTGCCACGATATAGGCGCCGAAAGTGGCGCATTAGCGACACCTCGGGTGCTATGTGGAGTAGGCGTGGGCGACTTCGGGAGAGGTCGGTGTTGCGCTCTATCCACAGCCAAATCATACGGTGGCGCTCCAGAGATAGACAGCTCGGACATAGGGCATCTTCGCGTGAGCGAACATAGCCGTAGGGCAAAAACTTGCGACGTCGAGTGTGGCATATAGGACACTCACGGCCACGACCCAAGTAGGCGAGACCCATAACGGGCACCGCCCACCCTGCAATGCGCTGTAACGCTGTGCGGGGTATGTGGTTGAGTATCCAGCGAATAAATCGTTTCACTTAAGCCTCGGTGTTTACCAATTTCTCAACCTCCTCCTCGGTGGTGGTAAGTATCGCGCGGCACTCGGCGATAAGCTCCGTGGCACGGGCTACACTCTTCGAAAGGTCGTCGACCGAGAGTTCATCGGAGCGCAGGCGAGCAAGGATAACCTCCAACTCTGCCATCGCTTCCGCATAATTTAACTTCTTCTTTGCCATATAGTTACTTCTTTGTTATCGTCTTTATTTCGGCTGTGGCGTTGCCATCTGCCATTTCGATTTGTATGGTGTCGCCCTCGCTTAGTTGCGCCACGGAGCGCATGCTCCTCTCTGCCGAGCGCAATACGGCAAAGCCAAGGCGCAGAAGGCGTTCGGGCGAGCGAGCCTCCGCGGTGTCGGCAGCAGCATCGAGCCTCTGCTTCTCGCGGGCGATTAACGAGCGTGCCTCGCCGATGATACCCTCGTCAAGAGCATCTAAGCGTAGGTTTTCGCGTGTTAGTTTCACCGTGGTGAGGTTGCGAAGGTCGGCCGTAGAGCGCTCCAAGCGTAGCTTCTCGTTAGCCATACGGCGTGCCACGCCATCACGAAGGCGCTGTGCAAGGTCGTCGATAAGTGCCATTTCGCCATCTACCAACTCGACAAGGTGCGTTGCCACGGCGGTAGGCGTCTTACACGCCGTATGTGCCACCATATCGACAATGCTCACATCCTTGTCGTGGCCGATGCCCGAGATGATGGGTAGCGGAAATTGCGCCACCGAGGATGCCACAATATAGCTGTCGAAGATGCCGAGGTCGCTGGTCGAGCCACCGCCACGAATGATGACCACAGCATCGAACTCCTCTTCTCGCTCGGCAATCGCAACAAGCGAAGCGATGATACTCCGTTCGGCATTATCGCCCTGCATCAAGCTCTCGAAGAGGGTGAAGCGAAAGCGGTAGGGTGTTCGCCCCACCTCGCGCATAAAATCTTGATAGCCAGCAGCCGTAGCGCTCGACACAATGGCGATGCGGAGTGCTGGGCGGGGCATATCGCACTCTCGGTTCATATCCCAAACGCCATCGCGTTGCAGCTGCGCTATGGTCTCACGCCTACGCCTCTCCACCTCGCCCAAGGTGTAGGCGGGGTCGAGGTCGATAATCTGCAACATATAGCCGTAGACCTCGTGGAAGGTGACCAAGACACGCACCAAGACACGGATGCCCGCAGCAAGGCGTGTGCCCGAGAGCTCCTCGAAAACCGTTGCCAGGCGCTGATATGCCGAGCGCCAAATAACGGCACGAGCCTCGGCTAAGGGAGTGCCACTATTCGCCCCCTTCTCAACAAGGTTGAGGTAGCAGTGTCCCGAGCGGTTGAGTTTGAGCTCCGAGATCTCGGCACTCACCCACAACGGCTCCGAAAAACGCCCCTCGATAGTCGAGCGCACCATACGCTGAAGGTCGACCAGCGTAAGGCTCTCGGTGGGGGATGTCGTTATGTTTAGTGGCTCAATCATCGTTAAAGTATAATTACGGCACGCTCCACGGGAAGCTCCTTGCCCTCAGGGAGTTGCAGGTTAACAAGCACAATGCTCTCAACCGCCTTGCCGTCGCGTGTTGCAGGGTTCCAAAGGGGTGAAAGGCCGATAGCCTTTTCGACTCGCTTAAGAAACTGGCGCGAGGTGGATTGCAGCACCTCGCTAACGGTGGCTCTGCCGTCGGTGCCGATGGTTAGGCGTAGCGACACTCGCTCGGCAGGCATATTTTCGTTCCACTTGACCTTCGAGGCGAGGTATTCGGTAAAGTTGGTGCGACCCTCTGCCGAGAAGCGGGCAGGGGTGTCGTAACGCAACTTAACGAGGATAACGCCCTCGGAAGCCTCCAAGCCCCATTCGGCGATGGTCTCCTCGTTGGCAGGTAGCACATCTATCGACTCGATATCCTCCTGTGGGATACCCTCGATGGTGGCCACAACCTCGCCATTGACCACATAGAGTGGCTCACGCGCCGAAGCGGTGAGTGTGGTGGTAAGAGCCAAAACGACTATGGCAAAACGGCGTAGCATCAGAGCTTGAATTTGTAGCTTATGCCAAAGATATGGCGAAACTCGTTCTCCTGAACATAGCCCTTGAGGTCGCCCTTATTACCCTTGTAGTCAATGTTATAGCCACGGTCGTAGTCGAAGTAGTAGTAGAAGTCGAGGCGGTGGCTACGGGTGATGCGGTACTTGACACCGATGCCGGCACGATAGCGTGTGATATAGTTGTCGATGCCGAATTTATCCTCCTTAAAGTTGGCGACAACCTTGGGGGCGTTGAGCGTGTTGTGAAGCTCAAACATAAGGTAGGGTGTCCACGCCGAGTGGCGGATATTGTACTCTGCCATAAGGCGTGAGCGCAACACAAGCTGTGGGTTGGGCTTCTCGTAGCGGTTTACCGAGTCGGTGCGGAAGGTGGTCTGCAACCTTTCACGCAACGAGAACTCCACACGACCCGCCTTGATATTGCCTTCGAGGTTGAGGTTTACGCGGTGGCGAGGCTTCTCCCAAACCTTGTCGGTGTGGTCGTAGTTGTTCAAGAGGGCGTAGTCGGCGCCGAGGTTGAAATATTTGTTAACCTCATATTCAAGACCCACGGTGCTCTGGATACGGTCTACCGAGGCGAAGTCGTTGTTGAGGCGAAGTTGAACACCTGCCTCCAACGAGAGGTTTTTCACAATCTCCCACTCGAAGTCGCCCTCGATGCGACCTCGGAAGTCGTTGGTGTTGCTGACCGTAGGCGTAAGCTCCTGTGCCGAGAGCGAGAGGGCACTAAGGAGGAGTGCTATAATGGTGGTTATCTTTCTCATAACTTATTGATTAAATGCGTTTTTCTCGTTAATCTTCATTGAGGGTTCGGTCATCGGCTGCTCACCCTTGCGAGCGATGTAGTGCACCTTGAGGAAGGCGACATCGCGCAAGAAATCGACATTGCCAACATCGACACCCTCGACCTTGTGGCCAAGGCGCTCTTCGAGGTCGGCGATAAGCTCCTCACGGCGCTCGGGGCGAATAAGGTCGATGCGTTCGTAGCAGACCAGACGGGTGGCAATCTGACGGCGCATAATGCCATATTCCAAGACCGCCAAGATAAGGAGTATCAAGCCGTTAGCTGCCAATAGCTCGGCATACGACACCATAAGGTTGATGCCGTTGATAACCGCCACGGCAATCGACAAGAAGAGGTATGTCATCTCGCGGATTGGCACCATCTCGGTGCGGTAGCGCATAATGCCGAAAATCATAAATAGTCCCAGACCGATGCTCACATCGATGCCCACCGACTTCATAAAGAAGAGGAGCAAAAAGACTGCCGACGAGAAGAGCATAAAGGTTACCGAGAAGTCCTTGCGGTGGCTCTTGGGGTAGTAGAAGCAGCGCACGATAAGGAAGCAGACGGCAAGGTTGAGCGTAAACTGCAACAGCAACTGCAGCAACGAGGTGGTATCGCAGAGCGGAATACCGAGGAATGTGGCGCCAACGCTACCCGTAGCGTCGGTAAGTTGTGCTATCTCCTGGTCGAACAAATCGGGGTCAACGCCCTCACTATCAAATCTTACCATAATTGTCTCTATTTAGCTGTTTATCTATAAATCGTAGTTTCTCTTCGAAGCGGTTGCGCTTGATGCCCTCGACCGTAAGTGCTGTGCCGATGCAATATTTGCTCACCTTGAGGGGTGCAATGCGCATACCGAGAAGTAGCTGTTTGGCGGTTGAGCGGGTGCGACCATCCTGCTTGAGTTCGAGGATTGCCATACGCTCAATCTTGGCAGTTGTCGCGGTGCGTACATCCTCATAGGTTAGGCATAGGTCGATGGTTAGTCGCTCCGTGAGTGTGTTGTTTACCAGTGTGATACGCACAAAGCGGGTGCGTAACGAGGGCATCAACGACCTCTCATTATAGCGGGCATTCTCCTCGACAAAACGGCGTGCCTCGGCATTTTGGCGGTAGTTGTCGACATCGCCCTCGGCAATCGCCACACGCACCTTGCGTGTACGCCCACGGTTGCTCTTGTTCTTAACCTCGACAAACGAGCCACCGCCATCGAGATATGTTCGGGTGCGTATCTTCTGGCGTGTGAGTTGCTGGTTGTGATGGGCGATATACATCGCGCGCTCCTCGGTGTCGTAGTAGAGCGTATCGTATCGCGCAGCACGCACCGAGCCTATCTGCTGTACGCGGTAGCCCTCGTCGGCTGCCAACTCCAAGAAGCGAACGACCTCATCTTCGGTAAGCACATACTTCGTGTCGATGCGGTTCATAAGCTTCACGCCACGCATCTCGTCAAGCGTGATGGGCGACATCCGTTGCCACACCTCGAGAGCATTTAGCTCGTCGTATGTCAGTTGCGCCCTCTGCATCGCTATTCGTAACTAAACTCAAAATCGCGGTAGGAGCTCAGCACGCCATTTGCCTGATAATTAAGTCGGCGAACGCATACACCATTCTCGTCGTATTCGTACTTGCGCACCTTGTCTACCTTGTTGCGCTCGTTGTAGATAACGACCCTCGTAAGCTGACCCTTCTCGTTGTACGAGAGCTCGGAGCGCCACGCCATACGACGGCCAAAGTCGCTATACTCGGCTTCGGCAATCATCTGACCCTTAGCGTTGTAGGTCTCGGTGTGGTCGATCCAGCGGTTGCGACCATCGGGCGTAGTCTTCCACTCCTTGACGGTCATCGTCTTCTGCTTCTTTCGTGCCAAATCGCCACGCTCGGGGTAGTCTGCCGAGACACCCGAGATGGTGAACATAGCGACGACGAGAAGTATGTATTTTAGCGCTTTCATCTCTTTGCGGTATAAAAAAAGCGACCTCTCCCATCGGGGAGTGGTCGCCTTGCTATTAGCCTAATTTTTGCTATCCACTCCCTACAACTCCGACTCCTTCAAACGCTCGGCATTCTCGGCTACGATGAGCTGGTCGATGACATCCTGAATGTCGCCGTCCATAAATGCTGAGAGGTTGTAGATGGTGTAGTTGATGCGGTGGTCGGTGATACGGCCCTGAGGATAGTTGTAGGTGCGAATCTTCGCCGAGCGGTCACCCGTCGATACCATCGTCTTACGCTTCGATGCAATCTCGTCGAGGTACTTCGAGTACTCGAGGTTGAAGACGCGGGTACGCAACTCCTCGAAGGCCTTGTCGAAGTTCTTGAGCTGCGACTTCTGGTCCTGACACTGCACGACGATACCTGTGGGGATGTGTGTAAGGCGGATAGCCGAGTAGGTGGTGTTCACCGACTGGCCACCAGGACCCGATGCACAGAAGATATCCTTGCGGATGTCGTTCATCGAAATCTCGATATCGAACTCCTCAGCCTCGGGCAATACAGCAACAGATGCTGCCGAGGTGTGGACACGGCCCTGAGTCTCGGTCTGGGGCACACGCTGAACACGGTGCACGCCCGACTCATACTTCAAGGTGCCATAAACGGCATTGCCCGTAACCTTGAGGACAACCTCCTTGTAGCCACCTGCAGCACCCTCCGACGATGAGGTAATCTCGTAGCGCCAGCCCTTCGACTCGATGTACTTGGTATACATACGCAACAAGTCGCCAGCGAAGATAGCTGCCTCGTCGCCACCCGTACCACCACGAATCTCGACGATAGCGTTCTTGTCGTCCTGGGGGTCCTTGGGGATAAGCAAGAGCTTAATCTCCTCCTCCATCTTCTCGATAGCGGGTTCGAGTGTTGCTACCTCCTCGCGTGCAATCTCGCGGAACTCCTCGTCCTTCTCGTTGGCGAGGACATCCTTTGCCTCGGCGAGGTTGGCAAGGGCGGTGCGGAAGCGGTCAGAGGTCTCTACGATAGGCTCCAACTCCTTGTACTCCTTCGTAAGCTGCACAAACTGCTTGACATCGGCAATCACCTCGGGGTCGGTCAACTTCTGACCAATCTCCTCGTACTTGAGCTTAAGACCATCGAGGCGAATTAGTATCGAATTATCTGCCATATAAGGTATATTCTATAAATTAGTTTTTCCTATTTAAATTCATTATCCGCGCAAATATAACGAAAAATTTTCAATTTTCATACAGTGGCTAATTTGCTATTGGTTAAATAGTTGTATTTTGGCGTGAAAAATAAATGCAAAAAATTTAACTCAAACTCTTGACAAACGCATTTTCGTGTTGTATATTTGTACCGTCAAACGCCTCTTAATCCTACCCGATGGAGGGTCGCTAATTCGACAATATCAACATTGTCAACAAATGTCGGTATGGCGTTATCGACATTCGTAATCATTTAATAATAAGGTGCTAATATAGTTATATTATCGGTTTTTGACACCTTATCGACAAAATTCCTAACAAATATTTCCCCTGTTGCCACACTCCCAGTGGTAGATAAGCAAGACCATTCTTGGCTTGCTCGGCGACCCTCCCGCTCTTTTGTCTATTCCTATATTAAACAATTTAACTTATGAAGTTTACAAACATTCCAAAAAATGGTGCATCGTGGGGTGGCGAACTTTGTTACTCGTTTGCTACCGAACTCGACCAGCCGAGCGATGTCGTGGTCGTAGTGCGCGATGCCGACACAAACGAGGAGTTTGGGCGAATGAAGCTCTACTCGGTTATTGGGGGCACGGTGGATATAGCGCCCGCTGTGTGCCGAAAGATGAGCTACGAGCCACCATTTGCCACTACTCCTCAGATTATCCCTTCACGGGCAATGTGCCGAGTTGTTGTCGAGGTCGAAGGTGTGGCATCACCCACCGTTACGCTCTTTCGTGCCGACTATACCCCCACGGTACACATGCTACTCTCGTCGATGAGTACGGGGTGCGGTATTGCAGTTGGCGATACGCTACGCTTTACGCTTAATGTTGTTAAGAGCGCATCTATCTTGGTCAAGGAGATTATTGGTGGCCGACCACGACAGATTGCAAACTTGGCGTATAGCGCTCAGTCTCAGATAGTCGAGGTTGTGGTGCCTATAACTGAGCTCTCGCCGCAGGCAGATAGGGTGGTGGTCGTTATCAGCGATGGTATTACAACAAACTCATTTGACTATCAGGTTGTTGAGCGTGCTGTGGGCTCGCGTAGGTTGCTCTGGTACAATGCCAAGGGTGGTGTCGAGGGCTACATATTTCCGCACTCTCGTTTAGTCGAGCGCAAAGCTGATGTTTCGGCCGTTCGTAGCGCTTCGCAACTCCATTGTCGCCTTGTCGCAGCCCAGAGCCGAGTGCGTCTAACATCGGCGGTGTTGTCGCTAAGCGAGCAGGAGCGATTGTCCGAGATTCTCCGCTCGCCATACATCTTCGAGGAGCGTTCGGGCTCTATCCAGAGTGTTGAGCTGTCGAGCCGAGAGCTTCGCTACGACGACCACGGCGCACTGCAACGACTATCGCTCGACATTGTCGAGGAGTGGAAAGGGGGTGAGCAATGATGCGCCTTGTAATCGACGATGTGGTATGCCCGATTGTGGGTTGTGAGCCTAAGTTACCCACCTACGATGCTCGCCGCCTATGCGATGTAGATGCGTGGCGCGAGGGCGACGATATCGACCTAATGGTGGCCTCGGTGCCCACTACCGATGAGCTATTCGCGAATGGCGCCGACCTCTACCATGCCGAGGACTTCAATGCCTCGTATCATGCGGCACGCCTCGAGGTTGATGGTGTGGCACTCTTCGAGGGGTTGGCGGTGTTGCTCGGTTCGGAGAGCGATGCGAGTGGTCGAACCTACCGAGTGCGTCTTCGTAGCGGTGGCGCTGAGTGGGCGGAGTTGGCGGCAACCACGAAGCTCGGCGACTTGGAGGTCGATTTCAGCGCCATAATGTCGCTACCAGGTATCGCCGAGTCGTGGAGCGACGATAGCCCCGTACACTTTCTCCCTCTATGGCGTGATAGCTACCCCGAGCCCACCGCCACAAGTATCTACGAGGAGCAACGCACGCTGATGCCCCACAACTACCACCCCTTTATCTCGGTTCTGCCTATTGTCGAGAGCCTTGCCGAGAGGGCTGGGTATAGCCTCGATAGCGACTTCCTGCGCTCGGAGAGTTTTCGTCGCCTTATGATGAGTGGCGCATGGCCCAAGGTTGAGAGCACCACAGCCTACGCCAAGATGGGCTTCAAGGCCTACCGCACAAAGACAACGACGGCCACAGCGGGCGAGGATGGCAGAGTCTATGTCTGGGAGCCAGCCATGGCATCGAATGTTGGTGCTGTGGTCGATACGGTAAACCCCGCTGCTATGACCGACGAGGGTATCATGGTGGGTGATGCCTACACCTCGGGCGGATGTTTTAGCTTCGAAGAGGGTCGCCCTGTATTCCGCCCCAAGCGCGATATAAGCGTGGCATTTGACTACCACCTGCGCTTCACGACCGACTATCGAATAGCGTCGAGTAAGTTTTTGCAGGGCTTCGACAGGCTAAATATCGGTACTGGTTGCGAGATAGAAATCAAGCTCAACAACCCCTATATCGACCGTCGAAACTCCTTTACACCGGGTGTGGAGTATACGCTATATATCTTCGATTTCGACCCCGAGAAGGAGTACTTGCTCCGTGGCTATGGCGCTATCACAGAGCCTATAAGCAAGATTGTCCTTACGGAGGATGCGGGCTCGGCTGTCTCGCTCTACTACAAGACCTCTTCCAGTTCGTTCTTTATGCCGTATAGTGGCGATTGGGCACTCTACAACGGCTATGTTCAGCCTACGGGTCGTCGCACCGTAGAGATTGATGTTCGCTCCTCGTTCGAGCGCTACACACCCACCTCGCCTAAGCGTTTCAGCGACATCTTCTTTGGTGGTGCTGCCGAGGGTCAGACGCTTACGCTACATAGCAGTTGCTATGTAACGCCCGTCTTTGACGGTGTGGCGGGCTATGGCGAGAGGGTAGAGTGGGAGGATATCACCCACCACGATATCTCGCTTGCCACACTGCTCAAAGCTATGCAACAGATGTACAACCTGCGCATCTACTCCCACGAGCCATCGAAGCGCCTCATTATCGAGCCTCGTGATGACTTCTACTCAGGCACGGTTGTCGACTGGCGTGAGCGACAGGTAGAGGGTGAGGTGGCGCTCGACAAGGGCATTGTGGCGAGCTACACCCAAACAACCTTGAAGTATCAGGCGGGCGATGGCGTCATCAGCCGACTGAGGGAGCAGCTGGGCTCGGAGCCCGGTAGTTGGAGCCACCACAACGAGGGCTATGCGGCGAAGTACGCGGAGCACACCATCGTAAATCCTCTCTTTGCCCCCACCGCTTCTATCCGTGATTTTGCCCCGTCGGCACCCTCGGCCGAGGTGCTTACGGCAGGCGACCGCGACAGCCTCTACGACGAGGCGCTGACACCGCGTGTGGTGCTATATAGCGGCATGGTAGCACTCCCCAGGGGCGAGTGGTGGGCATCACCTGTGGTACGCTCGGAATACCCTCACGCCGCCTTCCACAATACCGAGCTTGGCGAGAGCCTCGCCTTTGGCGACGGCGATGGCATCGAGGGTCTGCACCGCTACTACGACACCGAGCTTAGGGAGTGGGCCGAGAGGGAGGTGGTGGAGCTTAGCTTGCGCATCGACCCCGACGAGTATCTCGCACTCTTCGACCCATCGACCTCGGGCGCCACCATTCGCTCTCGCTTCCGTCTCTCGGAGGGTGGCCACTCCTCGCTATTCCGCCTGCTCTCGGTTGAGGCTTACGACACCGAGCACCAGACGGCACGCTGTCGCTTCTTGCGCACACTTAACGACTAATTTTTAAACCAGCACTATGACACCTAACACCCTAACATACAGCAATAAACCCTGCTCGCGCAACCGTCGATATGAACGCCTCATTGCAATGCTTATTCGTCACTCTATGGTCGATAGTGTTCGCCTCGAGCGTAGGGCAATCTCTCGCTTTGTTGCGAAAAATGCTGTGATGGGTGTGGGGCGTTGTAGGGCGATGTCGGAGGCTGCCGTGGCCTTCTCCTGCTCCTATGAGAAGGTGCGACAGGCGGTCTACGACGAACAAAAACTTCTTAAAACACAACCTAAAATGAACTCAGTAATCAAAATCAAGAACGAGGCCGAGAGTGCCACAATCGACATAGAGGGCACAATAGGCCTCTCGGAGGAGTGGCAGTTCGACAACCCCGAGAGCCGTGTGGCAACCTACGAGCGCTTCCGTGAGAGCGTGGCCAAGATTGCCGACCTTAGCTCAGCGCATATCGTGGTCAATATCCGCTCTACGGGTGGCGATGTAAACGATGCTCTGCTTATCTACGAGGCTCTGCGTGCCACGGGTGCCCACATCACCACACGCTGTTATGGCTACACCGCCTCGGCAGCCACCATCGTGGCACAGGCAGCCTCGGAGGGTTGCCGCGAGATAGCACCCTCGTCACTCTACCTTATCCACAACTCGTTATGCTCGACCGAGGGCAATGCCGAGGAGTTGCAGGCCGAGGTTGATATGCTTCGCCAGACCGACCGCCGCTTGGCAGCCATCTATGCCGAGCGTTCGGGGCGTGCGGTCGAGGAGATTGAGGCGCTAATGTCGGTAAATGGTGGCCGTGGCCGCTGGCTCTCGCCCGACGAGGCGATTGCCGAAGGGCTTGTCGATAGACTTATCCCCTCGGCTAAGGAGCCAGCTACCGAAGAGGGCCTTGGCGAGAGGGCAAAGCGTGGTGTTCAGGCACTGCTTCGAGCTATCGGCATCGACACAGCGCCCGATGCGGGCGACGATATCAACTATATCCCTCGCTCGGAGCTTCTACCCTCGGCAGCCGCTGAGAGTTCGCTTATCGCCCTCGATGAGGGTCAGAAGGGTGTCAAGCCCACTACGACCAAGGCTACCGAGGATCCCTCGCCCGTGGAGCGATGCAGTGATGAGCGAATGACGGCATATGAGCGTGATGCTCGCTCGTTAAGAAATCGCTAAAAATCAACAAACTAATCAACAAATCCAACCTAACCTTTTTTGTTTAATAACCTAAATTTTTACAACTATGGGAATGATTGAAAATCCTAAGCGTTACACAGCCCGTGATCTCGAAACCATCTTCTTCCGTCCTATGTTCAAGGGCGAGAGTGCCGAGCAGCTCGGCATCCGCGTAATCTACAATATGCCTATGCCAACGGTGGTGCCTCTGTGGAGTCCTCGTAGCAATGTGTTGCAGCCCTACACCACGGGTTGGACAGGTGGCGAGAGCGCTATTCGTCAGCAGAAGATTATCGACATGAGCAAGATTAAGGCAGAGGTAGGCTTCTCGGCTGAGGACTACTTCAACCAGATTTATGAGCTTATCACCAACCGCTCGGATGTTGGTCTCGAGGACCTTACAGGCACCGACCTCGAGAAGGCCGAGACCGAGCTCTTCCGTGCATCGATTGCCGAGAGCATCCGCACCATGATGTGGATTGGCGATACCGATGCCGAGGATATCAACCTCTTGGACGGCTTCCTCGCTCGCGTATATCGTTACAGCCAGGTTACGGGCGTAGACCTCGTTGGCGTTCAGATTGATGGCGATACTGTTGTCAATATGTTTGAGCAGATGTGGGCTGCTGCACCCCCTGCACTTAAGTCGCTCAAGGCCGAGGGTAATCTCGCCTTCTTCTGCACCTCGAATGTGCTCGATGCCTTTGAGGCGCACCTCGACAAGTTTGGTGCCGATGCCGCCTATACCGATATGACCACTGGCCGCCGTGAGCTCTACTATCATGGTATCCGCCTCATCGATATGGGCATCACGCAGTACTTGCCTCTCTACTCCTTTGAGGGCGATACCCACTGCTTCCTCACCGACCGTCGCAACCTTGTACTTGCGGTAAATACCGCCGACGACCCGAGCGCCGAGATTCGTATGTGGTACAACCCCGACGAGATGGAGAACCGTCAGCGTGCCTCGTTCCTCTTGGGTTGTGAGATTCTCGATGAGTCGCTCATCGTGCGTGCCGACTTTTACTAATCTTTAAACCCTTTGCGCTATGTCAGAACATCGTATTGCTACACGCATAGCAGCCCCCGAAAACCGTGTCGAGCCCCTCTTGGGCTCGACCGTGGCGGGAGTATCCGCAACATCGGATAGGGTGTGGCACTGGGGCGACGACAATATGTTGCCCTATGCCCTCTCGCTTATATCGCGTCGTTCGGTGGCTCACCGCCGAATACTCAACGACAAGGCCGACTATATCGCTGGCAAGGGCCTTGTTTGTGGCGATAATCAGCCTCTGGTTAGCCACCTTATATCCTCGGCAAACGCCTCGGGCGACACTCTGCGCGACATCGTTCATCGCTTGGCCTTCGATGAGGCACTCTTCGGCAACGCCTTCTTGGAGGTGGTGACCGATAAGGAGCATAGCTTCCTCGCGCTCTACCACCACGATGCCTCGAAGTGTCGTGTGGCACGCGACTCCGAGCATATCGTCTTGCACCACAACTGGTCGGCTTTTAACTCCTCTGATGCGCAGTCGTTGCCCCTATTCCCACTTTTCGAGGAGCAGGCCGATGGTACGCTGCGCTCTATACTCCACTACAAGGACTATGAGCCTATGTTTCAGCACTATGGCGTGGCGGGATACTTGGCAGCTGTCGATGCTGCAGCCATCGCCTACAAGACCGATAAGTGGAATATCTCGCGTTTGGACAACGCCTTCCAGCTCTCGGGCGTGATGATGCTCGACAGCGTGGTGGATAGCGAAGCGGAGGCCGACCGCATCGTGCGTATGGCCGAGGAGAAGTTTGCGGGCAACCCAGGTCAGGTGCTCTTCGTATTGCGCGACAAGGCCGAGGGCGACAACTCGCGATTTATACCTATCAACACCGCAACAGATGGCGATTGGCATACGCTCCACACTCAGGCCGAGAACGACCTTATCATCGCCCACTCGTGGTTCCGTTCGCTAAGTGGTCTCGACTACTCGTCGGGCTTCTCGTCGGAGCGCATCTTGCACGAATATGAGGTGGCGCTCAACACCGTGATTCTCCCCGAGCAGGAGCAGCTATTGTCGCCTATACGCAAGGTTATCGAGCTTGTTTTCGGCATTGACGCTTCGTCGTTGGAGATTGTCAATCGCCCACCGACCTGTTCAAAACCACAGTATATGCGTATCTGGGAGGCACGCAAGGCCGATGGCTTAGAGTACGACGAGAGCGACCCCGAACAGCAGCTGTTCCTTGCCACGCTTGGTAAAACTTCTAATACTTAAATCGTTATGAATACTTTGATTTCTCCCGAAAGGGTGTTTCGACTCGCTTTTTCCGTAGATGAGCTACTCTCGCCAAGTGTCGTTATGCCCTCGGATATTGTGGCTGTCGAGGAGCGCCATATCCGCCCCGTGGTTGGTGAGGCACTCTACGATGCCCTTGCCGAGGGGCGCTATGCCGACCTTATGGAGGAGTATGTAGCCCCCGCTATTGCCGCTTGGGTGCGCTATGCCATTCAGCCCCTGCTCGGTCATCGTTGCTCGTCGTGCTTGGTGAGCGAGGGCAACGACTTCTACAACGCCACGACGGCTGACAATGTCCGTATGTCGGCTCTGCAACGCAACCTACGCCACACGGCGCAGACCCTCTCACGCCGTCTTGGCGACTACCTCAATGCGCACTCTGCCGATTTTGCGGAGTACGACCCCGATGAAAACCCCTTAAATCGTTGCTCAATCAATGGAGATATTGTACAGACTCATTAGTGGCCTCGTGGCTGCACTTGCCGCACTTGTTTGCCCCATCACACCACTTATCCTCTCGGCCGTAGCCTTTATCTTTGTCGACTTTCTTACGGGTGTTGCTGCCTCGTATGTCGAGGCTCGTCGCTCGGGGCGCCAATGGTGGTTCGAGAGCCGTCGAGCATGGCGCACGATACTGAAAACGGTGTTTGTCGTTGTGGGCATCGTAATGTCGTGGGTGCTTGATAGTTGCGTGCTGGAATTTATGCACCTTAATCTCGCCCGCCTCTTTACGGGTTTTGTCTGTGGCGTGGAGCTGTGGTCGTTCTTGGAGAATGGCGCCACGATTAGTAATTCGCCACTCTTGGCGTGGCTCGGTCGTATCGTAAAGCGTCGTGTTGACGAGGAGGTGCAGGGTGAGTAGAGGCACGCGTAACAACAACCCCGGCAATATTCGCCTCTCGGCAACGCACTTCAAGGGCGAGGTTGTGCCCTCTGCGGATAGCGCCTTCAAGCAGTTCTCGGCGGTGGAGTATGGCTACCGCGCGATGTTCGTAGTGCTCGATACCTACGCACGCCGTTATCGCCTGACGACAATTCGCGAGATGATAACGCGCTATGCGCCACCTACTGAGAACTTTACAGATGGCTATGTGCGCTTCGTGGAGCGAAGGTCAGGCATCGGTGCCGACGATAGGGTAGATAGCCGAAGCCCCCGCGATATGGTGCCTATCGTGGCGGCAATGGCCGAAATCGAGAATGGCACATGCCCCTCGATTGCCGATATCCACCGTGGCTGGAACCTCTTTGCGTGCGACCGTGGGGCTGAGAGGGTGGAGTGTGGTGAAGGAAAATTGTAGCTTGCTTTTTGCATAAATGCAAAATAAAGCATATCTTTGTTGATTGAAACTTAGAAAAGCACTTTTGCATTATGAATAAGAGAGTATTGGTTGCTGGTGGTGCAGGCTATATTGGCTCGCACACCGTGGTAGAACTTACTAAGGCGGGTTTTGAGGTTGTTATCGTCGACAACTTCTCGAATAGCGACCCCTCGTCGCTCGACGGCATCCGCAAAATCACAGGCATCGAGCCCACATTTGTCGAGGCTGACTGCTGCGACAAGGAGGCTATGCGCCGAGTATTCGAGCGCTACGACTTTGACTCGGTTATCCACTTTGCTGCCTTCAAGGCCGTTGGTGAGTCGGTTGCCGAGCCTATGAAGTACTATCGCAACAACCTTCTCTCGTTCGTTACAATCCTCGAGCTTATGAAGGAGTACGGTCGCCACAATGTCGTATTCTCATCATCGGCTACCGTCTATGGCGATGCTGAGGTGTTGCCCGTAACAGAGCTTACACCACGCAAGCCCGCCACCTCGCCCTATGGTGCTACGAAGCAGATGTCAGAGGATATCCTCCGCGATATGGTCTTTGCCACCGAGGGTCTTAACGGTATCGCCTTGCGATATTTCAACCCCATCGGTGCGCACCCCTCGGCACTTATCGGCGAGCTTCCCCATGGCGTGCCCAACAACCTTGTGCCCTACATCACACAGACCGCTGCCGGCATCCGCGAGTGCCTCTCAATCTTCGGTGACGACTATCCTACACCCGATGGCTCGTGTCTGCGCGACTATATCGATATCGTAGACCTCGCCCGTGCCCATGTGGTGGCTATCGAGCGTATGGTCGAGGGTCGCAACAAGGAGCGCTACGAGGTATTCAATGTAGGTACTGGTCGCCCCGTCTCGGTGTTTGAGCTTGTCAAGGGTTTCGAGGCTGCCAACGACCTGAAACTCAACTGCAAGGTCGCTGCACGCCGTGCAGGTGATGTTACGGCAGTATGGGCAGATACCACACTCGCCAATGAGGAGCTTGGCTGGCGTGCCGAGCGTGAGCTCAACGACACTCTGCGTGCTGCGTGGGAGTGGGAGAAGTATGTAAGAGGCAATAAATAGTCGTTAAGACCGTTCGTTTATAAACAATTTTGGAATGAAGAAGTTTTTAGTGTTGCTGCTGTTGGCAACTTTGACAATACCTGTGGCTGAGGCTAAGCGCCGTGAGACGCCTGAGGAGATTGAGCGTAAGACCCGCCACTATCAGGGTTGGGAGAAGGGTGTGTCGTTGCGTGCCAACCTTTTCTTCTATGAGCTCGACCGCACACGCATCGTAGGCCAGAAGTCTGTGCGCACCTATACCGACCAAGCGAAGTTTGGTGGCGATGTGCTGTTCAACATCGGTTATTTCATCAACAACCACTGGAAGATTGGTGCCGAGCTTGGTGCTCAGATTCAGTATAACTACACAACGATGCCTATCTATGCCACTGCGCACTACTACTATGGCACACGCAAAAACTGTCTCTTCAACTTCGTGAACCTCGGTACTAACCTGCTCTTCCAGAAGGGTGCTGTTCGCCTTGGCTCAACATGTGCAGGTGGTATCGGCTACCGCATTCAGGCCCCCGACAGCAAGTACAAATATGATATTATGTTGGGCTATCAAGCCTACCTTCTTCGTCCTCGTCCTGAGTTTGAGGGATACTATCAGTATAAGCCGAAGGATGTTAAGCGCCATGTATTCAACCAGGGTGTATTCCTCGGATTTACTTTGACATTCTAATTTGTAGCGATAAGGGGCATGCTTAGCCCCAAACCAAGATGCTGAGTGCCTCGGGCTGTACAAAGTGTACTATCCCGAGGCACTCACTTTTGCTGATGCTAATTGTACCCTCTGCTCTGAGAGGCGTTTATCGTTACTCCACCACCTCGATATAGAAGCTAACGGGGCGGAAGCCATCGTTGCACGAGAGCATTGCCGAGTGAGGGTTGCGTATCCAGCCATCGAAGAAGTTTCCACCTCCCTCCGCCAACTCCCGAACAAATGGGTAGAGGGTCTCCCAGGCACTTTGGCACATACCCTCGGGCTTTTCGCAGTTTTCGACCACGAAGCTCTGCCCAAGTTGCATATCGCAGGCGTGCTCAATCGGGTTTTCATACTGGGCCATTAGGTCGCGGTAGACCGTAATGCGCTTCACGGTTATCTTAATGCGTTTCATAGGCTATTTTGTTTCTGCCAATAACCCTCCGTGTCGAGGTTATCCAATCTATCAAAGGCGAGGTATCGCTCTCTAAATTGCTCAAATACTGCGCGATACGCCGTGGGGCAATTCGCAATTAGCGAATCTACAAAACTCTCCAACGACAGCGACCCGAGTCTCTCGCTGAAAGCGGGTGTTAGCCTATCCTTTAACTCCTTAAGCTCCCTCTCTGTCGAGCCAAGCTCCTTTGGCGATAATATCAGCGAGTGCGCTATAAAGCCATTATGGTGGGCATACGCCTCGCTTAAAAGGAAGTTACGATAAATCTGCGTGAGGCGTATCTTGTTGCTCTTGATTTGCTCAACTATATCTGCGGGGAAGCAACCCAACTCCTCGATAACCTCCACCGCCCTTGCTCTACCACGCTCTCCCGCCTCGTTGGTGCCGAGGTTCTCGGAGTACTTGGTTTCGATGGCGATAAAGCACTCCTTGCCCTCGCTATTGCGGTAGCGGATAATGGCATCCATAGCGCTTCTGTCGCCCGTAAGTTGCTCATAGTTAGCGGGTATAAACTCCAAATCGACATCCTCGACACACGCTATATCGTAGTCGGGCAATGCTCGTTGCAGAGACCTTGTCGCCGCCTCGGCATCCTCTGAGAGCATCTTTCGCAATGGGCAAAATAGGTTAAATGCCATCGGCTGACTTGACAACAGATTGTTGAAAAGCCTGTCGGACTGGATTGTCTCGTAGGGTCGCTTATGCGCCACACGATGCTTGGCATAGGCGAAGATATACTCCTCCAAAAAGTTCGCCCCCGACCTCTCGCCATCGGCAATGTAGTTGCCAAAGAAGTAACTTTTGCCACCACCCTTGTAGGGCGCAATGGGCAGATTTAGAATATCGGCACGATAGCGCGACTGCAACAATCGACACTTCGCAACATACTTTGTATCACCCAAATAGGGCTCGCCGTATCGGCTCTTTACCCTCTGCAAATGCCACATTCGATGCCCTAAGAAGCGCTTCTCGCCAACGCGACGAAAGCCAAGCGAGGAGTATAGGCGCTCGGCATCGGGGTTGTCGAAATCGACAATCAGACCGACCCGTGTGTGCCCCTCGGCAAAGGCTCGCTCCGAGGCTGCATTGAGCAACGCCCCTCCTACGCCCAAGCCACGAAAGGCGGGCAACACACCGAGCGAGTCGAGGTAATACTCGCCAGCCTCGGTCTCATCCTCGATATGGGGAATCTCGCCAAGATGCTCCTTAAGAAGTGGATATATCGGACGGCGAAGCTCCTCAAGGCGTGCGCCATCGTAGCCCACAATAGCACCAGCAACAACGCCATCGACCTCGGCAACAAGGCTATTTCGGTAGCTATACTGCGCCACCTCACGCCCCGCTAACTCCAAAAATACGGCATACAGCGGATGCTCGACACCGTAGCCCACAGCCATCGCCACCGCCTCGGCAATCATCGGCGCATCCTCTCGCCTCGCTGGGCGAATTGTAATCACTTTCTCCATACCACAAAGTTAAAAAAAATATCTGCATCGGGCGAATGGAGTGATAGAAATGAAGTGGTGCGAGGTAAAATTTAGACAACATTGAGCAGGCGGACACCCTTAAATAATGGGCTATGATCTTTTATTTAGGAATTGTAAATAATCGCAACACATTATTGCGAGGGTGTTCATCTTGATCATAGCGAAAGATCTATCGGGTTGTAGGCGGTCGATGGTCTCGCTAACTGCGAGATCCTTCGTTACACTCAGGATGACCCTGCGGGTACCTAAATAGTTACCCGTGCGTGTAGGTGGTAACTGATGTAAGAGGTGTTAAAATTAATACCCGTGCGGGTACCTAAATAGTTACCCGTGCGTGGTTGTAAGTCGATGCTCTTTTGCTATCGCATCTTGCTTTGCGGGTACCTAAATAGTTACCCGTGCGGAGTTAATAGCAAAGAGAGTTGTTAGTTATTAGTTGTTAGAAAAATTCCACTAAAAAAGCATTTTAACCCATTTTAACTCATTGTAACTCACTATCGATATAGACCACAGAGACCGAAAGACCACAGGAGGGTGTCATCTTGAGCGTAGCGAAAGATCTATCGGGTTGTATGGCGGTCGATGGCCTTGCTAACTGCGAGATCCTTCGTTACACTCAGGATGACCCTGCGGGTATCTAAATAGTTACCTGTGCGGGTAGGTGGTAACTGATGAAGAGGTGTTAAAATTAATACCCGTGTGGGTACCTAAAAAGATACCCGTGTGAGGTTGTAAGGCGATGCTCTTTTGCTATCGCATCTTGCTTTGCGGGTACCTAGATAGTTACCCGTGCGTGGTATGTTGGCTAATAATTTTACAACTCTGCTCTTTTGTGATGTGGGTACCTAAATAGTTACCCGTGCGTGGTTGTAAGTCGATGCTCTTTTGCTATCGCATCTTGCTTTGCGGATACCTAAATAGTTACCCGTGCGTGTAGGTGGCAACTGATGTAGAGCTATTAAAATTAATACCCGTGTGGGTACCTAAAAAGATACCCGTGTGAGGTTGTAAGTCGATGCTCTTTTGCTATCGCATATTGCTTTGCGGGTACCTAAATAGTTACCCATGCATAGTATGTTGGCTAATAATTTTACAGCTCTGCTCTTTTGTGATGCGGATACCTAAATAGTTACCCGTGCGTGTAGGTGGCAACTGATGTAGAGGTCTTAAAATTAATACCCATGCGGGTGTCATTTTTAGTACCCACAGCGTGCCAGCACATCTGCGATATGGGTATCATTTTTAACACACATGGAGAAGTTAGCACAACTATGATATAGGTGCGATTTTTAACACCCGCATAACAAGCAGTCCATTTTGCTGGGGTGCGATCTTTAACACCCGCACGGGTAACTAATTAGATACCCGCACACACTAAACACGGACTCAATCCACAATCTCACGGGTATCTATTTAGATACCCGCGTGGATCATTCAGAGCATAGCGAAGAATCTACCAATATGCACCAACTGCCATACAACCCGATAGATACTTCGCTACGCTCAGTATGACAAAGTACCAATAATGGGTTAAAATGAGTTACGATGAGTTAAAATGAGTTAAAATGTTTTTTTGAGGATCTTTAAAAACTAACTATTCACTTTGAACTTTGCTTTTATCACCGCACAGGTACTATTCTAGTTAACCGTATAACAAGTGGATCATCTTGTTAGAGGTGTCATTTTTCACACCCGCGCTATTTATGTGTCACCTAATAAGGTACTATTTTTAACACCTCGCGGGTGTTATTTTTAGTACCTGTATAGCAAGTGCGCCACTTTGTTAGGGTATCATTTTTAACACCCACGGCGAGTCAGTTTACTTGTGATGTGGGTGTTATTTTTAACACCCGCACGGGTAACTATTTAGATACTCCCACACACTAAACACGGTCTTAATCCACAATCGCACGGGTAACTATTTAGATACCCATACGATGAAGGAGCAACGAGCAAAAGTGTATAAATAAAGCACCTACTAACCGCACAGGTAACTATTTAGATACCCGCACACACTAAACACGGACTCAATCCACAATCTCACGGGTATCTATTTAGATACCCGCGTGGATCATTCTGAGCATAGCGAAGAATCTCCCAATATGCACCAACCGCCATACAACCAGATAGATACTTCGCTACGCTCAGTATGACAGAGTATCAATAATGGGTTAAAATGTGTTACGATGGGTTACTATGAGTTAAAATGTTTTATAGAGGAGTAGTATATAAATTAGGGATAATTTAGAGAAACCATCTATTTGTGTAGCGGTAGGATTGCCTACAAGCAGAAGCCAAAATCGAGGGTTGAAACTCTAAAATGCTTATCAAGTCGTAATAATTAGCCCGCAGAGTGCTAATAATTGAGACTTTTTATTACCTTTGTATCAGATTAAGGTGTTCAAGGTGACATCAGTCGCCAAGAATGAAAAGGGAACTTCGGTGTAAATCCGAGACTATACCCGTAGCTGTGAGTTTCATTACGCTCCGTGCTTTCTTTATGGTCACTGCCTGTAGGGGTGGGAAGGCCGCACGGAAGAAACAAGTCAGAAGACCTGCCTTTATCTGTTTTTAGATGCTTTCGGGAGATAGAGCGTCAAAGATTAAGTCTGAAAAAGGATAGATTTCATCTGCAACATTCCCCGCAAGTATCATAGGCGTGCAATTTATAAATTAGTGCATTATGATACTGACAGTAGTAAAGAGAGATGGTCGAATCGTTGGCTTTAACCGCGAGAAAATCGCTGCAGCTATACGCAAGGCGATGCTTACGACCGAGGTTGGTGAGGACGAAGTCCTCGTCTATAAAATTGTTGACCGCATAGAGTTTCGCGGTAAGGAGCAATCTTCAGTAGAGGAGATTCAAGATATGGTTGAACTGGAGTTGATGGCTTCGCCACGTAAGGAGGTTGCCAAGAGTTATATCGCTTATCGCGATAAGCGAAGCATAGCTCGTAAGGCAAAGACTCGAGAGATGTTCCTCGAAATTGTGGAGGCAAAGTCGAACGATGTAACTCGAGAGAATGCCAATATGAATGCTGATACCCCAGCAGGTATGATGATGAAGTTTGCTTCAGAGACCACAAAGCCTTTTGTCGATGATTATCTTCTTTCAGAGCAGGCCCTTTGGGCGGTACGTAACAATTACCTCCACATTCACGATAAGGATTACTATCCGACCAAATCGCTGACTTGTATCCAGCATCCTTTAGACAAAATTTTGGAGCAGGGCTTTCAAGCCGGACACGGCGAGAGCCGTCCGACCAAGCGTATTGAAACGGCATCTATCATGGCATGTATCTCGATGGAAACCGTACAAAACGAGATGCATGGAGGTCAGGCTATTCCAGCCTTTGACTTCTACCTTGCTCCCTATGTGCGCCGCAGCTATATTGAGGAAATTAAAACCATTGAAAAGCTAACCAATATTGATCTTAAACACCTCTACGACACTCAGATTCAGGATTATATCTATCGTGACCTCGATTTCATGCAAGGTGAAGGACGTTTCAAGCAGCATGCCATCAACCGTACCATCAATCGCGTGCACCAGTCGATGGAGGCATTTATCCATAATATGAATACCATACATTCGAGAGGAGGTAATCAGGTTGTTTTCTCATCTATCAATTATGGCACCGATACCTCTGCCGAAGGTCGTTGTATCATTCGTGAGTTGTTGCAATCAACTTACGAAGGTGTAGGTGGTGGATCAACTGCAATTTTTCCTATTCAGATTTGGAAAAAGAAGCGAGGGGTGAGCTATCTGCCTGAGGATCGTAACTACGACCTTTATCAAATGGCTTGCAAGGTTGCTGCACGTCGTTTCTTCCCCAACTTCGTGAATCTGGATGCAACATACAACCAACATGAGAAGTGGCGTGAGGATGACCCAAAGCGTTACCAATATGAGGTTGCCACTATGGGTTGTCGTACCCGGGTTTTTGAGAATCGCTTTGGCGAAAAGACCTCTATTGCCCGTGGAAACCTCTCGTTCTCGACAATCAATATCGTGCGTCTTGCCATAGAGTGTATGGCTATCGAGGATAAGGCACACCGTATTGAGAGTTTCTTCGCCAAGTTGGATGAGTTGTTGGAGATTACCGCCAAGCAGCTTTGTGACCGTTACGATTTCCAGAAAACGGCTCTTGCCAAGCAGTTTCCACTCTTGATGTCATCGTTGTGGATGGGATGCGAGAATCTCAAACCAAACGATACGGTAGGTCGTGTAATTAATCAAGGCACACTTGGTATCGGCTTTATCGGTCTTGCTGAGACTTTGATAGCTTTGGTGGGCAAGCAT
>JAFTVX010000012.1 GCA_017465575.1 Alistipes sp. | reverse complement strand
ATTTGTCTTTAAGCATAACTGTCTGATTTAGACTGCAAAAGTAAATTCAAATCCGTTCGCTCACAAAACTTGCATAACAAATTAAATATCAATCATTTCAAAGAACTATTTCGATTTTTTAGTGGACACTTATGATTAGTTATTAGTTGTTAGAGTTTATTTAAGACCATTAGGACTTAAAGACCTTAAGACCATAAGAATTATTTCCTAATGTCTTATCGTCTTACTTTTCCTATCGTCTTCTAATTTCTAACAACTAACAACTAAAAACTCTCTTTGCTCTTCTCTAGAAGAGCTCCAATTGTTCGGGCGAGCAGTTGAACGATAGTCGATGATAGGGCGAGAGTCCGTGTTCGCGCACCGCCAAGCGGTGTTCGCGTGTGGGGTAGCCCTTGTTCTTCGCCCAGCCATACATCGGATACTCCTCTGCAAGGCGCATCATATACTCGTCGCGGTGGGTCTTGGCAAGCACCGAGGCGGCAGCAATATTGGCATACTTGCCGTCGCCCTTAACGATGGTGCGGTAGGGTATCTCAAGGTCGGTTTTAAAGCGGTTGCCATCGACGACGATAAACTCAGGTTTAACGCTTAACGCCTTGATTGCGAGGTTCATACCCTCAATTGAGGCATTCAGAATGTTTATCTTGTCGATGCGCTCTGCTGTAACCTCCTGCACCGACCACGCAACAGCCTCCTGCTCAATGATTTTGCGCAGCTGGTCACGGCGCTTCTCTGTCATCTGCTTCGAGTCGTTGAGCAGTGGGTGGTTAAAGTCC
Source organism: Alistipes sp. (assembly GCA_017465575.1). Taxonomy (GTDB): domain Bacteria; phylum Bacteroidota; class Bacteroidia; order Bacteroidales; family Rikenellaceae; genus Alistipes. The sequence continues at coordinate 15,039 of JAFTVX010000012.1, read as the reverse complement.
GAGGGCAGAATCACGGCGGCGGCAAATACCGAGCCTGCCAAGCAGCCACGGCCAGCCTCGTCGCAGCCCACCTCTATAAGTTCGCGCTGAAAGGTTGTCTCAAGCATCTTTACTTCGTTACTTCGGTTTGCAAAACGGTGTTGTTGGGCGTAAATCCCTCGTCGCCATACGACTCCATAAGGTAGAGCATCGCCTCGCGCACGGTGGTGGGTATTTGGTGCAACTTGTTGGCCACCAACCCCTTGTCGATATAGTTCTCGGCGATGTAGTTGCACATCGCAACGCGGTAGGTGCGCTCCTCGATATCGAAGCGAATATCCACGGCATCGGGGTTCTCCTCGGGCTCGGTGCCAACGACGATTTCGTAGGGTACATTGGCTCTAAAATAGGCGTAGTGCGACTCCTTATCGGGGCGGTCGGCAGTGCCGTTGTTGTACTTGTCGAGGATAAATTTGCGAATCTCCGAGAGGGTCATCTCGCCGATGTAAATCGTTGATACAAAGGGGTCGTTGTTGAGAATATCTACTCGCTTAACCTTGCCCTCGGGTATCTCCGAGAGGCGCACACCACCATAGTGGTAGATAGCAATCTCGGGCTTGAAGTCATCGGCATAGGGGTATGCCATCAGGGCATCGACCGTAAAGTTGGCGATTCCATCTTTGGTGGCTCGGGCGTTGGCTCGGGCGATAACGCTGTTTAGCGTGGGGTCGAACGCCTTGATATAGTCGACTATTGCCCTTACGCCGCTATCCTCCTCATAATCTTTGAGTTCTACTTGCTCAAACTCTGCGCTTACGACCTCGCCACCCTTGGTCGTAAGGTGGGCTATGGTTACATAGCGGATATCTTTGCGGTTTTGGCTAAGGTGCACCGTGCCAATATCCTCGCCCACGATGTCGTGGCTATGACCGCCAGCAATCCAGTTGCAGGCAGGTTGCATCTCGGCAAGGCGCTTGTCGCCATCGTAGCCCATATGCGAGAGCAGAATGGTGTAGTCGTGATTGGGCGCTACCTCTTGGCATACCTCGTAGGCGGTGGTGCGGTCGTCAGTAAAGCTAAAGTCGACATACGATGCATCGCCACCCAAAGGTCTGCCACCAAAGTCGGTGTCGACAACGCCCACGATGCCAAGGTCGATGCCCGCCACAGAGAGCGTTGTGTAGGGCTTGATTTTGCTGCCGCCCTTAAGGTCGGTCATATTGGCGCAAACCCACTCAAAATCAGATGCTTCGACCATTGCGTTAAGCGTATCGTGACCCTTGTCAAATTCGTGGTTGCCCAATGTCACGACATCGTAGCCTATCTCGTTCATCAGCTCAATCATCGGCACACCTGGGCGGTGGTCGTCATCGACATAGGCGTTGCCCGTAACGCGGTCGCCCGAGTCGACAACCACGACCTCGCCCAATGCCTCATACTCCTTGACGAGCGTGGCAAGGCGTGGCATCGCCTCTATCGAGGCGTGCATATCGTTGGTCGATATGATGTAGAGGTTTTGCTCTTTGTCGCTGTTCGCAACGCACGCTGTGAGCGCAACGAGCGTAAGCGAAAATAAAAATCTAAAAAATCGCATAAGTTATCACATTATTTTGCTTCAAAATTACAAAAAATTACTATCTTTACACACTAAATTATTTAAAAAGATGAAAGATTGTTCGCAAGTGATTGAAGTGAGGGTCATCAATGATGGCTCTTTGGTGAGTGTAGATATGGGAACAACGCTGCTCGATATTGTTCAAAAGTGCAGTTTCGAGCAACTACACCCTGTGCTTGTGGCGAGGGTGAACAATCGTTTCAAACCTCTGGGCTATAAGGTCTATAAGCCCGTCACCGTGGAGTTTTTGGATATCACAAGTTGGGAAGGCTATCGTGTCTATCAGCGTACCATTTCGTTTGTATTGCAGAAGGCTGTGGTAGAGCTTTTCCCCAACGAGAAGTTGCGTATTCGCCATACGCTTGGCAATGGCTTCTATGCCGAGTTCGATGAGGGTTTCAGCCTATCGGCAGAGGAGGTTGTGGCGTTGAAGGAGCGTATGCGCGATATCGTAAAGAGCGATATGCCGATTAAGACCCGCAAACGCTTGGCCGAGGAGGTGGCAAAGGAGTACTACGAATTTGGCTTTGACGATAAGTTGGAGCTTATCGCCACCCGCCCGCACCTCTACCGCACGGTAAACTACCTCGGCACGATGCCTGGCTACTTCTATGGCGCTCTTGCCCCCTCGACTCGCTATGTCGACCGCTTCGATATTGTGGCGTATGGCTCGGGTCTCTATATCGCCCTACCCGACAGAAAGTGCCCCGAGGCGGTTATCCCTACTGTGCGCCTCGATAAGATGTTCGACATCTTCCACGAATACCAGCAGTGGATAGATATTATGGGCGTACCCACCGTTGGCGACCTTAACCGCCGTGTTATGGAGGGTGATGCGTCGGAGCTTATCAAGATTGCCGAGGCGTTCCACGAACTTAAGATTGCATCTATCGCACGCAAGATTACCGAGGCAAACTCGGAGCGAGGTGTGCGTATGGTGCTTATCTCGGGACCTTCGTCAAGTGGCAAGACAACCTTCTCGAAGCGCCTTGGTATCCAGCTCAAGGTGCGAGGTCTCGACCCCGTGCTTATTGCCCTTGACGATTACTTCGTCGAGCGCGACAAGACACCTCTCGACGAGGATGGCAACTACGACTACGAGGCGTTGGAGGCTATCGACCTTGCTACGCTCAACGACCATCTGAAGCGCTTGTCAGTGGGCGAGAGTGTTGAGATTCCGCGCTACAACTTCATAACGGGCAAGCGCCAGTGGCACGAAAAGCCGCTCAAACTTTCGGATAAGTCGGTGCTTATTATGGAGGGTATCCACGCCCTTAACCCACGCCTAACGCCAGGCATCGACGACTCGGCTAAGTTCAAGATTTATATATCGTGCTTCACCTCGGTGGCGATGGATAACTTCTCACGCATACCCACCACCGACAACCGCCTTTTGCGCCGCTCTATTCGTGACTTTGCCACCCGTGGCAAGAGCCTTGTAGGCACTATGCAGATGTGGCCCTCGGTGCGCCGTGGCGAGGAGAAGCATATATTCCCCTATCAGGAGAATGCCGATGTGATGTTCAACTCGTCGCTCTTCTACGAAATCTCGGTGCTCAAGGCTATCGCCGAGCCTATCTTGCGTGAGGTGCCTGACACGGTGGCGGAGCACGCCGAGGCTAAGCGACTGCTTAAGTTCCTCGACAACTTCGTAGCAATATCGCCCGAGGAGATACCGCCCACCTCGCTACTTCGTGAGTTTATCGGAGGTAGCTCGTTTAAGTACTAAAACAAAACAACTTAAAACAATAAAAACAACTATCTAATGAAAACCTTTGACAGCTTTGTAGACCGCCACACAGGTCTTAACTCACCCGAGGATCTTCGCGAGATGCTCGCAACAATTGGTGTAGGCTCTGTTGAGGAGCTTTTGCAGCAGGTCATTCCCCAGAACATTCGCCTTAAGAAGGCTCTCGACCTTCCCGAGGCAATGAGCGAGTATGAGTATGCTCAGCATATCGCCGAGCTTGCAGCCAAGAACCGCACCTTCCGCTCGTTTATCGGTATGGGTTACTATCCCAATGCAGTGCCTGCGGTAATCACTCGCAATGTATTTGAGAATCCCGCTTGGTACACCTCATACACCCCCTATCAGGCTGAGATTTCGCAGGGTCGTTTGGAGGCGTTGCTCAACTATCAGACCGCAATCCTCTCGCTCACAGGTATGGAGGTTGCCAACTGCTCGTTGCTCGACGAGGCTACGGCTGCTGCCGAGGCTATGCTTATGATGTTTGCTTTGCGCTCGCGCGAGGCTGTTAAGCAGGGTCGCAACCAGCTCTTCGTCGATGAGAGCATCTTCCCTCAGACCCTCGATGTGTTGCTCACACGCTCGGAGCCCTTCGGTATCGAGATTATCCGCGACAACTTCTCGGAGTATGAGTTCTCGGGCAAGGAGTTTGGTGCTATGGTGCAGTTCCCCGCAGCTAATGGCGAGGTACGCAACTATGCCGCATTTGCCGAGAAGGCACACGCCGCAGGTGCTACCGTAACCGCTGTTGCCGACCTTCTCTCGTTGGCACTTATGAAGTCGCCCGCAGAGTGGGGTGCAGATATCGCCGTGGGTTCTACACAGCGTCTTGGCTGTCCTATGGGCTTTGGTGGCCCCAGCGCAGGCTATATGGCAACACGCGATGCCTACAAGCGCCAGATGCCCGGTCGTATCATCGGCGTATCGGTAGACCGCTTGGGTAACAAGGCGTTGCGTATGTCGTTGCAGATGCGTGAGCAGCATATCAAGCGTGAGAAGGCTACCTCGAACATCTGTACCGCAACCGCACTTATGGCATCGATGGTAGGTTTCTACTGTATCTACAACGGTAAGGAGGGCTTGCAGCGTGCAGCACTCAACGCCCACACCGCAGCACTCAGCGTGAAGGCTGCTTTGGAGGCTATGGGCTATGTGGTACGCACCAAGGCCGTGTTCGACACCATCGAGGTTGAGGCAGAGGCTTCGGTAATTCAGGATATCGCCCTCGCTCGCGAGATTAACCTCTACTATCCCGCTGACGACTGCGTGCGTATGTCGTTCGACGAGGTTACGACCGATGCCGAGCTTCAGACTATCGTCGACATCTTCGCCGAGGCTCGTGGCAAGAAGGCTAAGACTGTTAAGCGTGTTGAGGCTGCCGCTATCGCCGAGGATGTTAAGCGTGGCACCGACTTCTTTACAGAGCAGATTTTCAATGCCTACCGCACCGAGACCGAGATGATGCGCTATATCAAGCGTTTGGAGTTGCGCGATATCTCGCTTATGAACTCTATGATTTCGTTGGGCTCATGCACAATGAAGCTCAACGCAGCACAGCTTATGCAGCCTCTGTCGTTGGCAGGCTTCCAGAATATGCACCCCTTCGCTCCTGCTGACCAGTCGGAGGGCTACCGCGAGCTTATCACCAACCTCGAGAACTACCTCGCCGTTATCACTGGCTTCGCTGGCTGTACCCTTCAGCCCAACTCGGGTGCTGCGGGCGAGTACACAGGTCTTATGATGATTCGTGCCTACCACCAGAGCCGTGGTCAGGGCTACCGTAACATCATCCTTATCCCCTCGTCGGCACACGGCACCAACCCCGCATCGGCAGCTATGGCGGGTATGAAGATTGTTATCGTTGGCTGCGACGAGAATGGTAATATCGATGTTGAGGACCTCAAGAAGAAGGCTGAGGAGCACGCTTCGGAGCTCTGCGGCTTGATGGTTACATACCCCTCAACCCACGGTGTATTTGAGAGCCGTATCCGCGATATCGTTGATGCTGTACATGATGCTGGCGGTCAGGTATATATGGACGGTGCTAATATGAACGCCCAGGTGGGTCTTACCAACCCCGGCTATATCGGTGCCGATGTCTGCCACCTCAACCTCCACAAGACCTTCGCTATGCCTCACGGCGGTGGCGGTCCTGGTGTAGGTCCCGTATGCGTTGCTGAGCACCTCGTTAAGTTCTTGCCTACCCACTCACTTATGGAGACTGGTGGCGAGGAGGGTATCACCGCTGTTGCATCATCACCTTGGGGCTCGGCAATGTTGCTCCCCATCACCTACGGCTATATCCGTATGCTCGGCTTCGAGGGCTTGCGTCGCTCAACAGAGCTTGCCATCGTAAATGCTAACTATATGTCGTCGGCATTGAAGGATGAGTATCGCACCTACTACTCTGGCGAGACTGGCCGTGTAGGTCACGAGATGATTCTCGACCTCACCCGCTTCAAGCACGACTACAATATCGACTGTGGCGATATCGCTCACCGCCTTATGGACTACGGCTACCACGCACCTACGCTCTCGTTCCCCGTGCACGAGACCTTGATGGTGGAGCCTACCGAGTCGGAGTCGAAGGCAGAGATGGATCGCTTCATCGAGGCACTTATCAAGATTAAGCGCGAGTGCGAGGCAGCAGCAGCTGCGGGCAATGCCGACAATGTTGTTGTCAACGCTCCCCACACCGCCCTTGAGCTTGCTGGCGAGTGGAATCACCCCTATAGCCGTCAAGAGGCAGCCTTCCCCTTGGAGTGGATTGCTGAGAATAAGTTCTTCCCCTATGTAACGAAGATTGACAACGGTTACGGTGACCGTAATTTGATTTGCCGCTGCATGGAGTAATTTGTTGTGATAGCGGGCCTCCTTCGGCCCATCCCAAAAAGTCCCGACAATGGGTCGTACGCCAAGTACTACCCATCGTCGGGATTTTTGCGATAGACCAAATTAGGCCCACTCTGACAACAAATTTGCTGAGTGCTGGTTGGAAGGTGGTGTGTTGCGCTTCGTAGAAGCGCCTGCTTCGCAGAGGGGTCTGAGTGGTCTAAGGGGTCAGAGGGGTTGCGCTTGTTACAAGCGCTGGCTACGACCCTTTTGACCCTTCTACCCCTTCTACCCCTTTTGCCCCTTGGCATAGCCCGTGGGGTAAAACAACATTCCAATAAGTACGACCCAAATTTAGTGTCAGAGTAGGTTAGATTTGGCCTATCGCAAAAGAAGAACCCCACGGGATAGTACTTTCGTACAGCCCGTGGGGTCTTACTTTAGGGATAGGTCAAAGATGACCTGCTATCACACTAAATTTTTAGATGATACCCTGCTCAAGCATAGCCTGTGCCACCTTCATGAAGCCGGCAACATTTGCACCCTTAACATAGTTGATAGTGCCATCAGCCTGAGTACCAAACTGAACGCAAGCCTCGTGGATAGACTTCATGATGAAGTGGAGCTTCTCGTCTACCTCCTCACCTGCCCATGAAATGTGCATACAGTTCTGAGTCATCTCAAGACCTGAAGTAGCAACACCACCAGCGTTTACAGCCTTACCAGGAGCGAAGAGGATACCTGCTGACTGGAATGCGTGGATAGCCTCGGGAGTACAACCCATGTTAGAAACCTCAGCGCAGCACCATGTACCGTTAGCCAAAAGCTCCTTAGCATCAGCCTCGTTCAACTCGTTCTGGAATGCGCAAGGAAGTGCGATGTCACACTTAACTGACCAAGCCTTCTTACCTGCGGTGAACTTAGCAGCCTCGGGGAACTTGGTTGCCATATCCTCAACCTTATTGCGGTTAGAAGAACGCATAACGAGCATATAGTCGATCATCTCCTTAGTGATACCACCGGGGATCTCGCAAACACCGTCGGGACCAGAGATAGCGATAACCTTAGCGCCGAGCTCAGTAGCCTTTGTAGCAGCACCCCAAGCAACATTACCGAAACCAGAAACAGCAACGGTCTTGCCCTTGATGTCCTTGCCAGCCTTAGCCAACATGTACTCTACGAAGTACAAAGCACCGAAACCAGTAGCCTCGGGACGGAGGATAGAACCACCCCAAGTCATACCCTTACCGGTCAAAACGCCAGTGTGGTACTTGCGAGCAAGCTTCTGATACATACCGTTGAGGAAGCCGATCTCACGACCACCAACGCCTACATCACCTGCGGGAACATCAGTATCAACGCCGATGTTGTTCCACAACTCCTGCATGAATGCCTGGCAGAAACGCATGATCTCACCGTCAGACTTGCCTACGGGGTTGAAATCTGCACCACCCTTGGCACCACCCATAGGAAGGGTAGTCAACGCATTCTTGAAGGTCTGCTCGAAACCGAGGAACTTCAACATTGAGGGGTTAACAGCAGGGTGGAAACGCAAACCGCCCTTGTAAGGACCGATAGCCGAGTTGAACTGTACACGGTAACCGAGGTTAGTCTGAACCTCACCGTTGTCGTCTACCCAAGTTACGCGGAAAGTGAAGATACGATCGGGCTCAACCATACGCTCTACGATCTTTGCCTTCTCATACTCGGGGTGCTGGTTGTATACCTCCTCGATAGACTCCAATACCTCCTGAACCGCCTGCAAGTATTCGCTCTCACCGGGGTGCTTAGCCTCCAACTGGGCCATCAAAACTTTTACATCCATAATTTTTAGTTAAGTTAAAAGGTTATAATTAAAGATTAATGTGTTGTTTTAAGTTGTTTCGCACACTCTCGATAGATAGCCTCCCCACCAAAATAGGTCTGCCACCTATCACCATCGGGGCATAGTATCCCCAATCGTTCTACAAATATACGAATAATTATTGATATTGTTTCCCTCTTTCGAGATTTTTTCTCAAAAAAGTGAAAAATGGAGAGCTTGGCTATCGCTATGCCACCAAACTCTCCACCATACCTATATTAAACAAAGGGAAGACGAACTACCTCAGCCTTGAGCAGACGACCGCGAACTACCACGGCAATCTGGGTGCCAGCCTTGGCAAACTCGGGCTTCACATAACCCATACCGATACCCACCTTCAAGCAGGGTGACATAGTACCAGAGGTAACATGGCCGATAACATTGCCCTCGAGGTCTGCCAACTCATACTCGTGACGAGGCACACCACGGTCGATAAGCTTGAAGCCTACAAGCTTGCGTGTTACACCCTCCTTCTTCTGCTTCTCCATCAACTCACGGTCGATGAAGGGCTTGTCCTCCACGAACTTGGTGAGCCAGTTAAGACCTGCCTCGATGGGTGATGTGGTGTCGTCGATGTCGTTGCCATAGAGGCAGAAGCCCTTCTCAAGACGCAAGGTGTCGCGTGCGCCGAGACCGATGTTCTTCAAACCGAACTCCTCGCCTACCTTCCACATTGCCTCCCAGATGGTGTCGGCATCCTCGTTGTACATATAGATTTCGCAACCGCCCGAGCCAGTGTAGCCAGTGGTAGAGAGGATAACCTCGCAACCTGCAACCTTGCAAATCTTGAAGGTGTAGTACTCCATATCCTCAACCTGCTCCTCGGTCATCTTCTGTACGAGCTTCATAGCCAAAGGACCCTGAATAGCAAGCTGTGCAGTCTTGTCTGATGAGTTCTCCAACTCCTCGCCAGCCTTCATACCGTAAGCCTCACCCTGCTCGCAGATGTGTGCCCAGTCCTTGGCGATGTTTGCAGCGTTCACGCAGAGCATATACTTCTCCGAGTTGATGCGATAAACGAGGATATCATCTACGATACCGCCCTTGCCGTTAGGCATTGTGGTGTACTGCACCTTGCCATCGTAGAGGTCGCAAACATTGTTGGTGGTGATGCGCTGCAAGAACTCCGTAGCGCGAGGACCCTTAATCCAGATCTCGCCCATATGGCTTACATCAAATACACCGCACTTCTCGCGAACATTGATATGCTCGTCGTTGATACCCGAGAACTCGATAGGCATATTGTAGCCTGCGAACTCTGCCATCTTTGCACCATTAGCAATATGGTACTTGGTAAAAGCTGTTGTTTTCATTTTGGTTTTAGTTTTAAGTTTATTTTAGTTATTAGTTACTCAGTTTTTGGTGCCTCCTCGGTCTTGGGGCGTGGTTTGAAGCCTACACGAGGACAGCGTGTAAACTCCTTCTCTCTATCGAACAAGTAGCGATAGGTGGTGTGCATCTTGTGGCGACGGGCGCAGATGTAGCGCTCCACCATACGATTCATCACGGGGTTGAAGTCGCCAATCCACGCAAACTCCACCGAGCGATAGTGGTTCTTCTTGGTGCGGATAAAGCCGTCGAGCATAGCCTTCATAAAGCCCGACTCAACGCCCTTGCCCTGAAACTCGGGCGTGATGCCGAAGATGATGGCGAAGATACGGTCGCACTTCTTCCTCACCTTCAAGTCCCACATCATACGCAACTTATTGACAATGCCGAACTTACCGTTGTACTTGCCCACCAAGCGGTTGAGGTCGGGAACCATAATAAAGAAACCGATAGGCTCATCGTTGAAGTACGAGAACCAGATAAGGTTGCGGTCTACGATGGGACGCATAGTGTCCGCCATAGCGCGTGCCTCCTCTGCCTCCATGGGCTGAACACCCGTGAAGAGCGCCCACGCCTTGTTGTAGATGTTGCGGAACTTCTCGACTGCCGAGTATAGGTCCTCATCGCCGATGGGCGCAAAGCGGTAGCCTGGGGTCGACATCAGTCGCTTAACACGGTCGTGCACCACCTCGGCAACATCGTCGTCGTCAACATTCCAGACATAGGTGTTCTGGTTGAAGTAGTTCTTGAAGCCGTAGTTCTCGAACAACGCCTTGTAGTAGGGTAGGTGGTAGGGGTTCTCGAAGAGTGGCTGATACTCATAGCCCTCAACCAACAAGCCCCACCAAGCATCGCGTGAGCCGAAGTTCACAGGACCATCCATCGCCTCCATACCACGCTCCTTGAGCCAGTCGCGCGAAGCGTCGAACATAAAGTTTGCCAACTCCTGGTCGTCGATAGCCTCGAAGAAGCCACAGCCACCTGTGGGCTGCTCATAGCCGTATGCGTGGGTCTTGTCGTAGAATGCTGCGATACGACCTACGCACTCGCCCTCGGCATTGTATGCCACCCAACGAATGGCCTCGCCATCCTGAAATAGCTTGTTCTTCGCAGGGTCGAAGACAGCCTCGATAGAGCTGTCGAAGGGACATACCCACTCGGGGGTATTCTTATAGATGCGCTTGGGAAGCTCCAAGAACTCGCGTACTAAACGCTTATCCTCGCGCTTAACCTCTTTAAGTGTGAACTTTGCAGTTGCCATATATATCTCTTTTTTCGGTTACTCTCCTTTATCTTTGCTCCTCTCTTTCTTTGAAAGAGCCATATATCCTTACAAAGATATGCAAAAAATTGTAAATACAATTTATAAATGGCAATTTTTTATTGCTAATCCCAAATTGCGTTGTATCTTTGCGCCTTGTAAAACTAATTGATAATAAAATTCAAAACCGCTTTTAGCCAATGGCTTTGATAGATGAAATAACACGACGCCGTACCTTTGCCGTGATTGCACACCCCGATGCCGGTAAGACAACGCTTACCGAGAAGTTGCTTCTGTTTGGTGGCGCTATCCATGTGGCGGGTGCCGTAAAGAGCAATAAGATTAAGAAGGGTGCTACCTCCGACTTTATGGAGATTGAGCGTCAGCGTGGTATCTCGGTGGCGACATCTGTGATGGGCTTCGAGTACAAGGGTCGCAAAATCAATATCCTCGACACCCCTGGTCACGAGGACTTTGCCGAGGATACTTACCGCACGCTAACCGCCGTAGACTCGGTAATCATCGTTATTGACGGTGCGAAGGGTGTCGAGACCCAGACACGCCGATTGATGGATGTATGCCGTATGCGCAAGACCCCCGTTATCGTCTTTGTCAATAAGCTCGACCGCCCCTGCAAAGACCCCTTCGACCTCCTCGATGAAATCGAGAACGAGCTCAAGATTAAGGTGCGCCCCTTGGCGTTCCCCATATCGTCGGGCGATACCTTCAAGGGTGTCTACAACATCTACGAGCACAACCTCTCGTTGTTCACCTCCGACGAGCGCCAGACAGCCGATGCCTCGACAGTGGATATCAACGACCTTGCTTCGACCGAGATAGACAAGTATATCGGCGATAAGTTCGCTACGCAGCTTCGCGAGAATATCGACCTTGTGGAGGGTGTCTACGATGCCTTCGACCGCGAGCAATATCTTGCGGGCGACCTCGCTCCTGTGTTCTTCGGTTCGGCGGTTAACAACTTCGGTGTCAGAGAGTTGCTTGAGTGCTTTATCAGCATCGCACCCTCGCCCCGTAGCGCCACAACCGAGAATCGTATGGTCGAGCCCAGCGAGGCAAAACTCACGGGCTTCATCTTCAAGATTCACGCCAATATGGACCCCAACCACCGCGACCGTATCGCCTTTATGAAGATATGTTCGGGTATGTTTGAGCGTAACAAAAACTACCTCCATGTGCGTAGTGGCAAGCAGCTAAAGTTCTCATCGCCCACAGCCTTTATGGCGGAGAAGAAGTCGGTTATCGACGAGGCATATCCTGGCGATATCGTGGGTCTTCACGACACGGGTACCTTTATGATTGGCGACACCTTCACAGAGGGCGAAAAACTAAAGTTTACGGGTATCCCCTCGTTTGCACCAGAGCATTTCCGTTATATCGAGAATGCCGACCCTATGAAGTTCAAGCAACTTGCCAAGGGTATTGACCAGCTTATGGATGAGGGTGTTGCACAGCTCTTCACCTCGTCGCTCAACGGTCGCAAGATTATCGGTACGGTGGGTGCGCTCCAGTTCGAGGTTATCCAGTATCGTCTTGAGCACGAGTATGGTGCAAAGTGCCGTTGGGAGCCTATCTCGATCCACAAAGCTTGCTGGATTGAGTCCGATAACGAGGCACAGCTCGCTGACTTCAAGCGCCGCAAGCATACCAATATGGCGGTAGACAAGCACGGTCGCGATGTCTTCCTTGCTGACACAAGTTATGCCTTGGCACTTGCCCAAGAAAACTTCAAGGATATACGCTTTAAGTTCACCTCCGAAGTGTAATTTGTTGAGATAAGGCAGACATCTACTGCCGCTAACAAAAAAAATGCGAATGAGCAGTACGCCAAAGTACAGCCCATCCGCTTTTTTTTGCCGAGCGTTGTATCTGCAGCCTTCTATCAACAAATTATTTGCAGTGAAAAGGGGCATCCTTCTTTCGCCTCAATCCAAAGAGCGAATGGGAAATACCTCCAGTATGTCCCATCCGCTCTTTCTCTTTATCGGCGCCAAATTAGCGCCACTCTGACAACAAATTAGGCTGAGTGCTGGCTGGAAGGAAGCATATTGCGCCTCGTTGAGGCGCCTGCTTCGCAGAGGGGTCTTAGGGGTCGGAGTGGTACAAGGGGTTGCGTCTTGTTGAGGCGCTTGAATAGCGCTCTGCCGTTGGCCTCTTATACCACTTAGAACCCTTTTGCCCCTTAGGGCGTTAGCCCGCAGGCGGAACGCCTGCTATAAGCCCCACCTAATGCACCATCTTCAGACCGATTACCGAGGCTATTAGCGTGAAGATAAAGAATATACGCCAGAAGGTGGCGGGCTCCTTGAAGACAAAGATGCCGATAAGAACGGTGCCCACTGCGCCGATGCCTGTCCAGATAGGGTATGCCGTGCCGATGGGTATCTCCTTGACGGCGCGCGCCAAAAAGAGAATTAGCCAACTCATATATATAAATAAAAGTATACTACAAAGGTGGCGAAATTTTGGTAAGCAGATTGCGGTATGCAAAAAAAAGTTGCACCACTCGGAACAACATTCAAAAAAAGTTCTTATATTTGCACCGCAAAAAAAGGAAAGGTGCCGGAGTGGTCGATCGGGCCGCACTCGAAATGCGGTGAACGGGCAACTGTTCCGGGGGTTCGAATCCCTCCCTTTCCGCTGATGCAAAGCAGACAACGCAAGTTGTCTGCTTTTTTTTGCATCAGCGGAAAGGGAGGGATGAGGACATCCCTCTTATGCATACAATCCACCCCAAACCCCTCCTTTGAAAAGAGAGGGGCTTGTTGCAGACCTGCGGTCTGCGGACTAAAGTCCGATAGTGTGCGATTGATTTTTTTCAATCGCTTTTTTTGCATAAATATAGCGGAAAGGGAGGGATAAGATTATCCCTCAGATACATACAATCCTCCCCAAACCCCTCCTTTGATAAGGAGAGGCTTGTTGCAGACCTTGGTCTGCGGACTAAAGTCCGATAGGGTGAAATAGGATGGGATAGGATGCTCTTTACTCTTTTCTGAATTCGAGGATATCCCCGGGTTGGCAATCGAGGGCATTGCAAATAGCATCGAGAGTTGAGAGGCGCACAGCACGAGCCTTGCCCGTTTTTAGGATTGAGAGATTAACAATCGAAATATCTACTCGCTCGGATAACTCTGAAAGTGTCATCTTGCGCTTGGCAAGCATCATATCAAGATTTATTATTATAGCCATACTACCTCGTTTTTATATTGTCATAGCATCATCCTCGTTCATAGTAATCGCCACCTTATAGAGTTGAGCAACCATAATTAGTAGCAAAGGCACAATAAATGTCTCGGCATTGACGGTAATTGCTCCGTGAAGTGCAATAGAGGCTTTGTCGGAGTAGAGTTCACTGATAGCATACTGCATAAAGGTGTAGACATTATCGCTGACCAAAAGATAGATAAACGATGTTGGAACAAGTGCATATATAATATTAAGGTTGCTCTTGGTAAAGAGGTTTCCTGATCGAGAGCCTCGCAAAGTGGCAAAAGCAAAATAGAGCAACATCACCACCATAGCTACGAGCAATATGGCGCGAAGATAGTACTGCATACGCCACGCCGTGAGACCCCAGTGCTTTGGCATCTCAAAGCTCTCAGCATTGGAATAGAGCAACACTTCGGTGGGCTCAGCCAAGATTTGAGGCTCGGTATCACTGCCCTCAATAATAACAATCGGTGCGAGTTCTTCTGCGCTATCGCTGTTATACCAAAGAGTGTTGGTGTCCATAATGCCGATGACATTTTCGTATTTCTCGCCAGCAATCTTTAACCCGCAGAAAATCTGTGCTGCAATATGCACAATTGCCAGTGTGCCTAATATGCTTGTTGCCACAAACGAAGTGGTAAGCAACAATCTACTTCTCTTGTTTAGTTTCATGATTTTTAATGTTTATGGTTAAACTTTTAATGTTTGTCGTTGCAAATATAGAGGAAAGATTTTAATTCTGCAATCTTTTTCGATAAAAATTTAACGATTAACATTAAAATAATATTTGGACATGTCGTGCCACTCATCTGTTTTATTGTTGCGCTTCTTTCGAAGCGCGGGCACTGCCCGATAGGGTGCAATAGGATTATATATGATGCGATAGGAAAATAATATAATGGCGAATGCCGATAGCACTTTGCCCTATTAAATCCTATAAAGCCCTATAAAATCCTATCGACTGCGCTAACAACTAACAACTCTTTAAGTTTTTTCCTCTCGTCATATCGTCTTACTTGTCCTATCGTCTTTAATAACTCTATATGAGTTAAAATGAGTTACGATGAGTTAAAATGGGTTACAATGTTTTTTAGCGGAAGTTCTAAAAACTAATAACTAAAAACTAACAACTCTCATTTGCTGATGAGTTAAAATGAGTTACGATGGGTTACAATGAGTTA
>JAFTVX010000011.1 GCA_017465575.1 Alistipes sp. | reverse complement strand
GAGAAGGAGCGTGGTATCACCATCAACACTTCACACGTAGAGTATCAGACTGCAACTCGTCACTATGCTCACGTAGACTGCCCGGGTCACGCCGACTACGTAAAGAACATGGTAACTGGTGCTGCTCAGATGGATGGCGCTATCTTGGTAGTTGCTGCAACTGACGGTCCCATGCCCCAGACTAACGAGCACGTTCTGCTTGCAAAGCAGGTAAACGTTCCCCGTATCGTTGTTTTCTTGAACAAGTGTGATATGGTTGACGATCCCGAGATGCTTGACCTCGTTGAGATGGAGGTTCGTGACCTTCTTTCTAAGTACGACTTCGACGGTGATAACGCACCCGTTATCCGTGGTTCAGCTCTTGGTGGTTTGAACGGCGAGCCCCAGTGGGAGCAGAAGGTTCTTGAGCTTATGGAGAATGTAGACAACTACATCCAGATTCCTCCCCGTGAGAACGAGAAGCCTTTCTTGATGCCTGTTGAGGATGTATTCTCAATCACTGGTCGTGGTACCGTTGTAACTGGTCGTATCGAGACTGGTATCATCCATGTTGGTGATCCCGTTGAGATCGTAGGTTTGGATGAGAAGATCCGTACTTCTACTTGTACTGGTGTCGAGATGTTCCGCAAGCTCCTCGATGAGGGTGAGGCTGGTGATAACGTAGGTCTCTTGATGCGTGGTATCGACAAGAAGGAGGTTAAGCGTGGTATGGTTGTTGCTAAGCCCGGTTCAATCACTCCTCACACCAAGTTCACCGCTGAGGTTTATATCCTCAAGAAGGAGGAGGGTGGTCGTCACACACCTTTCCACAACAAGTACCGTCCCCAGTTCTACCTCCGTACTATGGATGTAACTGGTGAGGTTTCACTCCCCGAGGGTGTAGATATGGTTATGCCTGGTGACCACGTTACTATCACCGTTACCTTGATCTACCCCGTAGCATTGAACGAGGGTCTCCGTTTCGCAATCCGCGAGGGTGGCCGTACAGTAGGTGCAGGTCAGGTATTGAAGGTTCTTGAGTAATCACTAACCTAAAATAAATTCAAGAGAGGTAGGGTTCTACCTTACCTCTCGACTTAGGAGCATAGTTCAAGGGTAGAATAGCGGTCTCCAAAACCGTTGATGGGAGTTCGAATCTCTCTGCTCCTGCTAAGAGAAAAAATTAGAAATTATGTTTAAGTACTTTAAGGATTCATACAACGAGTTGGTCAACAAGGTGACTTGGCCTTCGTTCGAGCAGCTTATGGGCTCGACCAAGGTTGTTTTGGTTGCCTCTGTTATCTTCGCTCTGATTGTATTGGCCATGGATATCACATTCGAGGGCCTTATGAATGGTATCTACAACTTGTTGGGATAATAAGTTGAAATAATCTGTAGTCATGGGAGAGATAACTAAGCAGTGGTATGTAGTCCGCGCTATCGGCGGCAAGGAGAAGAAGGTCAAGGAGTATATCGAGGCCGAGATTCGCCACAGCCACTTGGAGGATTACATCTCGCAAGTACTTATTCCGACCGAGAAGGTCTATACAATTCGTAACGGAAAGAAAGTATCTAAGGAGAAGGTTTCGTATCCGGGCTATGTCCTGATTGAGGCCGCCTTCGTAGGTCAAATACCAATCATCATTCGCAACATACCAAATGTGCTCGGCTTCTTGGGTGATACCAAGGAGGACAGCCGCAAGATGAACGCTACGCCTCTTCGTCCACAAGAGGTAGCACGCATTTTGGGCCGTGTAGATGAGCTGAGCCAGGCGGACGAGGAGAACGAGGTTCCGTACTTCGTCGGCGAGACTGTCAAGGTTACAGACGGTCCATTCTCAAGCTTCCAGGGTACCATTGAGAGTGTCGACAACGAACATCGTAAGCTCACCGTGAGTGTGAAGATTTTTGGCCGCAAGACTCCTATGGAGTTGAGCTTTACACAAGTTGAAAAAGAATAATTAACCAAGGAAAATTATGGCAAAAGAGGTTGCTGCATTTATTAAATTGCAGATCAAAGGTGGCGCCGCTAATCCTTCACCTCCGGTAGGTCCTGCGCTCGGTTCTAAGGGTGTTAACATCATGGACTTCTGCAAGCAGTTTAATGCTCGCACACAGGCACAGGCAGGTAAGGTTCTTCCGGTAATCATCACTGTTTACAGCGATAAGTCGTTTGACTTTGTAGTAAAACAGCCGCCCGTAGCCATTCAGCTTAAGGAAGCAGCTAAGATTCAGACTGGTTCGGCACAGCCCAACCGTCAGAAGGTAGGTCAGGTAACCTGGGATCAGGTTAAGGAGATCGCCGAGGGTAAGATGCCCGATATGAACTGCTTCACTGTTGAGGCTGCTATGCGCATGGTTGCAGGTACTGCTCGCAGTATGGGTATCAGCGTAGTTGGTGAATTTCCTAATTTGTAACGAGAATTACGACAATGAGTAAGTTGACAAAAAATCAAAAGATAGCCTACGCCAAAGTCGAGGACAAGGCGTACAAGCTTTCTGAGGCTGCAGCTCTCTTGAAGGAAATTACCTTTACTAAGTTTGATGCCTCGGTAGATATCGATGTTCGTTTGGGCGTCGATCCTCGTAAGGCTAATCAGATGGTTCGTGGCGTCGTAACGCTTCCCCACGGTACAGGTAAGACTGTTCGTGTTTTGGTTCTCTGTACTCCTGATAAGGAGGCTGAGGCTCAGGCAGCTGGCGCAGACTTCGTTGGTCTTGACGAGTATGTTGAGAAGATTAAGGGCGGTTGGACCGATGTTGATGTGATCATCACTACTCCCAATGTCATGGGTAAGGTTGGTGCTCTCGGTCGTATCTTGGGTCCCCGTGGTTTGATGCCTAACCCCAAGACCGGTACAGTAACTATGGATGTTGCTAAGGCCGTTCAGGAGGTTAAGGCTGGTAAGATCGACTTCAAGGTTGACAAGTACGGTATTATCCACACTTCAATCGGTAAGGTATCGTTTACCCCCGAGCAGATCGTGGAGAACGCACAGGAGGTTATGAGCACTATCATCAAGCTCAAGCCTTCGGCAGCCAAGGGTACATATGTAAAGAGCATTTTCCTCTCTACAACTATGAGCCCCGGTGTTGAGGTTGATACCAAGTCAGTAGAAAACAAGTAAAAAGGAGGATAAGCAATTATGACAAAGCAAGAAAAGATGGCCGTTATCAACGGTCTTACCGAGCAGCTCAATGCCTACCCTCACTTCTACTTGGCCGACATTGAGGCTTTGAACGCTGAGCAGACTGCAGCATTGCGTCGCCAGTGCTTCGAGAAGAAGATTAAGTTGGTTGTTGTAAAGAACACCCTTCTTAACAAGGCTTTGGAGAATGTAGGTAAGGCTGAGGCTGAGTTGGTAGCCGTATTGAAGGGTTCTACCTCTATTATGTTCACTGAGACCGGTAAGGCACCCGCGCAGCTCATCAAGGAGTTCCGCAAGAAGTGCGACAAGCCCGTGTTGAAGGCAGCGTATGTTGAGGGTTGCACCTATGTAGGCGATAACCAGCTTGACACTTTGTGCAACATCAAGAGCCGCGAGGAGCTTATTGGCGATATCGTATTGCTCTTGCAGTCGCCTGCAAAGAATGTTATTTCTGCATTGCAGTCAAATGCAGGTCAGAAGATCGCGGGTCTCGTAAAGACCCTCGAGGAGAGAAACAACTAATTAACAAGAACAAAAAACAAAATTTAATAAAATTACACAACTATGGCAGATGTAAAGGTATTGGCAGAAGAGTTGGTAAACTTGACTGTTAAGGAGGTAAACGAGTTGGCTACTATCCTCAAGGAGGAGTACGGTATTGAGCCCGCTGCTGCAGCTGTAGCAGTTGCTGCTCCCGCAGCTGGCGCTGGTGAGGCTGCTCCTGCAGAGAAGTCGACTTTCGATGTAATCTTGAAGACCGCTGGTCAGGCTAAGCTCCAGGTTATCAAGGTTGTTAAGGAGGTTGCTGGCTTGTCATTGGGCGATGCTAAGGCATTGGTTGATGGCGCACCTAAGGCCGTTAAGGAGGGTATCTCTAAGGAGGAGGCTGAGTCAATCAAGGCTTCACTCGAGGAGGCTGGTGCAGAGGTTGAGCTTAAGTAATTCTTAGGAATATTTAAGTTTCCAACACCCAAGGTGTAGGGCTTACGATGAAAAGTAAGCTCTATGCCTTTTGTGGTCTAAATATCGGGAGTGCAAATTGAGGCTGTGCCCGGTGGTTAGACAAGTTGATGCTCTCAGAGTGTAATGCGTTTACACTGAGAGCATTAGCGGGATTAAAAAGTCCCGAATATTTAGGCTTATGCCCATATCGTTGCTCTTTGGTGCTAGCGAGACGGATGTTGTGTCGTCTTGCCGTAATGTTAGAAGGGTGCGGCTATGAAGGTGGCTCAGTTGGCTCTTGGCTGTTAAGATGCTCGGGTGACCCTGGCTTTTAGGGTTGAGGGTTAAGGAGTGAAGCTTACCGATGAATAGCTTTTAACGATCAGTGCCGTATATCTAGCGGCCGGTGATAGGTCAGAAATTTTGAATTTCACTTTATTAAACTTGGATTATATGTCCACTACACAACAACAACGAATAAGCTTTTCTACCATCAAGAACAGGGTTCCTTACCCCGACTTGTTGGAGATTCAGCTTAAGTCTTTCCGTGATTTCTTCCAGCTTGACACCACGGCCGAGAATCGTAAGAACGAGGGCTTGTACAAGGTGTTCAACGAGAACTTCCCAATCACAGACACAAGAAATAACTTCGTATTGGAGTTTATCGACTACTATATCGATCAGCCCCGCTACACCATCGAGGAGTGTTTGGAGCGTGGTCTGACATATAGTGTACCCCTCAAGGCAAAGCTTAAGCTCTACTGCACAGACACCGAGCACGAGGACTTCGATGAGGTCGTTCAGGATGTCTACTTCGGTCTTATTCCTTATATGACCGAGCGCGGTACCTTCATCTTCAACGGTGCCGAGCGTGTAGTAGTTTCGCAGTTGCACCGTTCACCCGGTGTATTCTTCGGTCAGAGCATGCACACCAACGGTACTAAGCTCTACTCGGCGCGTATCATTCCTTTCAAGGGTTCGTGGATTGAGTTTGCTACCGACATCAACAATGTGATGTACGCTTACATCGACCGTAAGAAGAAGTTGCCTGTAACGACTCTTTTGCGTGCTATCGGCTACGAGACCGATCAGCAGATTTTGGAGATTTTCGACCTTGCTGACGAGATTAAGGTTACAAAGTCTAACCTCCAGAAGAATTTGGGTCGTAAGCTTGCAGCGCGTGTCCTCTCTACATGGGTTGAGGACTTCGTTGACGAGGATACCGGTGAGGTAGTATCTATCGAGCGTAACAATGTCATCGTTGACCGCGAGGTAGAGTTGCAGGAGGAGCACATCGACGCTATCATCGAGTCGGGTGCCAAGACTATCCTTTTGCACAACGACAACCCCTCGGGTATCGACTTCTCGATTATCTACAACACACTTCATAAGGATCCCTGTAACTCCGAGAAGGAGGCCGTTGTCTACATCTATAGGCAGTTGCGCGCCTCGGAGCCACCCGATGAGGCTACAGCGCGTGATGTTATCGAGAAGCTCTTCTTCTCGGACAAGCGCTACGACTTGGGTGATGTAGGTCGTTTCCGTATCAACAAGAAGTTGGATTTGTCGATTGATCCCGCTATCCGCACCCTTACTCGTGAGGATATCATCGAGATTATCAAGTACCTCATCCAGCTTATCAACTCGAAGGCCGATGTCGACGATATTGACCACTTGTCAAACCGTCGTGTTCGTACCGTAGGTGAGCAGCTTGCCAACCAGTTCTCTGTTGGTTTGGTGCGTATCGCGCGTACTATCCGTGAGCGAATGAATGTTCGCGACAACGAGGTCTTCACACCCGAGGATTTGATTAACGCCAAGACTTTGGCGTCAGTAGTAAACTCGTTCTTTGGTACCAGCCAGCTCTCGCAGTTCATGGACCAGATCAACCCCTTGGCTGAGATTACTCACAAGCGTCGTCTTTCGGCGTTGGGTCCTGGTGGTCTTTCGCGTGACCGTGCAGGTTTCGAGGTTCGAGATGTACACTACACCCACTATGGTCGATTGTGTCCTATCGAGTCGCCTGAGGGTCCTAACATTGGTCTTATTTCGTCGTTGTGCGTATATGCCAAGATTTCGGACATGGGCTTCATCGAGACTCCCTACCGTAAGGTTGAGGAGGGCGTAGTAGACCTCAATAACGATAATATTCGTTACTACTCGGCCGAGGAGGAGGAGGGTCAGATTGTTGCTCAGTCTAACGAGCAGCTTACTGACGATGGCCACTTCATCAACCGCGACCGTATCAAGGCTCGTTTGGGCGCCGACTTCCCCGTTGTTCACGACACCGAGGTACACTTGGTCGATGTAGCACCCAACCAGGTAGCGTCTATCGCTGCAAGCCTTATCCCCTTCTTGGAGCACGACGATGCTAACCGTGCGTTGATGGGTTCGAACATGATGCGTCAGGCAGTGCCCTTGGTGCGTCCCGAGGCTCCCATCGTAGGTACGGGTATCGAGAAGGATATGATTGTTGACAGCCGTATTCAGGTCGTTGCTGAGGGCGATGGTGAGGTTGTTTTCGCCGACGCTACACGCATCGAGGTACGCTACGAGCGTAACGAGGATCAGGAGATTGCTCTCTTTACGCCCGAGGTTACTGTTTACGAGTTGCCCCGTTACCGTCGTACCAACCAGAATACGACCGTTACCTTGAAGCCTACCGTTTTGACAGGCGATAAGGTTACTAAGGGTCAGATTCTTACCGAGGGCTACTCTACCGAGAAGGGTGAGTTGGCTTTGGGTCGCAACCTTAAGGTAGCGTTCATGCCTTGGAAGGGTTACAACTTCGAGGATGCTATCGTTATCTCGGAGCGTATCCAGCGTGAGGATATCTTCACTTCGGTACATGTCGACGAGTACATTATGGAGGTTCGCGACACTAAGCGCGGTGTCGAGGAGCTTACATCGGATATTCCCAATGTCTCGGAGGATGCAACCAAGGATTTGGATGCCAACGGTATTATCCGTATCGGTGCCAAGGTTACTCCTGGCGACATCCTTATCGGTAAGATTACTCCTAAGGGTGAGAGCGATCCTTCGCCCGAGGAGAAGCTTTTGCGTGCCATCTTCGGCGACAAGGCAGGTGATGTTAAGGACGCTTCGTTGAAGGCACAGCCTTCGTTGCACGGCGTTGTTATCGACACCAAGCTTTACAGCCACGCACAGAAGGAGGGCAAGCGTAACCGTGCAGCCGAGAAGGCTCAGATGGAGCAGCTCGATGCCGACTACGCAGCAAAGGTAGCGGATTTGACCAAGATATTGGTTGATAAGTTGTGGCGTTTGTTGGAGGGTAAGACCACCATCGGCGTTTACGACTACTATAATGTCGAACTCTACGCCGCTGGCGAGAAGTTTACTCGCAAGATGTTGGAGGATATCGCCTTGATCAGCATCGACAGCAAGACAGGTGTTGCTAACGGTTATATGAACCTTGGCCACACACGCTGGACTGGCGACGAGCACGACGATGCACTCATCTCGCTCACTATCAACAACTACACCATCGAGTGTAAGAAGGCTGCTGCGGCAACAAACCGCGAGAAGTACAACCTCACGAACGGTGACGAGATTCCTACATCGGGTGTTATCCAGATGGCTAAGGTATACATCGCTAAGAAGCGTAAGCTCAAGGTGGGTGATAAGATGGCGGGTCGTCACGGTAACAAGGGTATCGTTGCGAAGGTTGTTCGCGACGAGGATATGCCCTTCTTGGAGGACGGTACCATTGTCGACATCTGTTTGAACCCTCTGGGTGTGCCTTCGCGAATGAACCTTGGTCAGATCTACGAGACTGTTCTCGGTTGGGCAGGTAAGGAGCTCGGTTTGAAGTTCGCTACCCCCATCTTTGATGGTGCCTCTTTGGAGCAGATTAACGAGTACACTGCCCAGGCGGGTGTTCCTCGCAGCGGTCGTACCTACCTCTACGATGGTGGTACCGGCGAGCGTTTCGACCAGCCTGCAACCGTGGGTGTCATCTACATGCTTAAGCTCGGTCATATGATCGACGATAAGATGCACGCTCGTTCGATTGGTCCCTACTCGCTTATCACACAGCAGCCGCTTGGTGGTAAGGCACAGTTTGGTGGTCAGCGTTTCGGTGAGATGGAGGTTTGGGCGTTGGAGGGCTTCGGTGCTGCCAACATCCTTCAGGAGATTCTTACCATCAAGTCAGATGATGTTGTCGGTCGTGCCAAGGCCTACGAGGCTATTGTCAAGGGTGACAACTTGCCGCGTCCCGGTGTTCCCGAGGCAATGAATGTGCTCTTGCATGAGTTGCGCGGTCTTGCACTGTCGGTAAAACTTGAGTAAAAGGTCTAACAGCATCAAAAACTTTCGACATTATGTCATTCAATAAGGATAATAATAAGATGAGCAGCTTTAGCCGTATTTCGATTGGCCTCGCATCTCCCGAGGAGATTCGTGCCCAGTCGAGTGGCGAGGTGCTCAAACCCGAGACCATCAACTACCGTACCTACAAGCCCGAGCGCGATGGTTTGTTCTGTGAGCGTATCTTTGGCCCTGTAAAGGACTATGAGTGCCACTGCGGTAAGTATAAGCGTATTCGCTACAAGGGTATCGTCTGCGACCGATGTGGTGTAGAGGTTACCGAGAAGAAGGTTCGTCGTGAGCGTATGGGCCACATCTCGTTGGTTGTGCCCGTTGTTCACATCTGGTACTTCCGTTCGCTTCCTTCGAAGATTGGCTACCTTTTGGGTATCCCTTCGAAGAAGTTGGAGGCTATCATCTACTACGAGCGCTATGTCGTTATCAACGCTGGTGCTGCCAAGGAGCAGGGCGTTGAGCGCTTGCAGACCCTTTCGGAGAAGGAGTACCTCGATATCGTGGCATTGCTTCCCAAGGGCAACCAGGCGTTGGCTGACGATGATCCCGACAAGTTCGTAGCCGAGATGGGTGGTGAGGCTATCCTCACTCTGCTCAAGCAGGTAGACCTCGACTCTATGTCTTATGCATTGCGCGACCGTGCTTCGAAGGAGACCTCGCAGCAGCGTAAGACCGAGGCCCTCAAGTGCTTGAATGTCATCGAGTCGTTCCGCGCCTCGAATGGCAAGAACAAGCCCGAGTGGATGGTGTTGACCGATATCCCCGTTACTCCTCCCGAGTTGCGTCCTCTCGTGCCACTGGATGGTGGTCGTTTCGCAACTTCGGACCTCAACGACTTGTATCGCCGCGTAATCATCCGTAACAACCGTCTTAAGCGTCTTATCGAGATTAAGGCTCCCGAGGTGATTTTGCGTAACGAGAAGCGTATGTTGCAGGAGGCTGTCGACTCGTTGTTCGACAACTCACGCAAGAGCAACGCCGTTAAGAACGAGTCGAACCGTCCTTTGAAGTCTTTGTCAGACTCGTTGAAGGGTAAGCAGGGTCGCTTCCGTCAGAACTTGCTCGGTAAGCGTGTTGACTACTCTGCTCGTTCGGTTATCGTCGTAGGTCCCGAGCTCAAGATGCACGAGATGGGTATTCCCAAAGATATGGCAGCCGAGCTTTACAAGCCTTTCGTTATCCGCAAGCTCATCGAGCGCGGTATCGTAAAGACCGTAAAGTCTGCAAAGAAGATTATCGATAGAAAGGATCCCGTAATCTGGGGTATTCTGGAGAATGTCATCAAGGGTCACCCCGTATTGATGAACCGTGCTCCTACCCTTCACCGATTGGGTATCCAGGCATTCCAGCCCAAGCTTATCGAGGGTAAGGCAATGCAGCTTCACCCGCTGTCTTGTACTGCGTTTAACGCGGACTTCGATGGTGACCAGATGGCGGTGCACTTGCCTCTTGGCAACGCCGCAATCCTTGAGGCTCAGCTCCTTATGTTGGGTTCGCACAATGTCCTCAACCCCGCGAATGGTGCGCCTATCACCGTGCCTTCGCAGGATATGGTCCTCGGTCTTTACTACATCACCAAGCCCCGCCCCAATGTTAAGGGTACAGGCTTGAAGTTCTACGGACCGGAGGAGGCTATCATCGCCTACAACGAGAAGCGCGCCGACTTGCACGCTGTTGTTCAGTGTAAGGTTCGCGATATCGACGAGAACGGCAACGAGGTATTCGTTATCAAGGAGACTACCATCGGTCGTATCCTCTTCAACCAGTATGTTCCCGCCGAGGTGGGCTACATCAACGAGGTGTTGACCAAGCGTTCTTTGCGTGATATCATCGCTGTTGTGATGAAGAAGGCAGGTGCCGATAAGGTTGCCAAGTTCTTGGACGATATCAAGAATATGGGTTACCGTATGGCATTCCAGGGTGGTCTGTCGTTTAACCTCGACGCTGTGGTTATCCCCGAAGTTAAGCAGCAGCTTATCGACGAGGGTTATGCAGCTGCCGATGCCGTTATCGACGACTATAATATGGGTCTTATCACCAACAACGAGCGTTATAACCAGATTGTCGATATTTGGACAAATATCAACAACAAGCTTACTAATCAGGTAATTACCACGCTCAAGAACGATAACGACGGCTTCAACCCCGTATACATGATGCTTGATTCAGGTGCGCGAGGTTCTAAGGAGCAGATTCGTCAGCTTTCTGGTATGCGAGGCCTTATGGCTAAGCCCCAGAAGTCGGGTGTCGAGGGTGGTCAGCAGGTTATCGAGAACCCCATCTTGTCGAACTTCAAGGAGGGTCTGTCGGTGTTGGAGTACTTTATCTCTACCCACGGTGCTCGTAAGGGTTTGGCGGATACCGCGCTTAAGACTGCCGATGCAGGTTACTTGACTCGTCGTTTGGTCGATGTAGCACAGGATGTTATCATCAACGAGGAGGACTGCGGTACTTTGCGTGGTTTGACAGCTACGGCAATCAAGCGTAACGAGGATGTCGTGCAGACTCTCTACGACCGTATTCTCGGCCGTACAGCGCTTAACGATGTTATCCACCCCACAACGGGCGAGATTATCTGCCGTGCTGGTGACGAGATTACCGAGGAGATTGCCGAGGCTATCGACAAGTCGCCTTTGGAGTCAGTAGAGATTCGTTCGGTGCTCACTTGCGAGGCTCGTCGTGGCGTATGTGCTAAGTGTTATGGCCGTAACCTTGCTACTGCGCGTATGGTGCAGAAGGGTGAGGTTGTAGGTGTCATCGCAGCACAGTCTATCGGTGAGCCCGGTACACAGCTTACTCTTCGTACCTTCCATGTCGGTGGTGTTGCGGGTGGCTCGACTGTCGAGACCAATGTTGTTTCGAAGTACGAGGGTCGCTTGGAGATTGACGACTTGCGCACTATCAAGGGTAAGAATGCTGCTGGCGAGGCTATCGACATCGTTATGTCGCGTCAGTCGGAGTTCCGCATCGTTGACCCCACTACCGAGATTACACTCTATACCCACGCCTTGCCCTATGGTGCAACCCTCTTTATGAAGGATGGCGCCGAGGTTAAGAAGGGCGATATGATTTGCGAGTGGGATCCCTACAACGCAGTTATCATCGCCGAGTCTGAGGGTAAGATTGTCTACGAGAGCATCATCGAGGGTGTAACATACCGCGAGGAGCGCGACGAGCAGACAGGTCTTGCTGAGCGCGTAGTTATCGAGTCTAAGGATAAGACCAAGAACCCCGTCATCAAGATTGTAAACAAGGATGGCGACGAGGTTAAGGCATACAACTTGCCCGTTGCGGCACATATCATGGTTAAGAACAACGCCAAGATTCACGCTGGCGATATTCTTATCAAGATTCCTCGTGCCGTAGGTAAGACTGGTGGCGATATCACCGGTGGTCTTCCCCGTGTTACCGAGCTCTTCGAGGCTCGTAATCCTTCGAACCCCGCAATCGTGTCGGAGATCGACGGTGAGGTAACATTCGGCAAGATTAAGCGTGGTAACCGCGAGATTATCATCACCTCGAAGGATGGTGATATCAAGAAGTATCTCGTGCCACTGTCACGCCAGATTATCGTACAGGAGAACGACTATGTTCGTGCAGGTATGGCACTTTCTGACGGTGCTATCACGCCCAGCGATATCTTGCGCATCCTCGGTCCTACCAAGGTTCAGGAGTACATCGTGAACGAGGTACAGGAGGTTTACCGTATGCAGGGTGTAAAGATTAACGACAAGCACTTCGAGGTTATCGTTCGTCAGATGATGTCGAAGGTGCAGATCGAGGATCCGGGTGATACCCGCTTCTTCGAGGATCAGGTTGTCGACAAGTGGGAGTTTATGGATGTTAACGACGAGCTCTACGATAAGGTTGTCGTTACCGCTGCTGGCGACTCACAGAATGTTCAGCCCGGTCAGATTATCTCGCTCCGCAAGCTCCGCGACGAGAACTCTGCACTCAAGCGTCGTGATATGGCACTTGTTGAGGTTCGCCCCATCGTGCCTGCAACATCTAACCAGGTGCTTCAGGGTATCACCCGTGCGGCATTGCAGACTTCGAGCTTCATCTCGGCTGCATCGTTCCAGGAGACTACCAAGGTGCTCAACGAGGCTGCTATCCAGGCTAAGAGCGATGACTTGGTTAACCTTAAGGAGAATGTCATCACAGGTAATCCTATTCCTGGTGGTACAGGTCTTCGTGACTACGATGATCTTGTAGTTGGTCTGAAGGCCGACCTCGAGTAATTTGTTGTGAAAAGCCGCAATCTGCGGCCTATCCCAGAAAGTAATCCCCCAAGGGCTGTACTTCAATGTACTATCCCTTGGGGGATTCTTTTGCGATAGACCACATCTCACGACTTTTGACAACAAATTTAATTTCTTGTTAGCGCCACATTAGCACCACTCTGACAAGAAATTGGGTAGTGCGAGAGGAGAAGTCAGAGAGAAGTCAGAGAGATTTCAGAGAGAAGTCAGAGAGATTTCAGAGAGAAGTCAGAGAGAAGTCAGAGAGAGTTCAGAGAGGGCTGGTTGCGTTAGCCGCGTTGTCTTTGCCATTGTCTTTGCCATTGTCTCTGCCATTGTCTCTGTTCTCTCCCTGTTCTCTCTCTGTTCTCTCTCTGTCCTCTCTCTGTTCTCTCTCTGTTCTCTCTCTGTACTCTCTCTGTACTCTCTCTGTACTCTCTCCCTAACTTCCCATTACTATTTTTTAGTAAATATTTGTTTCATTTCGATATAATAACTATTTTTGTGTTTGGTTTAAGCTCACTTATTGTGTTATAGTGGGTTGCTTAATGTCGATTTAATTAAAAACGGTGGCAAATATTAATCCTAAAATAATAAACCAATGAGAGTTATGTTAAATTTTTTTCACGCTTTTGTAGCCGTGATGTTGGCAGTAGCGATGGTTGCTTGTGAGCCTGATACTCCACAGCAGACCGTCGAGACTGAATCGGTTATTACGCTCATCTCTGCGCAAGAGATGGAGTTCTTGGCTGAAGGTGGCGAGGGTACAATTACCTATGTCGCTTTTGAGCGCGTCGTATCTCGCTCGGAGGATGTGCCTGAGCTTGTTGTTGAGGCTTCGTGCGATGCTGAGTGGGTTACTATCACCGCTACCGATTTCGAGAAGTGCAATTTCGAGGTTGCTGCTAACGAGGGTGAGGCACGTGAGACGAAGATTACGGTTAGGTATGCTGATAAATCAGTAGAGGTTGCTGTTAAGCAGGCTGCCAAGGTTGAGGCTCCTGCTCCCGTATTGACACTTACATCTGAGGCAGACTGCACATTCACCGCCGATGGTGGCGAGGGTACAATTACCTACACCTTGGAGAATGCTGTTGAGGGCACTGAGCTTACCGCAGAGTGCGATGCTGAGTGGGTATCTAACATTACCGTTGGCGAGAATATCACATTCGAGGTTGCTGCTAACGCTGGTGACGAGCGTAATACAAAGATTGTCGTAGCTTACGGCGAGCTTGGCTTCGAGGTCGGCGTAAAGCAGGAGGCAAAGCCCGTAGAGGCACCCCGTGTAGGCGATATCTATTACAGCGATGGCACTTGGAGCAAAGAGCTCGACGAGACCAAGACCCCTATTGGCATAGTCTTCTGCATCGGTGCTGGCAACAATGATAGCGCAACATACTACAAGAATAAGACTGGCGTTAAGTTCTCGGAGATTAAGGGCTATGTTGTTGCTTTGAAGGATGCTACCAATGGCGTTAACGACAACGAGGGCGTTACTTGGAGCTTCTATGATGGCTGGTACAATGGTGCAGGTTGTTCGAAGGAGATTGATGACTTCCTCGGCTACACCAACACTCAGTCTATCAAGCAGGCAGCGTTGCGTGATGACTGCCCCGCAGGTGAGTTCAATGGCACCGAGCAGAGCTTCCCCGCTGCATGGTATGCTAGCGACGGCTACGAGCTTATGGTAGCCTCTCCCGAGTCATCATCGGGTTGGTACTTGCCCTCTGCGTACCAGCTTAAGTATATCTTCGACAAGGTATATTTCAAAGATGACAATATGTATGCATCGGTAGAGGATACTATTCTTATGCTTAAGGAGAAGGGTTTGGCTGACGAGATGTATGTTCGTGACAGCGAGTATTGGACATCTACCGAGCACTACGACTCTTACGGTGATTCAAGCTGGGCATACTATGTATGCTTCGATTCAGCGATGATTGATCCCGGTTTTATCGCTAATTACAATAAGTATGCGAAATTCCGCATTCGTGCTATCCTCACATTCTAAAATTGCTTATAACGATGAAAAAGTTTTTTAGATTTGCATTTTTGCCCGTTGTGGCACTTATGGCCGTAGCTATGGTTGCTTGCGAGCCTGATAATCCCGAACCCGGCACAAAGGTTGAGACCATACTTAAGCTTACATCAGATTCTGGTGTAACATTCCCTGCTGAGGGTGGCGAGGGCGTTATTACCTTCATTTTGGAGAACACTGTTGAGGGCACGGAGCTTACCGCAGAGTGCGATGCTGAGTGGGTATCTAACATTACCGTTGGCGAGAATATCACATTCACCGTTTCGGCTAACGATGGCGAGGAGCGCCAGACAAAGGTTGTTGTTGAGTATGGCGAGCTTGGCTTCGAGGTAAATGTGCGCCAGCACTCGAAGGACTCTGACAAGGCTTTTATCGTTACTGTTTCGGAGATTGCCACCACCTCGGCTTTTATCTCAGTTGAGGCCAAGGACTATACAATGAGCTACTATTTCGATGTTATTCCCGAGGAGGATTACATCGAGAAAGATGGCGATGTAGGCTCGTTCTTCGAGGATATCGTTGCTTACTATCAGGAGATTTATCCCACCATCGACCTTGTGGCATTCTTGCCTAACCTGCTCTCTACGAACAACGATTCTGACTCTGTAACGGGTCTTGAGCCTGGCACTACCTACTACGCTTATGCTGTCGAGGTAGACCCCACAACAGGCGAGGCTGGCGAGAACTGGACTGTCGAGAAGTTCACCACTAAGGAGCCTGGCGACCCCTCGAAGTGCTCGTTCGAGATTGCTATTACAAGACTCTATTCTACCGATGTAGAGTTCACTATCACTCCTTCGGATGAGTCGGTGGCTTATTGGTATGCTGTAACAGCTGTTGATAGCTATCCTGGTGATGTCCCCATGCAGGCAGAGGTTAAGGCTGGTATCGAGGCTGCTGCTGTGGAGTACAACCTCTCAGTTGAGGATGCTGTAGCTCGTCTTATTGTTCGTGGCACTATCGACGACACATGGTTCGAGCTTGAGAAGTCTACTTCGTACTATCTCTACGCCTATGCTATGGACAAGGAGGGTAATGCCGCAGGTCCTATGTACAAGGAGACCTTCACAACCAAGGAGATGGATATCTCGGATGCCGATATTGCACTCAGCTACACCATCTTTGATGGCGATGAGCTCTACGCTTCGGATAGCGTGAAGTTCGAGTTGGGCAAGGGCAAGGCTGTCGTTCAGTGCGAGGCAACTCCCAACGACTACGCTTACTACTGGTTGCTTCAGCTTGCTGGTGGCGACCTCTCGGATACTTCGTTGTATCCCGACGATGCCACTATCAATGCAATGCTCGAGGCAGGTGGCACATTCAACAAGCTCTGCACCCACTACTATATGGATTGGGGCGCAACAGCAACCATGTTGGGCTTTGCTACCGACTATACTATGATGTACGGCGTTTTGCACCGCGAGCTTATCGTTCCTTCGAAGGAGCAGTGTGTATCTATCGACGAGTATCGTGAGAACGCAACTGCCGAGCCTATGAGCGTGTTGAGTGTTGAGCCCAAGGCAAAGTCGGCTATGGATATTAAGTCGCAGAAGAAGATTAATGCCCCTGTTAAGCCCTACCGCGAGAGCCGTGGCAATCGCTAATTAGGTGCTTCGCCAATAACAAAAACATCCCGAAGAGCGAATCTTCGGGATGTTTTTGTTATGATAATGAGTTACAATGTTTTTTTAGCGATATTATTTCTAAAAACTAAAAACTAACAACTCTCAACTAACTCAAGTATCGCCTCGGCGCAGCATTCGGGCTCCTCGACAAAGCCCATATGTCCCGAATTATCGAGCCATACGATGCGTGCCTCGGGGTGGCGTGATGCCATACCCTCGGCTGCCTCGTTCGATATGTAGTAGTCGTGGCGACCAAAGATAAACATATGAGGTACCGTAGTGTTGCGGAACATCTCGTCGCGGTCTTTGCGCAAAATCATACCGCCAAGAATTGCGATAACGCCCTCATCCTCGGTAATCATCACCAGCTCTTCGAGGTCTGCGATAATATCTTTGAGGCGTGCGGTGTTGTGCGGTGCAAAGCCTGCGTGTGGCACAAGGCGCGCCATGGTGCTCTTCTTGCCCGCCTTTATAAGTTCAATCTCGCGACGACGCCTGTCGCACTTCTCCTCCGTGTCGGCAGCTGTTGAGGAGTGTAGCAGAGTAACCGAGTCGAGTCTGTCGGCATACTTCTCGCACATTGCCAACGATACATAGCCGCCCATCGAGTGGCCAACTACCGAGTAGCGCTTGATGCCCAATGCCTCCATTGCATCGGCCACACAATCAGCAAGATACTCCATTGTGTGAGGCTCCTCCTTAACCACCGAAATGCCGTGACCCGGGAGGTCGAGCGTTACGACACGCACCCTGTCCTTGAGCAGGGGCACAAAGTCGTCCCATACCACCATCGACTCCAAGTAGCCGTGCAACAGCACCACACACTTTTCGCCCTTCTCCGTATCGGCAATATGCATCGGGGTATCACCCGCCATTATAAACTTCTCGACCATAGTTTTTCTTATGTTTAGTTTTCTCTTACGAAATTACGAAAAATATGAGATATAAGCAAGCGTAGCGATAAAAATTCGGGTAGATGATGCTACGCATCAAAATTTTTTGTAACTTTGAACGATATATTGTTATGGCAGATTTCGAGATTATAAAGTGTCACGGGTCGGGTAACGACTTTGTGATGATAGATACCACACGCGAAGCGAGCTTTGCGGGTGTCGATTGTAGTGCTTTTGCCCGTAAGGTGTCGGCGAGAGTGTCGGGTATCGGCAGCGATGGCGTGTTGTATGTTGTGCGCCACGCGGATGGGTACTACGCTATGGATATGTTCAACCCCGATGGCACGCAGGCCGAGATGTGTGGCAATGGTATGCGCTGCGTGGCTCGCTTGGCAGATGAGCGAGGCTATATCGTCGATGGCATCTTGCGCTCGGGAGGCAAGGACTACCCAGTGGAGCGTGCCGAGGATATCGCCGAGGGCATCGCCACCTATGCTGTCGATATCCCAATCTCGACATCGAGTGCCGATTTTGCATTTTTTGGCTCCGACGAGCGCTGGCTTGGCAAGGTTATAGAGTCGTTCGACGAGGAGTTAAAGTTCTCGGCCCTGAGCCTTGGCAACCCCCATATCGTGGCGTGTGTCGAGAGTGTAGACCTCAAAAAGTTGGAGGCGTTGGGTGAAGCGGTCAAAGAGCGCCGAGACCTCTTTCCCAATGGCGTAAATATCTCACTCTATGAGCGTCGTTCGGAGCGTGAGATATTTGTTGCAACATACGAGCGTGGCGCTGGCATCACCTTGTCGTGCGGTACGGCGATGACGGCCTCGGCAACAGCAGCGGCATTGCTCGGCATCGTTGAGGCGGGCAAGCGCATCGAGGTCAAGAATCGTGGTGGCAAGGTCGTTTGTCGCACGACGATTAGCGACGACATCACAACACGCCTCGAGGGCAACGCCACCTTTGAGTGGTGGGGTCGTGCCTCGTTTGAGGGTGGAGAGCTAAAGTTTGAGAAGTTGAATATTACGGGCGAGGAGGAGCGTTGGCAGGCCTTCCGCCAAAAGATAGCAGAGGAGTAGATGCGAAGTAGGGTAGCGAGATATTTGTTGCTTGTGGTTGCGCTGTTTTGCGTGGCCTGCAATGTTACGCGCTCACTGCCCGAGGGTAGCTACCTGCTCTCAAAGGTAAAAATCGAAGACGACAAATTAACGCCCCGTAGCGAGCGTATCACGGTCGACAGAGATAATATCGACACCTATGTTCGCCAGTCGCCCAATAAGCGCATCCTCGGTATGGACTTCTATGTGTGGGTCTACGAAAAGGCCAACCCCGAGAAGACCAACTGGTGGAACAACTTCAAACGCAAGATTGGCGAGGAGCCTGTGCTGCTCGACCGCACGCTGACCGAAAAGTCGGTGCAAAACCTTGAAACATACCTCCACACACGCGGATACTTCTCATCCTCGGTAGACTGTACCATCGACACCACACGCCGTAAGCGCCGTGCCGAGGTTACCTACGCCATTCATCAGGGCGAGCCTCTGCGCATCGAGCGCCTCGATTACGACCTGCGCGACAGCTCGTTACGCCCGATAATTCTTGCCGACACAGCCAAGAGCCTTGTGCGTTCGGGCGATATCCTCGATATTGCGCGCCTCGACGAGGAGCGTGAGCGCATCGCCTCGGCACTCAACAACCGCGGATACTTCGACTTCACAGTAAACAACATCTCCTACGAGGTAGATACCCTCGGTGGCAACTATGTCGCTGATGTAAAGATGATTGTGCGCCCCACCTTGCAGGGTTATAACGAGCGTGGTGTGCCTCAGTGGGAGGATAACTCGGTCTACCGTATTCGCAATATCAACATCTTCCCCACCTACGACCCGATGTTGCGCTCAACGCATGGCTTTAAGTCGGGTGCGGTGATAGATACCACAAGCTACTACGGCCTTAACATCATACGCGATGTAAACAGCACACCTCGTCTGCGTGATGCTGTGCTTCGCCGTGTGGTGCCCATCTATCCCAACTACATCTACAACGCCGAGCAGATTAAGCACACCTACAACGAGCTTATGTCGTTGGGCTTCTTCCGCAACGCCAAGATTTCGTTTGCACGCTTGGCCGACGAGGATAACTTCGTAACCTATGTAGGTACGGGCAACGAAGGTGAGTTGCTCGACACGCGCGAGCGCTACTTGGAGTGCGATATCTACTGCACGCCGGCACTCAAACAGAGTATGAAGGTGGAGTTGGAGGCATCTACGACCTCGACATTCTACGGCTTGGGTGTTACGCTCGGCTACTCAAATAGCAATGTCTTCCGTGGCGCTGAGGCCTTCGATGTTGCTCTGCGAGTGGGTTACGAGTATATGTACGCTCGCGATGTGGCAAAGCGTAATGCGCAGGAGATAGGTCTCACGGCAGGCTTGCAGTTCCCACGCTTCCTTGCCCCCTTCCAGCCCGCTCCCGATAGCCGTATATCGCAACCCCGAACACGCCTCGAGCTATCGTTCGACTACCAAAACCGACCCTACTACCGCCGTAATCTGTCGAGTGCCCGTTGGGCATATAGCTGGAAGCACGGCGAGTCGTCGTCATTTGTGCTGCGACCTATCGACATCAACTGGATTGATGTCAAGAGCGTAGACCAGAAGTTCTTGGAGGATATCGGCAACCGCTACCTGCGTACCTCGTTCGAGTCGCAGCTAAATGCGGGTCTCTCGGCATCCTATTCGTTCAACAACCAGCGCACGGGTATGAGCCGTGATGTTACAGTCGTGCGCTTCAACCTCGAGACGGCGGGTAACCTCCTGCAAGGCATCGAGAGCCTCTTCTCGCATAAGGCAGAGGGCAAGGACTACTACGAAATCCTTGGCATCCGCTACTCGCAGTATGTGCGTGCCGACCTTAGCGCAAGCCACAATATCGACCTTGGACACAAGATGGCACTTGCAGGTCGTATCTTCGGTGGTGTGGGCGTAACATACGGCAACTCTCATGGTCGCTCAATACCCTTTGACCGTATGTTCTACTGCGGTGGTGCTAACTCGATGCGTGGTTGGGTGCCACGAACACTTGGCCCCGGTAACCACCCACAGACTACCGATACACGCTATCCTGCACAGGTGGGCGATGTGCGCCTTGAGGCAAACCTCGAGTTCCGCTTCCCCGTGTGGTGGATATTCCAGGGTGCTGTATTCCTCGATGCAGGTAATGTATGGTACCTCCGCGATACCGAGGATAGCAACCCCGAGGAGGTCTTCCACTTCAACAACTTCTACAA
Organism: Alistipes sp.; assembly: GCA_017465575.1. GTDB lineage: Bacteria > Bacteroidota > Bacteroidia > Bacteroidales > Rikenellaceae > Alistipes. The sequence goes on along the minus strand of JAFTVX010000011.1, from coordinate 101,141 downwards.
ACAGCTTGGCTTCAACACTGGCCTTGGCCTCCGCATAGATGCCACCTTTGTTGTCCTCCGCCTTGACTTAGGTCTCCAGCTCCATAATCCAGGTATGCCTGCGGGCGAGCGATGGATTCATAATCTCAAGTGGAAGAATATGGCGTTAAATTTCGGTGTCGGCTACCCCTTCTAATTTCTTGTGAAAAGGGGCATCCTTCGACGCCTCAATCATTGCCCTGAATGGGAAATACCTCGAGTATGTCCCATCCAGGGCAATTTCTTTATCGGCGCCAAATTATGCCCCTTTTGACAAGAAATTGGGTAGTGCTGACTGGAAACTGTTTTTTTAATGAATTTAATGAGTTTAATGAGTGTAGGGAGGTTAGGGATAAATGTCGATAGCGCTCTTCACTAATTTCCCTAAATTCCCTAATCTCCCTAAATTCACTATTGACTGCGCTCTCCCTAAACTCCCTATTTTGCGCGCGCCTTACTCTGCACTCTGCGTAAGGTCGATAGTGGCGCTTATCATAAAGCTTCGCGCAGAGATTACCGCCTTGCGCTCCTTGCCACTATCGTTGGGCTTCACTCTTACGACGATAGCAGAGTCCCAACGGGCCAATGCTCGTGTTGCACCCTCCTCGTAGTTATCGATTACCTTGACAATCTCTGCCCAAGGCTCCAAGGCGATACGGTCGCCATTCTCGTCTACCTCGTAGTTGTCGATAAGGCGAATTGTCGCATCATCAACGCCCGTTGAGTTGAGCATAACGATTAGCTCCTCGTTGCCCGCAGCATCAACGGTGATGCTCTTCTCGGCAAACTCAATCTTCGGCTCATCCTTAATCTCATGAGGAAAGATTGTCTCCTCGCAACTTGTCAAACCCATTGCCACAATGGCAGCCATCAAAATCTTCTTAATCGTTTTCATAATACCTAATATTTAATAGTTGTTAGTTGTTAGTTTTGCTTGTTTGCTGATGCAAAATTACTATCGAATGGTGGTGCAAACCAAAAATTTTGGGCTTGAACTTTTCCAGACAAGCCTTGTAACTTGTTGATTATCAGTGGGCTGAAAAACTTTTCTGAACGATAATTTCCAAGTGCTGATAATCAGTAAGTTACGAGCGTCAAAAATAGCAAAAGTGGAAAACCGATATAATGTGTTGATTGATAGGCTATTACGCTATAATATTTCCTATTAAAAATCATTTTAACCAATTTTAACTCATTTTAACCCATCGTAACCCAAAAACATACGCGCAAAAAAATTAGGCCTCCCAAGCGGGAGACCTAACCTTTCAGTAAGCAACCTATTTGCCTCTACTTCTTCTTACAGCAGCACGAGGTGAAGCACTTCCAAACCAATGCCGAAAGCAAAGCACCTACGAAGGGAGCCACGACGAAGATCCACAACTGCTCAAGGGCAGCACCACCAGCGAGGAGTGCAGGACCGATAGAGCGGGCGGGGTTAACAGATGTGCCGGTGATGCCGATACATACCAAGTGTACCAGTACGAGTGTAAGACCGATAAAGAAGCCGGCACGCTCGCCTGCGCCACGCTCCGCATCGGTAGTGGCAAGCACAACCAACACAAAGATAAAGGTGAAGACACCCTCGGCGATAAGACCCTGCTCAACAGAGATACCCTCCTGCAAGCCGTTAGCGCCAAGACCACTCTCGGGAGCGAGGTAGTAAAGGATAGCAGCACCCGCAATAGCACCAGCAACCTGGAATACCATATACATCAAGGCATCGAGCGACGAGATGCGCTTCGAAACCCAAGCGGCAAGGGTGATGGCGGGGTTGATGTGGCAACCCGAGAAGCCACCGATAGTATATGCCATAGCCACAACCGAGAGACCGAAGGCAAGCGATGTTGCCACGAGGTCAACGCCAGAGAATACGGCAGTACCGCAACCAATAAGCACGAGTACCAAAGTACCCAAAAATTCTGCAAAATACTTTTTCATAACTCTTAAGATATTTAAGTGTTTTACTTCTTCGACTTAATATACTCATCGATAGCCTTTGCACCCTTACGGCCAGCGCCCATAGCGAGGATTACAGTGGCAGCACCTGTAACGGCATCACCGCCCGCAAATACGCCCTCGCGTGAGGTAGCGCCCATCTCCGAAGCCTCGATACAGCCACGGCGGTTGATGTTCAAGCCGCTTGTGGTAGATGCGATAAGGGGGTTAGGCGAGGTGCCAAGAGCCATAATCACAACATCGCAGTCGATGGTGAAGTCCGAGCCAGCCTTCTCCTGGGGTGAACGACGACCCGAAGCATCGGGCTCGCCAAGCTCCATCTCCACGCAGTTGATGCCCTTGACCCAGCCATCGTCGGTGCCGAGGATGCGGGTGGGGTTGGTAAGCATACGGAACTCGATGCCCTCCTCCTTGGCGTGGTGTACCTCCTCCTTGCGCGCGGGCAACTCAGCCTCGCCACGACGGTAGACGATAACGGCCTCTGCACCAAGACGCTTTGCGGTACGCACAGCATCCATAGCAACATTACCACCGCCCACAACAACGACCTTGCGACCTACATAGATGGGGGTATCCGACTTCTCCTTATTCCAAGCACCCATAAGGTTTACGCGGGTGAGGAACTCGTTAGCCGAGAGCACGCCATTGAGGTTCTCGCCCTCGATGCCCATAAAGCGGGGCAGACCAGCACCCGAGCCAACAAATACTGCATCGTAGCCCTCCTTGTCGAGCAATGCATCGATGGTCATAGTACGGCCAATAACCACATCGGTCTCGAACTTAACGCCGAGGCGCTTAACAGCCTCAATCTCGCGAGCCACAACACGCTCCTTGGGCAGACGGAACTCGGGAATACCATAGACAAGCACACCGCCCAACTTGTGGAGTGCCTCGAATACATCGACCTCGTAGCCCATCTTCGCAAGGTCGGAAGCACAAGCCAGGCCCGCAGGACCACTACCCACGATAGCCACGCGCTTGCCATTCTTCTCGATAACGGGGGCAACCTCCTCGTCGCTATGTGCCAACGCCCAGTCGCCAACAAAGCGCTCGAGCTTGCCAATAGCCACAGGCTCACCCTTGATACCCAAGACGCAAGAGCCCTCGCACTGCGACTCCTGAGGACATACACGACCACAAATCGAGGGCAGCGAGCTGTCGAGGTGGATAGTGTCGGCAGCAGCACGGATATTACCCTCGGTGAGGTGGTGGATAAAGTCGGGAATATGGATGTTTACGGGACAGGCAGCAACGCAACGGGGGTTCTTGCAGTTGAGGCAACGGGTAGCCTCCAACAACGCCTCCTCCTCGTTATAGCCGTAGCATACCTCCTCGAAGTTGGTGGCACGCACCTTGGGATCTTGTTCGCGTACTGCGACGCGTGGTATCTTATTTGCCATAGCAGTTACATTTATGTTCGTAGTTCTCTGTTGCTGTTCTCTCCTGGTTCTTGTACATAGCCTGACGGCGCATAGCCTCGTCGAAGTCTACCTGGTGGCCGTCGAACTCGGGACCATCAACGCAAGTAAAGAGGGTCTTGCCACCTACCGATACACGGCAAGCGCCACACATACCTGTGCCATCGACCATCAAGGCGTTGAGCGATACGGTAGTCTGCAACTCCCAAGGCTTCGTCGTAAGGCAGACGAACTTCATCATAATCATAGGACCGATACATACGCATTCGTCGTACTTTCTGCCCTCGCCCTCGACAAGCTCCTTTATAAGACCAGTAACCATACCCTTGTAGCCCTCGGTGCCGTCGTCGGTGGCGATATGCACATTGCCCACCTTCTTCATCTCGTCGATGTAGATAAGCATATCTTTGGTCTTGGCGCCGATGATAACATCGCAATCTACGCCCTGTGCCTTGAGCCACTTAACCTGGGGATATACGGGTGCAGTACCCACACCGCCCGCTACGAAGAGATACTTGCGCTGGCGCAACTCCTCGAGGGGCATATGCACAAACTCCGAAGGACGACCGAGAGGACCTGCGAAGTCGGCGAGTGAGTCACCAACCTCCAAAGCACAAATCTTCTTGGTAGACATACCGATGGTCTGCGTAACGATGGTTACGGTGCCAGCCTCGGTGTCGTAGTCGGCGATGGTGAGCGGAATACGCTCGCCATTCTCGTCGCTACGAACGATAACGAACTGACCGGGCAGGGCAGCGCGTGCTACACGCTCGGCGGCAATCTTCATCTCGTAGATGTTCTCCGCCAATTTGCGTTTTTCTACAATCTTAAACATCTTGTTAGTATTAGGTTTATAATTATTTGTTCCTGCTTTTTAAGTTCGGCTTACCACATAGGTATCGCATTTACTCTAATAAGTTTCATCGGCTGAAGCATATCGTTAGTTATCAGTACGATGCGCCCCGTGAACGGCAGGTCGCTATCGCCGATATAGGCGGGGTAGAGCCTTACGATAATCTTCAAAGTCTCACCAGACCTAACCTCTGCGCCCTGCTCGACAATGGCGCGTATGGCACTCGACGACGACTCCACCTTGCGGATATATAGCGACGACCCTCCCTCGTTCACTATCGTAAACGAGCGCTCCAAAAAGTCATTAGTGCGATTTACCTCCCCAAATTTAATAATATTTTTCGGAATAATAGCCCTCGGAGAGGAAATATCGTCGTATAAATCGAAATTATCTACCGCAATGGCCTGTGTCGTTACGATATGCTCGGAGCGAATGCCATCTACCGAGAAGCGAAATTCATCGTTCAGCGTGCCGTAACGAGTGCTCTCGGCAGATAGACGGTAGCGAACGATGATGTCGCCCGATGCCCCCGCCTCCAACCACTTGGGGTAGGTTACCGTAAGCGCTCCCGACGAGCGAATGGGCGACAGGGCAATGGCGATAGCCTTATCCGAGGAGTTGATATAGCCGATGCGCTCCTCGACAGCCTTACCGTGCTCTATGTATGTGAAGGTGTGGTGGTTGGTCGCAAGGCGCAGACCACCGCCCATATCGAAGGGGTAGAGCTCCTCGATGCTCTTGTCTCGTGGTGTAACCTCGCCAACAAGGCTAAGGCGTATGTCGCCATCGTAGTCCGATGTACGCAGATATACCGTGCGGTCGATGCGACCAGGGCGATTCATAGGGTCGAAGCGGATATCGAGCGTAGTGCTCTCGCCCGCAGCGATAGGCTTGCGGTCAAAAGCCACCGAGGTGCAACCACACGAGGTAATAACATCGACGATAGCCACCGGCTCCGTGCCACTATTTACGGCCTCGAAGCGGCAGACCACCGAGCCACCATCCTCGCGTATATGACCGTAGTCGCCCACGGTGGAGTGAAACTTCAGGGCACTCTTGCTCTCTTGCGCCTCTACAACGAAGGGTAGAAGCGTTGCCCCGAGCACAGCAACTATATATATAAGGAGGTGTTTCATATTACAAAGATATTGTTTTCGGGCGGTTTTTCGGCGTATTGCATATTTTTTTTGAAAATTTTTGCAAAAATATTTGCAGAATAAAAAAAATGCCTTACCTTTGCACCGCAATCGAAAGATAACGGTTCTTTTACAATGCCTGAATAGCTCAGTTGGTTAGAGCACATGACTGTTAATCATGGGGTCCTAGGTTCAAGTCCTTGTTCAGGCGCTAAAGTGCGAGGGATGCACAAAGAGGGTGGCAAACTGCAAAGATGAGGCGGAAGCCGAGTCGAAGATAAGCAGACGATGCGGTCGAGCTTCTTGAAAAAGATGACAAGACTCTTAAAAAAAACTTATCGAAAAAATTTGCAGAATAAAAAATAATGCTTACCTTTGCAGTCCCAAGCCTTACAAAACGGGAGCATAGCTCAGCTGGTTCAGAGCATCTGCCTTACAAGCAGAGGGTCAGGGGTTCGAATCCCTTTGCTCCCACTAAAGATACAGAGAAGACGACTTTATAAGTCGTCTTTTTTGTTTTGTGCTTATTTGTCGTGTGCAAGCCCCCACCATAAGCACAAAACAAAAACAGTCTTCGACTGCTTCTCTGTATCATTAGTGTGGGGCAAAGGAGTCGAACTTGGTGGTCAGGGGTTGAGCCGATATTATAGTGGTTTATTGCTCGACCTTCGGTCTGCGCTATTTTTAGCGGTATCGGCTCTACGGCTTTAACCGCATTGTCAATGCGGTTAGCCGTTCGAATCCCAAAAAAGGTAAGCGCATTCTGCGCTTTTGTTTTTATTTAATAGGGGTTGAGCCGATATTATAGTGATTTATTGCTCGGCTTTCAGCCTGCGCTTTTTTTTATAAGGTATCGGCTCTACGGCTTCGCCGCTCGAATCCATAGCGCAATTTGTAGGGAATTAGGGTTTAGAGAGAGCACAATATTTTGTGGGTTAAAATGAGTTACTATGTGTTAAAATGGGTTAAAATATTTCTTCATTGGAAAAAGCATATTAACTCATCGTAACTTATCGTAACACATTTTAACTCATTGTCCGTGGCTACACTACCTTCCAATCAGCACTACCCAATTTCTTGTCAGAAGGGGCATAATTTGGCGCCGATAAAGAAATTGCCCTGGATGGGATATACTTGAGGTATTTCCCATTCAGGGCAATGATTGAGGCGTCGAAGGATGCCCCTTATCACAAGAAATAAGAAAGGCTATCGCAAACCGCAATAGCCCTTTCTCCTTCAAGGAACTGAGGATTACTCCTCCTTCTTAACGATACGACGCTCCTTGATGCGTGCCTTCTTACCTGTGAGGTCACGCAAATAGTAGATGCGTGCACGGCGCACAACACCATACTTGTTTACCTCGATCTTGTCGATGTGGGGTGAGTAAAGAGGGAAGATACGCTCTACACCTACACCATTCGATACCTTACGGATGGTGAACATCTTGGTACGGCCCGAACCCTTAATCTGGATAACTACACCACGGAAGCTCTGCAAGCGCTCCTTGTTACCCTCGACAATACGATAGGTTACGGTGATAGTATCACCAGCACCAAACTTGGGCACATCCTGCTCGCCCTTCTCCCACATCTGCTCGTTTACGAGTCTGATCAATGCATCTTTGTTCATTGTTGCAACAAAAGTTAAAAAGTTAATCGCTCAACATTATCGCTGCGTCGACTTACCATAACGGCACCCTCGCCGATAATCCTTTTTCGTAGTCTTCGCCCAGTATAAGAGGTTGATACGGGCTGCAAATGTAGGAATTTATTTTTAACTGTGCAAGAGTTTTGCAAAAATCGTTTGATAATGAGAGGAAAAGAGGGCGCAGGTGAATAGTGAATTTAGGGAAATTAGGGAGAGCAAAATATTTGTGGGTTAAAATGAGTTACTATGTGTTAAAATGGGTTAAAATATTTCTTCATTGGAAAAAGCATATTAACTCATTGTAACTCATCGTAACACATTTTAACTCATTGTCCGTGGCTACACCACCCAACCAGTTAGCACTACCAAATTTCTTGTCAAAAGGGGTTAGGCTTGGCTCATCGCAAAAGTGAGTGCCTCGGGATAGTACAAAGGTACAGCCCGAGGCACTCAACTTTTGGGGATGGGTCGAGAATGACCCCTTTTCACAAGAAATTAGGGTAGGGGAACTACATTAGCAAACCCCATAAATGCCATTGCTAAGAGTCCTGCTGTCACCAATGCGATAGGCACACCACGCATACCCTCGGGTGTATCCTCCATCTCTAAACGCTCGCGGATACCTGCGAAGAGCACCAATGCGAGGGCGAAGCCGAGAGCTGTAGCAGCCGAGTAGATAACGCCCGTAACCAACGAGAACTCCTTCTGCACCATAAGGATAGCGACACCCAGTACGGCACAGTTGGTTGTGATAAGTGGCAGGAAGATACCCAAGGCACGATAGAGTGCGGGCGATACCTTGCGCAATACAATCTCAACCATCTGCACCAAGGCGGCGATGACGAGTATAAAGACGATGGTCTGCATATACTCGATGCCGAAGGGGGCGAGGATAAACTCCTGTAGACACCAGGTAACAACGGCAGATAGTGCCATTACGAAGGTCACGGCAGCACCCATACCCATCGCGGTATTCACCTTCGACGATACGCCGAGGAAGGGGCAGATGCCGAGGAACTGCGAGAGCACCACATTGTTGACGAAGATGGCGCCGATGATGATAGCAAAGATGGTGATAGGCGCTACGGCAACCTCACCAGTAGAGAACGCCTGAAGTATCTCTTGAGAAATATTCATTGTATCCATTATCGTTTCGCAATTTTATTGAACAACACCATAAGATAGCCAAGCACGATGAAACCACCAGGTGCAAGGATAAAGAGTAGGGGCATAACATCGCCAGCGAAGTTGTAGCCAAATATTGAACCTGCGCCGAGCGCCTCACGCACCATACCGATAACCGTGAGCGAGAGGGTAAAGCCAAGACCTATGCCCACGCCGTCGAGTGCCGAATCTACTACGCCATTCTTCGATGCAAAAGCCTCGGCACGACCAAGGATGATGCAGTTTACGACGATAAGCGGGATGAAGACACCAAGCGATGCGTACAACGCAGGGACATACGCCTTCATCAACATCTCGATAATCGTTACGAACGAGGCGATGACCACGATAAATGCGGGGATACGCACCTTGTCGGGGATAAGGTTCTTGATAAGCGAGATTACGATGTTCGACATAATGAGCACCGCCATTGTCGCAACACCCATACCCATACCATTTACTGCCGACGAGGTGACGCCGAGCGTGGGACACATACCGAGGATAAGCACAAATGTGGGGTTCTCCTTGAGTATGCCCTTGGTGATAAGCTGAAGTTTACTCATTGCTTATTTCTCCTTTCTGAGCCTCAGGCTCTGTTTCGTTAGCATAGTCGCCCTCTGCGACGGTAGCACCTGTGGGGGTGTCAGCACCCTCCGTTACGGTCGAAGCACCTGTGGGGGCATCGGCAATAGCCTCCTCCGAGGTGTCGAGCTCTCCCTTAGCCCAGAGATAACCAGCATAGGCGGTCTCCATAGCGTTGGCATAGGCGCGAGACGATATTGTCGAGCCTGTGAGTGAGTCGAACGAGCCCGAGGCATCGTCCTTCTTCACCTTGAAGGTCATCTCCGCAGGGTTCTTGCCTACGGCGCTAAGCTCGAGCTTGTTGCCCTCCTTGGTCATATTTGCACCAAGACCAGGGGTCTCCTTCTGCGAGAGCACCTTGATGCCGTTGATAAGGGTCTGGCCCTCCTTCTCCACGAAGCCTACCATAAGGTAGATGCGGTCGGCATAGCCATTCTTGGTGATGCTCGGAGCCTCGACAGCATAGCCCACGACCTCGCCATTGGCGCTAACCTTCGTAACGCCTACGGTAAAGTCGCCAATCTGCTTGGTCTGCTCCTCCAACTCTGCCTCGCCCTCAAATGCGGGCAATACCTCGAGTTTTGCCAAATCCTTGTTCTTCTGCTCGGTCTGGGCGATGGTCTCCTTGGTTACGGTGTTGACCAACGCCACGAGGAGCGCTGATACGGCTGTAATAGTAAACAGCACAAGTACCATATTCTTCAATGAACTCTTCATAATCGTGTGCTATTTAGTGCCGAAGCGCTTGGGACGACAATACTTGTTGATAAGGGGTGTTGCAGCATTCATAATGAATATTGCAAACGACATACCCTCGGGATAGGCACCCCACACGCGGATAATCATCGTGAGAAGACCGATGCCTACGCCATAGATAAGCATACCGCAGTGGGTCATAGGCGATGTTGAGTAGTCGGTAGCCATATAGATAGCGCCGAGCAACGCACCACCTGCCAAGATGTGGAAGAGGGGCATCTGCCAGAGTGCAGCACCGCCATCACCAATGGCGAGGAAGAGGGCGAAGAGTGCCATCGTGCCGAGCACAGCCACGGGGATATGCCACGAGATAACTCTACGCCAAAGGAGATAGAGACCACCGAGGATAAGTGCGAACGAGCCAATCTCACCCATCGAGCCATTCATATGTCCGCCAAGCATAGCGACAAAGTCGACCTCCGAAACCGAGGTCAATCCAGCCTTGACATCGGCGAGGATGGTCGAGCCTGTGAGGGCATCGGGCACACCCGTTGTCCAGTCGGTCATCTGCACGGGGTAGGCGATAAGCAGGAAGATACGACCCGTAAGTGCGGGGTTGAAGGGGTTGCAGCCCAAGCCACCGAAGGTCATCTTGCCAATGCCGATAGCCACCAATGCGCCAATAACAACAATCCACCAAGGAATACCCGTGGGAAGGTTGAATGCCAAGAGTAAGCCTGTAACAACTGCCGAGAGGTCGCCAATGGTTGAGCGACGCTTAAGCAGGAAGCGGGCAATAAGGTACTCGAACGCTACGCACGCCACAACCGACACCGCAGTAACGAAGAGCACACGCCAGCCCAGCACATACGCCGAGACGAGGAGTGCGGGGAGCAACGCCAGCACCACATCGCCCATGATACGGCGTGTAGACTCCGCGCCGTGGATATGGGGTGAGGGTGCAGCAATGATTCTGTTTGCCATAATTTATAAAGGTATATCTACTTTAACTTATTACTTTTTATTTGCGCGGGCACGGATATTTGCCATCACGGTCTGCTTCGCAATGCGGATATAGTCCAAGAGGGGCAAGTACGAGGGGCAGGTATATGAGCAGCAGCCACACTCGATACAGTCTGTTGCGTTATGCTCCTCGGCAACATCCCACTTCTGCAACTTCGATGCGCGTGCCAAGAGGTAGGGCTCAAGACCGATAGGACAGGCGTTCACACACTTGCCACACTTGATACAAGCCTGCTCCACACCACGCAGAGCATCGCCGTCCGAATATACGGTAACGCCCGAGCAACCCTTCATAATAGGTGCCGAGAGGTTAACCAACGCACGACCCATCATAGGACCACCATTCAAAATCTTGACATCGCCCTCGGGAAGGCCACCAGCTCGCTCGATAAGTGTTGAGTAGGGTGTGCCAAAGCGGGTGAGGTAGTTGTGCGTCTCCTTGAGGTGCTTGCCTGTGATGGTTACGACACGCTCGATAAGGGGTTTGTTCTTCTGCACTGCCTCATATACCGCCACGGCGGTCGATGCGTTGCACACCACAGCACCTACCGAGATAGGAAGTGCGGGCGGAGGGGGCACCTGACGACCCGTTACGGCAGCGATGAGCTGCTTCTCACCACCCTGGGGGTAGCGTGTCTTAAGAGGCATAACCTCGATGCCACGGTACGCGCCATCTGCAACGAGCTTGCGGAGGTGGGCGATAGCATCGGGCTTGTTGTTCTCAACGCCGATAACGGCACGGTCTACCGAGATGGCACGCATAAGCAACGATACGCCGACGAGCATCATCTCGCCACGCTCCAACATTGTGCGGTAGTCCGAGGTGAGGTAGGGCTCACACTCTACGCCATTGATGATAAGGATATTGGCCTTCTGACCCTCGGGAATTGAGAGCTTGACATGTGTGGGGAACTGCGCACCACCCATACCTACGATACCCGCCTCCTTGACCTTGGCGATAATCTCCTTAGGCTCAAGGGTGCAGGCGCGCTTAAGCTCCGTAGAACGGTCGATGGTCTCGACCCACTCGTCGCCCTCACGCTTGATGACGACCATCATACGGCGCTGACCCTGACCATTGGGCAACATATCTACGGCAGTCACCGTACCCGAGATGGGCGAGTGGATATTTGCCGATACGAAGCCCGTAGCCTCGCCAATAAGCTGACCAGTGAGCACCTTGTCGCCCTTCTTGACGATGGGCGTTGCGGGTGCACCGATATGCTGAATCATAGGCACAGCAACCGAGTCGGGCAACTCCAAAACCTCGATAGCCTTATCTTTGCTCCATTGTTTGTTATCCGACGGATGAATACCGCCGATAGGGAATGTCTTCATACTTCTTCGTTACTTAGCGGTTTCAACCTTTACCTCCTCCTTGGCAGGTGCTGCGGGGGCTTTTGCCTCCTTGGGCTCCTTTGCGAGAGGCTCCATATTGATGAGGTGAATAGCACCTGTGGGGCACTCGTTCACACACTTGCGACAAAGTTTGCACTTCTCCGAGTCGATAAATGCCAACGAGCCGTCCATGGTGATTGCACCGAAGGGGCAGACCTTGGCACACTTGCCACAGCCGATACAGCCCGCCTTGCACGCCTTCATCACCACGGCACCCTTGTCGCGCGAACGACACGCAACATAGATAGCGCGGTCCTTGGGCCACTTCTTTCTGAGCTCGATAAGCTGCTTGGGGCAGGCCCTGACACAGGCGCCACAAGCGGTACACTTGTCGGGGTTAATCTCGATAAGACCCGTCTCGGGGTTCATCTTAATAGCACCGAATATGCAGGCGTGGGCGCAGTCGCCATAGCCCAAACAGCCGTAGGCGCAGTCGCTCTCACCAACATACATGGTGTTGACCACGGCACAGCTCTTCGCGCCGTCGTACTTGTTGGTCTTCTGGCGCTTCTGACAGCTACCACCGCAACGCAAGGTTGCCACCTGGGGCTTCTTCTCGGGGGCTGCCTTGCCGAGATAGGTCGCTGCCGCCTTCATCACCTCGCCACCTGCCACGGGGCAGTAGAGTGTCGAGATGTCGTCACGGCTAACGAGTGCCTCTGCCATTGCGCGACAGCCGGCAAAGCCACAGCCACCGCAGTTTGCTCCGGGGAGCATCTTCTCAACCTCGCCGATGCGGGGATCCTCTCTTACCTTGAACTGCTGAGCCACAAAGTAGAGAATCACTGCAAGCAAAGCGCCTAACACGCTGAGTGTTAGGGCAGTCAATAGTAACTCGTTCATTACTCTTTAGTTATTGTAAATTTAATATTTCGTTCGAAATAGTGTCTGAGGGTATAAAGCACGACATAGTAGAGTGCAACCGAAAGGAGTGTTGCAAGGGCTGCTATGCCGTCCGTTGCTCCCAAAATCTTGGCTATGACGAGTGCTACGATAAGCACCACAAAGGGTAGTATGTAGCCCCAAACTACCGACTGCAACGCCATACGGTTGCTCTCTAACGCTACACGCACTGTGTCGCCAATAGAAAATAGCTCGGGGTTGTCGCTATCGGCCTCGATAACCTTGCGTGAGCCCTGCTCGCTACATAGCCCCTTGGCATGGCACGCTACACACGCCGACTGCTGCTCGACTACCACCGTAATCTTGCTGCCGTCGATACGCTCAACGATGCCCGTATGCTCTATGGGATGGCTCATCGCTAAAATGTTTAGTCGCAGTAGTGGTTAACCAACGGCATAAGCCACTCGTGACCAAAGGCGCAGGGCGAGAGACGCAAGACGGGAGGGAACTGATAGCGCTTCTTCTCGTTCTGCATAACCATCGTGTGAATCTTCTCGACAACCGCCGAGTCGAAACCTGCGTTGATGATATCCTCGCGGTGCTGCTTCTTCTCAATCATACGGAAGAGGATGGCGTCGATAACCTCGTAGTGGGGTAGGTGGTCGCTATCCTTCTGGTTGGGGCGCAACTCCGACGATGGCTCCTTGTCGATGATGGCATCGGGGATAACATTGCCAAATGCCGAGTTGATATATCGTGCAAGGTCGTAAATCTCGCTCTTGTAGAGGTCGCCTGTGGGGCTGAATGTGCCCGCCGTGTCGCCATAGAGCGTACACCAGCCGAGGGCGTTCTCGCTCTTGTTCGACGAGTTGAGCACCATATAGCCAGTCTTGTTCTGCAATGCCATAAGCATCGTGGTGCGGATACGGGTCTGGATGTTCTCTTCGGTAGCATCAAACTCCGTACCGCCAATCACGGGTTGGAGTGTGCCTACTATAGCGTTGTATGCCTCGATGATGGGCAATACGCTGTACTCCACGCCGAGGTTCTCTGCCAAGCGCTTTGCATCCTCGACACTCTCGTTGGGCGTAAAGGGCGAGGGCATAAGCAGTACGCGGACATTCTCCTTGCCCAACGCACCAACAGCCAAGCAAGCCACTACCGCCGAGTCGATACCGCCCGAGAGACCTATGCAGGCCTTCTGGTAGCCATTCTTGTGGAAGTAGTCGCGAAGACCGAGACAAGCGGCGCTGTAGATAAGGCGTGTACGGTCGTTATAGGTAGTGAACGGAACCTCGAAGGGCTCATTCTTTGCCTCGGTGTCGTAGATCTGCATATCCTCCTCGAAGCTCTTGAGGAGCATCACAAGGTGGCCCTCAGGGTTGAGGATGCCCGATGTGCCGTCATAGACGATGTCGCCCGAGCCACCCACCTGGTTGATAAGCAAGATGCTCTTGCCCTCAGCAAATGCCAAGCGGCTCATCTTGTCGAAACGGCGGGTCATAATGCCCTTGCCATAGCGGCGAGCATTTACCGAGATTACGGCATCGATACTCTCGTCGAGCTCCTCAATACGGCTGATGTCGTCGCCAACAACGACCTTTAAGTTGTTGCCGTCAACCGAGATTGTCTGGCTACCGATAGACGAGCCTACGATGTAGCCCATCTCACGGCGTGCCGTAACATAACGCTTGCCGATGTACTCTATTTCGCCACGCTTTGAGATGTAGGCAGCTGCGCTAATAGGACCCTCTGCCGTAAGGTAGGGCGTACCCACAATGGCTGCGATGCCACGACACTTCTTGGCGATGCGCTCCACGGCATCCTCACAAAGCTCGAGGAATGTGGTCTTGGTGAGAAGACCATAGGCGGGAGTGCCCGATACGGCAAACTCGGCAAATGCCACAAGGTCTGCACCTTGGCTCTTTGCGTTGTCGATTGCTCGGATAATTTTCTCCGTATTAGACTTGATATCACCAACGGTGAAATTGAGCTGAGCTAATGCGATTTTCATATCTTGTTCTTTCTTGCAAATTTTCTAAGGCTCTATACCTATGGGTATAGTAAATCGCGACAAAGATACAAAACAAAACCCAAAAAGCAACAAATAATCGGGGAAATGTTTGGAGAAAGAGGTTTTTAGAGTTTTAGTTGTTAGATTTTGGACCGTAAGACCTTAGGACTTTAAGACCATTAGGAGAATTTTCTTATCGTCTTATTTGTCCTATCGTCTTAAAAATCTCTGTGGTCACCCAATTGGAAGTATCTAATAACTAAAAACTAACAACTAAAAACTCTCATTTATGCCGACGATGGCATTAAACGAATCTCTGCCAAAGCCGAAGTCGACACGGAAAGAGGCGTTGCCAAGTCGGTAGCGGAGACCTACACCATAGGTGGGCAGGGTCTTGCGCCATGAGAATGGGTCGTCAGGGGAGAAGATATTGCCAGCACCCGCCCACGCCACAGCGCCTATGCCGTTCCAGATATGTTGGCGAAGTTCTAACTGTGCAGAGATGAGCGTGTTACCACGAAAACGACCGGGGTAGTAGCCACGCATACGGCTGTCGCCATCTGTCTCGGCGAGGAGCAGCCACGGCGTATGTTTCGACTGGGTGCGACCATAGATGTCGAGGGCGAGAAGTCCACCTTGCCATAGCGACTGGTAGTAGTCGAAGACTACGGTGGCCTGCCAAGTGTCGTAGCCTATGTTGCTAAGGAGTCGGGGTCGGTAGGTTGCCGAAGCACCGACACGGAAGCCGTAAGGTGGGTCGATGCGGTTGTGATAGTTGTCGAAATCGAGTTGTAAGCCGATGCCCGCAGTGGTGATATTGGTGGCTCGGTCGCCCACCATTTCGAGCGCTCCATCGCTAAGATTCTTTCCCTCCGAATTGATGATGTCGGCCACGATGCCTAAGTAGGTATTTGGAGCAATAAGTCTACTATATCGGAACCACGCAGAGAGTGTTTTCTCGGTGTAGCGAGAGTAGTTTTCGCGTATAGCATCGTCGTAGTTTAGACCCCAAAGGCGGGTGGGCATAGAGCCTGCCTCGGCGCCATACGATAGAATGTCTCGACTATTGTTTAGACGGTTTATGCCGTTGAGCATCAGGCGATAATAGCCGTTGATTGAGCCCGATAGGTATAGCGATAGGGCAGATGGTTTTGAGCCGTAGTTGCCACTAATCTTTGGTATGCCGTAGTTTAGTTGTGCGTTGAGGGCTATACCGAAATTGGTGGTTGAGGAGTAAATGGGTGCAATCGTAAAATCGAGCGACGAGTTATCGCCAGTCCGAGCACTTAAAAACTTTCGACCAGAGTCGCCACGAACATCATCGTAGCCACTCTGGTCGATAGGTGTATAGGCATAGGTGACGGTATCGGCGCCAATCACAGCCTCTGCGGTGTTCTGTGCCGATAGTGCGCTACACGACAGTGTTATGACTGCCGCTACGAGCCACCCACGCATAGTGTTTAGCGATATTTGTCTGCAATCTCCAAGAAGCGCTGCTGCTCCTCCTCCGACATCTCGCCCTTGCTCACATATACCAACTCACCCTCCTTCGTAACGAGCAAGATGCAGAACATATTGTTGCAGTCGCCCAAACGCCAAGCGCTCGACACCCAGTGGTCGGGGTCGCAGACGATGGTAGCGCCATTCTTGGCTGTTCGTGCATCGGCAATCTTGCGCACCAACGAGTTGGGGTAGGCGGCATCCTTGAGGTTTACGATGCCAAATCCCTCGATATTGGGACCTGCAAGGCGCTTGTTCTCCTCAATCCAGCTAACAAACTCGTGGTTCTGCTTTGGCACCTCGGGGTCTACATAGAAGATAAGTAGGTTCTTCTCGCCCCACCACGGAAGGCGTGCCTTGTTGCCATCGAGGTCCTGCACCTCCATATTGCGCACACGGCGGGGAAGCGACTGTGCATCGGCAGTTGTCGAGAGGGCGAAA
Source organism: Alistipes sp. (assembly GCA_017465575.1). Lineage (GTDB taxonomy): Bacteria > Bacteroidota > Bacteroidia > Bacteroidales > Rikenellaceae > Alistipes. Next base: position 84,452 of record JAFTVX010000011.1, on the reverse strand, counting down.
ATCGCCACTAAAGCCATTAGTAATGCCTTAATTTTCATATTTGCTGAGTATTTGATTTTCTATAAAACGCAACAAAGGTACAAAAATTATGCAATCTGTGGCACTTTCTTATGGTTGAATTTTGGTCTATTTCAGTAAAATATTGCTCTGCTGTTGCAAGAATTAAACGAACTCCCAAATTTATTAAACGAATATTTTTGGTATAACTAATTAAATTTAGTTATCTTTGCACTGTATTTTTTAGTAATCGGGTACAATGAAGCAACGCATCCTGTTTGTATGTCTGGGTAATATATGCCGTTCGCCAGCTGCCGAGGCTGTGATGCAACAACTTATCGACCGCCGTGGCGTGGGCGATAGGGTGGCTGTGGACTCTGCGGGTACATACGGCGGCCATGCAGGCGACCGTGCTGACAGCCGTATGCGTCGTGCTGCATCAGCCCGAGGTATCGAGATAACCCACCGCTCGCGACAGGTGCGTGAGGAGGACTTCGAGCGCTTCGATATCATCGTTGCGATGGACGACAACAACTACGAGTCGCTATTCCGCCTTGCTCCCCACCGCGATGCACAGATGAAGATATTCCGCTTCCGTGAGTTCCTCACCAACCACCCCGATTGGAGCTATATCCCCGACCCCTACTACGAGGGACACGAGGGCTTTGAGCTGGTGCTCGACTTGGTGGAGGATGGTTGTCAGACGATGCTCGATAAGATTCTCCGAGGCGAGAAGTTTGAATAACGAATTAAATAAAAGATAGTTAGGATGAAGATTAACTCTATGTTTTCAGTTCTCTTGGGTGTTATAGCCCTTGTGTTTACAGGTTGTGAGACAGCCCCAAAGGGTGAGACTGTTATTACGCTCGATACCTACGAGCTTAACATCGACGGTGGCGGTGGAGATATTCCGCTCTACTACTTTATCACGAACCCCGTGAAGGGTGGCGAGTTTGAGGCGCTTAGCACCGAGAGCTGGGTAACGCTCAAAGAGGTTACAGACAAGACCATCGTTCTGCATGTCGAGACGAGCGATGTCAGCGAGGAGCGTTTTGCGATGGTTACAATCAAGTATCCTGGTGCCGAGAGTGCCAAGGTTATGGTGTTGCAGGACAAGCAGTTGCTCAATAAGTACTCGTTCGATGTGTCGAATGTTACCTATAAGAGCTGTACTGTGAAGTATAAGCCTTTGGACAAGAACCGTCCCTACATGGCAAACATCATTGATGCCGAGTACTTCAAGCAGTCGGGTGTCGGTCAGGACCAGGCCTTTGTCGATAAGGAGATGGAGAGCTACTTGGCTCTGGCTCAGCGTAACAATATGACCCTCGAGGAGCTTATGGGTCGTGTTAGCCCCAAGCTTATCTATACGGGCGATGCAGAGCGCCAGTTTGTCGGTATGCAGCCCGGCGCTACATATGTAATCTATAGCTACGGTATCGAGTTTTCGGGTAATAGCTACCAGATGACTACACCTATGCACTCTACGACTGTGGTGCTCCCCATGCCCGAGATGTACGATGTGAAGTTTAATATCAACACAAGAATGTCGGGTACAAACGCAACTATAAGCATCGACCCCGGCGATTGGAGTGGCTATTACAGCGTGCAGATTGCCCCCGACGACTCGTTGCACTATATCGAGCCTGGCACACAGCTCAACGAGGGTGCTATCAAGAACCTCGCAAACAAGTTCTACACTGCTGCTCGCAATGTGATGAAGAATGGCTCTTCTGCTGAGCAGTATTTGCGTGCTAACTGCTATACTGGCTTCCGCTCACTCGATGTTCAGTTGCAGGCAGGCAAGAAGTATATGGTCATTGTCTTCGCTGTTGAGTCGAAGGATGGCGAGGTGCCTGTGATGCGTTCGATGCCGACGATTCACTATATCTAACGATTCTCTGTTATGCGTCGATTAATGGTTGTTTTATTGTCGGTATGTGCTTTGGCATGTACCGACAATCGTATAGAGCCCTCAGCGCCATTTAGTGTTAGGCAGGAGAGTATCGAGTTTGATGATTTGGGTGGCGATGGCAGAATATACTACACTCTACAGTCGGAGTCGGCAATAAATGCTGTGGCAGTAACGGATGCCGAGTGGATTGTGGATATCGACAATGCGATGGCTGGTGTAATCAGCTTTAGAGTACTGCCCAACCCCTCGGACAGGGAGCGTACGGCGACTATCACACTTCGCCATATCTCAACAGATGTTGAGCCTCAGGTTGTTGTAACGCAAGATGCTAAGCGTGGCGATTGGCTAAGTTTGGAGCTTGCGGAGTGCGACTATTCGGAGTGCGAGGTGCGCATTACGCCTGCCGACGATACGATGCCCTATATCGTGATGATGGCCGAGAAGAGCTACCTTACCGAGCAGGGTATCACGACGGTTGAGGACTTGGTGGCTGCCGACTTAGCCTACTTCTACACCTATATCACGGGCGAAACCACGCTTGAAGAGTTCCTAAATAGTAGCAACTTGGCACTCTCGGGTAAGAGGACTAAGCGTTGGCAAGAGCTCTCTCCCGCCAAGGAGTATGTGGTTTATGCCTACGGTATCTACGCTCGTGGCGATAAGTTTGAGGCTATCACCGATGTGGAGTATCTCGTTATCGAAAACCGTCTGCCTGAGCGCACGGCAATGGATTTTGAGGCTACAATCACGGCCGAGGGCCCCGAGGTTAGCTTCTCGGTAAAGCCAGAGTCGTGGGAGGGCTACTATGCCGTTCAGCTCGTTGAGGACTCCGAGGCTGGCTATATCGAGCAGGGCTTGGCGTTTACGGCCGAGGCCGAGCAGGCTGTTGCCGAGGCCTTCTTCTATGTTGCCGACCACCTCTACTACTTCGAGGAGAAGAGCGCCGAGGAGATTATGCAACAGCTTGGCTATAAGGGCGAAGCACAGTTTAGCAAGACTCTTAATGCCAACCACCGCTATATGGCGCTTATCTACGCTATCGATGCGGTAGATGGCAATGTGCCTATGGTGGTGTCGAAGCCCATTGTGGAGTACTTCTCTACGGGTACGGTCGAGAGGTCGGATATGACCTTCGATGTTGAGTTTTCGAATATTATGCCCCGCTCGGTAGATGTGCGCATCACACCCTCGACCGATGAGCAGTATACGGCGGTTATGATGTACGCCAAGAACCTCCCCGATGGCGATAAGCAGGAGCAGTTGGAGTATGTTATGGAGAAGTATGCACCTCTGGAGCTTTCGGGCGTATATGAGGAGCATATCGACCAGTTGCCCCCTGCTACGGAGTTTGTTATTGCCGTCTATGGCTACTATGCTGGCGCAGCGACCACCGACCTCTTCGTCTATCGCTTTACGACCAAGGAGGATGGCGAGGGCAAGAACCGTATCACCGAGGTTAAGTGCACAGCCTACGATTTAGCGGAGGTTGCTGCCGTTGAGCCTTACTACCAGACATTTACCGGCTATGCCGACTACTTCCTCTCGGTTGAGGTCTTGACCGCCGAGCCATCGCCCACGCTCCACTTCGATATCTTCCCTGCATACTATGTCGACGAATATAGCGAGGAGGATATCCGCGAGAGTCTGTTGGAGTACTCCTACACCTCATCTCCCGACTGGGCGCTATGCACCTATGGCAATGAGTATGTTGTCTGCGGCTTGGCAGAGGATGAGAGTGGCTTTGTTGGCGAGTTGTTCATCTCGGAGCCTATGTCGTTTACTAAGGCCGATACCGCCGATGCCGAGGAGTTTGTCGAACTCTATAAAGATTATGTCAATTAGTGCGTAAATATTTTACTTACTATAAGCGTATTGCTACGCTTGCTGCCCCCGTTGTGCTTGCTCAGGCGGGACAGCTTACCACGCAGTTTGCCGATACGGCTATGGTGGGCAACTATGGCGGTAGCGACCCTGTGCCCTTGGCTGCGGTGTCGCTCGGTAGCTCGTTGTTCTTGCTTATCTACCTTGCCGCCCTCGGTTTGGCACTCGCCATTACACCTATCGTTGGCGAGAGCTATGCCCGTGGCGATAGGCGAGAGGTGGGGCGCTTATTCCAAAATAGCATCATCTACTGCTTCGGCTTAGGCATCGTGGCAACCATCGTGGCGGTGGCTCTCCGCCCCTTTATTGGCGTTTTGCAGGGTTGGATGTCGTCGTCGGGCGACGATGTTGCTGCCGTGGCCGATATGGCGTTGCCCTACTACGATATGTTGGTGTGGAGCATTATCCCGCTGATGATATTCCTTGCTCTCAAGCAGTTCTTGGAGGGTATAGGCAATACGAAGGTGGCGATGTGGGTGACACTCGCGGGTAATGCACTAAACATCTTCCTTAACTGGGTATTTATCTTTGGTGAGTTGGGTTCGGAGGCTATGGGTGCCGAGGGTGCTGGTCTTGCTACGCTTCTGTCGCGTGTTATGCAGATGGTGGTTATCGTCGCCTACTTCTTCCTTTCGCGACGATTGCGTATCTATCGTGCCTTCTTTGGTCGTCGTAGCCTGCGTATGGAGAACTTCCGTGCGCTGATAAATATTGGCGCACCTATCTCGTTCCAGATGGTCTTGGAGTCGGCAGCCTTTATCCTCACCTCAATCCTCGCACTCTCGTTTGGTGCTGTTGCGGCAGGCTCGATGCAGGTGGCTTTCAGCATTGCAAATATCGCTTGGATGATTACCGTTGCTATCGGCTCGGCATCGACCATTGTGGTTTCGCATATCTACGGCTCGCAGTCGTTTGGCGAGCTACGACCCACGGTATATGCCACCTACCACCTCGGTTTGGCGTGGGCGGTGCTTATGGCTATGGTATTTGTCTTTTTGCGTACGCCCATCGCTATGCTCTTTACCGACAACGAAGCTATCATAGCACTCACCGCCGAGCTGATGTTGCTTATCGCTATATATCAGCTCTCGGATGCTATTCAAGGCTTGTCTATTAGCATGTTGCGTGGATTGCAGGATGTGCGCATCGTTATGCCTATCGTGCTTTGTAGCTACCTTGTGCTAAATATCCCGATAGGTTGCTTGTTGGCATACCGCTTCGATATGGAGTGCCACGGCTTGGCGATAGGTCTTATCATTGGTCTTAGCTCGGCAGCGTTGCTCACCTCGCTACGCCTATTGTGGCGTGTTCGCCACTTGGAGCGAGCTACTCGCTAATTAGTGCCTTGAGCTTTGCTCCAAGCTCCGCATTCTCCATTATGCCGTTGATTCGCTCGGCACCAGCGCCGTAGAGATATATGGGTACCATCTGTCCTGAGTGACCGTCGGTTGTCCAGCGATACTCTATGCCCTGCTCCGATAGGTTGAAGTCGGCATTGCCACTTACTATTGAAAGACCGCCTGTCTCGTGGTCGGCAGTTACGACAACAAGGGTGTTACCCGACTTCTCAGCATACTCGACAGCCACCTCGACAGCCTGCATAAAGCTATCCATCTCCTTCTGCTGAGCCTTGGCATCGTTGCCGTGACCCATGCCGTCGATTAGCGAGCCCTCGACCATCAGCGCAAAGCCCTTGTCGCCACGCTTCTCGAATAGGCGGATAGCCTCGGCTGTAGCCTCGGCAAGGTAACTGCCAGAGTTTTCGCCTACCTCCTTTGCGCCAAGGAGCGCCATTACACGCTTCTTGCCATTCGTAGCCTTCAAAGACTCCATATCCTCGATAAGCTCATAGCCCGCCTTGTTGAGTTTCGCCTTGGCAGCCTCCTTCGAGCCATACTGCTCCTCGAAGAATGCCATACCGCCACCTATCGCTACATCGATGGTGCTTGCCACCAACTGCTCGGTGATAGCGAGGTAGTTGTGTCGGCTCTCGGTGCAGGCGTAGAATGCGCCAGGTGTGGCGTGCTGAAGATATGTGGTAGCGATAAGGCCAGTCTGCATACCGCGCTCGTGGGCGATATCCATTAGGGATACCAAATCCTTGCCGTCGGGAGTCTGGCCAAGCATCGTGTTGTTGGTCTTCGTGCCTGTGGCGAGTGCTGTTCCCGATGCTGCCGAGTCGGTAACGCGGTTATCCAACGAGTAGGTCTTCTGCAACGCTATGTTCTCGGCACGGTCAAATATCGTAGGCTCGTAGTTGTTCTCGAGCTGCATCATCGATACCGACGATAGGCCCATGCCGTCGCCAATAAGGAAGATAATATTCTTGATTTCGTGTTGTGCAAGGGCGTTCGTGGTGATGCCCGCAACGAATAGTAGCAAAAGGGTCAATTTGCGCATAGTGCTTCGAAAAAATTGGTTTAACGATACGCAAATTTAGAAAAATAATATTATTTTTGCAAAACAAAATTGACCCCATTCGAGAGACCTATGGCAGATGTTCGTATAGCTGAGGATTGGAAAACTGTTCTTCGTGAGGAGTTTACAAAGCCCTATTTCGACGAGCTTGTAGAGTTCGTCAAGGGGGAGTATGCTTCGACAACGGTGTTCCCCGCTGGTCGCAATATCTTCCGTGCCTTCGACAAATGTCCGTTGGATAAGCTCAAGGTTGTGATTATCGGTCAAGACCCATATCATGGTGAGGGTCAGGCTAATGGCCTATGCTTCTCGGTGTCGGAGGGTGTTCCCTTCCCGCCATCGTTGCAGAATATCCTCAAGGAGGTGCACGACGATACGGGTGCCGAGATGCCTTCGTCGGGCGAACTCGAACGCTGGGCAGAGCAGGGCGTGTTGCTTCTAAACGCTGTGCTTACCGTGCGTGCCCACGAGGCGGCATCACACGCAGGTAAGGGCTGGGAGCGCTTTACCGATGCTGTGGTTCGTGCTATTGCCGAGCGCAAGGAGGGTGTGGTCTATATGCTTTGGGGCAACTATGCACAGAAGAAGGGCGCTATTGCCGACCCTGAGCGCAACCTTATCTTGCGTGCTGTGCACCCCTCGCCACTTTCGGCGTATAGAGGTTTCTTTGGTTGTCGCCACTTCTCAATGGCTAACGACTACCTCCGCAGTCAGGGCAAAGAACCTATTAACTGGTAAATAATAAGAGTATGTTAGGACACTATATTTTTCTGAAAGTAGCTTGCCTTGTGGCGCTTATCCTTGGCGCACCTTGGACACTTTGGCTTATCGGCATTGGCAACCTTAAGCTCGGCATTCCGATGCTTTTGGTCTGCATTGTGGCCTTTATCGGTCATATCTCGTCAGCCAAGCAGGTGAAGCGCATCCGAGAAATGGGTTGTCGAAGAATTGATGATGATATAAAACCAGTATAACAAAATAGGTTGACCGCTTGGTCAATCTATTTTATTATACGGTATTATCTTTATAACTCTTCGATTTCGGCAATCACATAGTTACTACCGCCGATAAATATCGCATCGCTTGGTGTGGCGAGTGCCTTGGCACGAGCAACAGCCTCGGCTACCGTGGGTGCGGTCTCGAAGTCAAGACCGAGGGCGGTGGCTGCCGTGGCGATATCATCGATGGCACGAGCACGCTCAATCTGTGCGCGTGTGAAGATATAGTGCGCCTTGCGGGGCAAGAGGTGCAAAATCTTGTCGAGATCCTTCTCCTTGGCAAAGCCCATAACGGCAAAGAGCCTGTCGCACTCCAACGCCTCCAACTGCTCGGCAACATAGGCTATGCCCGCAGCATTGTGTCCCGTGTCGCATACGGTGTATGGCTCGTTCGAGAGCACCTGCCAGCGACCCTTTAAGCCAGTGTTTGCGGCGGTGTCTGCCAAACCTTGACGGAAGGCACGGCGCGAAATGGTGAGAGGTGTCATCTCGGCGAGGTAGTCGGCAGCGGCACATGCGGTGATGATATTGTGGCGCTGATAGTCGCCCAAGAGGTCGATATCGAGTTCAAAGACTCTGCCATCACGCTGACGCTCAACGCTAAAGTGCTGGTTGAGGTTGTCGAAATGTTCGATACCCAATAGGTGGAACTCATCCTCGGCAAAGATAACGCGAGAGTTAAGCTCCGCGCCACGATTGACGAAGATATGGTTGTAGCTATCGTTACGCTCGCCAACAACAACGGGGATACTCTTCTTGATGATACCCGCCTTCTCCATAGCAATCTTCTCGATAGTGTCGCCCAAGAACTCGGTATGCTCCATCGAGATATTTGTTACGACCGACAAGATAGGCGTGATAAGGTTCGTTGCATCCAACCTGCCACCAAGACCTGTCTCAATAATCGCCACCTCGACATCGCTCTGGTCGAAGTAGTCGAAGGCCATAGCTGCGGTCATCTCGAAGAACGAGAGGTCTAACTCCTTCATCTTCGCCTGGTTGCGGTCTACAAAGTTTACAACCTTCTGCTTGGGTATCATCTCGCCATCGACACGGATGCGCTCGCGGAAGTCGGCGAGGTGGGGCGAGGTGAACAAGCCCGTGCGGTAGCCTGCCTGCTGAAGAATAGATGCGAGCATATGCGATACCGAGCCCTTGCCGTTGGTACCCGCGATATGCACGGTGTAGAAGTTGCGCTGGGGGTTGCCCAAGTGCTGACAGAAGGCTGTTACACGCTCCAATCCCGGCTTATAAGCGTCGCCTCCAACACGCTGGAACGACGGCATAGAGCTGTACAAGAACTCAAGAGTCTGTGCGTAATTCATACTAAATTTTATTAGGGGATATATTAGTCTACCAAGTGATTTTTTCGTTTGATGCGGTATGCCATATAGTAGAGCAATGCCAACACCGCAACAAGTGTCGAGATACGCGCTACCCAGTCGCCATAGCGGGTGTAGAGCGTAGCATCGTCACGCAACTCAACTTCGGCGGTGAGCACGCCCTCCTCGTCCCACTCCATACGCTCGCCAATGGTCTCGCCACGGGGTGAGATAAAGCCAGAGATACCCGTATTTGCACTTCGGGCAATGGCTCGGCGTGTCTCGATAGCACGCAGACGGCAGAAGTCGAAGAGACGACGGTGACCAGGGGTGTTGCCCCACCAGCCATCGTTCGAGATAACGGCCATAACCTCGGCACCCTCACGCGCAAAGCCTGCAAAATAGTTGCCATAGAGACCCTCGTAGCAGATTGCGGGTCCAATCTTCACCTCGCCATTGCGGAAAACAGAGTGCTTCTCGCCCCAGCCAAGCTGACCCGAGATACCTCCGAGGTAGACCTCAAAGAGGTCAAAGATATTTTTCAATGGTACCGCCTCGACACCGATAACAAGCTTGCCCTTGTGGTAGATATCCTCCACCTCGCCGAGAACATTCGTCAGCAGGGCAGAGTTGTAGTGGTCGTACCAGCCATACCAATCCGAGTAGTGGGCGGTAGATGTCTTTCGTTCATCGCCATAGTAGCGCACCGTAGATGCACCTACGATAAGCTTCGAGTCGAGCAGATGCCCGCCGTGCATAAGGGTCAAAATCGGCATCAAGCGCTCAAGATGCTCCTCGTCAGTCGAATAGACACCGGGGATATATGCCAATGCCGACTCGGGCAGTACGACAAACGATGAGCCACGCGGAACGCTTGCCAAGAGACGACAAGTATTCTCCGTGGGGTCCATCTTGCCCGCTGCCTCGCGCTCATCCTCGTAGCAGGGCACATTGGGCTGAACAACCGATATAGTCGTGGTGCGCTCCGTGGGCTCGTAGCCAAAGTATAGTGCTAAGGATAGTGCGATAGGGGCGAGGATGATGATGCCCGCACGAACTACGGAAGCGGTGGTGCGGTGGCGCAAAATCTCGAAGATGGCGATATTTGCCACTAACACCCAAAGCGTACCGCCAAAGATGCCAGTATACTCATACCACTGCACGGCCCAGATATCGCCCGAGAAGCCATGACCGAGCAACAACCACGGGAAGGTCATCACATCGGCAGAGTTGTATGCCCACTCGGTGGCTATCCAGAGCGTAACGAGTAGGGTATATGCCAAGGCACGGTGCGCTCGCTTTGCGGTGTAGTGGTAGGTCATAAAGGCTACCAAGTTGTAGAAGGTGCCCACTATGCCTGCCGTGATAGGACCAATGGGCGCTGCAATCCATACCCACCAGATAGTGAGGGCATTCCACACAAGGAAGGTGGCTGCTGCATAGCCACACATACGCCACCAGTCGCGTCGCGAGTCCGAGAGGTTTTCGCTGATAATCAACAGCGGTACCAACGCCACCAATAGCGTAAGACCCGTAATGCCAAGCCAACCCGCCACAAGAAGTGCAACCGACAGGGCGGCTAACAAAATATTTCGTTTCATATCTGTAGTCTAATATTAAGTAGTACTATTACCCTACAAAAGTACGAAACATTTTGATAACACCAAAAAATCGAGAGCTGGAGTTATTGCGAGATTAGGGAAAATAGGGATATTAGGGATATTAGTGCCTGCCCATGCATAAAAAAAGTTGGAGGCCGACTAACCAGTCGACCTCCTAACTTTTAGAGTTTATTGAATCGGTATCTCGCGGATTTGTTCGTATTTGAGATTCTCATAGAACTTGGTAAATACGGTCATATAGTATGGACTAAGCCACAGCAACGGGATGCAGAGCAAGAAGCACGATAAGATAGCAAGACCCGCATAGCCAAGACCTATCAGGAAGAGATCCATCTTATGACCACGCATCATCTCCATACTACGGCAGATAGCCTCTTCAGCAGAGAGTTCGGGGTTGTCGAGGAGAATATATGGTGCCATCGAGTAAGACAAACCCTTAATAATACCGGGTATTACAAGGAGAAGACTCCACAAGAAAGTGTATATCGATGTGAGCAAATAGAGGCTGACACTCTTTATATAGTATTTCGAGTTAAAGAGGCTAAAGAGGTTTTCGACCTTTAGCTCTGCACCACGGCAGAATTGCAAATAGGCAAAGTAGAGTCCATAGCTAATTGGCGCACCGATAAAGACATAGGCAAGCATATAGATGACATTGCCCGAAACAGAACCTTCTGCTGTTACAATCTGTGGAGATGCCACAAGGCACATCATTACCATAGATACGAGTGCAATTACTACACCATCTAACCAGTTGCCCGACATAGTAGCTCTGGCTTCCCTTCTCAATTCAGAATTACTTCTCATAGCGATAAAAATTTATTGGTTAATAATCTTTTCGGCAAACACTTCAGAATCAAAGTTCGCAATAAATTGTGATATCTCAAAATTTATGTAGCAACAAATACAACAAATACCGTTCGCAAATAACTTTTTGACCTTATAGTAATACTTATACCGTAGATATCCTATACGGTGGTTATAAAAAAAGTGTGGAGTTGATTTTCGTTTATAAATCTGAAGGTTGTGGAAAGACCTAACTGAGATAAACGATATAATGCCCCACACTTGGATAGTATGGGGTATATGCACAGACCGTGCATAGCCGCATAACTACACAAGAGATGAGTGTCATTCGTTCGTCCCTCAGTTTGAAAACTTCCACATTTTCAGATTTGGACTGCGAAATACACTTCCGTAAAATATGTCCGCCGAAAAAGCGACTCAAATAGCCACAATTTCGACATTACAAAATTAAGAAAAATTTTTTGATTGAGCAAGCAGAATAGCCAAAAAAGAGGGCGAGAGCATTGGTTGGTGATGAGTTATTTGTTGAGGCTATATTTTTCGCTTATAGTACCATAAGAATATATGATTAAAGGTTTTGACTAAAAATGTTTGTGGCACGAATTTTATTTGTACTTTTGCAACGGAAAAACAAAGAATAATTATAAAACAGTATAAAGTTATGGAGATTAGAAAGAAGAGCTGCTGCTGCGGCACAAAGAGCAAGAAGTCGATTTACGATATCGAGGTGATGGCACAGGGCAACAAACCCGTAAAGCTTGATGACTACAAGGGCAAGGTTTTGCTTGTGGTGAACACAGCGAGCAAGTGCGGTTTTACGCCCCAGTACGACGATTTGGAGGCTATCAACAAGCGTTTTGCGGAGCGTGGCTTCGCCATCTTGGACTTCCCCTGCAACCAGTTTGGCAACCAGTCGCCCGAGAGCGATGCCGAGACCACACAGTTCTGCCAGCTCAACTATGGCACGACATTTCCCCAGTTTAAGAAAATTGAGGTAAATGGCGCAAACGAGACGCCACTCTACACCTTCCTTAAAGCCGAGAAGGGCTTCGCTGGCTTCGACAAGGGGCATAAGCTCACGCCCATCCTCGACAAGATGCTCTCGGAGGCAGACCCCGACTACGCATCAAAATCGGATATCAAGTGGAATTTCACAAAGTTCCTTGTTGACCGCGAGGGCAATGTTGTAGCCCGCTTCGAGCCCACAACCGATATGTCGATTGTCGCCAGCTCAATCGAGGCACTGCTCTAACGACAGGGCAAATACCAACAGCAAGAGGCTGACCCGCGGGTCAGCCTCTTGGTTATTGCTATCACTCTGCCTCTTTACAAGGGGTTGAGCAGAGCGATGAGCGAAATAAATCATCGAAAGTATGCGGATAATTTGCCGTTATCGGCAAGAAATGCTATATTTGCACCGAATAATCGGTCTAAAACTTGCCGATAGTTGTAGCGTATGAAATATATTTCAGTAGCAGAATTCGCCTCAAAGTATGGCATCCCGGAGCGCACAGCGCGTAATTATTGTGCTCTCGGAAAGATTGAGGGCGCAATCCTCATAGGTAAGACTTGGAGCATCCCAGTGGATGCAGAATTGCCCGAGCGCAAACCTCGTCAGCGCAAGGCGATGCCTTTGCTCATTGCCCTGCGCCAAGAGAAGGAGGCAAGGCTCAAAGGTGGTATCTATCACCGCACCCAAATCGACCTTACCTACAACTCAAACCATATTGAGGGCAGTCGCTTAACACATGACCAGACACGCTACATCTTTGAGACCAACACTATCGGCATCGAGGGCGAGAGCGTGCGCGTAGATGATATTATCGAGACGACGAATCACTTCCGTTGCATCGACCTTATCATCGACCGAGCAGAGGAGCGATTGACAGAGAGCCTTATCAAGGAGTTGCACCTTATTCTCAAATCGGGCACTTCGGATAGCCGCAAAGATTGGTTTACCGTTGGCGACTATAAACGCCTGCCTAACGAGGTAGGGGGCAACGAGACCACCGCACCCGAGGATGTGCATCGTGAGATAAAGGCACTGCTCAAAGAGTATAACGGCAAGAAGAGAAAGTCGTTTGAGGATATTATCGACCTACACCAGCGCTTCGAGGCGATACACCCATTCCAAGATGGCAATGGTCGTGTTGGTCGCCTTGTGATGTTCAAGGAGTGCTTGGCAAATGGTTATGTACCATTTATCATTGCCGATGTGTTAAAGATGTTCTACTATCGTGGTTTGCAAGAGTGGAGCAATGTACGAGGTTATCTTCTCGACACCTGCCTAACGGCGCAAGACAACTACAAAGCGATACTTGACTATTTTAAGGTGAGATACTAACGGTATTAGAGCGACGCTAGCCCGCAAGATTTATATAGAGAATTTAGGGAAATTAGGGAGATTAGTGAACTTAGAGCATTAAAACCTAACAAAATCCCTAAACGCCTTACATTCCTTAAACTCCTTAAAATCACTAAATTCCTTATACTCACTACACTCTTTAAATTCCCTAAAAAAAAGAAATAGACGGGAGTTTTCCGTGGCTGCCGCCTACTCTCCAGAAACAAATTCTGTAAAACTACCAACCCTTAGGGTTGTATAACTTTAATGTATAACCTAATTAAACTCCACATCCGCGCTGCCTGATACATCCCAATGTACAATTTGGGGATTGCCTTTGATGTGTACATCCGCACCACCCGATGCTCTTAACGAGAGTGTACTGTTGGCTACAGCATCAACATCAGAGCCTCCTGATGCGTTGATGGTGACATCCTCAGCCTCCAGCTCGCTGCACTCGGCATCTGCACCTCCTGAGGAATCAATGCTTAGTTTCTGTGCGACACCCTTAATATAACAGTCGCTACCACCTGATACTGAGATAGATAATACATCACTATTGCAGTTGTCCCACGAGAAATCGCTACCGCCTCCTATCTCAACACTCTCATACGCAAGTGAAGGTACATATACCAAACAGCAGTTATGGCCAAATATAGATATTGATACTCCAATATGTAGTGTGCCGTCAATAACCTCAATGTTCAACCTATTGAAATTTTTAGCATTTGTCAAGGCATATACTTGGTCATGAGGCAGAGCATCGTCCACGACAACATCCACGCCATTTGATATCTCAAGGGCTGATATCTCATCATAAAGAGTATATGTTTTGTGATTCGTAAGCTCGGTGTCATCAACTTCACATCCCGTACACACCATAGCAACAACGCCAACTAATAGGGTAAAAATAGTTCTCATAGTCAACTGATAGTGTTTTGTTCATTAATGCAAAGTTACGCAAAATATTTTAGATGTCCAAATCAAAGAAATAGGCGGGAGTTTTCTATGGCTGCCGCTCGCCTTCCAGAAACAGATTCTATTAACTCTTCTGTGGAGCATAGCGGAACACCTATTACAAACTACTAACGTTTCCACCAGCAGGTCAGACAATGCGGGGACTTAGGTTGCGTAGCAACAATAGAGTGATGGCGAGGGGATTGTGAACTTGTTCACTAAGTCCTCTCGCCATTGCTCTGTTGATGAGTGCTTGCACTCTTCCGTACACGCATTGTTGCTGCGCCCAAAATCGTCAGGAGTTTTACAGGCTTGTTTCTGGAAAAAACAACAGGGAGGCGTCTCACGACGGCTCCCTGTGTTCCAGAAACAAATTCTGTAAAACTACTAACCCAAACTTAAATAAATGAAGAAACCTAACTACGCCTTGCAGCGTAGCTGATTGAGTAATTTGCAATACTCGTGCCATAATAACGCAAACCGAAAAATAAAAATTGTGCAGTGTCGCAATTTTTCTACTCAATCGACCAAATCTTTGCCCAATTTGGCAAAATGCAAACCCCACCTGCCGACATATTGCCCTCACTGTGGCGCCAAATATGCACACCGCAAATCTCTTTTTTATAGGTAAATATCGTTTAATCGTTAGAGTGGGTTTTCGTATTTCCATTTTTATTTGTAATTTTGTGGGTATGACTATCGAAAATATAGTAAATATACGAACCGAAGAGGAGTTCGTAAGTTGTGCGCTGGAGCTATTCCGCTTTCAGGCAGAGCATTGTGCGCCCTACCGTGAATATATCACGCTACTCGGCATCGACCCCAAAGAGGTTGAGCGAGTGGAAGATATACCATTTCTACCCATCGAGTTATTCAAGAGCCACGATGTATATTGTGGCGACACCGCGCCCGAAATAGTCTTTACATCGAGCAATACGGGTGGCACGGTGGCATCACGCCATATGATGCAGAGTTTAGCGACATATCGCACCGCCTTTACGCGCGCCTTCGAGGAGTTTTATGGCGCAACCGAGGGGTGGAGCATTTACGGTCTTCTGCCCAACTACCTCGAACGAGAGGGCTCGTCGCTGGTCTATATGGTCGATGAGCTTATCCGCAAGGCGGGCTCGGGAGGTTTCTACCTCAATGACTACGAGCGCCTTATTGCCGATATAGAGGCTGACCCCAAGCCCAAAATCCTGCTTGGCGTATGTTATGCACTTTGGGACTTGGCAGAGCAGTATGCCCCAAAACTAAAGGATACGGTCGTAATGGAGACTGGCGGAATGAAGGGCAGGCGCAAAGAGTTGGCAAAGAGCGAGTTACACAAAATATTGTGCGACGGCTTCGGTGTCGAGAAGATTCACTCGGAGTACGGCATGGCGGAGCTTACCTCACAGGCATACTCGGCAGGTGATGGCATCTTCCGCACACCACGCTGGATGCGTGTCTTGGTGCGTGATGTAAACGACCCCTTTGACCACTCGCCCGCAGGAGGCAGGGGCGGTATCGACATTATCGACCTTGCAAACCTATCGTCGTGCGCCTTTATCCAAACGCAGGATATCGGCAGAAAGTTTGCCGACGGCACTTTTGCAATCGAGGGTCGCATAGCGGGTAGCGATATTCGTGGCTGCAACCTCTTGGTGCACAACCTATTATAATATGAAGTACAATAGCGACATATTGCGCGAGTTGCACGCCGAGCTACACGATATTCTCGGCGAGGTGGTGCGTGTCTGCGACCTTGCTGGTATTCCCTACTTTATCCAGGGTGGCACGGCCATTGGCGCTCACTTCTTCTCGGGCATCGTGCCGTGGGACGACGATATCGACCTCGGTATGACACGCCAAAACTATGAGCGTTTCCTACGCGAGGCGCCCGCATTGCTTGCCGAAGGCTATGTGCTTCAAGAGTTTACGACCGAGCCCGACACCCCCTTCTACTTTGCCAAGGTGCGCAAGGTTGGTACTCGCTTCGTGGAGAGCGAGTGGGTGGGATTGGATATTGCCGACGGCATCTATATCGACATCTTCCCCTACGACCTTATCCCCGACGACAGGGCAAAGGAGCGAGCACAGCGCCGCAGAGTAAAGTTCTGGATTAACTGCTTCACAGCCAAGAGCGTATGGCTATGGCGATGGTTTGGCAAGGCGAATAATGGCGTAGTAATGCCCAAGAGCCTACCCTCGTGCGCACTTATTCGCCTCGTTACGGCACTTATGACCAAGGAGCAGATTTACTGCCGAATGAACCGCGAGTTGCAACGCTACAACTCTACCTCGGCATCGCGCTACAATATCGTGCGTATGCCCAAGGATATGATTGCCCGAACGGCTATCGAGAACCCCGAGCGCCGAACATTTGGCGAGATGGAGGTATGGGCGCCGAGCGACTTGGAGCGCTACCTACGCAACCACTATGGCGACATACAGAAGTGGTTGCCCGAGGATAAGCGCCTAAACCACGCACCCGAAATATTGCACTTTGGTCGTCGCCTGACAACAACCGAATCTGAGGATATTACGGTCGTTATACCTTTATATAATAAGGAGGCAGATATCGAGCGCACTCTGCTCTCGGTCGTTAACCAGAGCCTTGCACCGCGCGAAATTATTGTGGTTGATGATGGCTCGACCGACTCATCTGCTTCAATCGTTGAGCGCATCGCCAACGACCACCCCGAGGCAAATATCCGCCTTATCCGCCAAGCAAATGCAGGTGTTAGCGCTGCCCGCAACCGAGGTATTGCGGAGGCGAAGACAGCCTACATCGCTCTGCTCGATGGCGACGATGAGTATCTAACGGGCTATATCGCCGAGGTATGCCGACTTATGGAGTATTACCCATCTGCCGATGCCTACTCTACGGCATTCGACATCATCAACGATGGCAAGCGCATCCCTGCACCCTGCCCGATGGCCGAGGGCGAAATCAACCCTGCCGAGGAGGCGTTAAAGGGTCGCTACCCCATAATTCCCTCTACCGCCACGCTTCGCCGTGAGAGCATCATCCGGGCAGGTGGTTTTCCCGAGGGTATGCGCCTTGGCGAGGACCAGTGGCTATGGGTGAGAATGATACAGTGCGGTATGCGCTTTGTCTTCTCGCCAATGTCGCTTATGCGCTACTCTCGCTCGGCAGCCAATCGCTCGGCATCGATATATCGTCGAGAGGAGAGCAAGCACACTATCGAAGAGTTACTCGACAAGGATAACTCGCAGATACTCAACGAGTATATTGCACGCATCGCCATCGGCAAAGCGTTAACACAGAGTGTTCGTGGAGGCACCGACGATGCCCGCAAGGCGATAGAGACATTCTCATTTACACGCCGTTCGCGCCGTCAGTTGCGTCGTCTAAAAGTGCTTAACGCCCTACCCTCAGCGCTCCGCCCAGCGGTCGATGCTCTCTATCGCGCTGCCGCGTGGACACTCCGCAAAAGAGGTTTATAGAGCACTTATTTCCACCTTTCAGATAGGAATGGCTGACCGAAAAAATCGGCCAGCTTATTTTTTTAAATTTTTTTAAAAAAAGTTGTGTGAATATTTTCACAAGAGAAAAATATTACTTAACTTTGCATCGATTTTGTTACTTCGAAGTATGTATATCACCAAAGAGCCCACCCCAAGGCATCGGAGGGATAGAGCGTAAGGAGGACAAAATATTTAGAAACGAGATATTGAATCATTTAAAAATAAAAACTATGGCTACTATTGATTTATCAAAGTACGGTATTACCGGCGTAGAGGAGGTTTTGTACAACCCCTCATACGAGACTCTCTTCGAGGAGGAGACCAAGGAGGGCCTTACAGGTTTTGACAAGGGTGTCGTAACCGAGATGGGCGCTGTAAATGTGATGACTGGTGTTTACACTGGCCGTTCACCCAAGGATAAGTTCTTCGTGATGGACGAGACCACCAAGGATACTATCTGGTGGACCTCGGAGGAGTACAAGAACGACAACAAGCCCGTAACAAAGGAGACTTGGGCTGAACTTAAGAAGTTGGCTTCTAAGGAGCTTTCTAACAAGAAGCTCTATGTTATGGATACCTTCTGCGGTGCTAACGAGAACACTCGTCTTAAGATCCGCTTCATTATGGAGGTAGCTTGGCAGGCACACTTCGTAAAGAATATGTTCATCCGCCCCACCGAGGAGGAGTTGGCAAACTATGGTGAGCCCGACTTCGTAGTGCTCAACGCTTCGAAGGCTAAGGTTGAGAACTACAAGGAGCTCGGTCTTAACTCTGAGACTGCTGTTGTCTTCAACCTCACCGAGAAGATGCAGGTTATCATCAACACTTGGTATGGTGGTGAGATGAAGAAGGGTATGTTCTCTTATATGAACTACCTCCTTCCCTTGAAGGGCATCGCATCTATGCACTGCTCGGCAAACACCAACGAGAAGGGCGAGACCGCTATCTTCTTCGGTTTGTCAGGTACAGGTAAGACCACCCTTTCGACCGACCCCAAGCGTCAGCTTATTGGTGATGACGAGCACGGCTGGGACGATGACGGCGTATTCAACTTCGAGGGCGGCTGCTACGCAAAGGTTATCAACCTCTCGAAGGAGAACGAGCCCGACATCTGGAACGCTATCCGTCGTGACGCTTTGTTGGAGAATGTAACTGTTGATGAGAACGGCAAGATCGACTTCGCAGATAAGTCAGTTAACGAGAACACTCGTGTATCTTACCCCATCAACCACATCACCAACATCGTGAAGCCCGTATCGAAGGCTCCCGCAGCAAAGAAGGTTATCTTCCTCTCGGCAGATGCTTTCGGCGTGTTGCCTCCCGTATCGGTACTTACTCCCGAGCAGACTAAGTACTACTTCCTCTCTGGCTTCACCGCTAAGTTGGCAGGTACAGAGCGCGGTATCACCGAGCCTACACCTACCTTCTCGGCTTGCTTCGGCGCAGCATTCCTCTCACTCCACCCCACAAAGTATGGTGAGGAGCTCGTTAAGCGTATGCAGCAGTCTGGCGCTACCGCTTACCTCGTGAACACTGGTTGGAACGGTACTGGCAAGCGTATCTCTATCAAGGATACCCGTGGCATCATCGACGCTATCCTCGATGGCTCTATCGACAAGGCAGAGACCAAGCAGATTCCTATCTTCGACTTCAAGGTGCCCACAGCGTTGCCCGGCGTAGACCCTGCAATCTTGGATCCCCGCGACACCTATGCTGATGCAGCAGAGTGGAACACCAAGGCAGAGGACCTCGCAGGTCGCTTTATCAAGAACTTCTCGAAGTTCACCACCAACGAGGAGGGTAAGGCTCTTGTGGCTGCTGGTCCCCAGCTCTAATTTGTTGTGATAGCGGTGCTACTGCGCCGCTTCAGTCAAAATGGCGAATGGGAAATACGCTCAGTATGTCCCATCCGCCATTTTTCGTGTCAGCGACACATTAGCGCCACTCTGACAACAAATTTAATTTCTTGTGATAAGGGGCATCCTTCGACGCCTCAATCATTGCCCTGAATGGGAAATACCTCGAGTATGTCCCATCCAGGGCAATTTCTTTATCGGCACCAAATTATGCCCCTTCTGACAAGAAATCTGCTGAGTGCTGACTGGAAGGTGTTTTATTAAGGATTTTAATGAGTTTAAGGAATGTAGGGAGGTTAGGGATAAATGTCGGTAGCGCTATCCTTAAATTCTCTAAATTCCCTAATTTCCCTAAATTCACTTTTTGATTGCGCCTAATCACCCTAATTCCCCTATCCGACTCCGCTTTTTGCTCTTTCATCTTTTTTATCTATCTTTGCACCGAAATTGTAGAAAAACCGAAATAGAATCTATCAACAGATAAAAACTTATTTACTAATTTATAGAACATACCTTATATGGCAGGTAGTAACTTTGTAGACTATGTAAAGATTTTTGCACGCTCGGGACACGGTGGCGGTGGTTCGTGCCACTTCCGTCGCGAGAAGTTTGTTGCCTTCGGTGGCCCCGATGGTGGCGATGGCGGCAAGGGCGGTAGCATCATCTTGCAGGGCGACAGCCAGTACTGGACACTTATCCACCTTAAGTATAAGCGCCACCAGTTTGCCGAGGATGGCGAGAATGGCCACGGCGCACGCTCTACGGGTGCCGATGCCAAGGATATCATCATTCCCGTGCCTCTGGGTACCGTGGCTAAGCAGGTCTTCACCGACGAGGAGACTGGCGAGAGCTATACCGAGGTTGTCGGCGAGGTTACCGAGCACGGCGAACAGCTCATTCTGCTCAAGGGTGGTCGTGGCGGTCTTGGCAACTGGCACTTCCGCACAGCTACCAACCAGACACCACGCTATGCACAGCCTGGCGAGGAGGGCAAGGAGGGCGCCTTTATCCTTGAGCTTAAGGTACTTGCCGATGTAGGTCTTGTGGGCTTCCCCAATGCGGGTAAGTCTACTCTGTTGTCGGTAGTCTCGGCTGCCAAGCCTAAGATTGCCAACTACGCCTTCACCACCTTGGAGCCCAACCTCGGCATCGTCTCGGTGCGTGACGACCACTCGTTCGTTATGGCAGATATCCCCGGTATTATCGAGGGCGCTCACGAGGGCAAGGGTCTCGGTACTCGCTTCCTAAGACATATCGAGCGTAACTCGGTACTGCTCTTTATGGTGCCCGCCGATAGCGACGATATCGCTGCCGACTATGAGGTGTTGCTCGGCGAGCTTACGCAGTATAACCCCGAGTTGCTCGACAAGCGCCGTCTGCTCGCTATCACCAAGTGCGATATGCTCGACGACGAGCTTATGGAGCAGATGAAGGCGCATCTACCTGATGGCATCGAGTCGATATTTATCTCGTCTGTGGCAAATATGAATATCACACAGCTTAAAGATATGCTCTGGCGTGCCTTGCAGGAGTAACCTGCGCGTGGTATTATATATAGGTATCGATAGGCAAACGGAGATAAATTGAGCAATTTTTAAAAATTTTTAGACTTTTCGCTCCAAAAAATTTGCAGATTCAAAAAAAAGGAGTACTTTTGTGCACTCTTTCATAGGAGTAAAGGTTTAAGGTTATTGCTGTTGTAGCTCAGTGGTAGAGCACTTCCTTGGTAAGGAAGAGGTCACGAGTTCAAGCCTCGTCAACAGCTCAAAGAATTAAAAGCAAGTGCCACCGTAAGGTGGCATTTGTCGTTTATATATACTGCTATGCTTGCATAAAGCGGTATATATAAACGGCAGATTACCGCATAGCGGCTTGCTTTTAATTCTTTGATAGCGCCCCCGCGGCAGCGGTGAGGCAAGCCGAGCGTAGCGAAGGCAAGTCTCGTCAACAGTTCAAAATGCCGAAGGCAAGCCCCGTCAACAGCTCACATCTTTATCAAAAAAAAACTTTATCAAATCCTTTGATTTTCAATAAATTATTACTATATTTGTAGTACATTGGGAGGTTCGGCTTATCCGGGTGCATAGATATCGATATTCTCAAATTATAGCCGACACTAACATAAAATACCATCACCTGTTATTTGGAGTATTATGGTCGCATCGTTAAGGTTAATAACCTCGATGCGGTCAAGCGTTTGATTGCCGAGGTTGAGACTGAATAGTTTAGGTTGAATTAAAATTTAAAATTTTCAAGTATAGAGTTGCGAAGATGGATAGTTATTACTATCTTTGGTACACTAAATACATACTATTGAAGAAAGAAATAGATATAATTATTTGATTTACATATATTTATAGAACTTTGAGTTCTTATTCTCTACTCCGTGAACGACCAATTTATAATGTAGGAGAGAATAAGCGACGGAGGTTCGCGTCCATTGGGCGTGAACCGTTCGTGCTTATCTACCTACAATGCTTTGGTCGGCTAACGGAGTTAGATGGGCAATTACGAACGGATTTGCGCCTTTCTTGTTGCTCGCGTGAATAAGGCTATAACACCTTATAAGTGATGGCGACGAGACCTATACCCTTCCCGACCCCTAACAATCCCACCTTTACATTTATCGACTTATTCGCCGGTATTGGAGGTTTCCGTATCGCCTGTCAGAACATCGGCGGAGAATGTGTATTCTCATCAGAGTGGGATAGTAACGCGCAGAAGACATACGCTTACAACTTCGGAGAAACCCCTTACGGCGATATAACAGACGAGGCTGTTAAGGGCGCAATCCCCGAGCGTTTCGATTTGCTATGTGGTGGCTTCCCTTGTCAAGCATTCTCTATTGCAGGCTATCAGAAAGGTTTTGAAGACACCCGCGGTACTTTATTCTTCGATGTAGCGGACATCATCAAGAGGCATAGACCCAAGGCTGTGTTCTTGGAGAATGTCAAGAACCTCAAAGGACACGATAATGGTAACACCTTCAAGGTTATCAAGAAAACGCTCGAAGACCTCAACTATGTAGTGTATGACAAGGTAATGAACGCAATGGAATATGCCAATGTTCCACAGCATAGAGAGCGTATCTTCATCGTGTGCTTTGATTTGGAACGGGTACATAACCACGCATCGTTCACATTTCCAAGCAAGGTTGCTTTAACTCATAACATACACGAGTGTATCAATGCAGATGAGAGTAATCCAAAGCTGTTCTATAGTGAAAGGATGAGCCACTTCGATGAGTTGAAACAGGGCATCGTATCTATGGATACAATCTATCAATGGCGACGAGTATATGTCCGAGAGAATAAGAGTTCAGTATGCCCAACCCTAACTGCTAATATGGGTACAGGTGGTCATAATGTACCTTTGATACTGACAAAGGCGGGTATTCGCAAGTTATCACCGAAGGAGTGTCTAAACTTCCAAGGCTTCCCAAGCACATATCAGTTCCCGTCAAATATACCTTTCTCGGCTTGCTACAAGCAGGCAGGAAACTCTGTAGTAGTACCTCTAATTCAGGAAGTATGTCAGCAGATATATACAGTTCTCTCGGAGCGTTCTTGACAAATTGGCGTCACAACACTACATACTTCGAGATGCTTCGACTAATGGCGAGTATCTCGCATCTATTCTCGGAAAGTCACACTCCATACTTGGATTATAGACTAACTGAAAACTTGTTCTGCAAGTACTTCGAAGCTCATAATGACGCAAGGTCTTGCACTGCTTATGATGCACGATTGGCAAGACTTGGAATTGGCATTAAGACATTCGGCATCAACAAGGGTGCTTCAACAGAGAAAATTGCCGAGTTCAATAGGCTTAAACCAAGGCTCGATGGTCTCTCAGGCATTGACTTGGCTCGTCAGATAGGCATCTTTCGTAATGAGCGAATGGCATTCTCCAACAGCACATACGATGTAACGGAAACACAATACCACATTATTGGTCGACAAGATGGGTGCTTAAAGGTGTTTAATGCGCCTTATGATATGGTCAACATTGACTCGATATGTGATGTGGTCGACAAAGAGGCTACCATCTCGTTCAACGATGGCATCAACGAGTACTCGTTCAACAAAAGCAAGAGTGTCTTGCTAAAGAGATTTTACCTTCCGGATGATTATGTTGAGGTTAGTGTAAACATACTGGAAGAGCCATTGGAACTATTGGCACAACTCCTTAAAACACCAAGCGAACCATTGGCTGTTCAGACTCATTCGATTGCTCCTATCCTAACCAAGGTATATACGCAGGAGGTTAAGGGCATTGACTATGTCATACTACCATTGTATAGCAAGCGTGGTACACCTCATATACCCGAGCGTAGCGGTCTTAATCAGTGGAACGCCAAAGGGCGACCTCGTGATGTCAACGAGGTATATATCCCAATCCCGAAGTCGATACACAACTTATATCCGCACTTCTTCCCGAGCAGGGATTGCCCATTTGAATTGGTGTTACCTGATGGAAGATTACTCTCTGCCAAGGTCTGCCAAGATGGAGGCAAGGCGTTGATGTCAAACCCTAACTCGGCATTAGGCGAGTGGATATTGAGGAAGGTACTGCGAAAGCCTGTTGGAGAGATTGTCACCATAGATGACTTATACACCTATGGTATCGACAGCATTAAGATTGTATCAACCCACACAACCAATGGTAGCGGAGAGCCTGTCTTCAAGATTATTTTCACGGAGGAGGGTTACGAAGACTATTCGACATTCATCGACGAGGAGTAGAGTCATTGTCAAACAATTCTTTGCGTTATATGGTAACAGAAACGGCGGTCATTTTAGGTGGTCGCCGTTATTTTATCTTCCCCACCAAGGATGTGGTCAGAGGGGTACAAGGGGTACAAGTGGCACAAGGCTCGGAGGTGTGCGAGGCGTTTTAAACCTCTTCCTTGATAAAAACATTTTAACCCATCGTAACCCATTGTAACTCATTTTAACTCACTATCGAAAGAGGCGTAGTTAATAGCGAATTTAGGGAGATTAGGGAGTTTAAGGAGCTTAGGGAGTGCGCTACCGACATTTATCCCATCATCCCCACCAAGGAAGCGGTCAGAGGGGTACAAGGGGTACAAGTGGCACAATCGTTTCGAGGGGCGAAGCGTTTTAAACTTCTTCCTCGATAAAAACATTTTAACCCATTTTAACTCATTGTAATTCATTTTAACCCACAATCAAATGAGGCGCTGATAATAACGAATTTAGGGAGATTAGGGAGTTTAAGGAGCTTAGGGAGTACGCTACCGACAATGACAGCGAGGGGCATAATCAGCAAATAATCACAAATTTTCGGAAATTATTGGTGGCAAAGTTTGCGGGTTAGGAAAAAAGTATTACCTTTGCCGCCGAATTAAGTACTTAATTATAACAAAAAGACGAAAATGAAAAAGGGTATTCATCCGGAGAATTATCGTTTAGTGGCGTTCAAGGATATGTCGAACGACCACGTGTTTTTGTGCAGGTCCGCCGTTTCGACAAAGGAGACCATCGAGGTGAACGGCGAAACCTATCCCGTGTATAAGATGGAAATCTCTAACACATCTCACCCCTTCTATACAGGTCAGATGAAGTTGGTAGACACCGCCGGTCGTGTGGATAAGTTTATGAGCCGTTACGCAAAGCGCTACGATAAGAAGAACAAGCAGTAATTGTTTGTACTCCAAAGAGAGAGAGGGTTGCACAAGTGCAATCCTCTTTTTTTGTAATGAGCAATGAGCAATTAGAGTTTTTAGTTATTAGTTGTTAGTTTTAAGACCATTAGGACATTAAGACCATAAGACCATATGATTATTTCTTATAGTCCTAAGTTCTTACTTGTCTTATCGTCTTAATAACACTGGCTATGTCGTAAATTTAGATGGAGAACAAAAAATACTATACACCCCGTCATTGCGAGGAATTGCATTTTGTAGCGGTAGTGATACCTTGTAGGGTCTATGCAATCGCGCGGCAATCTACCATTGTTAGTCAACCTTGCTGATACCACATCGCACCGAAGTAGAACAGCGGTAGATCCCCACGGTCGGGCATAGATGCAAATCGCATCCCCGACTCTCACGGTTGCCCTCCCTCGGGATGACGAGTTTATTATTACCCCACCGGAAATCACGACAGAGCCCATTTATCCCTAAACTCCTTACTCTCGCTAAGCTCGCCAAACTCCTTCCTCTAACAACTAATAACTAAAAACCTCTTTTTTCTAAATTTTCTTGGCGGGCTCGATTTTTTGTACTACCTTTGCAATGATAAAGCGGGGTGAAGGAACGCCCCACAATGTTGAACCAATAATTTAAGGCTATGGACGATGGTTATCATTCCAAAAATAACAGCCGTGTCGTATCTCAATACGATACCCTTCGTCTATGGACTCAAGCACGCAGATAGTCTGCGCGCCGAGTTGCTATTGGCACCCCCTGCCGACTGCGCACGCAACTACATCGAGGGCAAAGCAGATATCGCCCTACTTCCCGCAGCCGTAGTTCCCCAACTCAAAGAGACAAATATCATCACCGACTACTGCATTGGTGCAGTGGGCGCTGTACGCACCGTGACGGTAATGTCGAATGAGCCAATATCGGCCATCAAGCGCATCTGGCTTGACCCCCACTCACGCACCTCGGTACAGCTGTGTGGCTACCTTGCTCAGCACAAGTGGCATATTGCGCCCGAGTGGCTCGCAATGTCGGACTACAAGGTTGTAGATGCCCCCCAGGAGGGTGATGCCTTCTTGCTTATTGGCGACAAGGTATTTGGCTACGAGGGTCGCTTCAAGTATGTCTACGACTTGGCGGTTGAGTGGCGCGAGCTTACATCGCTGCCCTTCGCCTTTGCCGTATGGGTAGCCCGCAAGGGTGTATCCTACGAGGTGGTAGATGCCTTGCAGCACGCACTGACATTTGGCGTGGAGCATATCTGGGAGGCTATCGTCGAGCTTGGCTACACGGGCAACGATGGTGGCATAACGGCCTATGAATATCTAACACGCAACATCGACTTTATCCTTGACGACGAGAAGCATAAAGCACTCAAAAAGTTCTGGGACGCAGGACTCAAGGTAACACCACGATCCTATTAAAGAAGCCGTCGGGCGTATGCCCTGCGACTTCTTACCTCCGACCTTAGGCGGCATTGCTTGTTGTTGAGCCGCCATAAAAAGCCCGAGCGGGCAAAGTTGAATATTACAGAATAAAACTTTTGGAGGGGATATGATTACAATTTATCTCAAGCAATACAACAAGATTATACGAAATGCCGATCCCGATCTCTTCGATGAGCTCGGCTTCGATGATATTCTCTGGATTGACCTTTTGGAGCCGTCAATCAAGGAGCAAAAGGCGGTGGAGAACTTTATGGAGCTGAGCCTCCAGACCAAACAGCAGGTCGAGGAGATTGAGTCGACATCAAAATACTCGGAGACCGAGAATGCCATTATCTCGAACTCCAACTTCTTCGTTCCGCAGGGCGAGACATTCACCGTAGAGCCTGTGTCGTTCCTTATCTCGAACGAGGGTGTGCTCGTGTCGATGCGTCAGGCAGAGTTCCGCACCTTCCGCGAGGCAGAGAAGCGATTGCAGATGAACTACCGCTCATACTCAACGGGTTATCACATCCTTATCTCGCTATTGGAGGTGCGCATCGACTACGATGCCGACCTTGTGGAGATGGTCGGTAAGCAGGTTGCTGCCGTGAGCAAGGAGATTTCGAGTGGCTCGAAAATCGACAAGGAGGTACTCTACAAGATTAACGCCTTGCAGGAGAACACCATGTTGCTCCGTGAGAATATCTTCGATAGACAGCGTGTGCTGTCGTCAATTCTTCGTTCGGAGCGCTTTCCCAACGATATCTACCCCCGTTTGCAGCTAATGCTCAAGGATGTTAACTCGCTTATCAGCCACGCCGACTTCAGCTTCCAGCGTTTGGACTATATCCAGGATGCGGCGCTTGGTCTTATCAACATCGAGCAGAACGAGATAGTGAAAATCTTCTCGGTGGCAGCCGTAATCTTTATGCCTGCAACGCTGGTGGCGAGTATGTACGGTATGAACTTTAAGTTTATGCCCGAGTTGCAGTGGGAGTATGGCTACTTGTGGGCAATAGCCTTGATGCTTATCGTGTCGGGCTTGACATATTGGTTCTTTAAGTTTATGAAATGGTTGTAAATCAATAATTTAATAAAACAATAAGGTTCAAATGAGAAAACTATTTTCACTTTTAGCAATCGCCTCGATGCTCTTTGTTGCTTGCGACAAGGGTGGCGACGATGTAGAGTACAAGTCTACCATCAACCTCTCGAAGAAGTCGGTAGAGTTTGGCAAGGCAGGTGGCACAGAGACCATCTCGTTCACAATTCTTAACTCTCTCGGTGGCAAGGTTACAGCCAGCGACAATGCCGAGTGGGTAGATGCAGTGGTTGACTTCAACGCCGAGGTTATCATCACCGTTGAGGCCAACTCGGGTGAGGCTCGTGAGGCTATCGTAACGCTCAACTACGAGCACGCTAAGCCTGCGGAGATTCTTGTAAAGCAGAAGTCGGCAGATAGCCGTGACTTCGATGTGGAGTTTGTAGCACACCGCTTCGAGGGTATCTACTACGGCACTGAGTACTCGTCTACTCCTAACTACTACATTATCCTCTCGGACCGTGGTGCTAAGAGTGTTGGTAAGACCAGAACTAACGCTACATACTACTTCCTCGATATGTACCACAGCTCTGCGGCAAACGCTGAGAACCCTGTGCTCCCCAATGGCGAGTACAAGTACGACAAGTCGAATAGCTACGCCAACCTCACTATCAGCGAGGAGAGCAGCTGGTATTGCGTAACCGATGAGGCGGGCGATAATGCCGTAGCAAAGAGCTTCGAGTCGGTAACAGCAACCGTGAATAATGGCAAGTTTGAGGCCGTTATCGAGCTTACATCTGGCGAGTTGCACAAGGTAACATTCTCGGGTGAGCTTGTAGCATTTATCGACTACTACCGCTCGACATTCTACGAGGATGTAGAGTTTAATATTCAGGGCGCTACAATCACCGCAGGCCTCTATGGTGATAGCTACGAGGTAGGCCAGCAGAACTGGTTTATCGAGGCAAAGAAGGGCAACGAGCTCTTTATGGTCGAGGTATTCAACGCAAGCACCGAGAAGTGTGATGGCCTCTACCAGATGCTTGTTCCCGATAGCTCTAACTACGCAAATACCTACATTCCTGGTATGGAGAACAATGGCCTTATCGGCACTTGGTATGCTAAGGTCGATGGCGATAAGATTACGGGTGATGCTTGGGCTCCGATGAACGAGGGTGCTATCCGCCTCTCTACTGCTGGCAATACGCTCACTATTGAGTATGGTTGCAAGGACGACTGGGGCAACAACTTCACTGGTACGGTATCGGGTGATGTTACCGTTAAAGATATGCGCGAGTAAGGCGCTATCAGCGTATAAACTAAGAGGTTGGCTCACAGGGTCAACCTCTTTTTGTTAGTAATTGCTAATCAGCTCGTCGAGCTTCGGGATACGCTCCTTGATGTATGTCTTCACCGTGCCAACTTCAGCTTCGTAGGAGCCTAAGGCCTGGAAGTTCATGTGCACCCACTGGTTGAGAATTGGCCAGCGTAGGAAGTTAAGCCTCTGCGACTCGTCGAGCAGAGCGGCCGTCTCGTCGACATACTCCAACAACGATGCCTCGTCTATGCCGTTGAGCTTTGCCTCGTTCCAGATGACTTTCAGCTCCTCGCGCGCTGCACGGTCCTCCTTGATGATGCGGTTGTTCATCTGATTGAGAGCATCGCTCGCACCCGAGCTCTTGCCACAATACAAGAAGTCGTCGGTATTATTTATAGGATAGGTGCGGTAGTCGTTCTCGAAGGCGAGGTCGTAGTCCCACACAGGGCCAAAATAGAACCTATCATCGCCCCTCTGCTTATACATATATACGCTCCAGTAGGTGTCGGTATTTCCCGTGAACTCACCCACGATAAAGAGCCTGAGGTAACTCTCCAAGTCGAGATATTTGCGGTAGCCGTTCACAGCATCTGCGTAGTTCGACGCAAATACCGATGCCTCCATTAGGTTGAAGTAGTCCTCGATATATTTGCATTGCTCGGCTGTAATATCCTCATCGTCAGGCGACTTGATGGTTACAGGCGTGCCCTTCGTCGAGTAGAAATATACCTTCTCCGTTGTCGAGGCGTAGGCATCAATCTCCACAAGGTAGCCTCCCGTAAGGTTGGTGCCCGAGTTATCTGTCTTCTTCATCTCCACGACATCGACACGGTTGGGGCGCACATCTATCTGGTCGCAAAGCTGATAGCAACCCTTATACTCGCCATTGATAACGACATCGACAGGGTAGCAGAAGGGGGTATATGCCATGCCAAGACGACGGCTAACCTCGAATGCCAAGATGTTGCGCATCAGCGTCTTATCGCCGTGGTTGCTGAGCAATGTCCACTTCTTAGCCTCGGCAGGCGCACCCAGCGGACTGCGCTTCTCGCTAAACTTCAGACGGTAGGGCTTCTTCTCGAAATTCCAACTGGCATTGCCTCGGCCACGAACGCCCGTTGCGGTGTCGGTGAGTAGCGATGTGCCGTCGTTCGAGATGATATATACCGTACTTGTTATCTCCACCTCCTTCGATGTAATCTCCTCGGCATTAGCCGTATTGATTACCACCGTGGGTAGGTTAGTAAGCTGGTAGAGTTGCGAATCATCGCCCTCGCCCTCGTAGCCAAAGAACTCCAACTCGGCGAGGTTGCAACGCTTGTCGTTGGGCGTAACATAGCGCACATACCTAAAACCGCGCGAACAGTTGATTGTGGCGTATGTCATCTCCCTTTCGGGGGCACTCTCGCGAATGATATAGAGGGGCAAGGCGTCCGAGAAGTCGGCATTGTTCGCACCCTCGACGAGTGCCGTGACAACACGGCTTGGCTGCCCTACGCGAGGTGAGTAGCCCACCGCCGTGATGATATGCTTTGCACCGAGGTCAAGACCCACCCATGTGTTCGACCTGTCGTACGAGGCGAAGAATGTGTCGTAGTCGCCATCGAAAACATTAGTTTTGCCATTTACCGTCTCGCTCTGAGCTCCCGTGTCGTAGTTCACCGAGTAGCGTGTGCCGATGATTGTGCCCGATAGCTTATCGCCCTTGGCCGAGCCACCACGCTTGTCGATTTTCAGCTCGTAGCTATACTTTTTGCCCGCTTCAAGTGTGAGCTTCTTGTCGGTCGAGATATAGTAGTTGCTACCATTCACCTCGGCGCAAATAAGCCGTGTCGAGCCATTGATGCTCTGCGGAACGACCAACGCACGGAATATGTTACCCTCTCTATATGCCTTAATCTCGGTCGGTGCACTCTCGGCAAGGCGTAGGTTGCCACTCACAAGGTTGAGGTAGGCCTCACGCTGAGTGTTTGTTACCGCTACGCTCCTCTTTGCCTCTTGCCACTCGCCCGAGTCCCAGCCTTCGCCCTCGGTTAGCGACACCTCGATGCAGGCAACAAGGGGATTAAGCACAACCTCGACACCCGATGCCGTAGGCATTATGCCTCGCTCACGACACCACATAAACTTCGAGGACTCAAGCCCCGTACTCTGGTCGTTGGCCACCGCTATGAGGAGGCTGCCGATGTCGCTCACGCGCTTATACGGTGTGTAGGCAATCAAATCCACCTTGGTCTTGTCGTCACGGAAATATACCTCCGACTCCGAGCGCCAACCGTATGTCGTAGCGTTGTACTCGAAGAGGGCATTATCGACCTGATTGCCACTTGCGGCTACGCCACCAGGGTTATTGCCGTTGTAGTTAACGACATACAGACCCAGCTTGTCGCCCTCCGAAAACTCTGTGAATATCTCGTTCTCGGATATCTTTGGGTGCAACCTAACAACTACATCACCCTTCTTGCCACCCGAAGGCAGATTCTCTACCTTATCGTCGCTACACGCTATCACAAGCATCAGCGACAAGAGTAAGTATATTAATCTCGACATTCTCATCTTTTTAATCTTTTAGTATCTCAAATATTGAGATTTACAAAAGTAAGAAAATAAAATTGAACATTTGTTGCATAGAGCAGATATTTATAAAAAAATTTATTTTTATCATTCTGTACGCCGTTGCGATTATTCTTTTATATTTGCATTGTGGAAGGTGTTTGTTGGTGGACAGCGCCACGGATTTAAGGTAGGTTCTATAAATTAGGTCGAGTTGATTTTGAAGAGTATTTTGAGGAGATTTCTCGTTTCTTCAGAAGGCGCAATGCGAGCATCGTAACCGAATAAAAATGAGTGATATAGCAAAATAAGCCTAAAAGCAACCGAAATAGAGCCTGCCGACAGTGAATAACTTATTTACTAATTTTAGACATACCTTAAGGACATAAACTAAAAAAATACCTAAAACTGATGAAAAAGATTTTTGCACTTATCGCGCTTGCAGCTGCCGTGTTCACAGCATGTGAGCCTAACGACCCCGAGGTTAATTACGACAACCTCAAAATCAAGCTCACCTCGGAGTCGGTTATGAACTTTGACCTCGATGGTGGCGAGGGCACAATCACCTACGACTTTGAGGATGTGGGCGATGCTACCCGTAGCAAAAAGAGGTTCCCTACCCCCGAGGCAGCTACCGCTGTGGAGTGGATTTCGGATATTACAGTACACCCCACCGACTTGGCGGTAACCTTCAATGTGGCAGCCAACGCTGGTGATTCGCGCGAGGCTACCATCAAGGTGTGGTCGGGCGATTATAGCTTTATGGTTATGGTAAAGCAGGCTGGCACAACATCTTACGACCAGAGCTTCGAGGCTACACATGTCGGTGGCACCTACTACGGCAAGGTGCAGTCGCGTGGCCACGACTACTTCGTTATCCTCTCGAATATGCAGCCCGAGAGCCTCGGCTCGGTGCCCTATGGCGCTTGCGAGTACCGCTTCGACATCTACTCGGAGCATGGCGCAGCGTTCGAGTCGCCCCGTCGTGTTCCCGTGGGTGTCTATACCCTTGACCACCAGCGTACTGGCGAGCCTGGCACTATCGACGCCTACATGGATTGTAGCTATATGTACGACAACCGCGAGATGGACAATAGCGTAGCCTACAAGACAGGTACTCTTACCGTTACCGAGGATAGCATCATCGCCGATATCGTGCTTCTCAACGGCGAGTCACACCATGTAGAGTACCACGGCGACTGCATTATGGAGGACTATACCGAGCCTACCTTTGCCGATATCTCGCCCGTTAGCCAGTACACCTCGGATATCGAGTTCAATGTTACGGGTGGTGAGCTTATGCCTATCTATCGTGGCAACTGGTACGACTCGGAGAGCGATGTGTGGTTTGTACATATGATTGAGCAGCGCAACGGCTTCTCGGGCGTATACCTCCTCTTCGACTTCCTGGTACCTCGCGCAAATGGCGGTTTCGAGAATAAGGAGGGCTTCGTTGGCGAGTACACCCTCCTCGACCCCAAGGCCGAGTCGTGGGACTACACCTTCCCCGCTGGTCGCTTGCGTGATGACTCTATGCAGCTCCACGCATGGTATGCCGAGTGCATTAGCGGTCAGCTCGATATGTCGTTGGCAGCGCCCTTCACCGCAGGTACAATCAAGATTGAGAAGGATGGCGACGACTTTGTTCTCACGGCAGATGGCCGAGACGATAACGGCAACGCCATCAAGGGCACATTCCGCGGTAAGGCTAACACCTACGAAAACCAGGCAAATGACTAATCGAGGCAATGCCTCGATAGTGAGCAACAAGGGCGAGCGTTATGCTTGCCCTTGTTTAGTTTTTAGTTGTTAGGGAGTTTTTCAGGGAGGGTTCAGGGAGATTTCAGAGAGGGTTCAGGGAGATTTCAGAGAGGGCTGATTGCGTTATCCGCATTTTCTCTGATTTCTCTCTGATTTCTCTCTGCCCTCTCTCTGTTTTCTCTCTGTACCCTCTCTTTGCTCTCTCAAAAAACCACTCTGTCCACCAAGATATCGTGCTTGTCGGTGGGTAGTTCGTCGAATATCTGACAGCTAAATGCTACGCCCACCTTGTAGGCGCGGAAGTTATCGAGCGACATATATTTATCGTAGAAGCCACCGCCACGGCCAAGGCGTGCGCCCGCAAGCGTGAAGGCGCGCGCGGGGACGATAATTAGGTCTATGGCCGAGGGCTCGACCTCATCATCACCCACAGGCTCCTCGATGCCGTAGGCACCCACCACGATGCGCTCGGGCGAGTAGTCGTAGAAGCGCATAATATCGCCCTCGACACGCGGCACAACAACACGCTTGCCCATTGCGAGCCAACGCTTCAGGGTCTCCTTCGTAGGCACCTCGTCGGGCATGGCGACAAACACCGCCACACACTCCGCCTCACAGAAGCGGTCAAGAGCCTCGACCTTATCGAATATTGAGCGTGCCTCGGCCAAGCGCTCCTCGGGGCTTAGAGCCTTAATTCGCTGTCGCACCTCGCGACGAATATCTTGTTTTTCCATCATAATCCAAATTTTTTCCACTTTTACATAGTAAAAAGGGCGTTTCGCTATTGCAAAGTTACAAAGATTTGCTAACTTTGCATAGCTTTATGCCGTGTTTTATGCATGGTGGCGCCCATCTTGCTAAGGATAGGTGCGCTCGAAGTGGGACTAACGCAAACAAAACTATTTACAAATATAACTTAATTTTTTTACACTATGAGCTGTTTCCTTACTAATTCATCATTGGGAAAGAAGTTGGTTATGAGCATCTCGGGTTGCTTCCTTGTGCTCTTTATTCTTTTCCACATGGCAATGAACCTCACCATGCTCTTTAGCTGGGAGGCTTACAACGCAATCTGCGAGTTCCTCGGTGCCAACTGGTACGCACTCGCAGGTACTGTAATTTTGGCTGCTGGCGTTGCTGTTCACTTCATCTACGCCTTCATCCTCACTATCGACAACTACCGTGCTCGCGGTAAGCAGCGCTACGCTGTAACCGTTCAGGAGAAGGGTGTTTCTTGGGCTTCTAAGAATATGCTCGTGCTCGGCGTTATCGTTATCCTCGGTCTTTGCTTGCACCTCGTACACTTCTGGTCGAAGATGCAGTTGGTTGAGATTATGGGTATGCACAACTCGCTTGTTGCCGACTACAATGTAGCTCCCACAAATGGTGCTGCCTTGATGATGATTACCTTCTCGAACCCCATCAATGTAGTTCTCTACCTCGTATGGTTCGCAGCTTTGTGGTTCCACCTCACTCACGGCGTATGGTCGATGTTCCAGACCGTAGGTTTCGCTAACGACACCTGGTATCCCCGCCTCAAGTGCTTGGCAAACATCGTTGCTACACTCATCTTCCTCGGCTTCGCTGTCGTAGCTGTTTACTGCTACTTCGTTAGCACTCCCCAGCTTATCGAGTCAATGCTTGCATAATCTGTCGGACAAAAGTTAATTTTGGATAACAATAAAAACTATAAATATTATGGCTTATAAATTAGATGCTAAAACACCGGCAGGTCCATTGGCTGAGAAGTGGAGCAACCATAAGGCTGCCATTAAGGTCGTGAGCCCCGCAAATAAGCGTAAGTTGGATATCATCGTTGTCGGCACTGGTCTTGGTGGCGCTTCTGCAGCTGCTTCACTCGGTGAGCTTGGCTACAATGTGAAGATTTTCTGCATCTCTGACTCACCTCGTCGTGCTCACTCTATCGCTGCACAGGGTGGTATCAACGCTGCAAAGAACTATCAGAACGATAACGACTCTATCTACCGCCTCTTCTACGATACCATTAAGGGTGGTGACTATCGTGCTCGTGAGGCTAATGTCTACCGTTTGGCTGAGGTATCGAACCTCATCATCGACCAGTGCGTAGCTCAGGGTGTACCTTTCGCTCGTGAGTACGGCGGTTTGTTGGCTAACCGTTCATTCGGTGGTGCTCAGGTATCGCGTACCTTCTATGCTCGTGGTCAGACCGGTCAGCAGCTCTTGCTCGGCGCTTACTCTGTTTTGAACAAGGAGATTGCAGCAGGCTCTGTTAAGTCATATCCCCGTCACGAGATGTTGGATATCGTTATCGAGAATGGCGAGGCTTGCGGTATCATCGCTCGTAACCTCGTAACTGGTGAGATTGAGCGCCACGGTGCACACGCTGTGGTTATCGCTACTGGTGGTTATGGTAATGTATTCTTCCTCTCTACCAACGCTATGGCATCTAACGGCTCGGCAGCATTCCAGTGCTACCGCAAGGGTGCAGGTTTTGCTAACCCCTGCTTCACTCAGATTCACCCCACATGTATCCCCGTACACGGCACACAGCAGTCGAAGTTGACTCTTATGTCGGAGTCGTTGCGTAACGATGGTCGTATCTGGGTTCCCAAGAAGATGGAGGATGTCGAGGCTATCCGCAAGGGCGCAAAGCTTCCTTCGGACATCGCCGAGGAGGACCGCGACTACTACTTGGAGCGTCGTTATCCCGCATTCGGTAACCTTGTTCCCCGTGATGTTGCATCGCGTGCAGCTAAGGAGCGTTGCGACGCTGGTTTCGGCGTAAACGAGACTGGTTTGGCAGTATTCCTCGACTTCAAGACCGCTATCGAGCGTTTGGGTAAGGAGACTATCAAGCAGCGTTATGGCAACCTCTTCGATATGTACGAGGAGATTACCGATGTTAACCCCTACGAGCAGCCCATGCAGATCTTCCCCGCTGTACACTACACAATGGGTGGTATCTGGGTAGACTACAACCTTATGACCACTATCCCTGGCTTGTACGCTATCGGTGAGGCTAACTTCTCTGACCACGGTGCTAACCGCCTTGGTGCTTCGGCTCTTATGCAGGGCTTGGCTGACGGTTACTTCGTATTGCCCTACACCATCGGCGACTACCTCGCTAAGAAGATTCAGGCTCCCAAGATTGACACCACAACTAAGGCCTTCGACGAGGCTGAGGCAGGTGTTCGTGCTCGTATCGAGCGCTTGTTCGCTATCAAGGGTAACCAGTCTGTTGACGATATCCACAAGCGTTTGGGTCTTATCATGTGGGACAATGTAGGTATGGCTCGTACCAAGGAGTCTTTGGAGAAGGCTATCGTTGAGATTCAGGCACTTCGCAAGGAGTTCTACAAGGATTTGAAGCTTGTTGGCGACAACAATTCGTTCAATGTTGAGTTGGAGAAGGCACTCCGTTTGGAGGACTTCTTGGAGCTCGGCGAGCTTATGGCACGCGACGCCTTGAACCGTGAGGAGTCTTGCGGTGGTCACTTCCGTTCTGAGCACCAGACCGAGGATGGCGAGGCATTGCGTCACGACGACAAGTTCGCTTATGCTGCGGTTTGGGAGTACAAGGGCATCGACGAGGTTCCCGAGATGACTATCGAGCCTTTGGAGTACGAGTTTGTACACCGCGCACAG
Source organism: Alistipes sp. (assembly GCA_017465575.1). GTDB lineage: Bacteria > Bacteroidota > Bacteroidia > Bacteroidales > Rikenellaceae > Alistipes. The sequence continues at coordinate 47,465 of JAFTVX010000011.1, read as the reverse complement.
CGTAACTATAAGGACTAAACTTTTTGGCGTAACACTTTAATAAAACTGAAATTATGAATTTTACATTAAAGATATGGCGTCAAAGAGACGCTAAGTCACAGGGTGCTTTCGAGACCTATAAGGTAACGGATATCTCGGCGGACACCTCGTTCCTCGAGATGATGGACATCCTGAACAACAACCTTATCCACGAGGGTAAGGAGCCCGTTGCTTTCGACCACGACTGCCGCGAGGGTATCTGCGGTATGTGTTCTATGCACATCAATGGCCACGCTCACGGTCCTTCACAGGCCGTAACCACTTGCCAGATGTATATGCGTAAGTTCAAGGATGGCTCAACCATCACTATCGAGCCTTGGCGCTCGGCTGCCTTCCCCGTAATCCGCGACCTCGTTGTAGACCGTGGTGCTTACGATAAGATTTTGCAGGCTGGTGGTTTTATCTCGGTTCGTACCAACTCTGTACCCGATGGTAACGCTATTCCTATTCCTAAGAAGGATGCCGACGAGTCAATGGATGCAGCTGCTTGCGTAGGTTGTGGTGCTTGTGCCGCTACTTGTAAGAATGGCTCTGCAATGTTGTTCGTTGCTGCTCGCGTATCGTCACTTGCTAAGTTGCCTCAGGGTAAGGTCGAGGGCGCACGCCGTGCAAAGGCTATGGTTGCAAAGATGGACGAGCTCGGCTTCGGTAACTGTACCAACACTGGCGCTTGCCAGGCACAGTGCCCCAAGTCAATCTCTATCGCACACATCGCTCGCCTTAACCGCGAGTTCTTGGCTGCGAAGCTCCAGGACTAAGCGATAAAGCAATAATCAAAGAGAGGGCTGACCATTGCGGTCGGCCCTTTTCGTTTATTGAACATTGTTAGTTGTTAGTTGATAGTTGTTAGTTGTTAGAGTTAAGACCTTAAGACCTTAAGACTTTAAGACCATTAGGATAAATTTCTCCTATCGTCTTTTCGTCTTATTGTCCTATCGTCTTAAAATTCTCTCTGCTCACTAATGAGTTAAAATGAGTTACGATGAGTTAAAATGGGTTAAAATGCTTTTTCAGCGGAAGTTTTCTAAAAACTAACAACTAAAAACTAATAACCATATCACTGCTCTACCCATATTAACTTCGTTGTGTCATATCCTCTGTGTCGGGCGATATTGAGTATATGGTCGAGTGTTGTTTGTGGCAATGTGGGTGTGCGAGAGAGTATCCAAAGATAGTTTGGCGAGTGGCTACCCACAAGTGCCCATTCGTAGTTGTCGCCAAGGGCGAGGATGTTGTAGTCGGAGTAGAAGAATAGGAAGAACGATACACGCAGCTGCCCCGTATGCTTGCCCGCCTTTGCCTTGCCTATCGAGGTGTGGGGCTTGCCCGTGGTGGTGTCGAGACCCGTGTTGCGCACCTCGACCTTGCCGTCGGGGTGGAGGGTGTAGAATGCCTCGCACTGCACCATATTGCGCTCGAAGCGGTGGTCGAAGCGTGCAAGCTCATACCATCGCCCCATATAGCGTTTAAGGTCAAAATCCGTTACCGTGCGCCTATCAATCATCTCATCCTGCGCCTTACACCCTATGGCAACAACCATCGCCACGAGAGTCAAAAGATATCCCTTTTTCATAATCGTTGGTTTTCGATTGCGGAGTGCATATTTGGTGCCACGGAGGGAGTAAAGAGAGAGCAAAGTTCAAAGAGCAAAGATGAAAGAGGCGCAGTCAGATAGGGAATTTAGTGAGATTAGGGAATTTAGGGAAATTAAGGAGAGCGCTACCAATATTTATCTTAAACTCTCTATACTCACTAAACTCATTAAATTCCCTAACAAAACACCTTCCAGCCAGCACTCCGCCAATTTCTTGTCAGAGTGGTGCTAATGTGGCGCTGACACGAAAAATGGCGAATGGGTTGTCTGCCCAACTTCTTGTCAAAAGTCGTGAGATGTGGCCTCGATAAAGAGATTGCCCCAGTTCCCAGTCAGCACTCCGCCAATTTCTTGTCAGAAGGGGTTAGGCTTGGCCTATCGTAAAAACGCCGACGATGGGCTGTACTTGGCGTACTGCTCATTGACGGCATTTTTGGGATGGGTCGAGAATGACCCCTTATCACAAGAAATTACTTCTTGGACTTAGGTGCAAGAATCATATTCATCTTCTTGCCATCGAGCTTAGGCATCAGCTCCACACGAGCCAACTCCTCCAAGTCGTTGGCAAAGCGCAACAGCAGAATCTCGCCCTGCTCCTTGAAGACAATCGAACGACCACGGAAGAATACATAGGCCTTAACCTTTGCACCCTCCTTGAGGAAGTTCTCGGCGTGCTTAAGCTTGAAGTTGTAGTCGTGGTCGTCGGTCTGCGGACCAAAACGAATCTCCTTGACAACAACCTTTACCTGCTTTGCCTTGATCTCCTTGGCCTTCTTCTTCTGCTGGTAGAGGAACTTCTGGTAGTCGGCGATGCGGCATACCGGAGGATCGGCCTTGGGAGAGATCTCAATAAGGTCGAGTTCCATCTCATCAGCAAGGCGTATAGCCTCCTTGATGGGCAACACGAGGTTGGGCTCAACATTCTCGCCTACAACACGCACGGTGGGTGCTGTAATCTCGTCGTTGATGCGATTGGGATTCTCCTGCTGCGGGCGACGACCGCGAGGATCTCTCTGCTGATTGTTTTGCTGCTGGTTATTCCCCGGCGTCGCCTGAGGACGCGGGCGGAATGGAAATTGTCCTGCCAAATTAGTTAGTTGTTAGTTATACTTGTGTTGTCGAATTATGCCTTGTTAGCCTCGATCTCGTTGGCTACGAGTTGCTTCATAAACTGAGCGAACTCCTCGATGGTCATCTGACCCTTGTCGCCCTCGCCCTGTGCTCGTACCGACACCTTGCGCTCGGCAGCCTCCTTCTCGCCTACGATGAGTAGGTAGGGGATACGCTTGAGCTCGTTGTCACGAATCTTACGACCAATCTTCTCGTTGCGGTCGTCAATCTGTGTGCGTACATCCTCGGCGTTAAGTGCGCGTGCTACCTCCTCGGCATAGTCGTTGAACTTCTCCGAGATGGGCAATACCACCACCTGGTCGGGAGTGAGCCACAAGGGGAACTTGCCGCCAGTGTGCTCCAAGAGTACGGCCACGAAGCGCTCCATAGAGCCGAAGGGTGCACGGTGAATCATAATGGGGCGGTGGAGCTTGTCGTCAGAGCCCTTGTAGGTGAGGTCGAAACGCTCGGGGAGGTTGTAGTCTACCTGGATAGTACCAAGCTGCCAGCTACGACCGAGAGCATCCTTAACCATAAAGTCGAGCTTAGGACCATAGAACGCTGCCTCGCCAAGCTCAACAGTGGTCTTAAGACCCTTATCCTCGCAAGCCTTCATAATCGCTGCCTCTGCCTTCTCCCAGTTCTCATCCGAGCCGATATACTTCTCCTTGTTGTTGGGGTCGCGCAACGAAATCTGTGCGTTGTAGTTGTCGAACTTCAAGGTGCGGAAGATATACAATACGATGTCGATAACCTTCTCGAACTCCTCCAATAGCTGGTCGGGGCGTACGAAGAGGTGAGCATCGTCCTGGGTGAACGAGCGTACACGCGTTAGACCGTGCAACTCACCAGACTGCTCGTAACGATATACCGTACCGAACTCTGCCAAGCGAACAGGAAGGTCCTTGTATGAGCGGGGCTTCGAACGGTAAATCTCGCAGTGGTGGGGGCAGTTCATAGGCTTGAGCAAGTACTCCTCACCCTCGAAAGGTGTGTGGATAGGCTGGAACGAGTCCTTGCCATATTTTGCATAGTGGCCCGAGGTAACATAGAGGTCCTTGTTACCGATATGGGGAGTGATAACCTGCTGGTAGCCGTAGTCCTTCTGAATCTTACGAAGGAAACGCTCCAAGCGGTCGCGCAACTCTGCGCCCTTGGGCAACCACATAGGCAAGCCCTGACCTACGCGCTGTGAGAACATAAAGAGCTCGAGGTCCTTGCCGAGCTTACGGTGGTCGCGCTTCTTAGCCTCCTCCAACAATGCGAGGTGCTCGTCGAGCATCGACTTCTTGGGGAACGACACGCCGTAGATACGGGTGAGCATCTTGTTCTTCTCGTTACCGCGCCAGTAGGCACCAGCAATCGAGGTAAGCTTGATAGCCTTGATGTAGCCTGTATTGGGGATGTGAGGACCACGGCAGAGGTCGGTGAATGCGCCATTGGTGTAGAACGAGATTGTGCCATCCTCCAAGTCGGTGATAAGCTCAACCTTGTACTGGTCGCCCTTCTCGGTGAAGGTCTTCAATGCATCGGCCTTCGATACCTCGGTGCGCACGAGCTGCTCCTTGTTGCGCGAGAGCTCTACCATCTTCTGCTCAATGGTCGCGAGGTCGGCCTCTGTGATAGCCACGGGTGAGTCCACATCATAGTAGAAACCGTTGTCGATAGCGGGACCGATACCGAACTTAATGCCGGGGTAGAGTGCCTCCAACGCCTCAGCCAAGAGGTGTGAAGATGTGTGCCAGAAGGCGTGCTTGCCCTCGGCGTCGTCCCACTTAAAGAATTTGATTGTGCAGTCACAATCGATAGGGCGCATCATATCTACGGTTGCGCCATTTACCTCTGCAGCGAGTGAGTCAGCAGCTAAACGAGGGCTGATGCTCTCTGCTACCTGAAAGGCAGTTGTCCCTTTGGCAAACTCTCTTACCGAGCCATCGGGAAAGGTTACTTTAACCATAACTAAATAAATGTTTTAATTGTTTATGTTTCGAGTGCCTTCGTAGCTCCACAATAACGAGACGGATTACTACTCAGCTGCACTCCGTGTTTTATTCTTTATCATTCTTAAGCATACCGAGCGCCTTGGCAAGGTTGGCGATGCGGTATACGGCCGTAACACCGCATATTGCCACCGCGCCCCAAATAATCCAAGCGAGAGGCTCGGTGGGCATCCAAGCGTTGATGCAGTATACAACCACCAAACCGAGCAATACGGCGCTGATTACGATGCTTACGATAAGTCTAATATCCTGACGCATAATCTCTAAAAACTAATAACTAAAAACTCTCTTAGTCATTATGCTCCGTTTCGGGCAAATCCTTAATCGAGATATCGCGACCCTTCTCACGCTCGAAGTGCTCCAACGGATTCTCGTTCCACTCCTCCCACTCCTCGCGGCGGCGCACAATGTCGATAGCCTCGTAGATGGCGTTACGCATCGAGCTCTCGTCGGCAATGCAGCGACCAGCAATGTCGTATGCTACGCCGTGGTCGGGAGATGTGCGGACAGCCGAGAGCGAGGCGGTGAAGTTCACGCCATTGGGTGTTAGGGTCTTAAACGGTGCCAAGCCCTGGTCGTGGTACATCGCCAAGATAGCGTCGTAGCGCTTGAAGGCGCCCGAGGCGAAGAAACCATCGGCAGCAAAGGGTCCAAAGGCGAGGATGCCACTCTCGTATGCCTCGACAATGGCGGGCTTGATAATCTCCTCCTCCTCTTTGCCCAAGAGACCACCATCGCCAGCGTGGGGGTTGAGTGCCAAGACTGCAACCTTGGGGCGTACAATGCCGAAGTCCTGCTTCATAGAGTCGTTCATCTGACCGATGCGCTCCACGATAAGCTCCTTCGAGAGAGCCTCTGCAACACGCGATACGGGGATGTGAATCGTCGTTAGACCTACGCGCATAAGCTCCGAGGTCATAATCATCAGCGGCGTGCCGTCAAGCTCCTTTGCAAGGAACTCGGTGTGGCCCGTGTAGTTGAACTCCTCACTCTGAATCATCTCCTTGTCGATAGGCGCTGTAACGAGGGCATCGATAGCGCCATCTTTGAGGTCGTCGATAGCCTTGCGAAGGGCGATAGCCGCAGCCTCGCCACCCACCTTTGAGGGCTTACCTGGCGTAATCGAAATCTCCTTGCCGCACTCCACAAGGTTTACTCTGCCCACCTGTACACGCTCTGCTGAGTCCACAATATTGAACTTTACGGGCTCATACTCCAAAGCCTTGAGAGGCTTCTGGTAGTAGGCCGCCGCAGCGCTATGGCCATAGACCACAGGCGTGAAGAGTTCGGTAAGACGATTGTCGGAAAATATTTTGAGGATAATCTCCCAGCCTACACCATTGGTGTCACCTTGGGTAATTCCTATCTTTAATCTGCTCATACTTTAAGTATTAAAGTACAAATGTAGGAAAAAGATAGAGAACTTGCAAAAAATAATAAGAAAAAGTGCTTGTAAAGCAATGAGAAAAGAGAGTTTTTAGTTATTAGTTATTAGTTTTTAGAAAACTTCCACTGAAAAAGCATTTTAACCCATTTTAACCCATTTTAACTCATCGTAACCCATTAGAGAGCAAAGAGATTTTTAAGACGATAGGACAAGTAAGACGAAAAGACGATAGGAGAAAAACCCTAATGGTCTAAAAACTAATAACTAAAAACTAAAAACTCATTTCCCCTACCTCGGGCGGCGGAACTCGGCAAGAATGATGCCCGTTGCCATTGCCACATTAAGCGACTCCGAAGTCGGAGCATCGGCAGGGTAGGGTGGAATAAAGAGCTTGTGTGTTAGCTCGTTACGGCACTCGTCGCTAAGGCCTCTGCCCTCGTTGCCCATAACGATAATGCCCTCTTTTGTTAACTCTTTGGAGTAGATATTTTCGCCATCGAGAAGTGTGCCGTAGATAGCCAAGCCACTCTTCGAGGCATCGTGCAAAATTGTCGAGAGTGATGGTGTGTAGTGAACCGAAACACGCAAAATAGCGCCCATCGTAGCCTGCACAACCTTGGGGTTAAAGAGGTCGGCGCACTCCGTGGAGCAGATGATATTCTCGATGCCAAACCAGTCGGCAAGACGGATAATTGTGCCGAGGTTGCCGGGGTTTTGCACACCATCAAGAGCCAGCGTGAGCTTGCCTTTAAGTGCTTTGATATCAAGCCTATGGCGAGGTTGCTCGACGATAGCCAACGAATCGGATGCCGTCTTTAGTTGCGAGATGCGCTCCATCGTCTTCCTATCTACCACCTCGACATTTGCGCCCTGAAAGTCGGGGCGTGTGGTGTAGATACGACGAATCGAGAGCGTCGATTGCTCAATCTCGTCGATAAGCTTCTTGCCCTCGGCAACGAACAATCGCTCCTCATCTCTCGTGCGCTTATCGGCAAGCGAACGGACAAACTGAATTTCGGCTTTGGTCATCGTACTTCCTCAATGTAGAATGTCTCGCCCTCAGAGGCGAGATAGCTGTTTTCGAAAATTTCGCGACACTCCTCCAATAGCTTTTCGTGCTCCTTGTATCGTGATGAGAAGTGTCCGATAATAAGGCGTTTAGCCTCCGCCTTTGTTGCCACTTTTGCCGCATCTGCCGTGGTCGAGTGACCACGCTCCTTGGCTGTCGAGCCAAGTTCTGCCGAGTAGGTCGCTTCGTGGTAGAGAAGGTCTACGCCGTGTACTCTCTCGGCTGCGCGTGCCGAGTAGTTGGTATCCGAGAGGTAGGCGTATGAGCGTGCCTTGTAGGGGATATAGGTGATGTCGCCGTTGGCAATCACCTCGCCATTGCGCACGATATCCTCGCCACGCTTGGCCGCTACAATCTCGGCTATCGAGAGCCCATACTTCTCGATTTTGTACTTCTCGACATTTAGCCCCGGCTGCTTCTCCTTGAACAGATAACCCGATGTGGGAACGCGGTGGCGCAAGGGCACCGACCACACCTCAAGGGTGCTGTTCTCCATAACTATCTGGTGCTTGGTGGTATCTACCTCGTGCCACACAACATCGTAAGGCAACTCCTTGTCGAAGTAGCGTAGGTGGCAGTCCAAAATCTCGCCAAAGGGTGCTGGTGCGTAGATATCCAAGGGTGTACGCTTGCCGTAGAGTCCGAGGGTCGAGATTAGCGGGAAGATGCCGAAGCAGTGGTCGCCGTGGAGGTGTGAAATAAACACAGCCCTAAGGCGCAGTGGGTTAATACCGCGCCTTATGAGCTGCTGTTGTACGCCCTCACCCGCATCCACAAGGTAGTATTGCTCGTTGAGGTTTACGACCTGTGCCGATGGGTGGTGAGTGGGTGTAGGTTTAGCAGAAGCGTTTCCAAGTATGGTTACGCTAAATGCCATTCTTACTTCTGTGCAAGCAACCAACGCTCGCAGTCGAGAGCTGCGATACAGCCTGAACCTGCGGCGGTAATAGCCTGACGGTAGTGGGGATCCTTAACATCACCAGCGGCAAATACGCCCTCTACAGATGTCTTAGATGTGCCAGGAACAACCTTGATGTACTTCTGCTCGTCAAGCTCCAACTGACCCTTGAGGAACTCGGTGTTGGGGTTGTGGCCGATAGCGAGGAAGAAGCCCATGATGTCGATGGTGCGCTCCTCCTTGGTCTCGCTGTGGTAGAGAAGTGCGCCAGTTACGCCGTTCTCGTCACCCAAAACCTCCTTGGTGTTGTGCTCAAACAATACCTCGATGTTGGGAGTGTTGAATACACGCTCCTGCATAGCCTTCGAAGCACGCAAGTAGTTCTTACGAACGATAAGGTAAACCTTGCGGCAGATAGATGCAAGGTAGGTAGCCTCCTCGCAAGCGGTGTCACCACCACCAACAACGGCTACATCCTTCTTACGATAGAAGAAGCCATCGCAAGTAGCGCATGCGCTAACACCCATACCACGGAACTTAGCCTCTGACTCCAAGCCGAGGTACTTTGCCGAAGCACCAGTAGATACGATGATAGCCTCAGCCTCAATCTCGTGCTCGTGGTCAACCTTAACCTTGAAGGGGCGCTGCGAGAGGTCGAGGTCGGTGATGATACCACGACGAACATCTGCACCAAAGCGCTGTGCCTGCTTCTTCAAATCCTCCATCATAGCCGAACCAGTGATGCCCTCGGGGTAGCCGGGGAAGTTCTCAATCTCGGTAGTTGTGGTGAGCTGACCACCGGGCTCGATACCCTCGTAAACCACGGGTGAGAGGTTAGCGCGTGATGTGTAGATTGCAGCGGTGTAACCAGCGGGGCCGCTACCAATAATCAATACTTTTACTTTCTCCATAACCTTGTTAGTTTTAAGTTTGTATAATAAGTTGTTTTTAATTTTATTTCCTCTTTTTATCTGGTGGCTCTAAAGTCTGCCACCTTCTCTCTCTCGTCGCGGAAGTCGTAGCCGTAGCCCACCATCATATCTTCGCCCTCGTCACGCCTACGGTCGGCATCCGTAGCCTCGCGCATACGCGCTAAAATATTGTCCGAGGTGGCGATAATCTCCGCCAACTCCCTATCGTCGGGCGTATGACCCAACAGACGAGCAAGGATGTCGAAGGCGTAGGCTGCTGCCATATCGTCGTACAACTCCATCTTCTCGTCGAAGCGAGCTTTGATACCCTCCAACGAGAGGTTGCCCTCGGCGATATCACGGAGCAACTGCTCCACATCGCCCAACGGCAGATACTGGCCAGCTACATCTATCCACTCCGTGCCGTCGCACTGTGCCTTGCGGTAGTCGCCATCGCGGAGCATAACGCCCAACGAGGCGGCAATGGCGCTGTTGTAGAGCTTGATGCCACGCGAGAGCATCGAGGCACGAATAATCGTGCGGTTGTAGGTATAACTCTTTGCCTCAGGGTCTACCTCGCGCATACGGGTTAGGGCATCCACGCCACGCAACATCTTGCCCGTGCAGAAGGGGTTGAACTCGGCAAAGTGGATATTGTCACGCTTCACCGTTCGCTTATCACGCTGCTTCCACTTCGCAATATCGCGTACCGTACCATAGCTGCGAAGCGAAAGACCCGGCATCAGCAAGCTCTGACCGCCATCCTCGATAAGGTACGAGAAGGGCATATCCTGCGTATCGTGGTGGCGCGTATGTCGACCAAGAACAACGGTATAGGGGCCCTCAATAGATGGCGACATTACATAGGCGCTACTGCCGAACTTCGTACCTCGCTGGTGCACCGCCTGATGTACCGCACCACTCTTAAAGAGGTGGTTCGACTGGTTGGTGCCACTACCAGCGTTGAAGAACGAGAAGATTCCTGCAATCAGCAACGACGACTTGTGGTGCGACACGGTATAAGGTCCTGCAAATACCGCTGCTGCCTCGCCATTCTCCAAGTGGCAGTTGGCGAAAAATAGCGTGTCTACAGCCGTAAACTCGTTGGCTATCACCGTCTTCTCGCCGACAAAGCATCGCTCCAAGCTCGAAGCACCCTCCACGCGAGCATCGTCCGAGAGTATAAACTCCTTGGCACGAACATCTACACCCATCAACGAGCCACGACCCACCGTGCCATTCTCCAAGTGCGAAACGCCCTCAATCGTAACATCCTCCTCGAAAAGCACCTCACGAATAAAGCGTGAGCCGATAATCGTCGTGCGGTTGCCAATCTTGCCAATGGTTGAGGCATGCTCCTCGGCACGCTCTTTAATCATTGCGATAATGCGCTCTACGGCCTCGGGGCGGTTGCGCATCATAGTCATTATATAGGCAATCTGCGCCGTAAGGTCACGATAGATGTAGGCTGTACGACCTCCATTCTCGTTTACGGCACTCACGCCGACACCCTCGCCAAACGATGAGCGGTGGCGACACTCCATGCGCAACACATCGTCGATGTAGCAATCCTCGCCGATATTGTAGTTGGCAATCGCCGAGTCGTAGATGCGTGTGCGTGAGCCAATCGAGATTTCGCCTTCGAAACGCACACCACGCAACTGCTTAGGCTCGAAGTCGTGCGAAACCATCACTTTCGCCCAATCTTCGGCATAGCAACCGCGTGCCGTAAGCTCCTGACACTCCGCCTCGCTAAGATGTCGTAATTCGCTCATTGTCTAAAATTTATAAGTTTCGGAATCTTGTTGCAACACTTCTCATTATTCGCCTATCCGAACCTATTTGAAAGGTGTGTAAACCACCCTCTTTGTATCGAAAAACTCATCGTCGAACATCGACGAAATTTCGTAAATATCCCACCTCTTGCGCGTTGCGGCCAACTCCTCGGCTAAGTCGCCACCCTTGAGGTAGAGGATACCATTGGGGAGCGTACCTCGCTCGCCCTTGCGCAAAAGCTGCCACGCCCACGGCACAAATCGTGCCATCTCCGTAACGGCACGCGAAACGACATAATCTACCTTCTCGCCAAGTTGTTCGGCACGGCAGTTTACGGCACGCAAATTATCAATTTCAGCCCCCTCCTTAACGCCCTCGACAACACGAATCTTCTTGCCGATAGAGTCGATACCCACGAACTCAACCTCGGGAAAGAGGATAGCCAAAGGCACCGAGGGGAAGCCACCGCCACAGCCGATATCCGCCACCTTAGCCCCTGCCTCGTATTGGCATACCTTGGCGATGGCCAACGAGTGGAGAATATGGCGCGTGTAGAGGTGCTCCATATCCTTGCGTGAGATAACATTGATGCGGCTATTCCAGTCGGCATACAACGCCCCGAGGCGCTCAAACTGCTCCTCTTGCTTGGGGCTTATCTCGGGAAAATATCGCTTTATTAGTTCGCTATTCATCGTTGCGGTAACTTGCTTATCTGTTGTCGTTTGGGTGGCTCGGCCTACTTCGCCTCCTTCTCTAAAATCAGTTTGCAGACGGCGGCTCTTGCACGGCGTATCTGCGTCTTTACGGTGTTGAGTGGTGTGCCCAACTTCTCGGCAATCTCCTCGTAGGAGTACTCGTCCAAAAAGCGCATCTCGATAATGCGACGATACTCCTCCGAGAGCTCGTTAAGCGACGCTTCAAAGTGGGTGCGGCTCTGGTTGATAATCACCGACTCCTCAGGGTTGGGTGCTGAGGCTGCTGGCGCACGAAACCTCTCGTCGATAGGTATATCGTCGGAGCGACGGCGCAGGTGGTCAATCAGCGTATTGCGAGCAATGGTATATATCCATTGGCCAAAGGTGTAGCGCTCGGAGTAGCTTGCCAAGTGCAGGTATACCTTGATGAAGGTCTCTTGCAGTAGGTCGCTCGCCGTAGACTTATCGCCAAGCCTCTGCTCAAAGAGTCGGCGGATAGCCTCGCTATATCGCGCAAAGAGGTGCTCGAAGGCCTGTTGGTCGCCCTCCGAAGCAAGCCCCACAAGTTGTAGGTCGGTTGCTACGATATAATCCTCTATCTCCACGCAGATGCTGTTTCGCGGCTCGGGCGACGCTCGATGATGAGGTCTACCACGGGGCCAATAAGGTCATATATCCAATATCGCCAAGCGATGTTGTTCTCTCCAAGTTTGTGGGCGGTACGACGCGACGACCAGACCACGATAAGGTAACGCACGATGGTAGCAACCATCACGCCAATCTTTAGCTCGGTGGGCAATACCACAAGTGCCACAAGTGCCACAAGGAAGAAGAGCAGTCGGCTGTAACGCTCCCAGTTACGGAAGGTCTTGTAGCGAGTGGGGTAGTAGGCCAATGTCGTGTCGTTGTAGCGCGTAACCTCCAACCAATCACGCCACTCCGAGGGTCGCTCCTCGACGGTTACGGCATGGGGTGAGAGTACCACGGCGGTACGGCGAGGGTTGGCGATAGCCTGCATATAGAGGTCGTTCTCGCCGAGGTCGAGGTTGAGGTGGTCGAAACCACGGGTCGAGTTGTAGAGTTTGCGTGTAAAGCCGAAGTTGCTGCGCGGTGCCCAGTAGAATCGGCCCGAAACGGCCTGTGCAAAGGCGTTGCGCGAACGGTGTAGCTCGGTAAGGCGCATCAGCGTGGGGCGGAAGCCAGCCTCCTCGATGGCGGGTACCATGGGGCCTACGACAACCATGCCTCGCTCAAAGCCTCGCGACATCACCTTTACCCACTGCTCGGAACGGGGTAGCGCACCGGGCATCGTAAAGAGGAAGTTGTCGTACTGCGCCGACTTAATACCCACATTTAGAGCTTGTTTGGTGGTGATGTATAGGCGCTCGTTGCCACCCATCTTCGTAAGGCGAAGGTGAGGGTAGGTCTCACGCATACGCTGCAACTCGCCATAGAAGTCGGCATCGCCACCGATATATACCACAACCACCTCGTAGTAGTCGTACTCTTGCGAGAGGATGGTGGGTAACTCGTGGCTAAGGAAGTATTCGTTCTCGCCACGAAGGGCTATGATGACCGAGACGCCAGGGTCGCTGCATCGCTTCTTCAGCGTGCGCACAAGGCGAAAGTTGTAGATGCGGTTGTAGGCTATGGCATAGTAGTAGAACTGCACGGCAAAGAGTATGAAAAAGAGCCCGAGAAGTGCAATGCCCTGCCAGCCATAGTGGAGTAGTATATTGTCGAAAAATTGCATACGCTCTATGTAAGTATATAATCGCACAAAGATACAAAACAATTCGCAATAGTCAATGATATATTGCCAATTATTTTTAGTGGGCGACGAATTATTTTACAAATCTCTTGCAAAGCAAGATAGGGTGCAGAAAAAATGGGGTATGGCGATTGTTAATAGCAAAAAAATAGTTATCTTTACGCCGTTATATATACATTATGGAATTTACTTTACAACATACCGCTACGGGTAGCAAGGCCCGTGCAGGTCTACTCCAGACCGACCATGGCGCTATCGAGACACCTATCTTTATGCCAGTCGGTACGGCGGCTGCGATGAAGGGTATCTTTCATCGTGATGTCCTAAACGAGGCGCACGCCCAGATTATCTTGGCAAACACCTATCACCTCTACCTCCGCCCCGGAATGGATATTCTGGAGAAGGCGGGAGGCGTGCATCGCTTCTCGTCGTGGGATAAGCCTATGCTTACGGATAGTGGTGGCTTTCAGGTATTTTCGTTGGCTGCTTGCCGTAAACTCAAGGAGGATGGTTGCCACTTCCAGTCGCATATCGACGGCTCGCGCCACATCTTTACGCCCGAGAGCGTTATCGATACCGAGCGTACTATCGGTGCCGATATTATGATGGCATTCGACGAGTGCCCTCCTGGCGATGCTCCGTATGACTATGCCGCAAAGTCGTTGGCACTCACCGAGCGCTGGCTCGACCGCTGCTTCAACCGCTACCACCAGACACAGCCCAAGTGGGGTCACTATCAGGCCCTCTTCCCCATTGTGCAGGGTTGCGGCTATGCCGACCTTCGTGAGAGGGCTGCACGCAATGTCTTGCAGTACAATGCCGATGGCTATGCTATCGGTGGCTTGGCCGTAGGTGAGCCTACCGAGGTTATGTACGCAATGATTGAGGTATGTAATGCCGTGTTGCCCGAGGATAGACCCCGCTACCTGATGGGTGTCGGCACGCCGATTAACATCCTCGAGGGCATCGACCGAGGTGTCGATATGTTCGACTGCGTGATGCCTACGCGCAATGGTCGCAATGGTCAACTCTTTACATCGGAGGGCGTTATCAATATCCGCAACAAGAAGTGGGAGACCGACTTTTCGCCTATCGACCCCAATGGCGTGGCGTTTGTCGACCACCAATATACCAAGGCCTATCTCCACCACCTGACCGTCTGCAAGGAGATGCTTGCGGCACAGATTGCATCGTTGCACAACACCGCCTTCTACCTATGGTTGGTGGGCGAGGCACGCAAACATATCATCGCTGGCGACTTTAAGCCGTGGAAGGAGATGATGGTCGAGAAACTTGGTCGTAGATTGTAAGACAAAAAGTAGAAAAAATTGAAAACAAGACTATCCATACCTGGCTTTAGAACTATCGACAGATATATCCTTAGCAAGTTCCTTCTGACCTATATCTTTGGTTTGCTGATGATTATCATCATCGTCGTGGTGTTTGACTATGTCGAGAAGGTCGATGACTTCACGGAGCTCAAAGCGCCGTGGCGTGCCATTGCCTTCGACTACTATCTGAACTTTATCCCCTACTTTATCAACCAGTTCTCCTCGCTCTTTACCTTTATTGCCGTAATCTTCTTTACCTCGAAGATGGCGATGCAGACCGAGATTGTGGCGATTCTGTCGGGTGGCGTAAGTTTCAGGCGATTGATGTGGCCCTACTTTATGGGCTCGTTTATTATCGCCGTAGGTAGTCTTATCTTAAGTCTTTGGGTTATTCCCGAGGCACAAGAGGTGAGCATTGCGTTTGAGAGTCAATACATTAAGTCGAACCGAAGGGTGATGTACGAGGACCATGTATATCGCCAGATTGAGCCAGGAACATTTGCCTATGTGCGTGGCTACTCGGCAAATACCGAGCGTGTGCCCTTCTTTGCCTTGGAGCGCTACGAGGGCTCGGAGATGGTCGAGACCCTGAACGCTGCAAGTGCCTCGTTCGACGAGGAGACAGGTCGCTGGACAGCACCCCGCTATGTTATCTATTCGCGTACCGAGGATGGCTCGCTGGGCTACAAGCAGTATCGTAACCTCGATACGCTTATCAACCTCGATGCCCGCGAATTGTCGGAGGTTAAGTCGTTGGTAAAGACGATGACCATCGAGGAGCTTAACGACTTCCTTGGCCATCAGCGCCGTAAGGGCTCGGACAATGTCTACCTTATCGAGGTGGAGCGCCATGCACGCTACTCTTACCCCTTCTCGACCTTTATCCTTACGCTGATTGGCGTTGCCCTCTCGTCGCGCAAGGTGCGTGGTGGTCTGGGTATGCACATCGGTTTGGGTATCGCCCTGTGTTTCAGCTATATCATGCTTGGCCGTGTCTTCGAGCAGATTGCAATTAGTGGCTCAATGGAGCCGTGGTTGGGTGTTTGGCTTCCCAATATTATCTTTACAATCATTGCCATTTTTGTCTATGTTAAAGCACCGAAATAATGATGAGTATCAACCAAATAGCCGATTCGTTGCGCCGTGGCGAACGCCTATCGACCACCGATGCCATAAGGCTCTGGCGTGAAGCACCTTTGTGGTTGCTCGGCGAGTTGGCCGTGGAGCGCAAGCGTCAGGCGAGTGGCGACGAGGTATACTACAACCGCAATATCCACCTCGAGCCCTCGAATATCTGCCTCTTCAATTGCGAGTTCTGCTCGTTTCGTCGTCGTGAGGGCGATGCGGATGCTTGGACTATGTCGCTCGACGATGTCGAGGCTCGTGCCCGCGAGATGCAGGGTAGCGACATCACAGAGGTACATATCGTTGGCGGCGTCCACCCCAAGCACGACTTGGAGACCTACTGCGCTATGATTCGCCGTGTTAAGGGTGCGTTACCCGATGTTGCGATTAAGGCATATACGGCGGTCGAAATTCTATATATGATACGCCGTGCAGGCATCTCTATCGTTGAGGGTCTGCGCCGATTGAAGGAGGCGGGCATGGAGGCAATACCTGGCGGTGGTGCCGAGATTTTCGACGAGGCGTTGCGCGCGAAGATATGCCCCGATAAGTGCTCGTCGGAGGAGTGGCTGGCGGTGCATCGTGCAGCCCACAATATGGATATACCTACCAACTGCACAATGCTTTACGGCCATATTGAGACCATCGAACAGCGTGTCGACCACCTCGATCGTCTGCGCCGCTTGCAAGATGAAGCGCCGGGCTTCGATGCCTTTATTCCGTTGAAGTATCGTAGCCGCAACAATCGTATGTCCGAGATTGGCGAGTGCTCGGTGGAGGAGGATATGCGAATGATTGCTATGAGCCGTATCTTCCTCGACAACATTCCGCATATCAAGGCATACTGGGTGGCCAACGGCAAGCCCACAACCGAGATGGCATTGGCGTTTGGAGCAGATGATATCGACGGAACGATTGACGACTCGACAAAGATTTACTCGATGGCGGGTGCAGATGAGAAACCCTCGATGAGTGTTGCGGAGTTGGAGGATTTGGTGCGTGGTGCAGGTTTTGTGCCCATCGAGCGTGATACGCACTATAACGCTGTGGTGCGCGAGAAGCGAGTGGTGGCGGCGCCCAAACCCAAGACAGAGCCACAGCCCGTGGTTGTTGTAGCGCCCGAGCCAAAACCCGAACCTAAGCCCGAAGTTAAGTTTGAGCCAAAACCCGAACCCAAGGTTGAACAGAAACCCGAAGTTAAGGTTGAGCAACCAACGAAAGAAACAAAAGAGAAAGAGAAAAAGAGTATGGCGAAGACCAAAGCAAAAGCAAAAGAGGGTGTTAAGTCGTTCTACGAACGCCACCATATCATAAGCCACATAATCCTTATCGGCCTTGTGGGCATTGCGCTAATTATTGCGCTCTATATAGGTCTTAAAATCGGCACACGCCACGGCAACACCATCGCTGTGCCCAACTACCTCGGTATGTCGGTAGATGATGTGCGAGCCCACGCCAAGCGTGAGGGCCTCGAGATTGTTGTGCGTGACTCGGTCTTCGACTCCGATGTTGCGGGTGGTGTGGTTGTCGACCAGTTGCCTAAACTCTCGACAAAGCGTACCGTAACGGTGAAGCCTGGTCGTAAAATCTATGTTACGATTAACGCCTACAACCGCCGTATGGTAGATGTTCCGTATGTTGCGAAGCAGACCTTGCGCCAGGCACTCAACCAGCTGGAGCGTGCGGGATTGACTATCGAGAAGCTCAACTACGAGCCCAACCTAACATCTACGGACTATGTTGTGCGTCAGTCGATTGAGGGTCGCGAGATATCGCCCTCGACAGCGACAAAGGTGCCCTTCGCTACGGGTGTTACGCTGAGCGTTACCTATCGCCGCGACGAGCAGTATACCGTTGTTCCTCGCTTGGTCGGTATGCGCCTATCGCAGGCCAAGAGCACGGTGTGGGATCGTGGCCTAAATATCAAAGAGGTGGTCTACGATGCTACGGTTACTGACTTTAAGCAGCGCCGTGAGGCAAAGGTCTATAAGCAGTCGTTGCACCAGAGCGCTGGAGCACAGCGAGGCTCGGAGATTACGCTCTATATGTCGTGCGACAAGCATCTTGTCGACTCGCTGACGAAGATTTCGGACCGTGATGCTCGCGCTTACGAGAAGAAGCGCCGTGAGGAGGAGGCACAGCGTGAGGCTGAACTTGCCGCCGAGGAGGAGGCTGCAAAGAGCGAGGAGTAAAATAACCCTACTTAAAAGTTTATGACAGAGAATATTAGCGCAACGCTCGACGAGCGCCTAACCGACGATATCGACCTCTTGGAGCAGGATAGCTCGGAAGAGGGCGATGAGATGTATGAGCACTTCTCCGTTACGGTCGACAAGGGGCAGTCGATGATGCGCCTCGATAAGTACCTAACAATACGCCTTGAGCACACCTCGCGCAACCGTATTCAGGCGGCTGCCGACGGCAAAAATGTCCTCGTTAACGGCAAGCCACAGAAGTCGAGCTACAAGGTAAAACCTCTCGATCAGATATCTATCGTCTTGCCCTATCCCCGCCGTAAGGAGGAGATTGTGCCCGAGAATATTCCGCTTAACATCGTCTACGAAGATGATGATATTATCGTGGTAAACAAGGAGGCAGGTATGGTCGTTCACCCTGGCGTGGGCAACCATAGCGGTACGCTTGTGCATGCGCTGTCGTACCACCTTCAAAATCTGCCGATGTTCTCCGAGGGCAATGCCCGTGCAGGCTTGGTGCATCGTATCGACAAGGATACCTCGGGTCTGTTGGTTGTAGCCAAGAACGAGAAGGCACACGCCTCGCTTGCCAAGCAATTTTTTGACCATACCATCTATCGTCGCTATGTGGCACTCGTCTGGGGCAATATCGCTGAGGATGAGGGCACGATTACGGGAAATATCGGCCGTAGCCCCAAGGATAGATTGCAGATGTATGTCTTTGCCGATGGCTCCGATGGTAAGCATGCCGTAACCCACTACAAGGTGTTGCGCCGTTATGGCTATGTTACGCTTGTGGAGTGCCGATTGGAGACTGGCCGTACGCACCAGATTCGTGTGCATATGTCGTGGCAGGGCCACCCCTTGTTTAATGACGAGCGCTATGGTGGCGACCGCATCCTTAAGGGTACGACTTTTATGAAGTATAAGCAGTTTATCGAGAACTGCTTCAAGCTTATCCCTCGCCAGTCGTTGCACGCCCGCGCCCTCGGCTTCGAGCATCCTACAACAGGCAAGTATGTGCAGTTTGAGTCCGAATTGCCCGAGGATTTGAAGGCGGTGTTGCAGAAGTGGGAGACCTATACCGACTCGGTTGGACTTAATATAGACGAAATATAGAATATCCCTTACCCCTTTATCCTATGTTTTTGCCAACAACACTTAAGGAGGTGCGTGCCCGTGGCTGGGACGAGTTGGATGTTATCATCTTCTCGGGCGATGCCTATATCGACCACCCGGCATTTGGTCCTGCTGTTATCGGCCGTATATTGGAGGCAGAGGGCTACCGTGTGGCTATCGTGCCTCAGCCCAACTGGCGTGACGACCTGCGTGACTTTACGAAGTTGGGCAAACCACGCCTCTTCTTCGCTGTCTCGGCGGGCGCTATGGACTCGATGGTAAACCACTATACTGCTAACCTGCGCCTTCGTTCCAACGATGCCTACACCCCTGGTGGCAAGGCTGGCTTCCGCCCCGACCGCGCGATTGATACCTATACCAAGATTCTCAAACGCCTATATCCCCACACCCCCGTTGTCGTGGGTGGCATCGAGGCATCGTTGCGCCGTTTGACCCACTACGACTATTGGTCGAATAGACTTCAGCGCTCGGTGTTGGCAACATCGGGTGCCGACTTGTTGGTCTATGGTATGGGCGACAAGCCTATCCGCGAGGTGGCAAAGAGTCTGCGTAATGGCTTTAATATGAAACTGTTGCGTGGTCTGCGACAGGTGGGATTTGTGGCCGATAAGGAGTATGTAGAGCGCTTGTATAATGGTAAGACCATCGTGCTTAACTCCTTCGAGGAGTGCGAGGCTGATAAGCATAAGTTTGGCGAGAACTTCTGCCATATCGAGCAACTTAGCAATATGATGGAGTGCAACACAACGCTCGTTGAGCAGGTTGATGATAAGTATGTCGTTATCACACCGCCCCACGAGACACTCACAACCGAGGAGCTCGACCACTCGTTCGACCTACCGTATGAGCGAGCGCCCCACCCCCGCTACAATGGCAAGGGCGACATCCCTGCGTGGGAGATGATTAAGCACTCGATAAATATCCACCGTGGTTGCTTTGGTGGCTGCTCGTTCTGCACCATCTCGGCACATCAGGGCAAGTTTATCAACTCTCGCTCCGAGCGCTCTATCCTCGACGAGGTGAAGCGTGTGGTGGCGATGCCCGACTTCAAGGGCTATATTTCGGACATCGGTGCGCCCTCGGCAAATATGTATCGTATGCGTGGTCGTAACGAGGATATGTGCAAAAAGTGTAAGCGCCCATCGTGCCTACACCCCAAGCTCTGCCCCAATATGAACAACGACCACTCGGCCCTTATTGACCTCTACCGCAAGATACGCGAGATGAAGGGTGTGAAAAAGGCATTTATCGGCAGTGGCATACGCTACGACCTCTTCGACGACTCGCCGTACTTCGAAACTGTTGTTAAGTACCACACCTCGGGTCGTTTGAAGGTGGCGCCTGAGCATACCGAAGATAGGGTATTGAAGCTTATGCGTAAGCCCTCGTTCGAACTCTTTGAACGCCTAAACAGCCGATTCAATACGCTGTGCCGTAGAGAGGGTTTGAAGTATCAACTTATTCCCTACTTTATATCGTCGCACCCCGGTTGCGAGGAGAGCGATATGCGTGCCTTGGCCGACAAGGTGTTGGGCAAGCTACACTTCAACCTTGAGCAGGTGCAAGACCTTACGCCTACGCCGATGACTTTGTCGTCTGTTATGTTCTATATGGGCGAGAACCCCTATACTGGCGAGAAGGTTTATGTGGCTCGTTCTCAGGAGGATAAGCGCCGACAGAAGGCATATTTCTTTGGTGGCACACTCCCCGAAGCGGAGCGCAGAAAAGGGGGCAAACCCTCGGTAAAACCAAGAAAGATAGGTGGAGCGACTAAGAGTGGTGCACGAAAATTTGGAAATAAACGATAATCGTCGTATATTTGTCTATCGAGAAACTTTTAACCAATTAATATTTTTTAACTATGAAGAAGATTTTTTCGTTTGCAGTATTGTTCGCTGCAATGTCGTTGGTAGCTTGCGGTGGCGAGCAGCCTAAGGCTGAGGAGGCTGAGGATGTAGCAGTTGAGGAGGTTGTCGTAGAGGAGGCACCCGCTGCTCCCGTTGTTAAGGCTGAGAAGGCTGAGAAGGTTGAGGTTGCTGAGAAGGTTGTTGAGGCTGTTGAGTCAAATGTTAAGGTGACCAACTCTTCTAACCTTTCAATCTCTGCTGATGCAAAGAAGGAGAGCCAGTTCAATGTTAACAAGGAGCCTCTCAAGAACATTGATCCAAACTCTAAGGTAGGCAAGAATACCCTTAAGGTTGCTGGTGCTAAGAAGGTTGAGGAGGCTAACATCACCGTATCTGAGGGCGCTAACCTTCAGGTAAAGACTAATGGTGAGGGTGCTAAGTTGACTATCAATAAGTAATCTCTTGTGAAAAGGGGTCATCCTTCGATGCCTCACTTCAAAGCCCGAATGGGAAATACGCTTAGTATATTCCATTCGGGCTTTCTCTTTATTGGCGCCTAACCTCCCTTAGAATAGATACTTATCTGCCCTAACCCTTTCGCGGAGGCGGAAGATTTCGCGCCATACATCCTCGCCAAAGGTGGTGCCTACAACCTCGATAACCTTGCCCGCGGTAATAGCACCCAGCGTGCCGCACTGGCGAAGGTTGAGACCCTCGGCAAGTCCCGAAAGGAAGCCTGCGGCATAGAAGTCGCCAGCACCCGTGGTGTCGACACGCTTGGCTGCAGCCATAATGCCGACATGCACACGCTCCTCGCCACGGCGGATAAGCGTGCCTCGCTTGCCAATCTTAACAACAGCCAACTCGCACTTCTCGGCGATAATGTCGAGCGCTTCCTCCGAGCTCTCCTTGCCAGTAAAGGCGTGAGCCTCCTCCTCGTTGGCAAAGATAATGTCGACATACTTCTCGACTATCTCCTGCAAAAACTCGCGGTTCTCCTCGACAACATTGAACGATGCAAGGTCGATAGCTACCTTCAAGCCGTGCTCCTTGGCAAGCCTTACGGCCGTGCGTATAAGGTCGTGGTCCTGAACAAGGTAGCCCTCGATATATAGGCAGTCGTAGTCGTCGAAGATTGTGCCGTCGATGTCGTCGGCCTGAAGGTCCATAGCAGCACCAAGGTGCGTAACGAATGTGCGCTCGCCATCGGGAGATACCAGCGCTACACACTTGCCCGACTTCGACTTAGAGTGCAAGATATATGGCTCGACACCGATATTACGCAGTGCCTGTTCGTAGAACTCGCCCGTAGTATCGTAGCCCACCTTGCCGATAAAGCCAGTATGTGTGCCGAGGCGTGCCATAGCGCGTATAGTGTTGCCCGCAGAGCCACCCAACGACAGCGAGTAGGGGCAGCCTGCAACAGATTTCGAGATGTCGGTTTGGAGTTGGCTATCAACAAGGCTCATCGAGCCCTTCTTTAGCTCGTAGTCGGCCAAAACAGAGTCCGACGAGAGGTTTACAAGCATATCGGTAAGCGCGTTACCTATGCCAATGACTTTCTTAATCATCTGGTTTTGAGTTATCGTTTTCACAAAGATACAAATAATTTAGGGACTACCAAAATTATTGGCAGTCCCTATATTATCTAATTTTTGACTATTCCGCCTATTCGGGATTGGTAATGGGGCGACCCATAATCGTAATCTCGCCAATAGGACCGGCATAGTGCGCCTTAATTTTGTGGTTGTGGATGCTCTCTACATCGATTGTGATGTCGTAGCCACCCGAGATATGCTTAATTGTCATCGTGCCATCTTTGAGCTTGCTCTTTACGCCATCGATGCGGATGTCATACTCGTTCTCAAGGTTGAAGTTGAAGCCGCTATTGTTCTCGTCGTTTACATAGTATATAGCCTCGGGAATGATGTCGTTCTCGGCTGCAACGCCGCAGTTGAAGTCGAAGTAAAACTCCAAGCCCTCGGCCTTCATATTGATTGCGAAGTTGGTCGTTGAGAATGCAACGCCTGTTACCTCCTCCCAGATAAGGGGTTTTACACCTGCGGGCATAAGCCATACGCTTGATATGTCGCTACGGTAGTAGATGTCGTACTCCTTGTCGGCCTCTACCGCCACCTTAATCTTTGTATCGCCCTCGGCCACAGCAATCTGCTCCTCTACGGCATAGGTGGCATCCTCCTTTGCGCCAAACACCTTCTCGTTCTCGTTTACACGAATATCGAACTCGGCAGTCGTTGCATTGAACTTAACGCCCTTAGCAACATAGTACTTCTTCTCGGCTGTGAGGCGTGCTTTGTCGCCCTCGAAGTTGCCATATGCCTCATACAAATCCTCACCAGGTACAAGGGGCTCAAGAGCCTCGGCGGGTGACTTACCCTCGCTCATAATGTAGTAGGTGTTCTCCGCCTTGTTTAGGTAGATGTCGTAGGTGCCAGCCTCGCTAACATAGATGTCGCTGCCCCACAACTGCGCTGTATAGTAGTAGTCGGGGTCGGCAGCTTGACCGTTGCCACCACGATTCTGTGCGTTGTCGCCATCCTTGATGAACTTGAACTTGTCGCTTGTCGCAAGCTCAACAGCATTAGCCACATAGTAGCCATTCGCCTCCTCCATAACGATAGCATTTGCCACACTCCACTCGTTCATAGTGCCGATGATGCCCCAACCCTCGAACGAAGGCTCGGGCTCGGGGGTGTCTGAAGCTGCTGCCTGCTTTACGGTAACCTCAAACGAGAGGTGGTCGATTGATGCTGTGATAGTTGCCTTGCGGCTTGCTGTGCTATTGTTTGCCAAGACGGTAAATTCTATGGGCTCACTGAGCATAACTTCCTCGGCAACCTCAATCCAGTCGGCATCGCACTTAATTGTGAGTGATGTGACTTCAGACTCAATGCCCTCGTTACCGGTAATTGCGCCCGGCGTGTAGAGATAGTTGATTGTGCCATTGCCACCCTCGGCGTCAAAGTTCATTTCGGCCTCAGAGGTGAGCTCTAATGAGCGCACAATAGGCTCGTAGGGCGAGGGCTCCCTGTTGTCGCAAGCGACAAACAATAGGGGCAGAGCAATCAATAGATAGAAAAGCTTTTTCATAGTGTAAGAAAACTTGTTTTGTAATTATTTGTTTCCGAAAAACATAGTTCACCACTACAAAGATATAAAACTTTTTGCAATTACTACCACATAACCACAAAAAAAGGCGACCCAATTGAGTCGCCTGAAAGTATCGAGGATACTATCTACTACAAGTCGGTGTAGCTTGTGAAGGGAAGTGCACCCTCGTAAGTACCCTTGTACTCGTTGCCATTGGTATCAACGAAGTCGATAGTGATGCGGTAGTTGTCGCCTACATGCTCAACGGTCATTGTACCACCAAGCTCAATGGTTACGCCGTTAATCTTAGAACCACCGTTCTCACCACCCTCGATGAAGCGGTCAGCAGTAGAGTTCCAAACATCAACTACATAAGTACCCTCGCCAAGACCCTGTGCGATGGGGTCAACATTGTTGGTAACAAAGAGGTTGATGTTAACGCCCTCAGCAGAGTTAGCCTTAACACATGAGCACTTGTTGCTGCTCCACTGGCTATACATATACCAGTTCTTCCACTCGGTGATACCATCCTCGCCAATCTCCTCGTACATAAAGCCATCAACGGGACCGTCCCACTCGAAGCTGTAAATAGCACCTGCTACGGTGATAGAGCCAGAGAACTTAGCGGTGCAAGCCTCGGTATTAACCTCAACATCGAGCTCACAAGCCTGCATAATCTGTGCTACAGAGTTGTAACGGAAGTAGCTATTGTGGCTGGTATCCTCAGAGTTGGTCTGAAGAAGGATAGAGCCATCCTCCGAGCTATATGAGCCGTTGGGAATGTACATATTGTTAGCCTTAGGAAGCTGAACAGTGATACGGGTCATTACCTCGTCGCTAAGGTTCTCAACGCTCTCAAAGAAGATGAGATCCCAAGTGTTGTTCTGACCTACCTGAGCCTTAGCATAGTTAAGCTTCATAACACCGTAAGTCATATCGGGGTCGTAGCCGGGGAAGTACTGCTTAACAGCAACCTCTGCCTGAAGCTCACCATAGGTAAGGGTGATATAGCCCTGACGAACATCGCCCTCGTTAGCAGCAACGGTGAACGATACAACGCCATCAGCAGCAGCAAGACCAGAAATCCAATCTACATCAGCCACAACCTCAAGCTCAACGCCCTCAACGGGGTTCTCAAGAGTGTAGGTAAATGAGCTCTCGCCACCCTCGGGCAAAATCTCAACCTCAGTCTCGGTAACGGTCAAAACGGGGTCGGGAGCAACATAAGCACCCTGCTTAACGGTGAACTCGATAGCGGGCAACATACCGTACTCAGCGGTAATCTTACCCTCGCGAGCATCGCCCATATTCTCGGTCATGGCGAACTGAATCTTGCCCTCCTTAACCTGAACCTGTGAAATCCAGCTTGCGCCAGCCTTAGCCTTAACCTCAACGCCCTCGATGGGGTTCTCGAGCTTGTACTCTACCTCACCCATGGTTACATTCCACTCGTACTCAACCTCAGCAGTTACAGCCTCGAATACGGGGGTGGTAGGAGTAGGCTCCTCGCCCTTAGCAGCCTGCTTAACAGCAACGCTCTTAGAGAGGTCGCCATAAGCAACTACGATAGTGGTCTCGCGAGCCTCGCCCTCGTTAGCCTCAACAATGAAGGTGATGTTCTCAGCAACAGTAAGGTCTGACACCCACTCAGCTGCGCAAGTAGCGGTAACATCTGTACCCTCAACTGCATTCTCAACAGCGTAGTGGATAGTACCCTCAGCACCCTCAGCACCGAAGTCGAGAGTGGTCTCGGTAACATTCAATACGGGATCCTTCTGAGCAGGTTTGGGCTCCTCGGGATCATTACATGCTACAAATGCCAAAGGCAATGCAAGCAAGAAATAGAAAAACTTTTTCATAAAATTTTGTTGTTTATTAGGTTGTTAAATATCTTACTTGGGGGTGGGGTAGCGCTCTGCCTAAAAACATCTGAACACGCACACTACACTCCAATAGTGCAAATATATATATATTTTTCGAAATGCGAAATAAAATTGTAGAAAATTTCTTGTTTCTCGCTATCTGTTATAGCGCCTCTGAGGTGGTTACCGTGCCCGAAATCTTGTGTCCTGCATCGTCCGAGCAGTCAAACCCGAAGATTGTCGAGCCTTCATCGCCCTTCGAGATATTTATCTTGCCACTCATGATAGGTGCCATGGTTGAGCCTACCGAGCCACCCACCAACTCGATATACCATGCGCCACGCAGTGCCTCCTGCTCAATGGCGCCAGGGAAGTAGGTGTAGTGGTAATTATGGTAGTAGTTGTCGCTACTCTCCAAGGCGTTGTAGCTGCCGTAGAGCGTCGTGCTATGCGAAGGCACAAGCAACTCTAAAATTATGGTCTTGCCATCTTCGAACGCTACATCTTCAGATAGCATAATGTAGTGGTAGTTGACACCTGAGATATACTCGCCCAACTCCTCTTTGTAGAGCGCTATGTTGCTGAGATTTAGCTCAATGTCGTTGCCGAGTGTGCTGTAAGGCTTGTTGTTGAGGTTGCGGAAAGCACGCTCGCCAGAGTAGTTCACGCAGTGCGTTGAGCCATCCTTCATCACAAGCTCTGCTACAATATCTACGCCTGAGCCGCTACGCTTGAGGGTGAGTGTGCCTCCTGAGTAGCGAACGGTTGTGGGTATACCCTCGTTGTCGGTGAATATGGCGTAGCTGTTCTCGGCAGCGAAGAAGCCACTGCGCTGCTGGCTGTATTGGTCGTAGCGATACTGCCTCGATGTGCCACTCGCTACGGGAAGGTCGACATATTCGCCACCCTCGCTGTAGATGTCGCTGTAAATCTCGAAGTAGTAGTACGAGGCGTTGGGTGCAAAAGAGTCGCTATCGGCATTGGCATCCGAGAGCACGATATTGTAGTTGTAGGCCTGGGAGTACTCTGTGCCGTGATAGGTGCCCGCAAGGCATGTGGCCTTGAAGTTTACATCGTACTGGGGCTGTGGAGACTCTTTGTGTCCGTTGCACGCCACGCAAATGAGCGCTATAATTGCAAAAAGAAGCTTCATAGTCAATTTTATTATCTTTGGTACAAAGATACAAAAAAAAGCTTAAAGAGCAAAGAGGGCAAAGCACAGTCAATAGAGAATTTAGGAAATCAGGGAATTTAGTGAGGTTAGGGAAGCGCTACCGACATTTATCCCTAAGCCCTACATTCCCTACATTCCCTACATTCCCTACATTCCCTTCGGTCTCTGTGGTCTTTACCCCCCCTCCCTCAACAAAAAAGACCGACCGAGAACAATTCTCGGTCGGCCCAACATTAACCTATAATTTATTTAGCGAACAACGCTTTTAGGAAGCTGCATTGTGTACGACTTAGCCTTAGGCTGCGCACCCTTGCTAAGTGCATAACCACTTGAGTAAGGATTAGCAGTTACCGAACCAGTAATCTTGTAGCCCTGGTCGTCCTCGCAATCAAATGTGTAGGTCTCGGTACCGTCGCCGTTCAAGGTTACGGTGATGGTGCCACCGCAGATAGGAACCATCTTGCCAGATATCTCGCCATCCTCAAGCTCAGCATACCAGGTACCAGCCAAGTAACCATCTTCGATATAGCCAGGCATGAAGGTGTTAACCTCCATGGTGTCTGCACCGGTGAATGTACCGCTGTGGTCTACTGATGTAGCGTAGTCTGCCAAGAGGTCGAGAACAAACCAACCGCCGTTGCCAGTATCGGCATCCTCAAAGATGTTGATATACCAGTTGTCGGTAGGATCTGAGTAGAACTGACCATAGTACTCAACGCTTACATCCCAACCGGTAGCATTGATCTCCATATCCTCGGTAAGACCATCGCCACCAGCCTCAGAGAGTGATGTGCTACCCTCGTATGTTACAACATGCTTGGTGCCATCGGTCAAAATGAGCTCGGCAACAATCTTATTATCCGAAACAGTTACCTTGCTACCCTCGTCGTAGAGATACCATGTGGGAGTAGTGCCAGTAAATGTCATGCCGTAGCCATACTCCTCAGAGAATGTGCCCGAAGCGTAGCTATTGTTTAAGTCAAATGTGTATACACCATTAGGTACTGTAAGGTCGTCGTTAACCTCGTCTGAGTAGATATCGAAGTAGTAGTAGATACCACCATCGATAGCGCCTGTGCCATCTGCCTCAACATTCGAGAGAACGATGTAGTAGTTGTGGTTGCCTACATTGTAGTGAGTACCACCGAAGAATGAAGCGTTGAACTCAACAGTCTCGCCGGGCTCCTCTTTTGCGAAGTTGAAGCCTGCAATAACGCCTGTCCAGTCGATATCGAAGTGCTGGCCATACTCCGACTCAAAGTAACCCTTGATTGTCGATGTGCCATCCTCGTTGTGAGTAAGCTCAATCTCAGCCGCTGTGAGGTATGCGCCCTCGCCAGTCTCTACCTTGTAGATGATATTTGACCAAGAGGTGATAGAGCCGTCCTCGTAAGAGTAGTTGCCAGCTGTGAGGTAGTCATTGTTGGGGAAGTTGCTCATATCCTGCATATCAAGCGAGTGATACTGCTCTTCGTTGATATAGAGGTCAAGCTCGAAGTTACCAGTAGCCCAGTCAGCCTCGCGACAAGCCTCCACCTTTACGGGAACAAATACCTCAGGCTCAGGCTTCTCGGCAGGAACCATGTCGAGAATAGGACCCTCGAAAGTGAAGTGGAAGAGCTCCTCGTCCTCGCTCAAAAGCTCGATGTCGAGTGAATAAGTCTCACCGTCAAGCGCTACGGTAGCTGCGCCATCGCTAAAGCGGTAGTATCCCTCAGGCTCCCAAATGTATAACTCGCAACCATCGGCCATAAATGAGCCATCCTCGCTTACATAGTCGCCAGCCTGAAGAATAGTCTCGCCCTCGGCGCCAACCAACACGATACCAAGCTCAATATTCTCTGCATCGTCGGTCATAAACAATACGAAGTTGTTATCTGCCAATTCTACCTCAGAGCTGGGGATACGCATAGCCGCAGCCAACTCTACATCCATTACATATTCGGGCTCTGGCTCGGGCTCCTCGCCCTTAGCAGCCTGTTTTACAGCAACCTTGAATGCCTCATCGCCACCAAATTTCACAACAATCTCAGTCTCACGAGCATCGCCCTCGTTTGCCAAAACTGTAAACTTGATGCTCTCGTCAACAGTGAAATCGGTTACCCAATCTGCCTCACAATATACTTCAATAGATGCTGCAGGCACGGGGAAATTGCGAGTAACCTCCTTAATCTCGCCAATGTAGGTAATAACACCCTCGCCACCCTCGGCGGGGAAGTTCATCGTTGCCTCCGATGTAAGTGTCAATACAGGCTCCTTCTCGGGTGCAGGCTCCTCGGGGTCATTACATGCTACAAATGCCAAAGGCAATGCAAGCAAAAGATAGAGTAAATGTTTAATTCTCATAGTGTTAAATTTTATAGTTTATAATAGATTCTACACCTAACAGGTATTCTCTGTTTTGCGATTATACAAAGATATGTTAATTTGGTTAAAAATCCAAATAATTTGTTGCTTTTCTTCGTTTATTCCTCTTTGGGCGCTTCGTAAACCGTGGCAATACCCTCAAAGTGTAGGGTGTGCTTTGCCTCGTCAAACCATACCTCAGCCTCGATGCCTTGCTCAGTAACGGTCAGCGTTGCCTCGGTGGGGTAGGCGCTCTCGGCGAAACCTGTGCCCTCGTCGTTGTAGCGATAGTATTTGGTGTAGTAGGCGCTAATAGTACCTGCTGCAAGCGTATCTTTATCGTCCCAAGCGTAGGTGGCGTAGGGTAGTGCCATATCGTCGACGCACTCGGTATATAGGTCGAAGGTGTAGTAGGTGCCACCTGCCTGCTCAAAGCCCGCCTCATCAAGCCCCTTATCACTTAAATATAGGTAGAAGTTATCGGCATTGGGCGTAAACTTAGTGCCATAGTAGACGGCGTAGGCGTGTGTGATATTTAGCTCCTTGCCCTCCATAGGCTTGGGTGCTACATTGCCGATAATATGGTCGCCCGAAAATGTTACGGTGTGGGTCTCGCCCTCGACAACGACGGTAAGGGTGGTTTTATCCTCGCCAACGACAAGGGTGCCCGACTCAAATCTTAGCTTGGCGTTTACTTCGGTGTCGTTGGTCTTGACATACTCCGAATAGTCGGCCGCAAATGTCCACTCCCTAAGGCTGTTTTCGGCATCGAAGTGATATTCGCCCACGGGCAATGGCATATACTCCTGCCACTCGCCATCGTACTTAGGTGCGTAGAGGTCCAAACGATAGTAGGTGGAGTTGGGCTTGATATAGCCATTCTCATCGAAGCCGTTGTCCGATAGCGAGATAAAGTAGTTATCGACACCTGGCGAGTATTGGTCGCCATAGTAAGCGCCACTTGAATAGTTAGCCTCGAAAACAATGCCCTCAGGCACAGGGTCGGGCTCGGGCTCAGGTTTGGGTTCGGGTGTCGGCTCCTTGCCACACGCAACGAAAAGTAGGGCTACGATAAGTAGCGAAATAATATGTTGGATTCTCATAAACCTAAGTATCTGATAAAGGAGTTTAAGGAGAGTAGGGAGTTTAGTGATAAGGAGATAGCTATCACCTTAAGTTCACTAAATTCCTTAAATTCCCTAAATTCTCTTTGTACGCTCTATTAAGTGAGTTAAAATGAGTTACTATGAGTTAAAATGGGTTAAAATGTTTTTCAGCGGAAGTTTTCTAACAACTAAAAACTAATAACTAACAACTCTATTTAATAGTATATATAAGGTGCTCGAGTTCGCGCAATGGGTTACGCTGACCCTCCTCGGGGGCGTAGAGCGCAAACATAATCGTTGTTATCTCGTTTGTCGTTTCGTCGAGTGTCGAGTAACTAACGAATGGACCACCCATAAAGTCGTTGTTGACCTCCCACCAGCCACGCAACTCATACCACCTCTTTCCTGCAATAGTCTGCTCGGTAACTACGGCAGGGCCATTCTCATTAACGCCCATATATGAGCCCACAGCACCCTTGCTCGAGATTGTCGAGAGCTTATTATCGAGTGTGCGCATCAGCCACTCGGGGGTAAAGTCCTCGGCATCGGTGTAGGGGTACTCAAAGGCGAAGATATACTGCGCCTTGTTCTTATAGTCGCGGATATACCACAATAGGCTCTTATCGAGCGTATTAGCCTTGTAGAAGTTCGAGGGGATAAGCATCTCATAGCCCGTATGGCTCTTAAAATCCTCCATCAGCAACTCGGCAGCGCCACCGCTATAATAGGCGTTGCTGCGTGTGCGCTCTGCCTCCTCGAAGATTTGGCGTAGGGTGGCGGCATTATCGGTGATGAACGACGATAGAGCCTCTGCCGAAGCGGCCTTTGCCGTAACGATAGTCTGAGGGCGGGCATAGACATTTTGCGCCACACTGAATATGGGCTCGACAATCGTTGGCTCAACTGCCAACTTCAGAATATTGCCATACTTAAGGTCTACGGCGGTGGCGTTGTCGGGGTTGCGCCAATCTACGATGTTGAAGTAGCCCTCAGGGCGTGTAAGTCCCGGAGCATCAGCCTCCAAGGCATCGCATACGGCAAAGCGTAGGTCGCCCTGCCAAAGGTCGTCAGAGGCGAGAATAAACATATCGTAGCTCTTGCCCGCCGTGGTCTTGTTGGGCACGGTCGAGCGTGTGGTGCAGCCAGCGATAACAAGTGCGACCGCAACAATAAGAAGTGATAGTATGCGTTTCATAATTGTATATTTTGCAAAAATTATACTAAACGGAGGTTCTAAAAATTAGGAACTATTTAACACAAAGGTAACGATATTTTTTAGAATTAAGAAAAAAAAGTTACTTTTGTGGCGAAAACGATACAGCGAATGAGAATCAAGGTCCCAGGCATACTAAAGCGCATCTATCCCGAGATGGTTTGGAGCATCGACGACCCCGAAGGTTTGTACCTAACCTTCGATGATGGTCCCACGCCTGGCGTTACCGAGTGGATACTCGCAACCCTCGACCGCTACGATGCCAAGGCGACATTCTTCGTTTTGGGCAAGAATGTCGAGCTATATCCTGACCTCTATCGTATGATTCTGGAGCGTGGCCACAAGGTGGGCAACCACACCTACTCACACCAGAAGGGATGGGGTATGTCGCTCGGTCGCTACATCGAAGATGTAGACCTCGCTGGCGATATGGTGCATAGCGAGCTATTCCGCCCACCCTACGCCAATATCACCATCAACCAATATCGTGCCGTAAAGCAACGCTACAAGGTGGTGATGTGGAGTATCCTCACTCGCGACTACAACCGTGCTCTGTCGCCTAAGAGTTGCCTAAGAGGCGCTATCCGTGACCTGCGTGGTGGCGACATCGTATCGATGCACGACAGCGCCAAGTCGTTCCGCAATATGAGCTATGCCCTGCCAGCCATTCTGCGCAAGGCACGCGAGAAGGGGCTAACTTGCAAAATATTAGAACTTTAACTATGAATATCATCGTTGCCATAACGGGTGCAAGCGGTGCTATATATGCCCGCCAAACATTGGAGCTACTCCTCGCCTCGGACTCTGTCGAGCGCATAGCGCTAATCCTCAGCGACCACGCCGAGGATGTTATCACGGCAGAGCGTGAAAGTCTCCCCGAGAGCGACCGCATAGAGCGATATGCCAACGGCGATATGTGGGCATCGCCCGCAAGTGGCTCGGCGCACTGGGATGCGATGATTGTTGTGCCCGCCTCGATGGGCACCGTGGCACGCATAGCACAGGGCGTATCGCGCACACTTATCGAGCGAGCAGCAGATGTGATGCTCAAGGAGCGCCGTAGACTTGTAGCGGTGGTGCGTGAGACCCCCTATTCGCTTATCCACCTGCGCAATATGGTGGCGTTGACCGAGGCAGGAGGCATCGTAGTGCCCGCCTCGCCATCCTTCTACTTCTGCCCCAAAACTATCGAGGAGGCAGCCCAGAGCGTTACTCAGCGTGCTGTCGAGATGCTTGGCATAGCCACTCCTCACCGCGCATGGGGCGAGAAAGAGTAGCCGAAAAGAGAGAAAAACGCTGAGGGAATTGCTAATTCCGAATAAAATTGCTACCTTTGTGCGCTTATTAGCAAGATTTTAATTCAATTAACAAATATTACACTATGACTATTACAGCATCAGACATCAAGATTGGTATGTGCGTAGAGATGGACGGCAAGACATTTATTGTCGTTGACTTCCAGCACTGCAAGCCCGGTAAGGGTCCCGCATTCGTGCGCTCAAAGCTCAAGAACCTCGAGAATGGTAATGTCCTCGACAAGACCTTCTCGTCAGTATCGCAGAAGATTGAGCAGGTGCGCGTAGAGCGTCGCCCCTATCAGTTCACCTACGAGGATGACCTCGGCGCACACTTTATGCACACAGAGACCTTCGAGGAGATCAACATCGACAAGAACCTTATCAACAACGCCGACCTTATGGCCGACGGTCAGATTGTTGAGGTTATGTTCCACACCGAGAAGGAGACCGTGCTCTCAGCAGAGCTTCCTCCCATCGTTGATATGGAGATCACCTACACCGAGCCCGGTGTTCGTGGCGATACCGCTTCGACCAACTCACTCAAGGCTGCTACCGTAAACACTGGTGCAACCATCAAGGTACCCTTGTTTATCAACACTGGCGATAAGATTCGTGTTGATACTCGTACCCGTGAGTATTACGAGCGCATCAAGTAATTTTTGATGATAAGGCAGACATCTACTGCCGCTATCAAAAAAGTCCCGACAATGAGCAGTACATCTTAGTACAGCCCATCGTCGGGATTTTTGCGATAACCCACATCTCACGACTTTTGACGACAAAGTGTGCTGGTTGGAAGGTGGTTTATTAGGGAGTTTAATGAGTTTAAGGAGTGTAGAGAGCTTAGTGATAAATGTCGGTAGTGCTATCCCTAAGTTCACTAAATTCCCTAATTTCTCTAAATTCACTAATGACTGCGCTACAAAAAAAGAGCAAAGACTCACCATCTTTGCTCTTTGAACTTTGTTCTTTACTCTCGCTTAGCCGAGGTATGACTTAAGCAACGAGCTGCGTGACGACTGGCGGAGCTTGCGGATTGCCTTCTCCTTAATCTGGCGTACACGCTCGCGTGTAAGGTCGAACTTCTCGCCAATCTCCTCGAGGGTCATCTCCGAGCAGCCGATGCCGAAGAAGTAGCGGATAATGTCGCGCTCACGCTCGGTGAGAATCTCCAAGGCGCGCTCTACCTCCGTAGCCAACGACTCGTTGATAAGACCACGGTCGGCATTGGGCGAGTCGGTGTTTACCAAGACATCGAGCAACGAGTTGTCCTCGCCATCAGCAAAGGGTGCATCCACCGAGATATGGCGACCTGCAACACGCAGAGTATCAGTAACCTTCTCCTTTGGAAGCTCCAACTCGTTTGCCAACTCCTCTGCCGAGGGTGTGCGCTCGTGCTCCTGCTCGAAACGAGCAAACGCCTTGTTAATTTTGTTGAGCGAACCTACCTGATTGAGGGGCAGACGCACAATACGCGACTGCTCTGCCAACGCCTGAAGGATAGACTGACGAATCCACCATACGGCATACGAGATAAACTTGAAACCACGGGTCTCGTCGAACTTCTCGGCAGCCTTGATAAGACCGAGGTTACCCTCGTTGATAAGGTCGGGAAGACTCAAACCCTGATTCTGATACTGCTTCGCTACCGACACCACGAAACGAAGGTTTGCCTTGGTGAGCTTCTCCAACGCCTCCTGATCGCCCTTCTTGATTCGTTGCGCGAGTTCTACCTCCTCCTCAACAGAGATAAGCTCCTCTTTACCAATCTCCTGCAAGTACTTATCCAACGATGCACTCTCACGGTTGGTAATCGACTTTGTAATCTTTAATTGACGCATAAACTATATATATTTTTCTCTCTTAAATTCTAAGCTACTCTTACAATACGACAAAGTGTGCTGTTTTGTTTCACAAGAGGCAAAAAATATTTTAGAGTTTTTAGTTATTAGTTATTAGTTTTTAGAAAACTTCCGCTGAAAGAACATTTTAACCCATTAGAGAGTTTTCAGAGAGAGAGCAGGGAGATTTCAGAGAGGGAGCAGGGAGATTTCAGAGAGGGGCAGAGAGAGACCAGAGAGACCAGAGGGACCAGAGAGAGAATTTTTAAGACGATAGGACAAGTAAGACGAAAAGACGATAGGAGAAAGAAACTCCTATGGTCTTAATGTCTTAATGTCCTAAGGTCTTAAAACCAATAACTAAAAACTAACAACCTAACAACTCTAACAACTCTTTGCTCTTTGCTCTTTGAACTTTGCTCTTTTTTTTCTACCTTTGTAGATTATTATATATAATCTAAGGGAGGTTCTATAAATTAGGTCGAGACGATTTTGAAGATTATTTTGAGGATATTCCTTATTTCTTCCGCAAGGCGCAATGCGGGCATTGTAACTGAGGAAAAATATGGAAGAGTCCAAAATAAGTTCAAAAGCGACCGAAACATAGGCTCCCGACAACAGATAACTTATTTACTAATTTATAGAACATCCCTGATATGTCACACCGTAGCGGTTTTGTAAATATCATCGGTAACCCCAATGTCGGTAAATCGACATTGATGAATCAGCTTGTGGGCGAGAAGCTCTCGATTATCACATCGAAGGCGCAGACCACACGCCATCGTATTATGGGCATTGTCAATGGCGAGGACTTCCAGATTGTCTACTCCGACACCCCGGGTATCCTCAAGCCCAACTACAAGCTTCAGGAGAAGATGATGAAGTTTGTGCGTGGCGCAATCACCGATGCCGATGTTTTGCTCTATGTTACCGACACGGTGGAGGATAGCGACCGCTCGGCAGAGATTATCGAGAAGGTGCGCCTCTCGGGTATCCCTACAATCGTGGTTATCAACAAGGTAGACCTTACAACACCCGATAAGCTTGTTGCTTTGGTAGAGAAGTGGCAGGCGTTGTTGCCCGATGCGATTATCGCACCCTGCTCCGCCAAGGAGAACTTCAATGTCGAGGGTGTATTCAACCTTATCCTTGAGCGTCTGCCCGAGGGTGAGGCCTTCTATCCAAAGGATACGCTTACGGACAAGACCTTGCGCTTCTTCGCCTCGGAGATTATCCGCGAGAAGATTCTGCTTAACTACGACAAGGAGATTCCCTATTCGTGCGAGATTGCCATCGAGAGCTACAAGGAGGAGCCCACGATAGACCGTATCTCGGCAACCATCTATGTTGCCCGTAACTCGCAGAAGGGTATTATCATCGGTCACAAGGGCGAGAAACTAAAGAAGGTGGGTCAGGCGGCACGCCACGATTTGGAGGCTTTCCTCCAGAAGAAGGTATTCCTTGAGTTGTATGTCAAGGTGCAGGAGGATTGGCGAAACAACGATAGCCAACTCAAGCGCTTCGGCTACGAATTGGAATAATAAAAGCACGAAAAAGAGCGTTTATCACAAGAAACGATAGATTTGATGCGTAGGATTGTTGTTGCGATACTGTTTATGCTGATGGTTGTATTGCCCACGGAGAGCCGTGCGCAGTATAACCGCAACTACATCTACTGGATGGGTCAGCAGTGTATGGTGTCGAACAACTATCGCGAGGCTATCGATGTGCTCAATGTGCTGTTGCGTAGCGATGATAAGGACTTCGATGCCTACTTTTTGCGCGGTATCGCCAAGTATAATATGGACGACCTGTTGGGTGCCGATGCCGACTTCTCGCGTGCCGTGATGCTCAACCCCGTGTTCACTGGTGCCTTCTACTATCGTGCTATCACCCGTTCGCGCCTCGGCAACTACGACGATGCCCTGAGCGACTTCCGTCAAGCCATCGAGCTACGCCCCGACCTCCCCGATCCCTATTATAGCCGTGGCGTTACGCGCCTTCTGAATCAGCAATTCGAGGCGGCTATCGACGATTTCAATAAGTATATCCGCTACGAGAAGCGCAATGTTGCCGCCTATATCAACCGTGGCACGAGTTACCTCTATCTGAAAGATACCGTGCGTGCCTTCCAGGACTACGACCAGGCTATCCGTACCAACCGCGAGGACCCCGATGCCTACAACCGCCGTGGAGCACTCTTTATGGAGCAACGCCGCTATGATGAGGCATTTTCGGACTTCGACAAGGCGGTGGAGTGCGATACAGCCTATATCCCTGGCTACTTCAACCGTGCCTTGGTCAACAACTACCTGCACCGCCCTATGCAGTCGATTCGTGACTTCGATAGGGTAGTGGAGCTCGACTCAACAAGCTCGCTCGGCTATTTCAACCGCGCCATTGTGCGCACCGAGATTGGCGACTACAACCGTGCCTTGGAGGATTTCAACCTTGTAGCGCGCTACTCGCCCGACAATGTATTGCTCTACTACAACCGCGCACTGCTCAACACACGCCTTGGCGAGATTGACGATGCCATCGCCGACTATAGTCGTGCCATCGAGCTATATCCCGACTTTGCAAATGCCTACCTCGGCCGTAGTGTTCTGCGCCGTGCCAAGCACGATGTTCGTGGTGCGCAGAGCGATGAGCGCACTGCACAGCGCAAGATTGCCGAGTATCGCTCACGCCTCAAGGACTCTACCTACTCGATATATGCCGATACGGCACAGCGTTTCGATAAGCTTCTCTCGTTTGAGAGCCGCCTTATGGAGCGCAACTTCGAGCGAATTGCCTCTACCGTTACGCAGGCGGGCGACGATGGCTTGACCCTTATTCCGATGTTCCGCTTTACGCTTATCGAGGAGGATAGCGCCTATGTCGACAAGCGTAATATCCGCTTTGCCACCCAGCGTGTTAAGGACTTCGAGGAGCGCTTGGCAAATCCTCTCTTGCGCCTCGACTGCCGCACAAGCAATGTCGCCCCCGACTCACTTGTTGCTATCGACAGACGCTTAGCCGAGAAATTGCGCCAGAGCGAGGATAGGTCGTGGATAACGCTCTTTGAGCGAGGCATCAGCCAGTCGCTTATCAAGCAGTATACCAACGCGGTGAACACCTATTCGGAGGCTATCGAGCTCAACCCCACGAACCCCTTCCTCTATCTCAACCGTGCCACCACGCGCGCCGAGATGATTGATTTTATTTCGTCGATAGACAACTCCTACCAGAGCATCACCCTCGACTCCGACCCCGCCAAGCGACTCCACAACACGGGCACTCGCACCTATAGCTACGACGAGGCGATAGAGGATATGAACAAGGCGATAAAGCTATATCCCGACTTTGCCGAGGGCTACTACAACCGCGCCAACCTTATGGCTATCTCGGGACAGCTGCCCGAGGCGTATGACGACTATAGCCGAGCCATCGAGCTTGAGCCATCGCTCGGCGAGGCATACTACAACCGAGGCTTGGTGCAGATATTTATGAAGGATACACGCAAGGGATGTATGGACCTGTCGAAGGCTGGCGAGCTCGGCATCGAGGCAGCCTACGATGTCCTGCGCCAATTCCGCATAGCGGAGCATAACTAAACGATACAATTTTTTATAAACATTTAATAACTAAACAATTATGACTCAAACTATTCAGCGAAAGCTAAATGACTCGGCGTTTGTGCGCTGGTCGGCGTTGATTCTCATCGCCCTAATGATGTTCTTTGCTTATATGTTTGTCGATATGCTCTCTCCTCTAAAGGAGCTTCTCGACCAGCAGCTTAACTGGAACAGCAGTACCTTTGGTACCTATGCCGCTTCGGAGTACTTCCTCAATGTATTCTGCTTCTTCCTTATCTTTGCGGGTATCATCCTCGATAAGATGGGCATCCGCTTTACAGGTCTCTTGTCGGCATCATTGATGGTTATCGGTGCTTGCATCAAGTTCTATGCTATGAGCGAGTGGTTCGTAGGCACAGGTCTCGAGGCTTGGCTCAACTCTTGGTGGGTGTCGTTGCCCGGCTCGGCTAAGCTCTCTTGCCTTGGCTTTATGATCTTTGGTTGCGGCTGCGAGATGGCTGGTACAACCGTGTCGAAGGCTATCGCTAAGTGGTTCAAGGGCAAGGAGATGGCTATGGCTATGGGTCTCGAGATGTCTATCGCTCGCCTCGGTGTATTTGCTGCCATGTGGCTCTCGCCTATGGTGTCAGACGCCTTCGGTAAGTCGGTATCTGCTCCCGTTGCCTTTGGTGCAGTACTCCTTATGATTGGTCTTATCTTCTACTTCGTGTTCGTGCTTTTGGACCGTAAGTTCGACAAGCAGCTCGAGGCTGCAGGCGAGCTCACGAAGGAGGCTAACGATGAGGAGTTCAAGTTTAGCGACCTTGGCAAGATCTTCACCAGCAAGATGTTCTGGTTGGTAGCTTTGCTCTGCGTACTCTACTACTCGGCAATCTTCCCCTTCCAGCGTTACGCTCCCGACTTCTTGGATAAGACCCTCGATATCACCAATGGCGCACAGCTCTTCAGCTGCTTCCCCATTCTCGCTATGGTGCTCACCCCCTTCCTCGGTGCATTTATCGACCGTAAGGGTAAGGCTGCTTCGATGCTTATGGTAGGCTCGCTCATTATGATTGCTTGCCACCTCAGCTTCGCATTCCTTCTTCCCTTATTCCCCTCGAAGGTGCTTGCTGTTGCTATCATCGCCATCCTCGGTGTATCGTTCTCACTCGTTCCCGCAGCTCTTTGGCCCTCGGTGCCCAAGATTATCGACGAGCGCATCCTTGGCTCGGCTTACTGCGTAATCTTCTGGATTCAGAACTGGGGTCTTCTCCTCGTTCCCGTTGTTATCGGTAAGGTTTTGGATGCTACTGGTGGCTACACCCTTCCTATGGTTATCTTCTCGTCATTCGGCGTATTTGCCCTTATCTTTGGTTTGTGGCTCAAGCGCGAGGATAAGAAGAAGGGTTATGGTCTTGAGCTTCCCAACATCAAGTAATTTATCGTGATAGCGGCGCTACTGCGACGCTTCAGTCGTGAGGGCGAATGGGAAATACGCATAGTATGTCCCATCCGCCCTCTCTCGTGTCGAGACCAAATTAGACCCCTTCTGACGACAAATTAGGTCGTGCTGACTGGAAGGTAGTAATAGGATTCAATGGGATTATATAGGGTGCAATAGGGAGATAGGGTTTTGGGGCGCGCTGATAGCGCTTTACCCCATTAAATCCTGTAAAACCCTATTCAATCCTATCTGACTGCGCCCTCTTACCCCTCTTACCCCTTTTCCCCCTTGGGGCGTAGCCCGCTGGCTGAACGCCTGCTCTCTCTTTGCTCTTTGCTTTGTTCTTTTCGCCCTCCCTGTTTCCTCCTTGAACTCTAACAACAGCCCCCCCCACCCACAAAACCAAAAACAGCCCGACCGCAAAAAACGGTCGGGCTGCAAATACTAAAACTTAGTTATTCACCATCTAAATATGCAGGGTGTATCATCTGCCAGAATAATCGTTGGTAGTCGTAGGTTACTATTGTTGTCTCATCGCATGTGGGAATACCATATTCTTCATCTTCGTACATATTCATAAAGTTACCATCCAACATACAATAAACTCCATCAAACCAAACAACCTCCGCCGTAACTGTTTTGTCTACTACACGGCCCTCTTTTGTAGTTAAATGGATATCATAGATTAGGCAATTTGTATCTGGCTCATAACGCCACTCAAAAGTAACATCTATATTCTCATGACCCTCGGGAGTGCCGGCACCAACAGCCTCCATAATCTCTCCTGCACCGCAGCAACTATAGAGACCATGGCCAGTATTATCATCTGTCATAAGATACCAGAACGAACATCTTAACGGTCCACCATAATCATTGACCCATTCGCCATTTGTCTGGCGTGTCCAAGAACAAGCTGTGCCTAATGCACAACTATTGTATGTCTTTTTCAACATCTGAACGAATCGTTCGTCGTCAATCTCTTTCACATTGTCTACCAATTTTTGGCTATCTTCGAAGAGCATACAAGACCAAGCAGGGTCAAGCAAATCAAACTTCTTTCTCGCCTTTGCAGAGTCAATCTCTCCAATATAAATATATGTTGCATCTGGCTCGTAATCCAAAAGAGATGTGATGCCCAAATTACCTTCTATGACGATATGACCGTTATAATCTTGTAAGAACTTAGCCTGATATGTTTTACCATCTTTATCTGTAAGATGGATGATTCCGTTCTCCTCATCAAAGGAATAATCCTTGGGGTCATATCTTACCCATATACTATAATCTATTTCCCTAAGAATAGTTTCCTTTTCAGCATAGTATGTCTCTCCGTTGTCATAGAAAGCTATCTTAAAAACATCGTTATACCAATCTGCTAAAAAGTTGTATTGCTCTCTAAAGATCTCATAACCACTCTCTGTTTTTTTATATATTCGGTCTATAACAAGCATCTGATCCTTAAGAATTGGCCAGGTGTTGATATAATCACCACCTGATAACCAAGGCTTTGAATTCTCTAAATTT
This sequence comes from Alistipes sp., assembly GCA_017465575.1. Lineage (GTDB taxonomy): Bacteria > Bacteroidota > Bacteroidia > Bacteroidales > Rikenellaceae > Alistipes. The sequence continues at coordinate 6,101 of JAFTVX010000011.1, read as the reverse complement.
CCCAACTCTCGAGGCTCGTATCTATATAAAATAGCAGCAAGGCCATCATCAAGAACGCCATTCTTCAATTGCATAATAGTCAATGATTTCTCATCAATTCCCATTACCTGGAGGGCTACATCTATTTCGCTATATGGATTTTTATCCAACGAGTAAAGACCTGGATCGTACACCAATGTTAATTTCGAATCAGAGGTATAATCCCATGTTAGGCCATGATAATAGATATTGCTATAGTATATAGTACCTCTTCCATCCTCAACCGAAATCGTTTGAAGGCTATTCGAGAGTGTCATCTCGGGTTTGTATATAGAAATCAGGTTCTCGCGAGATACGACACCCGAATCCGACACAGTGTATGCGCCAGTTAGATTCCAAATCTTGCCTATAAAATGCTCTTCAAATTCTGCTCTGGGAGTATGAGTAATTCTTACATTTCCTGATGGCGATACATATAAATTTTGATAAAGTGGAGGATTGGGCTCAATAACCTCAGGCTCCTTACCGCAGGCAAAAAGGCCTGCGATAAGGATAAAACTTAACAATCTCTTCATTAGGCTCATGCATTACATTACTAGTGGATACTCTTCTGCTAAGAAGAAACTAATATCTGAGAAATTATAATCGTACTCGCCAGAAGGAGAGTGCAAGGCACTATTCATGTACTGTCGCTCGCTCATATCAAAACACCCTCTGTAGAACCAACCATTGCCAATTCCATCAAATCCCCAATTCATGTATAGTAAAACATCTTGCATCTCAACTCTACTTATCTCAGTATAGCCATAAGGATCAGGGTGCGTAGGATTATAGAACTTATTTAATCCGTATGTTATGTAGTCATGCCTCAAGTCCTGAATACCAGTAGCAATCCAAGTATGAATATATAGGCCATTTTCCATTTCCTCATAATTATCCAAACTGCCTTGTATAACAAGAATATCATCTCTGTAACTATGATATGGAGCATTTGGTCTAAAAGTAAAGCTTTCCTCTGTGTAATTATCTATATCGCTGAGATGACAGCCAAATGATGATAATACTGTATGGATATCAGACATCGACATCGATCTATTCTTTCGTGTCAAAGAGATATTTGACTCTTCGCTCAATCTCTGACCAATCTCTCTATATAGCAAAGAAATCATATCATGAATAGCCGTGGTATCAACACCTACAAATATCGGATGATAATTGTTTCTTATGTGCTTTCGCATTGAGACCTTATCAAATGGGACACTCTGTCCATATAGTTCATGACCAGGGATGGTTACGGTATAAGATTCGTCAGTATATACTCCCATTAGAGTTTGGGCTATTGCGGGAGTTTCTGCATAAGCCTTACCATCAGGGAAGAGTGCTCCATATATACCCTCTGTTCCCCACTGAATATTAATAATTGGGGCATGACCATAGTTTAAAGTGTCAGAATGCACCTGCATAATTGCTAATGGCTCATCAGGATACAGTGCTAATGTAGTTGCTACATCCTCCATTAAAAGGTCGAATGGCTCAACACCTGTCGGCTCACCATAAGTATAATTGCCTTCCTCTGTAACTGCGATAAGTGGCTGTCTTGAGCGGTCTGCTGCAACTACGGTAAAGCCCTCGTCGTTCTCGTTATTGAAAACATACATAATAGGCTCCTCGGCAGTTTCACTACCGCGTGTTACAGGGCGCAATACGGTCTGACCCTCCATACGCTTAATTACACGCTTCTTTGCAGAACGAGTATCCTCTCCCTCTAAAAGCGAGAGTGCACTCTCGGCGATTTTCAATGCCTCATCATAGCTTCGTGTAGCGGTAAGTTCTACACTCTCATTCTCTTTCTGTATGTCGTTGTAAACAACATCCTTCTGACACGATGCAGCAGCTACTGCTACAATGGCCAATGATAATAGAAGTTTTTTCATAATTCTTTTAGTTTTAAGGTTTGTTATTTATCTTCGTTATTTTGTTTTTTAGAGTAACTTTCTCTACAAAATAGCTGCGAATACCGAGTCCGAAGTGCTCCAAGGGCTGATGCTCCGCGCTATGTCGTTTGCGATAGCGCGGAGTGGTCAGCCGTTTTCTAAATCTCAAACTCTCCCGAATATTCGCCACAATCGGTGTAGATTAGAATCTCATAATAACCCCCATCGCCCGAGAGGAGTAGTGTTGTTGTGCCAACGCCCGAAACACTATCGCTCCACATATCACCAGTTGTAAGGTTGCTAACTACGATATCGGCATCACCCAAATCGGCATTAAATACCACGGTCAATGCACCATTAAAGTAGCTTGCCTCAATATCCGAACGAAGTGAGAGAGGCTTGGGATTCGGATTTAATGGATCTGGGTTAATCGGAATAGGGTCAATAGGAATCGTTTGCTTCGGATTATCCGCAATTGCCACCGATGCAATTAAAATTGCAGATAAAAGAATAATTAGCTTTCTCATAACATAAAGATTTTGGGATCGTTTAACCTACTGCAAAGTTACTGCAATATCATGTTAAAACCTTAAATTTACACCCTCAAAAATCTATCACTGCATAATTATAAAACTTTGATAATCAATAAAATAAATAGGCTGATAGAAATTAAAATCTATCAGCCTATTTAGCATAATCACAACTGGTTGAATATCAACCAATTACATATAATGTATAAATGTTGCGCAGTAGATTGCTGAAAATCAACAAGTTATTACATTGCGCCAAGAAGCTTTTCTTTATATTGAGAATTACTCTTTATTATCTTATGACGCAGTCGAGATTTAAGATTATATACAGCTTCTACACTCTTTTTCATAAATATGCTTATAGCACGAGGAGAGAAACCGAGTGCCATATATAAGAAAAGTTGCGTATCGTCTTCCGTAGCATTTGGAATTGAAGAACGGAATTTTGTCATTAGGCTATCTTTGTAGGTATCCACAAAATCCTCCATCTTCTTAATCGCTTTTTTATCGCGACTAATATCATCAATCAATGATGATACCTCATGATAGATTCTCTGTTTCTCGTTATTAAAACCTTGGGCCTCAAAATAGGCACAACTCAGCTTATCGATAGTGTCGAAACGCGAAGCAAAGAGCTGCTCTATGATGTTTTGCTGACTTAGAATCTCACTATCTTTAAGTGTAAGAATATTGCGAAGTTCTGATGCTATCGCCATACTTTGTGCTATCTCCGCTTGGTGTTTACGCTGTCTGTTCCTTATATAATATATAAATAGTAATACAATAGTGGCAGAGATTATAGCAAACAGATAATTTATAAGTCGAGTCTTCTGCTGAATCTCCTTTGCACTCGCTACTTGACCAGATAGCAGATCAACCTGACTCTGTAGCAAAGAGTTATTTATGGCATTAAAGACGAATTTATCTTGTTCTGCAATCATCTCCCTATACATAGTCAGTGCATCACTATCGTCTCCACATATCTTCATAATTTTATATTCAGAGTATGCAAGTTGCATTGGATTGATTATCTGCTCAGTTTTAGCTTTACTTATATAAGTTTTTGCATCATCGAAATTACCAGAATGAGCTGAAAGAATGGCATATATACAGTAATAGTCGCAATAACTATAACCAATATTTGCACTTTTATCAATTCTTTGAAATACTTGCAAGCATTTTTCAAAATCACCAATTTCGAGATAAATATAACATAACCTTATCTGAACATTATAGAGGTAAGAATTATATCCAAGTACATAAAATTTTGTTTCTGCTAAAATTAGGTATTTTATAGCGCTATCAAAATCTCTTAACTTATTGTATGCCGTTGCAATATTGTATAATGCATAGGCACTATGAAATTGCAAGTCTACCTTATCAAAGCACTCTTTAGATTTTTGATACTCCTCTAAGGCGTTTTGAAATAGACACTCTGCACCATAAATCTCACCCTTGGTGCGATGCACAAGACCTGAAAGGCGAGGATTATCGAGGTGCGAGAGCGACTTTTCAGCCTCCAAAAGTGAGTACATAGCGCGAGCATTATCGCCCTCGGACTGCATAACAAGGGCGTGTTGGTACATCGCGCGGGCACGCTCGGCGTGATTATCACTCTCGATATAGTAGTCGAATATGGGTTGTGCGATTGAGTCTCGGTCTACAGCAAGACGACTGTAGTAGTGCGCCTCGGCAGCAACAAGCAGATAGTGCGCACGGTCGTGCTTACCGCGCACCGCCTCGGGGTCGATGCTCTGCGCCACCCTTAACGCCGAGTCGGGCAACTCCATCACAATCTCCTCGGCATGGCTAATCTTCTCCGCCGTCTGCCTATCCGTCGCACAACCCACCGCCATAACGGTACACACTACCAAGGCGGTAAAAAGCACCTTACCACGCACCATAAACTTGCTCGATTTTCCAGTAGACAACTTCATCATAACACGACCTCCAACTTCATATCTTAATATCCTCATCTCCATCTCCCCATCTTAAAATCCCACACATCCGCACACTCTCCATTATAGTACAAAGATAGGAAAAGTTTGGGAATTATGCAAGGTTTTAAGTTGTTAGTTTTTAGAAACTTCCGCTAAAAAAACATTTTAACCCATTTTAACTCATAGTAACTCATTTTAACTCATTCTTGAAAGAGACGAGAGAGCCATTAAGACGACAGGACAATAAGACGAAAAGTATTTTACCTAAATATAAAATGTTCTTTGGCTTGATGTAATCTTTGTATTACAGCTTTTTGCTATATAATATGTACTTATTGTGTGATAAGAATTTCCGATTTGACAGCTTTAGTTTTTGTACTATCTTTGCAAGCGAAAAAGATAAACTAAAAAACTAAAAATATATGACTGCATCAAATTCTATCGCTCAGTGCACCGTGGCATCAATTGTTAATCAGGACTTTGCAACGGCGCGTATATTCAAATATTTCGGTATCGACTTCTGCTGTGGTGGCAACGCTACGCTTGCCGAGGCTTGCCGTATGGCGGGTGTCGATATCGATAGGGTGGTCGAGGCACTCAATGCTCCTGCCACAGAGGGTTACTCTATCCCCTTTGATAGTTGGCCTACCGACCTGCTTATCGACTATGTCCTCAAGATTCACCATCGTGGTATCCGCACCAAGGGTCCCGAGCTTCTCGCCTTGGTCGAGAGGGTGGCAGCTAATCGCGGTGAGCGACACCCCGAACTCTACGAACTTATCGACCACCTTCGCCTCTCGCTCGACGACTTGGAAAATCATCTTTTGAAAGAGGAGCGAGTGTTGTTTCCCTACTGCTACGAACTTTTTGATGCAAATATGCGAGGTGCAACGATGCAACAGATGCACTGCGGTACGGTGGCAAACCCCATTCGACAGATGCACCACGAGCATCACGACGAGGGCGTGCGCTATAAATTTATCCAGAAACTGATGAATAATTTCGAGGCTCCCGCTGATGCTTGTGCCAGTTATCGACTAATGTTGGCGGAGCTCGAGGAGTTTATGGATTCACTTTTCGAGCATATCCATATCGAGAATAATATCCTTTTCCCAAGATTTGTTGTACTCGAGGCAAAGACGGTGCGATAAAAACCATATTCCTATACCTATATTTATATATATAATAAAGGAAGTATGTGGCGTGAAAATTTTTATTCCGTGTAACGCATTGATATAATGTGTGTTAAGCGACACAAGCTAAAAATAGTGTGAAAAAAAGTTCACAAAATGTTTGGAGAATAAAAATAAAGCGCTACCTTTGCACCCGCAATCAGAAAGGATAACACCTGACTGAGAGTAGCAGAGGTTCTTAGAAATAAATTTTTTGAAAAAAGTTTCCAAAAAATTTGGTGGTTTCAAAAAGATGCTTTATCTTTGCACCCGCTTTCGCCTCTAAAACGGCGACGAGCGACAAAGGTTCTTAAGAAAAAGTTTTTTGAAAAAAGTTTCCAAAAAATTTGGTGGTTCGAAAAATTTGCCTTACCTTTGCACCACTTTCCCGCCTCAAAAAATGAGTGCTTGAAAGTGGATTAAAAACGGTTCTTTGATTTACTGGTTTTAACATATTGAGAGAAAAGTGTAGTATTTATCTGTCAATTTCCTTTTAGGAAAATGAAACAGTCAGGACTCTAACAAAACATTTTAATTTTTTACAAT
>JAFTVX010000010.1 GCA_017465575.1 Alistipes sp. | reverse complement strand
TATAGGATTTATGTTGTATCTTTGCCATAGTGTTGTGCGTTAGAGTTTTATGTGGTTTTTTTTGCACTATAAATATACAAAAACTTTTCGACACAACAAAGGCTATTCCAATGTTTTTCAACGGAATAGCCTATTTTTTTTGAGCAAATTTACTCGCAACTAAACACAACTGAGGCTGACCAAAAGCCTTACAGACTTTTTAGTCAGCCTCTTGTTGCTAATAACTAATTGTTAAGTATTACTTAACCTCCTCGAACTCTACATCCTCGGGCTGTGCCTTCTGCTCGCCCTGCTCTGCGCCAGCGTTAGGCTGGCCCTGAGCCTGCTGTGCCTGCTGCTGTGCGTAGATGTCCTGCGATGCTGCCTGCCAAGCGGCGTTCAATGCCTCGATAGCCTTGTCGATAGCGGCGATGTCCTGAGCCTTGTGTGCCTCCTTAAGCTTGCCGAGAGCATCCTCGATAGCTGCCTTCTTATCAGCAGGAAGCTTGTCGCCATACTCCTTGAGCTGCTTCTCCGTTGCGAAGATATTAGAGTCGGCAGCGTTGATCTTCTCAACACGCTCCTTCTCTGCCTTATCCTTCTCCTCGTTTGCCTTAGCCTCGTCACGCATACGCTGGATCTCTTGCTCGGTCAAGCCGCTCGAAGCCTCGATGCGAATCTTCTGCTCCTTGCCGGTGCCCTTATCCTTTGCCGAAACATTGAGGATACCGTTGGCATCGATATCGAAGGTTACCTCGATCTGCGGAACGCCACGGGGAGCTGCGGGGATGCCGTCGAGGTGGAAGCGACCGATAGACTTGTTGTCACGAGCCATGGGGCGCTCACCCTGGCATACATTGATCTCTACCGAAGGCTGGTTGTCAGCAGCAGTCGAGAATACCTCGCTCTTGCGGGTAGGAATAGTGGTGTTAGCCTCGATAAGCTTGGTGAATACGCCACCCAAAGTCTCGATACCGAGCGAAAGGGGAGTAACATCCAACAAGAGGACATCCTTAACCTCGCCAGTGAGGACACCACCCTGAATAGCAGCACCTACGGCTACTACCTCGTCGGGGTTAACCGAACGGTTGGGGGTCTTGCCGAAGAACTCCTCTACAATCTTCTGGATTGCGGGGATACGGGTAGAGCCACCTACCAAGATAACCTCGTCGATCTGCGATGCCTGAAGACCTGCATCACGCAAAGCGATACGGCAGGGCTCGATGGTCTTCTGCACGAGGTGGTCGCACAACTGCTCAAACTTGGCGCGTGTGAGAGTCATCACAAGGTGCTGGGGAATACCGTTAACGGGCATAATGTACGGAAGGTTGATGTCGGTGGTTGTTGCCGACGAGAGCTCAATCTTCGCCTTCTCGGCAGCCTCCTTCAAACGCTGCAATGCCATAGGATCCTGACGGAGGTCGATGTGGTGCTCAGCCTTGAAAGCCTCTGCCATATAGTCGATCAACACATGGTCGAAGTCATCACCACCAAGGTGGGTATCACCATTGGTCGACTTAACCTCGAATACGCCGTCGCCAAGCTCCAAGATAGAGATATCGAAGGTACCGCCACCAAGGTCGTAAACGGCAATCTTCATATCGTCCTGCTTCTTGTCAAGACCGTAGGCAAGAGCTGCTGCGGTGGGCTCGTTGATGATACGGCGAACCTTCAAACCTGCAATCTCACCTGCCTCCTTCGTTGCCTGACGCTGTGAGTCAGAGAAGTATGCGGGAACGGTGATAACAGCCTCGGTAACCTCCTGGCCAAGATAGTCCTCGGCAGTCTTCTTCATCTTCTGGAGTGTGATAGCCGAGATCTCCTGGGGAGTGTACTGACGACCGTCGATGTCTACACGGGGAGTGTTGTTGTCGCCCTTAACGATTGAGTAGGGGGCACGCTGGATGTCGGCAGCCACATTGTCGTAACGCTCACCCATAAAACGCTTGATAGAGAACACGGTGCGCTTGGGGTTGGTGATAGCCTGACGCTTTGCAGGGTCGCCCACCTTGCGCTCGCCACCCTCGGTGAATGCAACAACCGAAGGAGTTGTACGATGACCCTCGGCGTTGGGAATTACTACGGGCTCGTTACCCTCCATTACTGCAACACACGAGTTGGTTGTACCTAAGTCGATACCAATAATCTTGCTCATAATCTAAATGTTTTATTTGTTAATTACTTATTTCGTTTTGCTGGGTCTGCACCTTTTCGGCGCTTGACGAAAAAGTAAATGGCAAATGGTATACCAAACAAAAAAATCGTAGAAAAGTGTCGCATTATATAATAAATAGTGACAAAATTGTCGCAAACTGACACTTTGCAACTGACAAAATGGCAGAAAAAGAGATAAGAGAGCAAAGTTCAAAGAGCAAAGAGCAAAGAGAGTGCAGGCGTTCGCCTGCGGGCTAACGCCCCAAGGGGCAAAAGGGGTACAAGGGTTCCAAGGGGTGTAGCACTTGAAACAAGCCCCCTCTGACCCCTTAGACCACTCAGACCCCTCTGCGTAGCAGGCGCTCCATCGGAGCGCAATATACTTCCACCCAATCAGCACGACCCTAATTTTTAAAAAGGGGTTAGATGTGGCTCATCGCAAAAGTGAGTGCCTCGGGATAGTACAAGTAGTACAGCCCGAGGCACTCAACTTTTTGGGATGGGTCGCAGATGACCCCTTTTTACAACAAATTACATGTGGATAGCGCAACCCAAAGCATCCTCGGCTGCCTCCATTACTGCCTCGTGCATCGAGGGGTGAGCATGAATGGTGCGAGCGATGCGGTGAGCATTGACACCCAACACCTTAGCCAGCGTAGGCTCACCAATCATCTCGGTAACATTGTGGCCAACGAAGTGTGCGCCGAGCAACTTCTCCTCCGCATCGAAGATAAGCTTCACGAAGCCATCGCGCTCGCCAGCAGCCGTAGCCTTGCCCGATGCGGTGTAGGGGAACTTGCCAACCTTATACTCGATGCCCTGCGCCTTAACCTGAGCCTCGGTAAGACCTACCGATGCCACCTCGGGCGAGGTGAAGATGCACGAAGGAATGGTCGAGTAGTCGACAGTCTCGGGCTTAAGACCGCAGATATGCTCCACGCAGTGGATAGCCTCTGCCGATGCCACATGCGCAAGGGCGGGGGTAGCGATAATATCGCCGATAGCGTAAACGCCATCTACCGATGTCTTGTAGTGCTCATCGACCTTAATCTTGTCGCGCTCAATCTCGATGCCGAGCTCCTCAAGACCTATATCCTCGATATTCGACTTGATGCCGACAGCCGAGAGGACGACATCCGCCTCGAGAGTCTGCTCGCCCTTCTTACCCTCGATAACAACATCGCACTTGCCATCCTCGCGAACAGCCACCGACTTAACGGTTGTAGATGTCATCACCGTAGCACGCATCTTGCGGAAGGCGCGCTCCATAGCCTTTGCAGTATCCTCATCCTCCAAGGGCATAATCTGAGGCATATACTCTACGATGGTTACCTTAACGCCCATTGTAGCGTAGATATAGGCGAACTCCGAGCCGATAGCGCCAGAGCCTACAACGACCATTGTCTCGGGCAACTCGGGCAAAACCAAGGCCTCCTTTGACGAGATGATATGCTTGCCGTCGATAGGCATAAAAGGCATCACGCGGGGACGAGCACCCGTTGCCAAGATGATGTGGTCTGCCTCGTAGTCTACGCCCTCAACCTCCACGGTATCAGATGCCTTCAAGCGACCAAAACCTGCGATAACATCGATATTATTCTTCTTCAAAAGGAACTGAACGCCCTTGTTCATGGTGGTTGCCACCATACGCTCGCGCTCCACCATCTTTGTCCAGTCGGGCTTTACCTCGCCCTCGATGGCAACACCGTATGTTGCAGCAGCCTTGCAGTCGGCATATACCTGTGCCGAGCGAACAAGAGCCTTGGTGGGAATACAGCCCCAATTGAGACATACACCGCCAGCATCAGCCTTCTCGACGATAGCAACACGCTTGCCACACTGAGCAGCACGAATAGCAGCTACATAACCACCAGGGCCAGAGCCGATAACGATAATATCATATCTTTCCATATGGATTAACTTATTTAAAGCTTAAAACATCTTCTTACCACTTAACGACCTTCAAAACCTCGCCATTGTCCTTGGCTACGGCACGCTTCCAACGCTCCGAGTAGCCGGGCTGCTCAATCTTGCCGGGGATATCCTTGCCGTTGCCGTTGTCGATAAAGCCGTTGGCATCCTCGCCCTTGACATTACCGTCAATATACTTAACCATAAGGTACTTGTCGAGCTCTACCCAGTAGTTGAACAAAATCTCGGCAGACTTAACCGAGAACTCGGTAGCAATCTTCGCAGCCTTCTTGGGCTTGTAGGCAACATTAGCAATAGCCATATCGATATCCTTGACATACTCAATCATAGCGTTCTCCCACTTGTCGACCTCCGAGCGAACATGCTTGCCAACTGAGTTGTAACGAAGGTAAGCGAACTGCGCTACACGGTTGGTAATCCAGAACATAGAGGTATCCGAATACTTGAGCATCGAGCCATTCTCCTCGCTAAGGCACCAGGGCACCTCGGTAGAGTTTACATAGATAGGTGTCAAGGGTGATGTAGCTGCATCATCTGTGCCAAACCAGAGGATACCCACCTTATTGGGGCGAGCCTGACCAACGAGCCAGAAGCCTGTCTGCTGGGTCGCTGTAGCACGCTCGTTGCAGTACTCAACGCCATCAACCTCGAAGAACATAGGACGCCAACGGTAGGGGCAGCCCTCGCCACCAGCACCGATATCCTGTGTCATATCCATCTTTGTGCCCTCGTAGTGGTCACGCATACAGTCCATAAGGAGCTTGGGCGAAATCTTCTCGGTGGGCTTCACCCAAAGAGGCATACGATTCTCGGGGTTGTGGCCCATAGCGTAGTCCTCGTACTTACCCATACCCTCAGCCACGGTGCGGAAGAATGACCAAACACGGCCCTCGCAGCCACGCAATGCGCTGAAGTCGGCGGGAGCATAGGCCTCGGCAAAGCTGAAGTCCTCGTTCTTGCCCTCGAACCAGCCGAACTTGCGAGCTACATCCGCTACATCGGGAGCGTAGAGGCAGTTCTCGGGGTCGTTCCAAGGGAAGGTGGTGATGCGAGCCTGGTTGGCGTGTGCCGAAACATAGCCATCGGGGATGCGGCGAGCAACCCATACGATACCCTTATCCTCGGGACCCTTGCCGATAAGCTCCATAATCCAAGCCTCCTCGGTGTCGATAAGCGAGAATGACTCACCCGACGAGCAGTAGCCATAGGTGTTGGCCAAATCTACGATGATGTCGATAGCCTCACGAGCAGTCTTGGCACGCTGCAAGGTGATGTAGATAAGTGAGCCGTAGTCGATGCCGCCATTGGGGTCTTCCAACTCGGGGCGACCGCCAAAGGTTGTCTCGGTGATAAACAACGAGTGCTCGTTAGAGTTGCCGAGGGTACGATAGGTAGTCTGCGCCTGACGAATCTTGCCGATAGCACGGCCAGTATCCCACTCTGTAACATCCATCCACTCGGTGTACTTGCCAGGAACATAGCTGTAAAGCGAGCCATAAAGCTGGTGAGAGTCAGCCGCATAGGTCACCATATTCGAGCCATCGGTCGAAGCACCTCGCGTTACGATAAAGTTGGTGCAGGCATCGGCCGTAGAGATAGAGCCGATAAGTGCGCCCACAAGGGCAAAAAGTTTAAGTGTTCTCTTCATAATAGTTTTAGATATTTAATAAATTTGTTCTCTTTTTTCTAATGAGTTAAAATGGGTTACGATGAGTTAAAATGAGTTAAAATGTTTTTTTAGCGGAAGTATTCTAATAACTAAGAACTAACAACTAAAAACTTTCATTGCTCATTGCTCATTGTAATGAGTATATTATCCACCAAAGATACAAATTTATTTTGAATAAGTTGTCGCAGTCGGCAAAAATTTATACTTTTGTAGAAGAATTAACTGATTAAGGTATGAACATCAAGGAGCGACTACATAGAATATTGGCAACTATTCCCAATGGCGTAAAACTTGTTGCGGTATCGAAGTTTCACCCTGCTGAGGCAGTGCAGGAGGCCTACGATGCTGGTCAGCGTATCTTTGGCGAGAGCCGACCTCAGGAGATGGCGGCTAAGGCAAAGGTGCTGCCTAAGGATATCGAGTGGGTGATGATTGGCCACTTGCAGACCAACAAGGTGAAGATGATTGCACCTTTTGTATCACTCGTTGCATCGGTCGATTCCGACCGCCTTATCGACGAGATTGAGAAGCAGGCGGCGAAGAATGACCGCACGATAGATATATTGTTGGAGGTGCATGTCGCCGACGAGGAGACTAAGTCTGGTTGGTCGCTTTCGGAACTCGAGGAGTATCTCGAGTCGGGTGCCTTGGAGCGTATGGAGCATATTCGCGTAAGAGGCGTTATGACTATTGCAACAAATACCGACGACGAGGCAATTATTCGTCGTGATTTCAGCAAGATAAGAGATATATTTAACGGTCTAAAACCTCGCTTTGGCGAGGCGTTCGATACCCTCTCTATCGGTATGTCTGACGACTATCCGATTGCCTTGGAGTATGGTTCTACAATGGTCCGTATCGGAACAGCAATCTTCGGCAATAGAATCTATAACTAAGACCTATGCGCTACTTTATCGAGCTACAATACGACGGTGCTGCATATTGCGGTTGGCAGCGACAGCCCGATGCCGAGACCGTGCAAGGTACTATCGAGCAACGACTCTCGATGCTCTTGGGTGTGCCCACCGAGATTGTCGGCGCTGGGCGAACGGATACGGGTGTAAATGCCTCATTCTATATCGCGCACTTCGATTCGGAAAAGATGTTAGACACAGCGCAACTTGCCTATAAACTTAATAAGGTGTTGCCCTCGGATATCGCCATACAGTGTATCTACGAGGTTGAACCCACAAAACATGCTCGCTTCGATGCCAAGGAGCGAGAGTATACCTACTTCCTAACGCCTCATAAGTCGCCATTTCGTCGCTTCTCAGCATGGCACTACAATGTCGATTTGGATATCGGGAAGATGAACTTGGCAGCTCGTAAACTCCTTGAATACGACGATTTTACATCGTTTGCCAAACTCAATTCCAATAACCACACCAATATCTGCCATATCGCACTTGCCGAGTGGGTTGTGGAGAGTGATGGCACGCTACGCTTTACGATTCGTGCAGATAGGTTTTTGCGTAATATGGTGCGTGCTATTGTTGGCACTTTGGTCGATGTCGGCCGTGGTCGCTATACGGTCGAGGAGTTCGAGGATATCATTCGCTCAAAAGACCTATCACGATGCAGCGCAGGTGCCCCTGCATGTGGCCTATTCCTATCGAATGTAAAGTATTAAATCAAACGCTGAAATTATGACCTCTACAGCCATTATATCTCTTGTTTTTGCCCTGTTGCTTGTAGTTGCACTCATCGTTGTTATCGTCGTTTGGCGAAATGGCAATGAGCGAAATCGTGAACTCGTTGCCGAGCGAGATAGGCAGATTGCCGAGAGTACAATGAAGCTATCGGCTACCGAGCGAGAACTCTCCGAGGAGCGCATTGCTCATGCCCGCACAGAGAGCGAGCGTGATGCCTTGAAACGGAGCATCGAGCAGATACGCAACGAGCGCGAGGAGTCGGAGCGCACATTAAAGACTGAGTTTAAGAACTTGGCAAACGAGATTCTCACCGAGCATCAACATAATTTGCGCCAGGCAAATCGTGACTCGATAGACCTGATGCTAAAGCCGTTTAAGGATAATATCACTGAGTTTCGTGAGCGTGTTGAGCGTATCTATGCCCACGAGAACGAAGAGCGTGGAGCCCTTAAAAATGAGTTAGATAACCTACTTAAACTCAACCAGCAGATGACATCGTCGGCGGCTAACCTTACCGATGCCTTGAAGGGTAACTCAAAGGTGCAGGGCGACTGGGGTGAGGCATACCTCGAAACCATCTTGGAGAGCACCGGCTTAGTCAAGGGCTTGCACTACCATATTCAGCAGAATTTCAAGGACGAGGAGGGCTCAAATCAGCGACCAGATGTAGTGTTGTCGTTGCCCGAGGAGCGACGAATTGTTATCGACTCAAAGGTGTCGCTTACGGCATATATCCGCTACACCGAGGCTCAGACTGATGCTGAGCGCAAGGCTGCATTGGCAGAGCATATATCGTCAGTGCGCAAGCACTTTCAGGAGTTGGCAGCCAAGGAGTATCAGAAGTTGCTCAACTCGCCCGATTTCGTTGTGATGTTTGTGCCTACCGAGCCAGCGTTTCTCGAGGCTTTGAAGGCGGATAATACGATATGGACTGATGCCTACGCCAAGAAGATTATTATCTCGTCGCCCACCAACCTCTTTGCACTGTTGAAGATGGTAGGCGATATGTGGCGCCGTGATGCTCAGAGCAAGAATCAGGCAGAGATTGTCGAGAAGGCAACCAAGCTCTATGAGCAGTTGGTGGCATTTACCGAGCAGTTGGAGGGCGTTGGCTCGGCATTGGACAATGCAAAATCGCGCTACGATGAGGCGTATAAGCGCCTACATACAGGTAATAATAATATTGTGCGCCTTGGTGAGCGACTTCGTAAGTTGGGCTTGCCTACCAAGAAACAACAATCCGCCAAGGCGCTTGCCGAGGCGGATGTAGAGGCTGACGAGGAGTAGGCTACTTAATCGTGTTCGCAATGTGGGCAGTGTTCGTGCTCGCCCAGTACGGTGTGCGGAATATTGCCGTGCGATATAATCTGAATAGGGCAGTCGTAGTTGCGTAGCTGCTCCTCGGTAATAATGTTCGAATCGTGGCGGTGGATATGGCGATTTACGCAAACGATGCTACGAACGACACTCGAAATAGTACCTATATCGTGCGAAACCATCACTATCGCCATTCGCTCCGAAAGGTGGTGAAGGAGGTTGTATAACTCATTCTCAAAGCGGTTGTCCACAAAGTTGGTAGGCTCATCTAAAACTAAAAGTTTGGGCTCGGAAACGACTGCTCGACAGAGCATTACACGCTGAAGTTGTCCGCCCGAAAGTTCCCCAATGGGGCGCTTGGCAAGGTCGCTGAGCGATGCTTGCTCCAAGATTGTATCGGCACGACGGCGCTCCTCCTTGCCGTAACGACCAAAGAATCCTCTTTCGGACTGCAAGCCCGACATAACGACCTCTCTTACCGAGATGGGGAATGCCTTGTCTAACGATGAAATCTGGGGTAGATAGCCGATATTGATGCGACCTTTGCGCTTTAACTCCTCGCTATACTCGATTGTGCCACTATAATCCACAATACCCATAATAGCCTTAACGAGCGTACTTTTGCCCGCACCATTAGGACCAATAACGCCAATAAAGTCGTCGGCATAGATGTCAAGGTTGGCGTGTTCCAAGGCTTGCACGCTATCGTAGCGCACACCGAGGTCGCGAATCTTAATGAGTATCTCGTGGCTCATAGCTGCAAATTATATCGGTGATACGCTCAATCTCCGAAAGAATATCCTTCGATAGAGGGTCGGTAAAGATAATCTCGGCATTGCACGACTCGGCAATGGCACGCACCTTGTCCGCACTATATTGTGGCTGTAAGAAGATAGCGTTGATGCCCTCGCTCTTGGCACGCTCAACAAGCGCTGTAAGCTGTCGTGGCGTAGGCTCCTTGCCCTCCTGCTCTATGGCTATCTGCTCGATAGAGTAGTCGCGAGCAAAGTAGGTGTAGGCAGGGTGGTAAATCATCATCGTGTGAGCATCGCTCGCCTTAATCTTCTCGGCACAACGGCGGTCAATGGCGTCAATGCACTCCAAAAGCACCTCTGCTGAACTCTCATATTTTACAGAGTCGGGGTAGTGCTCCATAATTGCTTGTCGGGCATTTTCGACCATAGTGCGCAGTGTGCGTGGTGCAGTCCAGATATGTGGGTCTATGCCGTGGCTATGGTGGTGGCCGTGGTGGTGGGCGTGTGAGCAACAGCCTGCCATAGGCTCAATGCCCTCCGAGAGATTTATGAGGTTGTCGCCAAGGTGCTTAACAAGGCTCTGCTCGAAGTTGATAAGACCCACCTCGAAGACAAACTCTGCCTCGCTCATTGCGCTGATATGGCGTGCCGTAGGCTCGAAGCTCTCGGGTGATGCACCCTCGGGAACAACAACCTCGATGGCAAAATCACCGCAAGTAATCTCCTCTACCAACGCTTTAAGGGGTGTGATGGTTACATAAATGGTAGGGTTGTTGTCGCTCTTTTGGCTACTGCACGAGAGCAAAAACAGTGATAGGAATATTATAAATATTGTCTTTTTCACTTTACACGATATTTTTTGTTGCGACAAAGGTATGAAAAACTATGCAAAATTTTGATATTCCACCGAAAATTTCCATCTTTGCACAAAATATTAAATACCTAAATACTTAAAACTTATGATTAAGAATATTACCGAGAAGATTATCTACATTGGTGTTGATGACACCGATATTGATCTTTTCGAGAGCCAGTATGTTGTACCCGATGGCGTATCGTATAACTCATACCTTATCCTCGATGAGAAGGTTGCGGTGATGGATACCGTAGACCGTCGTAAGAGCGAAGAGTGGTTGCAGAACCTCGAAACGGCGCTTGCTGGTCGTAAGCCCGACTACCTTGTTGTTCAGCACCTTGAGCCCGACCACGCTGGCACTATCGCTATCGTGATGGAGCGTTATCCCGAGATGCAGGTTGTGGCTTCGGACAAGGCGGTTAAGATGATGCCCCAGTTCTTTGCTAATACCGCTTTCGAGGGTCGCACTATCGGCGTTAAGGAGGGTGATACTCTCTCGCTTGGTGGTCGTACTCTTCACTTCGCTATGGCTCCTATGGTGCACTGGCCCGAGGTTATGGTGACCTATGATAGCAGCGAGAAGGTGCTCTTCTCGGCTGATGGCTTCGGTAAGTTCGGCGCTTTGTGCAATGGCGGTGAGTGGGCATGTGAGGCTCGTCGCTACTACTTCAATATCTGCGGTAAGTATGGTGCACCTGTGCAGGCGCTTTTGAAGAAGGCTGCAGCTCTCGATATCGAGATTATCTGCCCCTTGCACGGTCCTATCCTCACCGAGAACCTCGGCTACTATATTGGTCTTTATGACACTTGGAGCAAGTATGAGCCCGAGACCAAGGGTGTGCTTGTTGCCTATGCCTCAATCCACGGCAATACTGGCGTAGTGGCAAATAAGTTCGCTGAGATTTTGCGTTCGAAGGGCGCCGAGAAGGTTGTTGTTTGCGACCTCTCGCGCTCAGATATGGCTGAGGCTGTGGAGGATGCGTTCCGTTATAGCCACCTTGTAGTAGCTGGTGCATCTTACGATGGCGATGTATTCCCCGTAATGCACGACTTCTTGCACCACTTGGCAATCAAGAACTTCTCGAAGCGCCGTATCGGTATTATCGAGAACGGTTCGTGGGCTCCCTCGGCAGGTCGTGCAATGCGTGCAATTATCGATACCTTCAAGAGTGTTACAGTTGCTGAGAATATGGTAACTATCTGGTCTACCCTTAAGGATTCTGACATCCCTGCCCTGGAGCGCTTGGCAGACGAGATATTGGCAGAGTAGCTGATTGATATAAAGTGGTAAATATTGAAATTTTTGAAATTTTATTCAGTATTTTGGTAGAATAAAAATATTTACTATCTTTGCACCACCAAACGCGAAAGCATTGGTATTTCGGAGAATCCGTAGCTCAGTAGGTAGAGCACAACACTTTTAATGTTGGGGTCCCGGGTTCGAGCCCCGGCGGATTCACGAGAAAGAAGAACAGAATTTTCTGTTCTTCTTTCTTTTTTAGATAGTTACGAAATGGCGGGTTCTACGGTTCGAATCCTGCCAAATTCTGCGGGTTACGCACTTTGCAATCCGATAAAATCGAG
>JAFTVX010000001.1 GCA_017465575.1 Alistipes sp. | reverse complement strand
TAATATTTGCTAGTTATTTATCTTGCAACTCTTTTTTTCGACTATCGCAAACATAAACAACAAGGCCGACCAAAAATCACTTTTTAGTCGGCCTCTTACTATTTGTAACTATTCGCTGTTACTCGATAACAACCAATGGCTGGTCAGCCTGTACGGTGTCGCCCTCCGATACCAACAAGCCAAGAACCTTGCCTGCGAAGTCCGAAGAGATAGAGTTCTCCATCTTCATAGCCTCGAGAATCATAACCTCCTGACCCATTGTTACGGTGTCACCCGCCTTAACCTTAATCTCGATTACTCGACCAGGAAGGGGTGCATTCACGGTCTTGCCATCGGCAGCCGTAACCTTGCGCTCTGCCGAAGCCTCAGCGCCGTTGTCCTCCATAGAGTCAGCAACCTCGATAAGGATAGCATCAGCAGCCACGGTGTCGCCTTCAGCTACCAAAATCTGCTTCACGAAGCCAGCATAGTCGGTGGTAATAGAGTTCTCCATCTTCATAGCCTCGAGAATCATAACCTCCTGACCTGCAGCGACCTTGTCGCCAACCTTCACCTTAAGCTCGATAACGCGACCAGGAAGCGGAGCACATACGGTCTTGCCTGTTACGGGGCGCTTTGCAGCAGCACCAGCACCTGCCTTGGCGCTCTCAATCTCGATGATTACGCCCTCAGCCTGTACGGTGTCACCCTCCTTAACGATAATCTGCTTAACCTTACCAGCAAAGTCCGAGGTGATAGAGTTCTCCATCTTCATAGCCTCGAGGATAGCAACCTCCTGACCTACAGCCACGGTGTCGCCAACCTTCACCTTAAGCTCGATAACACGACCGGGAAGCGGAGCGCAGATGGTGTCGCCAGTGATAGGCTGAAGCTCTACCTTCTCCTCCTTCTTCAATGAGGGGTCAGCAGCAACCTTCTCGGCATATGCAGCCTTCTTCACGCCAGTGAGGTAAGCCTTGGCAACCAAGGGGAACAACTCGAGCAAGAGCTCCTCCTTCTCGTTCTCTGCCAAGAGTACGCCACCAGCCTCCTCCAATGCGGGGTTGGGCTGCTTCTGATACTTCGATGTGTCGTAGGGACGCTCCTCACGGAAACCGCAAATCTTCTCGCGGAAGTCCTCCGAAATCTTCACGGGAGTACGGCCATAGTCACCCTTAACGAGGCCTACGAACTGTGCCGACTTGTTGGTATACATAGCACGACCAGCCTTCTCGTCCATAGCGCAGTTTACGGCCTGTGCGCCTACAATCTGCGATGTGGGGGTTACGAGAGGGGGAAGACCCGCTGCC
Source organism: Alistipes sp. (assembly GCA_017465575.1). Classification (GTDB taxonomy): domain Bacteria; phylum Bacteroidota; class Bacteroidia; order Bacteroidales; family Rikenellaceae; genus Alistipes. The sequence continues at coordinate 19,284 of JAFTVX010000001.1, read as the reverse complement.
AAACGCACGGGAGGAATAAGCTCCATAGCACGGGGCAAGATATCCTCGGCGCCAAGCTGCTTGAGCTGTGCCACCATATTTGAGTACATACCACCAGGAATCTCAGCATCCTGAACAAGCTTGTTGGGAGCGGGGAAGCCGAAGTATGCCTCGATAGCCTGCGAAGCAACCAACAACTCATCCCAGTTCTCCTCCTTAGCTGCCTTCACGCAGCGGTCGAGCAATGCGTCAACCTCGGCAGGAACCTCGTCGGTGAGGGGGTTGAAGGGCTTGGGCAGGGGCTTCTCGGCACCAAATACCGACAACTCGAGCTCCTTGCGGATATCCTTCAACTGCTCGTTAATCTTTGCCACAGCCTCCATATTTGCGCCAAGCTCGATGCCCAACTTCTTACAGAAGAGGTAAACAAGCTCAACAGCGGGAGCACCTGTGCCACCACCAAACCACCAGCAGTTGGTATCTACGATGTCGACATCGGCAACGATAGCTGCGTATACCGAGCCAAGACCATAGCCGGGAGTACAGTGGGTGTGGAAATCGACAGTTACGCCAAGCTCCTTCTTCAGAAGTTTGATAAGACCGTTTACGCGAGCGGGAGGAATCAAGCCCGACATATCCTTGATGGTAATCATGTCGGCGCCCAACGCTGCCATCTGGCGAGCCTTGTCCAAGAAGTACTCGTCGGTAAATACCTTCTCGTGCTCCTCGCCATCCGAATACTTGGGGTCTACGGTGTAACATACGGCGCAGTCAGCGATACCGCCATACTGCTTGATATACTTGATTGTCGACTTAACATTGTCTACATCGTTCAACGCATCGAAGATACGCATAATGCCCAAGCCACTCTCTATGGCGTTGCGCGAGAAACCGTCGATAATCTCGTCGGTGTAGGGTGCATAACCAAAGAGGTTACGACCGCGTGATAGTGCGGTGAGCTTCGAAACATCGCCCACAGCCTTCTTGATGGTCTCCAAACGAGTCCAGGGGTTCTCGTTAAGGTAGCGCATTACCGAGTCGGGCACTGCACCGCCCCATACCTCCATAGCATAGAAGCCTGCATCCTTGTAGTAAGGAAGGCAGCGGTCTACCTGCTGCTGAGTCATACGAGTTGCAAACGACGACTGCTGGCCGTCACGCAAGGTAAGATCGCGAATTTTAAGGACCTTTGTCATAGTTTTAATTAGAATTGTAAGTTAGTTTTTTAGGTTATTTAGCTTAGTTGTTTTCTAAGGTTGGAAGGGGGTAAAATCTCTCTTCTGTTATTCGAATAACAAATTTAAACAAAATTTCCCAAAAAAACAAATATTTTTCTAAAAAAGTTGTTTGGGTGGTGCTTGTGGGTAGCAAGTAGGTTGCGCTCCGTGGAGCGCCTGCTATCGCAGAGGGGTCAGAGGGGTACAAGGGGTCAGAGTGGAGATATAGCGTGTGTGCAGGCTTTGAGGTGGTTAAGACTATCAAGGTTCTTGCCAACCTTACCATCCCCCTTTTGCCCCTTGGAACACTTTTGCCCCTTGGGGCTTTTGCCCGCAGGCGGAACGCCTGCACTCTCTTTGCTCTTTGCTCTTTGCTCTTTGCTCTTTGCTCTTCCCTTACTCCTCCACCGTCTGGTGCAAAATCACCCTCTCGATGGCACGCTCACATACGGGGCAGAACCTATCCGCTACATTGTTGCGCATACGGCAGACATCCACAGGACGATAAATACCCTTTGAGCGATAACCACCACCCTCGTAGACGCCTACGGTGTAGTTCTTCGAACGCTCCTCGGTAACCTTTGTGGGTATCTCGATGCCTGGCTCTACCATATCTGCCCACTTCGACTCAAAGTCGACAAGAGTGGTGATATTGGGCTCCCAAGGCTCGTGCTGAAGTGAGTGCATCTCGTCGTTGTCTAAGTTGCCCTCATAGAAATACTCGTCGCCCAAGCCACCAAACGAGTGACCAAACTCGTGCACTACGACGGGTCGGAATGCGGGGTGGTGCGCCGTTGTGAGGGTGTATGAGTTGTAGATACCGCCACCGCCGTATGTATCGGTGTTGGCAAGGATAATAAAGTGCTCACACGGGATATTTGTCGCCAAGTCGTACATTGCATAGACATTGCCCGATGTGAGGTAGCGCTCCATATAGAATGTCATAAAGTTGGAGCCTACGGCAGTCTCACGCCAAGCACCCTCCTGTGGTACGCTCACATTCGTATCTTTCGACACGCTCTCCACAGCGATAAAGTTAAACTTCTCCTTATGGCTCTTAAATGGCTCATACGATAGAATCTCGTCGGCAGCAATCTGTGCATCAGCCAAAAAGAGTGCCATCTCCTCGGCGGTGTAGCCCTCAGCCAAGATAACCACATCGACAGCCTCCTTCGAGTCGCCACCACGGTGCAGATAGCGGTGGGGTAGAGCCTCGCTCTTCGAACGGTCGCGGATAAGGACATCGTCGGGGTTGATGGTGTGCTTCAGACGGCTCTCCTTGCCTGTGTTGTCGCGCAATACAAGCTCGGCGGTAGCCTTTTCGCGAGGCATCGGAACGAGCAGCGTAAACTCAAAACTCTGTGTTATATCCTTAGCCTCGGGAGTTGTAATCCACTCCTGAAAGAGCGACGAGAACGAGGTCTTGTAAATCACCTTACCCTCAGCATCATATAGCGTAAGGTCGCCATTGCCTTTTAGGGGTACGCTGTCGAGGTTGGTGCGACGACCCCACCACCCCTCGGTAGAGGAAAGGTTGTTGAGCGCCACATACTGCACATCGGCATTACCTGCAAAGGTGTAGTCGATACGCAAGGTGCTATCCTCGAAATTAGTGTCAAACATCTGTGCCGAAAGGGTTTGAATACCAAGCACGGCAAACAAACAAAATAGAAGTTTTCTCATTATAGGTATGTTCTATAAATTAGTTAATAAGCTATTTGTTGTCGGCAGGTTCTGTTTCGGTTGCTTTTGGGCTTATTTTGCTATATTTCTCATTTTTACTCGGTTACAATGCCCGCATTGCGCCCTCATAACAAATAAGAAATCTAAACAAAATAATCTCCAAAATCAACTCGACCTAATTTATAGAACCTACCTATAGTTTTAGATTTAGTTTCACTTGGTGCAAATATAATAAAATTATAGTTATCTTTGCCCTACTATGAAACGATTTCCACTTATACTTATTATTTTTATATTGCTACCCGCCGTTGTTTTGGCACAAGAGTATCTTCAGCGTAGTGTTCGTGATTCGCTCACAAGCGCTATTCAGCGCATAACACTCGAGGAGGTTGCAGGTAGCTATGCCAAGGTTGAGAGTGTGCGTGTCAGCGGTGGTGATAACCCCACAGTCGAGGTGCGTGTATCTAAGGAGTTAGCCTACTTCCCAATGCGTGGCGAGAGCCTTAGGCGTATCTACGATGCTGTTGAGGAGAAGCTCCCCGAGAAGTATCGTCGCCACTCACTGCTTATATATAGCGATGGTCGCCTTATCGACGACCTTGTGCCCGTGATGTATAGCCCTCGCCCCGAGGGTGGCCGTTTTACCAACTGTGCCCGAACGCCCCTCGTTCGTCGCCTTTCGCGTATTGCCGAGCCCACCAAGGGTCTTGCCAACCGCCATATAGCCCTCTGGCAGAGCCACGGTCGCTACTTTAACAACACAACTGGCGAGTGGAGTTGGCAACGCTCAATACTCTGGGAGACAGTAGAAGATTTGTACACCCAGAGCTATGTAATCCCCTATCTTCTGCCGATGTTGGAGAGTGCCGGTGCTACCGTGCTCTTGCCCCGTGAGCGTAGTATGCGTAATGAGGAGGTAATTATCGACAACGACGAGGGCATCGACCCTACAACCTATACCGAACACAACGGCTCGGAGCCTTGGGAGTGGGGTGGTCTTGGCTTTGCTCACCTCCACGAAACATACCCCACGGGCCACAACCCCTTCCACGATGGCACAACACGCCGTGTGGCAACGACTTCGGACAAGGATAACCTTAGCACGGTTTCGTGGGGTGGTGAGATTCCCGTGTCGGGCGAATATAGCCTCTATGTAAGCTACCGCACCGAGAAGCGCTCGGTGACGGATGCCCACTACACGGTGCACGCCTCGGGTGGCGACCGTGAGTTCTTGGTAAATCAGCGTATGGGAGGCTCTATGTGGCTCTGCCTCGGCGATTTCTACTTCGATGCAGGCACTTACGATAGGCTCGTTACCCTCGATAACTACTCTACGGAAGATGGCTATGTTGTTGCCGATGCCGTGAAGATTGGTGGCGGTATGGGCAATATCTGCCGTGATGTTCACCCTGACTTGGCGACCGAGGATTACGAATACCCTTCGGAGGTTAGTGGCTACCCCCGCTTTACCGAGGGTGCTCGCTACTGGTTGCAGTGGTCGGGATTCGAGGAGGATGTATATGCCCCCAAGGCTGGTAAAGATGACTACCGCGACGACTATATGTCGCGCCCCACTGGGTAAACTGCCTTATGCGTGGCTCGGAGCGCTACGATGCGAAACAGCGCAAACCCAAGCGTGGCGAGGTGGTGAGTGCTGGACGAAACATTCCCCTTGACCTCGCCCTCGCCTTCCACTCTGATGCTGGCGTAAGGCTCAACGACGATATCATAGGCACCCTCGGCATCTACTGCACACGCGATGATGGCGGTAAGTTCGAGGAGGAGATATCGCGCCTACGCTCACGCGACCTTACCGATATTGTGATGTCGCAGATTGTCGCCGACATCCGTGCCAAGTATGAGCCCAACTGGACTCGCCGAGGTATGTGGGATAGAGCCTACTACGAGGCTCGCATCCCCCGTTGCCCCACGATGCTCTTGGAGTTACTCTCGCACCAGAATTTCGCCGATATGCGCTATGGTCTCGACCCCTCGTTCCGCTTCGATGTCAGCCGTGCGATTTATAAGGGCATCTTGCGCTATCTCGCCTCGCAATACGCCACCGACTATGTCGTTCAGCCTTTGGCTGTTCGTGGCTTCTCGGCACGACTCACCCCCTCGGGCGCACGACTTTGCTGGGAGCCTACTCCCGACCCCCTTGAGCCAACGGCCAAGGCAGACTACTATATCCTATATACGCGTGTTGATGGTGGCGGTTTCGACTGCGGTCGTAGGGTAGATGCCACCTCGGTAGATGTCAAGCAGGAGGCAGATAAGATTTATAGCTACCGCATCACCGCCGTAAACGAGGGTGGTGAGAGTTTTCCTTCGGAAATCCTCTCTGCTTGTCGCCTCTCAGCCTCGCGTGGCGAGGTTATGGTGGTTAATGGTTTCGACCGTGTGTCGGCACCTATGAGCGTTCAGGGTGACTCCATTGCGGGCTTCTACAACCGCTACGATAGCGGTGCTGCCTATATTCGTGATATCTCGTTTACGGGCGAACAGGTCAACTTCCAACGCTCACTATCGAAGGAGGAGAACGATGCCTACGCCCTCGGTCAGTCGTATAGCGACTACGAAACCGAGATTGTTGCGGGCAACACATTCGACTACCCCTCGCTCCACGGTGAGGCTATCGCCGCTGCGGGCTACTCCTTCTCTTCTGCCTCTCGCCTTGCTGTCGAGAATGGCTCGGTGGAGCTATCTGATTATGCCGTTGTCGATTTGATACTTGGCAAACAGCGCACAACCGCTATTGGTCGTGGCGCCTTTGAACCCCGTTTCCAGACCTTTGGCGAGGCAATGAAGTCGGCACTCCGCAACTACGCAGCCAACGGCGGAAACCTCTTTGTATCGGGTAGCTACGCCCTTAGCGACCTTTGGCACTCGCCACTCGCTACGGATGATGACCGCACATTTGCCAACGAGATACTCCACGCCTCGTTTGGTGGTGATATGGCAACCCAACGCGGTGCGGTGCGTATGCAAGTATCGAAGTTCTCTGCAACGACCCACGACTTGGAGTTTACCACCGAACTAAACTCCGACATCTACTGCGTAGAGTCGCCCGAGGTTGTCCGCCCTGCCGATAAATCGACGCTGACGATACTGCGCTACCGCTCCAATAATCGCTCCGCCGCCACCGCCTACCTTGGCGACTATGGCGTTGTACTCCTCGGCTTCCCCTTCGAAACCATCACCTCTGCCGACTCCCGCAACCTATTGATGCAAAAGGTGCTGTGCTACTTTGATAACGAGCGATAAGGAGCAAAATGAAGGCAAAAACTCTATCCATCTTAACCCATCGAGCCCTCCGCGTAACTATCGGTGTTGCTCTATTGCTTTTGGCGCTATTCTCGATGCTTCGTGCTACGCAGATGAGTGTCTCGTTGCTTGTCGTTATGCTCTTTGCGATAGTTAATATTATGCACATTATCTGCGATAAGTTTTGGTCGTGGATGTTTGTGATGCCCTATTTCGTGGGGTATATTATCTTGCTGTGGATTGCCTATTTCGGCGATTGTCACCTTGTGGGCGTAAAGTACGAAGTGGCCGAGTATATTGCTACTGGTGGCCTTTTTGTGGTCATAACTATCATTGCGATTGCAGTGCGTTATCTGCTTAAGCCACCTCATCGCACGCAATAGTTGAGGTATATCCTGCAAAACCTATCATACAGGCTCTTCGAGGTACTCGGCGAGGTATCAGAGAGGATTCAGGGAGAAGTCAGAGAGGATTGGGACTATGGGTAAACTGGGTTTAATGGGTTATCTGAGTAAACAACAAGGTATCCAAAGTACCCAGCCAAATCTAACAACTAAAAACTAACAACTAAAAACTAACAAAAAAAGCACCCCGCAGGGTGCTTTTTCTACAAGCCTCTCGGCAGAGAAGCTATTAAGCGAGGGGCTTAATAGCTTCTCCTACTCCTCGGGTAACTTGAACTCGGTGAAGCCGGCCTTAACAAGGGTGTTGTACCAAGCAAAGCACTTCTTCATATCCGAGAGGTGAACGCGCTCGCGGTCGTACTCGGGGAGTACCTTCGCAAACTCCTCACGGATAGCGTTGTCTGCCTCCTTATGCGAGATAGCCTCCTTGCCACCAGTGTAGTTCCAAATGTTGGTAAATACATCTGCCAAGGCGATATCCTCGCCCTCGGTGAACATCGAAATCTCGGTGAGTGCGCTAACACGCGATGTTGCCGAAGCATTCATACGCTTGCCATCGAGCAAAGACTCAACGATAATACCGCGCATAGACTGCGCCACAAACTTATACAAACCGGGCTGACCCGAGATTGCCAAAATATCCTTCAATTCCATATGTGTATTCCAGTTTTTAGTTATTAGTTTGTCATCCTGAGTGTAACGAAGGATCTCAAGGTCTGCACGACCATTGCCCTAATTGCTAACTGCGAGATTCTTCACTTGCGTTCAGAATGACACCCTCTTTGATAATTGCTAATTACTTGTTCATATTTACATTGAGCTTGGGAGCAGCAAAGCGGATGCCCTGCTTAGGCAACTCGTTGTAGATGCGCTCCTGAATGTCGAACTTCAAGCCCCAGTAGTCCTCGTTCTTGCACCATACGCGAGCCGAGAATACTACTGCACCCTCTGCCAACTCGGTGAGGAACACCACGGGAGCAGGGTCGTTCATAGAACGGCTATCTGCCTTGAGGATAGCGGTGAGTGCCTCACGCACCTTGTCGGCATCGCTGCCATACTCAACCTTTACGGTCCAGTCTACACGGCGGATATCCGAGGTAGAGTAGTTGTCGATAACCGAGGTAGAAATCGAGCTGTTGGGGATATAGATGATGCGGTTGTCAACGGTGATAATCTCGGTAGAGAACAAACCGATGCTCTTAACGGTACCCTCCTCGCCCTGTGCGTCGATATAGTCGCCTACGCGGTAAGGCTTGAGGAAGAGAATCATCACGCCACCAGCGAAGTTCTGCAATGTGCCGCTCAACGCCATACCTACAGCCAAACCAGCCGAAGCAAGCATTGCGATAAGCGATGATGTGTTGATGCCCAAAACCTGAATAACGATAAGGATAACAACAACATAGAGCAACACCTTGACGATGCCCGAGAGGAACGAACGGAGCGAGAGCTCTACATTGCGCTTGTTGTAAACCTTGTCCATAAGCTTGAGGACACGGCGGATAATCCAGCGACCTACATAGTAGATAGCCAAGGCAGCAACCACCTTAACTACAAACGAGATACAGCCATCAACAGCCATCTGAATAAGGGTGTCGAAGTCGTAGCTAATAAGCTCCGATACGCCCTCCTTGATGTTCTCAACATCTGTAACATTCTCGATTACCGTAGCAGGGTCAACGGTAGCAGTCTCCTCCGCAGCAACCTCGGCAGTAGTCTCAGCAACCTCTGCCTCGTTGTCGATAAATAAAAGGTTTTTCATTGTTTTTATTTGTTTGAATTAACTATATGCGAAAAATTAACGCGACAAAGTTAATTAAATTTTGCAAAAATTGCTATATTTGGCATCATATGATGCACTTTTAGCAGTTTGCCGTTGCAAGAAAGTGCCGCTCAAGTGATGAAACCTAATTTTCTTTTACTATATTTGCAGTAAATATATAGCCCTATGAATAATATAGAGATTATCCAAATCAACATATCGGGTGAGGATAAGCCCGGCTTGACCTCGATGCTGACGGGTATTCTTGCCCGCCATGATGCCTTTATCCTCGATATCGGTCAGTCGAACATCCACCAGTCGCTGACACTCGGCATCCTCTTTATGACCACGCCCGAGCGTTCGGGACAGATTATGAAGGAGTTGCTGTTCAAGGCTTCGGAGATGAGCATCCAGATTCGCTTCACGCCCATCACCGAGGAGGAGTATAGCAGTTGGGTGAAGGGTCAGGGCAAGCACCGCTACATCATCACGATGGTGGGTCGCCGCATCACCGCCGAGCATATCTCGCGCGTAACGGAGGCGATATCTCAGGAGGGTCTTAACATTGACGACATCAACCGCCTGACGGGTCGTATGCCCCTTGACGAGGATGAGCGAGCGCCAAAGACAAGTATCGAGTTCTCGGTGCGAGGCACGATGGCAGACAAGGGCGTGTTGCAGAATAAGTTGATGGAGATATCGAAGGAGGGCGAGGTGGATATATCGTTCCAGCGTGATGGCATCTTCCGCCGTTCACGCCGTCTTATCTGCTTCGATATGGACTCTACGCTAATCCGCACCGAGGTTATCGATGAGTTGGCAGACCGTGCTGGCGTTGGCGCCGAGGTACGCGACATCACGGAGCGTGCTATGCGAGGCGAGATTGACTTCCGCGAGAGCTTCGAGCAGCGTGTGGCGTTGTTGAAGGGCTTGGATGTCAGCGTGATGGAGGATATCGCTGTGAACCTCCCCATCACCGAGGGCGTCGACCGTATGATGACAATCCTCAAGCGTGTAGGCTACAAGACCGCCATTCTCTCGGGTGGTTTCACATACTTCGGTAATTATCTAAAACGCCGCTTCGGCTTCGACTATGTCTATGCCAATGAGTTGGAGGTCGAGGATGGCAAGCTCACGGGTCGCTATACGGGCGAGATTGTCGATGGCGCACGCAAGGCAGAGCTATTGCGCCTCTTGTGCCAGTTCGAGAATATCGATATTCAGCAGTCGGTGGCTGTGGGTGATGGCGCCAACGACCTGCCGATGCTCAACATTGCGGGTCTGGGTATCGCCTTTCACGCCAAGCCCAAGGTGCGTGCTACGGCGAGCCAGTCGATATCGACCGTAGGTCTCGATGGTGTGTTGTACTTCCTCGGTCTGAAAGATTCGTGGGTTGAGAAGAAGTAGCGTATGGCAGAGGTAAGAGCAAAAAAGGCACTCGGCCAGCACTTCTTGACCGACCTTAACATAGCCCGCAAAATCGCATCATCACTCTCGGGCGGAACAGCAGAGAGCCCCGACAAGGTGTTGGAGGTAGGTTGCGGTATGGGTGTGCTGACGCAGTTTCTGTTGCAGAGAGATGATGTTGTAACCTACGGCGCCGAGATTGACACGGAGTCGGTGGAGTATCTTCACGCCCACTATCCCGAGTTTGCACCCCGCCTAACCGAGGGCGACTTCCTAAAAATGGATTTACGCGAGGTGTATGGCGCGAGGCTGAAAATCATTGGTAACTTCCCCTACAACATATCGTCGCAGATATTCTTCAAGGTATTGGAAAACCGCGATATCGTCCCCGAGTGTGTGGGTATGATTCAGAAGGAGGTGGCTGTGCGCTTGGCAGAGCCTCCCGGATCGAAGGAGTACGGCATCTTGAGTTTGCTGTTGCAGGCGTGGTACGACATTGAGTACCTCTTCACCGTGGGCGAGAAGGTCTTTAATCCACCGCCGAAGGTTAAGAGCGCTGTGGTGCGCCTGGTGCGTAACAATGTAGAGAAGTTGGATTGCGACGAACAGCTATTTATCAAGGTGGTGAAGGCATCGTTTGGCCAAAGGCGTAAGATGTTGCGCAACTCATTGAAGGCAGCATTTGGCAACTTCGAGGGCCGAGAGCATCGCTTCTTCTCGATGCGTGCCGAGCAGCTCTCTGTTGCTGATTTTGTGGAGCTTACGCAGTGGGTGGCCGAGAATAAGTAGGGCGCTTATTGGCGAAATATGGCGGGTGGACTCGAATGGTCTGCCCGCCTTTTTATTGCTCGATTGCCTGCTTGTTGATGATGCGAAGAGCAAGTTCGCCTTCGTGGCTGTCGATAATGCCGAAGCAGTTGAGCGTGCCTGGGGGTAGAGCCTCAGCGCCATAGATTGTGGCATCGTTGACCACAACCGTGAGGGTATCGCGCCCATCGGTGATATGGCGCAAAGAGTTTAGCGGCATATCGAGGCTGTCGCAGTCGAGCCACGCCTTGCCCCGTTCGATAAACTCTACACCGTCGATACGCACATAGCGGAGCATATCGCATGGGGCGATTTCGCCGATGGTGCGCAGAAGTGGCTCGGGAGGTGTCGAGAGTAGGGTGTCGATAGTTGCGTGAAGCGCAATATCGCTATCCGTAAGGCGGTCGACGCTATACTCTGCCGTGGGCCTGTTACCAACGACAAGTCGCTGACCCTCACGGGCAAGGTATAGTCCCGAGCAGTGCACCGTAACCTCGGAGTAGAGGGGTAGGGCAGCATCAGAGTTAGATGCCTCCACTTGGAGGGCAACGCCAGCCGTCTCGTCGGCGATAACCACGGCGTTCGCAATCTCGCCCATCTTATCGGTGGCGACAACACGGCCACAAATCGAAATATCGTCTTTGAGCAATACCGCCTCGTAACGCACAAGCGAGCCGAGGTAGGCGATTGACACCTCGCATTCGTTGGTGGCTCGTTGTTCCGTTGAGCAACCCACGGCAAAAATTAGGGCGCTAATAAGCCACAGCATCGCTCTCATAGCGCATCTTTAAGTTATAGAGTGTGTGGCCATCATACTCGCCACTCTCGATAATGCCCGTAACCAAGCGTAGGGTGTGGGGTATGGCCTTCTCGGCAAATGTGGCGTAGTCGCGGGTGTAGATAGTGAGTGAGTCGCCACGAGGGTCGGTATAGAGCGCTGTGCCACGCCATACGGCATCGTCGAGAGTCATTGTGAGGGTGTCGATGCTTGTTGATGCCACAAGTGTGAGTGAGTCGATACGCACTAAACGACCGTAGATGTCGGGCGTAACATTGCGAATGTCAATATCTTTGGCCGTGATAGGCTCGACCGAAATGCCGCTATGCACAACCTCGTCGACACGCTCTCTACTCTCCAAATAGTCGATGCCATAGAGGCTCGATTGTTCGGCAAGGCGACCTATCTGCAACACTCCACGGGTGTATGTAACAGCGCAACCCTCGATAGTAAGTGCCACCTCCAAACCCTCGGGATAGAGACCGAAAAGTGTGGGGTAGCCCACCATAACCTCCACAGCACCAGTTAGGTCCTCGACCATAAACGACGAGTAGAAGTTCTTCTCCTCGTCAGACGATGTGATGCGGCCATGAAGCGTGATAGGCTCCATGATACGGTCTGTGCCACGGCCGATGTCGCGTTTTAGCTCGGCAACCGTACTATTGGCACGAGGCAAGTTATCCTCAATAATAGGCTTGTCGGCCGCATTGTAGCAACCGACAAGCATCAGTATCATTATTATATTAAGGAGTAGTTTCAACCTCTCAATTAGTTAGCAACCTCCGAGATAAACTTGATGCGCACCAAGCGAATCTCCTCCTCGCTATACTCCGAGCCAAGCTCCTCGATAGCATCGTCCAACGAGTCGGTCTCGGCATCCTCCTTGAAGTAGAGGTAGATGTCTTCAACCTTATCCTCGTCCATAATGGTGTTGAGGTAGTATTGGATGTCGAGCCTTGTACCCGAATTCACGATTGCCTCAATCTCGGTGAGCAACTCGTCCATATCGAGGTTACGCGCACGGGCGATATCCTCAAAGTCCATCTTGCGGTCGATAGACTGGATAATGAAAATCTTGTTGTTCGACTTGTTGGCAACGCTCTTTACGACCAAGTCCTGAGGACGGATAATCTCCTTCTCGTCGACATAGAGCTTGATGAGCTTGATAAACTCGGCACCAAACTTCTGCGCCTTGCCCGCACCAACGCCCGATATTGTCTGCAACTCCTCCATCGTGATGGGGTACTGGATAGACATATCCTCCAACGAGGGGTCCTGGAAGATGACATAGGGGGGTAGGTTGTTCTGCTTGGCCACTTTACGGCGCAAATCCTTAAGCATAGCGAAGAGCTCCTCATCGGCAGCGCCGCTACCCTTCATAGGACCTGCCATCTGCTCCTCATCCTCCGCATCGTAGTCGTGGTCGAGGGTGATGGTTACCTTCGTGGGCTTATCTATATAGGCATCGCCCTTCTTGTTTACCGAGATAAGGCCGTAGTTCTCGATATTCTTGTCGATAAGACCCATGATAAGTGCTTGGCGCACCACAGCGCTCCAAAACTTCTCGTCTTTATCCTGACCAGCGCCAAATATCTCAAGCTTGTTGTGGCCATAGCTCTTTACAAGGGCGGTAACCTTGCCGGTAAGCACGGCGATAAGGTGTTCAATCTTGAACTTGTCGCCAATCTCTTTCAGAGCCTCCAACGCCAACTGCATCTCGTTGTGAACCTCCACCTTGGGCTTGGGGTTGCAGCAGTTGTCGCAGTTACCACAATTATCTTCGGGATACTCCTCGCCAAAGTAGTGGAGCAACGACTTGCGACGACACATCGAGCTCTCGGCATACGACACGGTCTCTACGAGCAATAGCTTGCCAATCTCCTGCTCGGCTACGGGCTTGCCCTGCATAAACTTCTCGAGTTTCTGGATATCCTTGTAGCTGTAGAATGTTAGGCAGTGACCCTCGCCACCATCACGACCAGCACGGCCAGTCTCCTGATAGTAGCCCTCCAGCGACTTCGGTATATCGTAGTGGATAACATAGCGCACATCGGGCTTGTCGATACCCATACCAAAAGCGATGGTAGCGACGATGACATCGACTCGTTCGTGGAGGAAGGCATCCTGATTATCGGCGCGCGTCTGGGCATCCATACCAGCGTGGTATGCCAAGGCCTTGATGCCATTGGCTACGAGCAATTCGGCCAACTCCTCAACCTTCTTGCGACTCAGGCAGTAGATAATGCCGCTCTTGCCGTCGTGCTGCTTGATGAAACGGATGATGTCGTGGTCGACATTGTGCTTGGGGCGTAGCTCGTAATATAGGTTGGGTCGGTTGAACGACGAACGGAATACCGTAGCATCGGTCATGCCGAGGTTCTTCTGAATATCCATCTGCACCTTGGGCGTTGCTGTGGCCGTAAGTGCGATAAGGGGCGCTGTGCCGATATCGTTGATGATAGGACGGATACGGCGGTACTCCGGTCTAAAATCGTGGCCCCACTCCGAGATACAGTGTGCCTCGTCGATAGCGTAGAACGATATCTTAATCTTGCGCAAGAAGGCGATATTATCCTCCTTTGTTAGCGACTCGGGTGCGAAATACAAGAGCTTGGTGCGACCTGCCAACACATCCTCTCTAACCTGCGTAATCGCCGCCTTGTTGAGCGACGAGTTGAGGAAGTGGGCGATACCCGACTCGGTAGAGAAGGTACGCATTGCGTCGACCTGATTCTTCATCAGGGCGATAAGTGGCGATATGACAATGGCCACGCCGTCCATAATAAGCGCAGGCAACTGGTAGCAGAGCGACTTACCACCACCGGTGGGCATAAGGACAAAAGTATCCTTGCCGGCGAGCACATTTTTGATGACCGCCTCTTGGTTGCCTTTGAACGACGAAAAGCCAAAATATTCGTGTAACTTTTCGGTTAATAATCCTTCACGCATAGTGTCCATAAAAAACTGTCGTAAAAAATTTACCCAAATATAGTGTTTTTTTTTGAAAAAAAGCAATAACTTTGTAAAAAATTACAAAGAAAAATTATGAGGCTATATACAAGTGAGTTGATAAAATCCTATAAATCACGAGTTGTGGTCAATCATGTGTCGATTGATGTCAAGCAGGGTGAGATTGTAGGTTTGCTCGGTCCCAACGGTGCAGGCAAGACCACTACCTTCTATATGATAGTAGGTCTTATCAAGCCCAACGAGGGTCGCATATTCCTCGAAGACGACAACGGCAAGGTTACGGATATCACCTCTCTGCCGGTCTATCGTCGTGCCCAGATGGGTGTGGGCTACTTGGCACAGGAGGCCTCGGTATTCCGTCGCCTATCGGTCGAGGACAATATCCGCGCCGTGTTGGAGATGACCTCCTACTCGAAGCAGTATCAGAAGGAGCGTGTCGAGGAGCTTATCGAGGAGTTCCGCTTGCAGAAGGTGCGCAAGAGCTACGGTAATCAGCTCTCGGGTGGTGAGCGCCGTAGAACAGAGATTGCGCGTGCCGTGGCTATCAACCCTGCATTTATCCTTCTTGACGAGCCCTTTGCGGGTGTCGACCCCATCGCCGTTGAGGATATCCAGAGCATTGTCGGTACGCTCAAAGATAAGAATATTGGTGTTATCATCACCGACCACAATGTCGATGAGACACTTGCCATCACCGACCGCACATATCTGCTCTACGAGGGTAAGATTCTTAAGACAGGTACAGCGGAGGATTTGGCTGCCGACGAGATGGTGCGCCGAGTATATCTCGGTAGCAACTTCGAGTTGCGTACCTCGCCCCAGATTGCTCGACAGCGTAAGGAGCAGGAGGAGGCAGCACGACAGGAGGCATTGCGTGCCTTGGGCCATGTGTCGCCCACGGTGGAGGAGGATGCCGAAGATGATGACGAATAACATTATTTATGGAAGATAGTACGGTTCCCTTAGGGAATAAATTGAAGGGGTCGATAACACCCCCTTGCTCAAAGAGTTATGCTCAACGCGCCTTGGCTGCGGCACTTCTTGCCAAGGGGTGTACCACACTGCGTGGTATCGAGCTATGCCGCGATACTCGCTCGGCGATATCGGTTATCGAGAGCCTTGGCGCCGAGGTTGAGATTTTAGACGATAACACACTACAAATCACAGGAGGTCTTAATCCCAAGGTGGATAGGTTGAATGTCGGTGAGTCGGGACTCGCCGCCCGCCTCTTTACGCCCGTTGCATCGCTCCACGACGAGCCTATCGTTATCGAGGGTGAGGGCACCTTGCGCCACCGCCCGATGTCGATGATGGTGGTGCCTCTCAAGGAGTTAGGTGTCGATGTGCGTGATGGTGGCGGTCGTCTGCCTATCGAGGTTTGCGGACCTATGCGTGGTGGTAGGGTTACGGTCGATGGCTCTATGTCGTCGCAGTTTGTTACGGGTCTGTTGATTGCCCTGCCGCTTGCCGAGCGTGATACCACTATCGAGGTTGAGGGCTTGGTGTCGACACCTTATATAGATATGACCCTCGAGACCTTGGAGCGCTTCGGTGTTGAGGTTATGTACCACGAGGGCGACTACTCGGAGTTCTATATCGAGGGCGGTCAGGAGTTTAATGCGGTGGACTACACCATCGAGAGCGATTGGTCGGCAGCCGCCACTATTATGGTCGCTGCGGCTATTGCTGGCGAGGTTACGATTAACAACCTCTCGACCCTCTCACGCCAAGCCGATACGGCTATCTGCCGTGCCTTGGAGCGTGCTGGTGCATCGCTCATTATCGAGGAGAACTCTATCACCGTGGCACATCGTGAGTTGGAGGCCTTTTCGTTCGATGCCACCAACTGTCCCGACCTCTTCCCTGCACTTGTGGCTTTGGCTGCCGCCTCGGAGGGTGTCTCAACGCTCTACGGCATTCGTCGTTTGCGTGGCAAGGAGAGCGACCGCGGCGAAGTGCTGAAGGAGGAGTACGCAAAGTTGGGCATCGACATCGAATTGGACTACGACGAGGATGTTATGCGTGTTGTGGGCGGTATGCCCGAGGTGGCCGAGGTTGATAGCCACGACGACCACCGCATCGCTATGTCATTGGCTGTTACTGCTTTGCGACTTGCGGAACCTATTACAATCAAGAACTCGGAGTGCGTAGCTAAGAGCTACCCCTCGTTCTTCGAAGATATCGAAATGCTTAAATCTGGCGCTGGTGAATAACTCGTTTGGTGATAAGTTGCGAATCACGATTTTCGGTGCTTCACACTCTGCGGAGTTGGGCATCGTAATGGAGGGTGTGCCCGCAGGTATCGCCCTCTCGGTCGATGATTTTCGCTCGGATATCGACCGTCGCCGACCCTCGCTTTTGGGCGAGACACAGCGTCGAGAAGAGGATATTCCGCAGTTGGAAGGTCTTGATGCCGAGGGCGTTACTACGGGTGATGCTCTGCGTATCTCGTTCCGCAACGGCGACACTCGCTCGAAGGATTATTCGCATCTTGAGCGCCAACCACGCCCCTCACACGCCGACCTTGTGCAGCGCAGAAAGTGGGGCGAGGAGTACAACCTTGCAGGAGGTGGCATCGCCTCGGGTCGTATGACGGTGGCGTTGGTTGCTGCGGGCGTTGTGGCAAAGAAGATTTTAAAAACAGCCACCTTCTCTACTCGATTAGTCGAGGTAGGTGGTGTTAAGGATAGCGCTCGTTTTGAGGATGTTATCGCCTCGGCACAGCGCGATGGCGACTCCATAGGTGGCGTTGTCGAGTGTTGTGTTTCGGGCGTTGAGGCGTTGCTTGGCGAGCCATTTTTCGACTCGGCAGAGAGCATTATCGCCCATCTGCTCTTCTCCGTTCCTGCGGTCAAGGGTGTGGAATTTGGCGATGGCTTTGAGGGTGCGCGTAAGCGTGGCTCGGAGCGTAACGATGTGATTATCAATGCCGAGGGCAAGACCCTGACAAACAACGAGGGCGGTATAAATGGCGGAATTACCAACGGCAACGATATAGTTGTGCGTGTTGCGATTAAGCCTACGCCGAGTATCGCTCGAGAGCAGCAAACCTTTGATTTTGAGAGCGGTAGGGTAGCGCCTCTTACGATTGGTGGCCGCCACGATGCTTGCATAGCTCGCCGTGCCCAAGTCGTTGTCGAGGCGGTCGTTGCCTTGGCGCTTGCCGACCTAAAATTGCGCAAGTGATGGCTACCCGACGAGAGATATTTCGTGCCTTGACCGAGGCTGGTGCAGAGCTATATGGCGAGGCCGAGGCAAGACAGATTGCCGAAATGGTGTTGGAGAGTCGTGGTGTCTCGCGCAATATGCTCCTTGTTGAGCCTAATGAGCCTTTGGATTTTCCTGATTTAGAAGATGTTATAAACGATATTCGTGCTTGGCGACCGGTGCAGTATATCATCGGCTCGGCAGAGTTTGCGGGTCTCGATTTCGAGGTGTCGGATGTCGTCTTGATACCACGCCCCGAGACCGAGGAGTTGGTAGATTGGGTAGCCTCCGAGTTGGATAACGAAGCAACGATTCTCGATGTCGGAACGGGTAGCGGTTGTATTGCTATTGCGCTTGCCCGAGCCGTGAAAGGTAGCTCCGTTTGGGCGTTGGATATCTCGCCCGAGGCACTCGCCGTAGCTCGCCGAAATGGGGCAAAATATGCACCTAATGTGCAGTTTGTCGAGGGCGATGCGCTCTCGAATTTTTCTGTTTTGTTCCCCGAAAAGTTCGATGCCGTGGTATCAAATCCGCCATATATTCCCGACAACGATAGCGCGTTAATGCGTCGAAATGTTACAGATTATGAGCCACATACGGCACTCTTTGTGCCCGATAACGACCCTTTGTTGTTCTATCGCTCGATAGCACGAACAGCACGCACGATGCTGAAATCGGGGGGAAAACTATACTTCGAAATTTATGAGTCGTTGGCCGAGGAGATGAAGACGATGTTACGCTCGGAGGGTTACGATGAAATCGTTGTCCGTGAGGACTTTAGAGGAAAACCAAGAATGATATGCGCAAAGGTGAGTTCGACAACGAGATGACGCCCGCACCACGCGAGCGAAAGACGAAGAGTGCTACGGAGGCATTGCAGTCGCTGATGCGACTTTGTGCCCGTGGTGAGCGCTCTACGGGCGATGCTATGCGCCTGATGCGCACCTGGGGTGTGCCCGAGGGCGAGCGCCAAGGAGTTGTGGATAAGCTTGTTGCTCAGCGCTTTATCGACAATAGCCGCTATGCCGAATTGTATGTTCGAGAGAAGTCTCGCCTCTCGGGGTGGGGCGCTCGCAAGATAGCGATGCAATTGCGCGCCAAAGGCGTTGATAAAGAGACGATTGCTGAGGCTCTCGCAACTATCGACAGCGAGGAGCAGGGCAACCGCCTTGCCGAAAAGTTACGCCGTAAGATGCGCACGACGAAGGCTCAGAGCGACTACGAACTGCGTGGTAAACTGCTTCGCTATGCCTTGGGCTTGGGCTACGACTACGACGATGCAGGCTCGGCGCTCGACAAAATTATGGGCGAGAGGTAACAAAAATTTTGTAAATCAATATATTTTATTTATTTTTGCACCGCAAAATCGCCCCTTGCCAACAGTTGCGACCCTTAAAAGAGTGCGCTTTATGAGGTAAGATAGACGATTTTAGACGATGGTTCCGTAGCTCAGCTGGATAGAGCAACAGCCTTCTAAGCTGTGGGTCGTGGGTTCGAATCCCGCCGGGATCACTGAAAGGGAAAATCGAAAGGTTTTCCCTTTTTTGTTTTATATCAATAAGTTACAAGTGTTACGCGCATAACTCTCTGAAACAGCGCGATTTAATTTGTCGCACTTTTGTCGTGCTTCTGTCGCCTTTGACAAGCAAAATGTCACCCCAGAATGACATAGTTTAGTGACCTATTAGTTAGAAAATCGTCCAGGCAGTTAGTAGGTCACTATTTTGCCCCTATCTCCCCGACTATTAAATAGTTTGCGAACATATCGCAGAAAGATCCAACATAACTTGCGTGTCCCAAATAGTG
>JAFTVX010000009.1 GCA_017465575.1 Alistipes sp. | reverse complement strand
ATGTTTTTTAGCGGAAGTTCTAAAAACTAATAACTAAAAACTAACAACTCTCATTTGCTGATGAGTTAAAATGAGTTACGATGGGTTACAATGAGTTAAAATGTTTTTCAGCGGAAGTTCTAAAAACTAATAACTAAAAACTAACAACTCTCATTTGCTGATGAGTTAAAATGAGTTACGATGGGTTACAATGAGTTAAAATGTTTTTTAGCGGAAGTTTTTATAAACCATTGCTCATTGCTAATTTCTAATTGCTCATTCTAACAACTAAAAACTAATAACTAATAACTAAAAAAGGACTAACCCACACGGGTTAGTCCTTTCTTTGTTAGCAAGTTACGCTTACAGGCGAGCCTTGATTGCCTTTGACTCCTCCTCGTAGCCGGGCTTGTCCAAAAGGGCAAACATATTCTTCTTGTATGCCTCAACGCCGGGCTGGTTGAAGGGGTTAACGCCGAGCATATAGCCCGAGATACCGCAGCCCTTCTCGAAGAAGTAGAGCAACTGACCGATGGTGCGCTCGTCGATGCGCTCGATCTCCAAAATGAGGTTGGGAACACCGCCATCGATATGTGCAAGGCGCACGCCAAGCTCTGCCATCTTGTTAATCTCCGAGAGGCGCTTGCCGGTGAGGAAGTTAAGACCATCGAGGTTGGCCTCATCTGCCTCAACCTTAACCTCGTACTTCGAGTTCTTAACCGAGATGATGGTCTCGAACAAGGTGCGCTCGCCCTCCTGGATATACTGACCCATAGAGTGAAGGTCGGCAGTGAGGGTTACGCTTGCAGGGAAGATACCCTTCAAATCCTTACCCTCAGACTCGCCATAGAGCTGCTTCCACCACTCTGCAATATACTGAAGCTTAGGCTCATACGAGCCGAGAATCTCGATCTTCTTGCCCGCCTTGTAGAGCTCGTTACGCACGATAGCATACTGTGCTGCGGGGTTCTGCTCGATAGGTGTAGCCTCTGATGTAAGGCGCTCCATATCGCGTGCGCCCTCAACGAAAGCGTCAACATCGACACCTGCGACAGCCAAAGGAAGAAGGCCTACGGGGGTGAGCACCGAGTAACGACCACCAACATTATCCTCGATAACGAAGGTGGGGTAGCCCTCCTGAGTTGCAAGGGTCTTGAGAGCACCGCGAGCCTTGTCTGTGATGGCTACGATACGCTCGGCAGCCTCCTGCTTGCCATAGCGCTTCTCGATCTCGGCCTTGATAAGGCGGAAGGCGATGGCGGGCTCGGTAGTAGTACCCGACTTCGAGATAACGATGGTAGCGATAGAGTAATCCTTAACAGCCTCCATAAGTTCGTAGGTGTAGTCCTCCGAGATGTTCTCGCCAGCGAAGACAACGGTGGGGTTGTCGTGCTTCTTCTTCAACGACTCAAAAGAGTTGCTCATGGCCTCCAACACGGCCTTTGCACCGAGGTACGAGCCACCGATACCGATGCAGATAACAACCTCTGCCTTCTCGCGAAGCTTGGCTGCAACACGCTTAATCTCAGCGAGTTCCTCTGCGGTGATTGACGAAGGAAGGTTTACCCAGCCGAGGAAGTCGTTACCCTCGCCCTCGCCAGAGTGAAGAAGGGCGTTTGCCTTGGCTGCAGCAGCCTGCATATCGTTGGTGATGGTTACGCCAGAGTGTGCGGCGTTAAACTTAATAAGTTCCATAATTCTCCTATTTTTAATTGTTTGACTATTTCAAAATCTTGGTTAGTGCCTGCATAGCATCGCGTGCCGAGGCATTGTTGTAGAGTACCTCCCACACCATATCGGCAATGGGCATATAGATGCTGCGACGCATCGAGCTACGGCGGATACACTCGGCAGCGTAGTAGCCCTCGGCAACCATCGTCATCTCGTTCAAGGCACTCTTTACCGAGCAACCCTTGCCGAGGAGTGTGCCGAGGCGGCGGTTGCGGCTAAGGGGTGAGTAGCAAGTGACGAGCAAGTCGCCCATATATGCCGAGATATTGATATCACGACCCTCGATAGGAATAGCCTCGTCGAGGAAGCGTTTCATCTCCGAGGCACAGCCTGCGATAAGCACTGCGAGGAAGTTGTCGCCAAAGCGCAAACCGACGGCCATACCCACGGCCAAGGCGTAGATATTTTTCATAATCGCTGCACCCTCAACACCCAATACATCGTGCGATATTGAGCAGTGGAAAAAGTCGTTCTCGAGCACTGAACGAACAGTCTCGGCTGTTGCGTTATCTTCCGCAGCCACAGTGAGATACGACAATCGGCACTGACCCACCTCCTCGGCGTGCGAAGGGCCCGTGACAACGCACAGATTCTTCATCGGCACATTGTAGTAGCGGTGGATATGCTCGACGATTGTGAGGTAGTCGCCAGGGATAATACCCTTGACCACCGAGACGACGATTTTGTTCGAGAGGTCGATTGTGAGAGGCTCCAAAAACTTCTTCATATATGCCGAGGGCATCGCCATAATCACGATGTCGGCATCCTCCACTACGGCGTTGATATCCGACGAGGCGGTGAAGTACTCCTTGTCGATATCGCACCACGGCAGATACTTCGAATTTCTGCCCTTGCGCTCCAACGATTGTAGTATCTCTTCGTTCAGAACAAGCCAATTTATATGATGTCGATTTGTAGTCAGAGTCTTGACTATCGCCGTTGCCCAGCTACCATAACCTACAACAGCGCATTTTGGGGTTTGATTCTGCTCCATAGCAAAAAAATTATTCACAAATTTACACAAAAATTCTTAAAACCTTGCAAAATCTCCATATCTTTTTCCTATCTTTGCCGTTGTATATGCGCGCGTATGCGCCCAAATAGTGCTATATGGCTGTGGCAGAGGGTGTTAGTATGAGTGGCGTATGCAACGAATAATTTTTTTGGAAAATAAATAATACAGAAACAGATATGGGACTTTTTTCACTTACACAGGAGTTGGCTATCGACCTTGGTACTGCCAATACCCTGATTATGCACAACGGCAAGGTTGTCGTTGATGAGCCCTCAATCGTGGCTCTCAATATCAAGACTGGTAATGTTATGGCGATTGGTCATAAGGCGCGCATGATGCACGAGAAGACCAACCCCAACATCCACACTATCCGCCCCTTGAAAGATGGCGTTATCGCCGACTTCGAGGCTACCGAGCTTATGCTCCGTGGTCTTATCAAGAAGGTGAGCGCAACACGCGGTATGTTCGCACCCTCGTTGCGTATGATGATTTGTATCCCTTCGGGCTCTACGAATGTCGAGATTCGTGCCGTGCGTGACTCGGCACAGCATGCTGGTGGTCGCGAGATCTACCTCGTATTCGAGCCTATGGCAGCAGCACTTGGTGCAGGCCTTGATGTCGAGGCTCCCGAGGGTAACCTTATCATCGACATCGGTGGCGGTACCTCGGAGATTGCTTGTATCTCGTTGGGTGGTATCGTATGCTCGGAGTCTATCAATGTTGCGGGTGATGTCTTCACTGCCGATATCCAGAACTATATCCGCCAGCAGCACGGCATCAAGATTGGTGAGCGTACTGCCGAGGAGATTAAGTGTGCTATCGGTGCAGCCGTTCCTGAGTTGGAGAACGAGCCCGAGGACTACATCTTCACAGGCTCGAACATGCTCACCTCGCAGCCCCAGACCGTAACACTCAACTATAGCGAGATTGCCTACGCCCTCGATAAGTCACTCGTAAAGCTCGACAACGCCCTAATGAAGGTGTTGGAGGAGATGCCCCCCGAGTTGTATAGCGATGTTGTGAAGAATGGCGTATACCTCGCTGGTGGTGGTGCGTTGATTAAGGGTCTCGACAAGCGTCTCTCGAAGAAGTCGGGTCTTCCCGTACACATTGCCGAGGATCCATTGCGCGCTATTGCACGAGGTACAGGCATTGCCCTCAAGAATATTGGTAATTTCTCATTCCTAATGGGCGGCGAGAAGTAATTTGGCGTGATAAGGGGTCATCTTCGAAGCTTTGCTTGTCTGAAAAATGCTCATTTACTTCAAGTAAACTCCGCTTTTTCAGCCTGCGACAAATCTTCAAATCTAACCCCTTCTAACACCAAATTTGTGCAAGACTGAAAGTTTGTGTTTTAGTGAGTTTAGGGAATTTAGTGAGTTTAGGGAATTAAGCGATTGCTAACCTCTAACAACTAACAACTAAAAACTAAAAACTCTCCTCCCCGTGCATCGACTCATAGAGTTCATAAAGCGAATATATGTGGTGCTGCTCTTCATACTCTTGGAGGGCATAGCACTGATGCAGTATGCCCAGTCGTCGCCGTATACCGAGGCTAAGATTCTCTCGCGTACTACGGCGGTGGGAGGTGCTGTGTCGGGTGCTGTAACGGGTGTGGGCCACTTCTTTACTCTCCCTTCGGAGAACCGCAAGCTTACGGCGCGCATCGCCGAATTGGAGCAGACCTTGGAGCGTGAGCGTGCCCTCTCTGCCCCCGTGGTCGAGGGCGACGAGGTGGCGGCATACTTCGACGATGGCGACCTTAACTACCGCTACTATCCTGCGCGTGTTATCTCGCTTACGACAAACCGCGAGCGCAACTACATCGTCGTGGACCGTGGCGAGGAGGACGGCATCAAGCGCAATATGGGTGTTATCACGCCCAACCGCGAGTTGGTGGGCTATGTGGTGTCGGTTGCGGAGCACTACTCGGCGATTATGCCGATACTCAACACCAAGTTCAACATCGGCGGTCGCCTTACGGACAACGGCTACGCTTGTTCGGTGCGTTGGCGTGGCGCCTCGCCCCACTATGCCGAGGCTATCGACATCTCGACATACGCCGAGCCTAAGGCGGGTATGGCCATCGAGGTGAGCTCGGAGCGTCTGCCCTCGGGTGTGCTTATCGGCTATATCGAGGAGGCGGAGCACAATGCGGCACAGACAGCCTACACGGCAAAGTTGCGTTTGGCAACCAACCTCTCGACACTGGACAATGTGCTGATAGTCGAGAATGCCCACTATGGCGAGATTGAGGCACTGACCGAGGAGTTGGAGTAGAAGCAAAACTTTGAAACGAAGCGATGTTTAAGCAGTTTACATATTTCTGGTTAGCCTTTGCAATCCTTGTCGTGCAGATTTTCCTGCTCGACAACATATCTATTGCGATGTGGCTACGCCCGATGATATTCCCTCTGGTGGTGTTGCTCCTGCCTATGGAGTGGCGCATGGTGTGGACTCTGCTGAGTGCCCTCGCCATAGGTCTTACTATGGACTTGGCATTAGGAGGCTCAGGTTTGTATACCTCGTCATTGTTGCCCTTGGCAGTGTTGCGCCCATGGATTATGTATCTCACTACGGGCCGTACCGTCGAGCATAGCGACCAGTCGGCACTCCTCTCGCGTATGCTCACCAAGCAGGTGATGCTCTATGTTGCGGGTGCGATGCTTGTTCACCATACGCTATTCTTTATGCTCGAAACCCTCTCGTTCGCTTCGCCCATGCGACTTGTGGCTACGATACTTTGTAGCACGCTGCTTACGATGGTTGTCTCGGCACCTATCATTCAACTCTACAAGTCTAAAATCGCATAGCTCATGGCACCAAATAGTGGACTTCAACGCTTCTTCACGCTACGCTATGTGGTCTTCCTTGTCTTTGTAGTTCTCGCCGGTCGTCTCTTCTATGTGCAGATTATCGACGATAAGTACAAGGATTTGGCCACTTCGAACATTATGCGCCCCGAGGTGGAGTTTCCTATGCGTGGCGAGGTGCTCGACCGCTATGGCGAGTACTTGGTGCGTAGCCGTGTGTGCTACGATGTTATGGTCATCGCGCGCAACATTCCCAAGACAGGCTTCGACACCCTGCGCCTTGCCGAGATTTTAGATATCACGCCCGAGCGTTTGGAGCGTCAGCTCAAACGAGCGAAGCAGGCACCGCGTGCTCCGTTCCTCATCACGGGCTACCTCTCGCAGGAGGCAAAGCTCATCTTCGACGAGGGCGAGTTCGACGGCTTCTTCACCCGTTTCCGTACCGCCCGAGAGTACCCACGCAAGGTGGGTGGCAACCTCCTCGGATATGTTAGCGAGGTAACCGAAGAGCAGGTGCGCAAGTGGGAGTACTACTCGTCGGGCGACTATATCGGCGTGGGTGGCGTGGAGTCGGCCTACGAGACGCTGTTGCGTGGCGAGAAGGGTGTGAGCTACCGTATCTACGATACGCATGGTGCCGCTATGGGCCCCTACAAAGATGGCGATATGGATATCTTGCCAGTGAAGGGCTTGCAGCTCACCTCGACTATCGACGGCCGTCTGCAAGAGTTCACTGAGGAGCTTATGGAGGGCAAGGTGGGTGCTGCGGTGGCCATCGAGCCATCGACAGGCGAAATCCTTGTTATGGTGTCGTCGCCAACCTACAACCCCGACCTTATGGTGGGTCGTCAGCGCAACAACAACTACGCCCAAATGTTGCACGACCAGCGCAACCCGCAGTTCAACCGTGCTGTCAAGGCTAAGTATCCTCCGGGCTCTACATTTAAGCTTGTGCAGGGTCTTATCGGCTTGCAGGAGGGTGTGCTGCGACCCTCGGATATGCACCCCTGCCACGGCGGTTATAGCTACGGAAGGCGTAAGATGAAGTGCCACGACCACCGTTCGCCTCTCGATCTTCGTGATGCTGTGGCCACATCGTGCAACGCCTACTTCAGCTATGTCTTCAAGGATATCATCACCAACCCCAAGTACGAGAATATCACGGAGGGCGTAAGAGCGTGGAACGACTATGTATATAGCTTCGGCTTCGGCCGTAAGCTCGATAGCGACTTTACGGGCGAGGGCAAGGGCTATGTGCCTACCCCCGAGTACTACGACCGTGTCTACAATGGCCGTTGGAATTGGGGCTCGGTTATCTCGTGCGCTATTGGTCAGGGCGAGATGGGCTGTACGCCATTGCAGATGGCAAACCTTGCTGCTATCGTCGCCAACCGCGGCTACTACTATATCCCCCATATCATCAAGCATATCGAGGGCCGAGACTCTATCGACCGCCGCTTCTATGAGCGCCAGTATACGATGGTCGACTCGGTGCACTTCGTGCCTATCGTCGAGGGTATGTGGCGTGGTGTCAATGTGTGGGGTACCTCGGGTGGTGCTCGCCTCGAAGGCTGGGATGTCTGCGGTAAGACGGGTACGGCGCAGAACCCCAATGGTCGTGACCACTCGACATTCCTCTCGTTTGCGCCGAAGGACAACCCCAAGATTGCCGTTTCGGTATATGTCGAGCATGGTGGCTTCGGTGCCTCGGTGGCTCTGCCTATCGCAAGCCTTATCGAGGAGCTATATCTTACGGATACGATTCGTCGCCCCGAGCTTGTGGAGCGTGTAAAGAACTACCAAATCAACTATTATCACTACGACAAGAAGCAGCGTGAGTATGATTTGCGTCGTGCTAAACAGAGTGCAAAATAATGGTCAACGATTACAATCTTTCGTCGCGTGGCGGTAATACATCGCTCTTCGGTCGTCTCGATATGACGGCCGTAGGCCTCTATATTGCGCTTGTTATCGTGGGCTTTGTCTGCATCACGGCAGCCTCGTTCGAGGAGGAGTCGTTGAACTACCTTTCGTTCTCGCACAACTATATGAAGCAGCTGATGTGGATTGGCATATCGTCGGTCGTGGCACTCGTTATCTTGTTGCTCGACAGACGACTCTTCCATATGTTTGCCTATCCCGCCTATATCGCGGGCTTGGGCTTGCTTATTGCCTGTCTGCTGTTTGGTCGCGAGGTCAATGGCGCTAAGGCGTGGTTTGAGTTTGGCGGTGTGCGTATTCAGCCTGTGGAGTTTGCCAAGATTGCCACGGCGCTGATGATGGCGCGCGTTATGAGTAGCTACTCGTTCAATATCAAGCGTTTACCCGACTTGATGAAGGTGGCGGGCGTTATCCTTCTGCCTCTGGCTATCATCGTCTTGCAGAACGATACCGGCTCGGGTCTGGTGCTCTGCTCCTTCCTCTTTGTGCTGTTTCGTGAGGGCATCACGAAGTATATCTACTTCCCTGCCTTGTTCACCGTCTTTCTCTTTATCGTCTCGTTTATCTTCTCGCCCGAGGCAATTTTCAGCTTTTTGTTGGTTGCCTTTACGCTGTTTAGCGCATTGAAAACGGGGGCTATCGAGGCGCATCTTCGCTTCTTGGCGGGCGTCGTCCTAGCATCGATATTCTTGGCGGTGGTGACACCCCTTAGTGGCTACGCCTCGCTGATGATTGTTACGGGTGTTGCGGCAGTGGTGCTTGGTGCTGTGGCGGTTAAGGCGCGTGCGCTGATGCTCTTGTGGCCTATTCTTATGTTTGTCTACGCTATGCTGTTTGTGCCCACTTGCGACTTCCTGTTTGAGAAATTGGAGCCACACCAGCAGAACCGAATCCTTACCTTCGTAGGCATGAAGAGCGACCCTATGGGTATCGACTACAATGTCAACCAGTCGCAGATTGCCATTGGCTCGGGCGGTCTGTTTGGCAAGGGCTTTATGGAGGGCACGCAGATTAAGTACGACTATGTGCCCGAGAAACATACCGACTTTATCTTCTGCACCGTGGGTGAGGAGTGGGGCTTCCTTGGCGCTATCGTCGTTATCTCGCTCTATATGGCGCTTATTTTGCGCCTTATGCGTATGGGCGAGCGCATTAAGGAGCCTTTCGGCCGTGTCTATTGCTACTGTGTGGCCTCGATTATCCTCTTCCATGTCTGGGTAAATGTGGGTATGACCATCGGCCTTATGCCCGTGATGGGTATTCCGCTACCGCTGATGAGCTATGGTGGCTCGTCGTTGGTGGCCTTTACAATGCTTATTATGATTGCCATTCGCCTCGATGCTTCGACCGACGATGGCGATACCTTATATAATATATAGAGTATGAACAACGACAAAATAATCTTCCTAACCAACGACGATAGTTACCTCTCGAAGGGTTTTCGTGCTGCTGTCAACCTCGCTCGTGAGTTTGGTCGAGTCATCGCCATCGCTCCCGACCGTGTGCAGAGTGGTATGAGTCAGGCGATAACCATCAACACACCTCTATTCCTCCGCCAAGTCGAGGTAAGCGACGATGTTGAGATTTACGCCTTCTCGGGTACGCCTGTCGACTGCGCAAAGATTGCCTTCGACCACTTCTTCAAGGATAAGCGTGTCGACTTGGTACTCTCGGGCATCAACCACGGCTCGAATGCTGCGGTGAATGTTATGTACTCGGGCACTATGGGTGCCGCTATCGAGGGTAGCTTCTATGGCGTGCCTTCGATTGGTCTGTCGCTCGACGACCACGATGCGGATGCCGACTTTGAGGGTGCAGTGAAGTATGGCAGAGAGATTATCGCATCGGTCATGGAGGCGGCAGATAGATTGCCCCGCCCCTTGTGCCTTAATGTAAATGTGCCACGCTGCGCAGCCGAGGATATTCAGGGTATCCGCCTTGCGCGCCAGACACGCGGTTTCTGGCGTGAGGACTTCTACGCTCGCCAAGATCCCCACGGCAGAGATTACTTCTGGCTTACGGGTGCTTTCCAGAATGCCGAACCCGATGCCGAAGATACCGACGAGTGGGCATTGGCACACCGCTATGTGAGTGTCGTTCCTGTGCAGGTCGATATGACCGACTATCGTATGTTGGGTAGCCTCAAAGGTGTAATAAAGTAGTCGTAAGATGACGGGTGTTGAGATACTGCTTATCGTCTCGATTATTATCGAGACCATCGCTACGGCCATTGCGCTATTTTTGGTCAACAAGACCCGATTTAGCGCGATGTGGATTTGCTGTATCATCGGCCTTGTGGCACTTATGGTGCAGAGTGCATTTCGTCTACTTACGCCCGAGTATCTCGTTATCAGCGACTTGGCATACGCTTGGGTCGGCATCATCATCTCGATAAGTTTCTCTATCGCGGTGGTGCTCTCGCGCTACTTGGTGCGCCATGTCGATTTGGTAACGCTTCAGCGCCGTATGCTCGAGAATAGGCTTATGACCGCTGTGTTACGCACCGAGGAGCGCTCGCGTGCCTCGTTCTCGCGCGAGTTGCACGATGGTCTGGGTCCTCTGCTCTCGTCGGCAAAGATGTCGCTCTCGGCGATGTCGAAGGCGAACCTCAACGACAAGGATAGGCTTATGGTGCAGAACACCTCGGCACTTATCGACGAGGCGATACGCTCACTGCGCGAGATATCTAACAACCTCTCGCCACATATCCTCAATAACTTCGGTCTTGCGCGTGGCATCAAGAACTTTATCGACCGCCTTGCCACGATGCACACCACCAAGATAACATTTACCACACACCTGCGTGACGAGCGCTTCGATTCGAATATCGAGGTTATCATCTACCGCGTGGTGTGCGAACTTATAAACAACTCGCTCAAGCATGCCCATTGCACCGAGATTCGCCTCTCGCTCGAATTGGAGGGTGATAATTTGGTGCTCAACTACTCGGACAACGGATGTGGCTTCAAGGTAGCCGATGTTATGGATAAGGGCATGGGCTTGTCGAATATCAACTCACGCATATCGTCGCTTCACGGTAGCTTCCGCCTCGATAGCGCACCTAATAAGGGTACGAAGGCATACGCCTCGGTGTCGGTGGATAGCACCCTTGCCCATCTCTCGGGTAGCGACCTTAAGCGTCTAAACATCAAAGCTTATGAGTAACATTACGAAGATTGCTCTTGTCGACGACCACACCCTCTTTCGTACAGGTCTTGCAGGTCTGCTTGCGCAGCACGACGGCTTCGAGGTGGTTGCCGATGTAGGTAGTGGCGAGGAGTTCTTGGCTATGCTCCCCTCGCTCGATGTCGATGTCGTCTTTATGGATATCTCGATGCCTGGCATCGATGGTGCCGAGACCACACGCCGTGCCCTCGCAGAGCGCCCCGAGCTGCGTATCGTGACCCTCTCGATGTATGGCGACGAACACTACTACACCCGCATGATGGAGAGTGGCGCCTCGGGCTTCCTGCTCAAGGACTCCGATATCGAGGAGGTGTATAATGCTGTGGAGGTTACGATGGCTGGCGACAGCTACTTTAGCTCGGCACTGCTTGGCACACTAACTCGCAATATGAGTATGCTTGCGGTCGATGAGCCCGATGACGATGCGCTCTCCAACCGCGAGGTGGAGATTTTGGTCGAGGTATGCCGAGGTCTCTCAAATCAGGAGATTGCCGATAAGCTCTTTATCTCGAAGCGCACCGTAGATAAGCATCGTGCCAATATTATGGAGAAGACAGGTTGCAAAAACACAGCGAACTTGGTGGTCTACGCCATAAAGAATCACCTCGTGGATTTGTTGTGAAAAGGGGTCACCTGCGACTTATCCCAAAAGCAATCCCCCAAGGGCTGTACCTTTTAGTACTATCCCTTGGGGGATTCTCTTGCGATAAGCCACATCTAACCCCTTTTGACAACAAATCTGGTAGTGGTGCTTGGGAAGGTGGTTAATTAGGGAGTTTAATGAGTTTAAGGAATGTAAGGAGCTTAGGGATAAATGTCGGTAGCGCTCTCACTAAGTTCTCTAAATTCCCTAATCTCCCTAGATTCACTATTGATTGCGCTCTATTGCCTGCGCCTAAGCATTACCCTCTTCTCCTCGTTACAATCTTCACCACATTTCTTGCCTCCTCCTTGCCGTCGTCTGTGGTGACGATGTCGTATACCACCTGCTGGTTATGCTTTAGCGAGCGGAAACCATCCGCCTGAATATGACTATAATGAACATAGGTGTCGCGGCCATCATCACCCGTGATAAAGCCGTAGCCACGCTTATCGTCAAACCATTTTACTCTGCCTTGCATAATCTTTGTCAGCCGTTATGAGTTGTTATTCTTTTGTAAAGTTACAAAATTTATTTGACCGAGCAAGACTAAATCGCCAAAAATGAGCGTTTTATTTGTAGATTCGAAAAAATGAAACTATATTTGTAGTGTGTATAATCCGAAATATTATGAACGCAAAACTTAAAATAGCACTTTTGGCACTTCTTGGTTTCTCGACAGCGTCGTGCGCCTCGAAGCGTGCAGCAAAGAAGTCATCGGACAAGGAGATGCAGAAGATCGAGGCCGACACGGTCGACACCCGCATTATGCTGATGTATGGCGTGCCTATGCCTGATGGTCGCCCCGTGATTATCGAGGACGAGGCAACAACCGAGGCTAAGGAGTTCCCCGATGGCTCTATCGCTAAGCCTCTCACCGACGAGGAGGCAGAGCGTATCAAGGCGGAAATCCGTGCCGAGAAGGAGCAGGCCGACAGCCTTGACCTCCAAATCTCGGTGATGTATGGCGTGCCCTTCCCCGATGGTGAGGTAGTTAAGGAGATTGTCGACGAGGCGACAAACGAGGCCAAGGAGTTCCCTGATGGCTCTATCGTTAAGCCCTTGACCGAGGAGCACGCTGAGGCTCTTCTCGAGGAGATTCGCAAGGAGAAGGCCGAGGCTGAGAAATAGTCGCTATGAAAGGCAAAAGATTAGGGCTCCGCAAGTGGTTGGGTCTAAAACTCTTTAAGGGTCTTTACGACACGGCTGTGGAGCAACACGAGTTGCGTACACTCTTTTGGGAGTGTACGCTTCGTTGTAACTTACGCTGTCGTCATTGTGGTAGCGACTGTCGTGTCGATGTCGAGGAGCAGGATATGCCCCTCGCCGATTTTTTGCGTGTCCTCGACGAGGAGGTAACGCCCAACACCGACCCCAGCCGTGTGCTTATCATCTTCTCGGGTGGCGAGGTGCTGGTGCGCCCCGACCTCGAAACGGCGGGTCACGAGGTTACGCGCCGTGGCTATAAGTGGGGTATGGTGACCAATGGTATGGCACTTACGCGCGAGAGGTTGTACTCGTTGGTGAATGCTGGCTTGCGCTCCGTGTCGGTAAGTTTCGACGGCTTTGAGGATGCCCACAACCATATCCGCCAGAATCGCTTGAGTTTTGAGCGTGCGCGCGATGCCATACGCCATATTCGCAGTGTCGAGGGGTTGGCATACGATGTCATCACCTGCGTAACGCCTGCGATGATTGACCGCTTGGAGGAGTGGAAGGAGTTTCTTATCTCGGAGGGCATCGAGCGTTGGCGCATCTTCTCTATCTTTCCCGCTGGTCGTGCCGCTAACGACCCTACGCTGCATCTTACTACCGAGCAGTATCGTCGCCTTATGGAGTTTGTGCGCACCACACGCCGTGAAGGTCGCATCAAGCTAAACTACGCCTGTGAGGGCTTCTTGGGAGGCTACGAGGCGGAGGTGCGCGACCACTTCTATATGTGTACCGCGGGTGTCTCGGTGGCCTCAATCCGTGTAAATGGCGATATCTCGGGCTGTACCTCGGTGCGTGCCAACTATACCCAGGGCAATATCTACCGCGATAGGTTCTGGGATGTATGGCAGAATAGATTTAAACCATTCCGCGATAGGGAGTGGACCAAGAAGGATGAGTGTGAGGCGTGCAAAGTATGGGAGTTCTGCCGTGGTGGCGGAATGCACCTACGCGACGAAGAGGGCAAGTTGATGTATTGCCACTACAATATGCTTAAATAGAAGTTGTCTATCTTGGCTGATATGTTGATAGCGCTTCCCTAAATTCTCTAATCTCCCTAAATTCCTTAATATCACTATATTGCGCAAAAAGACCGCCCCTGATTGGAGCGGTCTTTCGCATTTAGGTTAGTCGTCTATATCTTACTTGAAATAGCGGTTGTACAAGCCCTCGAAGCCCTTGCCGTGGCGAGCCTCATCCTTTGCCATCTCGTGTACGGTGTCGTGGATAGCATCGTAGTTGTGCTGCTTTGCCAAGGCTGCGATACGCATCTTGTCGGCGCAAGCACCGCTCTCGGCGTTCATACGCTTCTCGAGGTTGGTCTTGGTGTCCCATACGCAGTCGCCGAGCAACTCAGCAAACTTCGAAGCGTGCTCTGCCTCCTCGAAAGCGTAGCGCTTGAAAGCCTCAGCAATCTCGGGGTAGCCCTCGCGGTCAGCCTGACGGCTCATTGCCAAGTACATACCTACCTCGGTGCACTCGCCCATAAAGTGGTTGTTGAGACCCTCCATAATCTCGGCGTTGTCTACACGACCGTCGCCAATCTTATGCTCTGTTACAAACTCCAAGACAGCGTTCTCCTCCTTCATCTCGGTGAACTTCTCCTTACCTACCTTGCAAAGAGGGCACTGATCGGGAGCCTCGTTACCCTCGTGAATATATCCGCATACTGAACAAATAAACTTCTTAGCCATAATCTTATTAGTTTTTTAAGGTGTTAATAATTTTTGTTGTTTTATTAGGTTCGGGATGTTCTTTAAATTAGTAAATAATTATTTCGTTGTTGCGAGTCCTTATTTCGGTTGCTTTTGAATTTATTTTGGACTCTTTCTCATTTTTGTTCAGTTACAATGCCCGCATTGCGCCTTCACAATAAATGAGAAATATCCTCAAAATACTCTTCAAAATCAACTCGACCTAATTTAAAGAACCTCCCTCTTTCTTTTTGTTTCTGGTGCAAATATAAGTGGTTTTTTTCTTTCTGCAATAGATTTTCCTTAACGATTTTTTATACCTATATAAGCCACGCTTATATATGCTGATTATCAGTCTATTTCTTCTTAAGACCTATTGCCAAGATTACGCCCAACGCCACGCCCAAGAGTGCAGCAAACAATACACGCAGCTCGCCGGGGAGCATAAAGGTGATGGTGTGAGCCGGGTACCAGAAGAGCGGAATGGTCTTCTTAAAGATAAAGCCCCACTGCACATCCCAGTTGATGCCCTTGATAAGGCGCTGCATTGGAATGGGGGTGATAAGTGCCTTCAACGAGCCACCGCACTCGGCGATATGAGCATCGGTAATCTTGTGGAAGGTCATAAAGACGGGGGCAAAGAAGGTATTCATCATCACCGAGATTGCCAACGCCACAACGAACTTGCCGAAGGTGATACCCTCCATATAGAACTGCGCTACAAGGTCGGCACCGCCCATAGCCGTAATAAATGCGGGGATACCTGCCGAGAATACGGTCATCGCCATCGAGATTGCCATGCCGAGTAAGCCCCAAACAACCATACGGGGCATAGCGCCAAAGGTGGGGTGGGTGTAGTTGCCTGTCGAGATACGGCAGCCGAGCATCTCACCGAGGGTCGAGAGAATGGCAAATTTGAGGAATGCCATAATCATTGCGTGCTCGGCATTGAATGTCTTGTACCAGGCATACAACTCGGGCGACACGAAGAACGGCACAAATATCGCCAACATCACAAGGGCGAAGTATAGGTCTTGTCTTTTCATAAGTTTGGTATTATATATACAAAGGTAAGAAAAAAAGATGAAAGTTCAAAGAGCAAAAAGCAAAGAGAAATGAGCAGAAGTTTTTAGTCGTTAGAAGAATTCCGCCAAAAAAAACATTTTAACCCATTTTAACCCATCGTAACTCATTTTAACCCACAACCGAGACAACAGAGAGAACAAAGTGCGAAAGCGCTTGTAACGACAATATAAACACCGCAAAATTCTTTGTTAATCGGGTATAAATTCGTATATTTGTAATATATTAATCTACATATTATGGAGTTACAGGTTATTCAGAACAAGATATACGAAATTCGTGGACAGAGGGTGATGCTGGATAGAGATTTGGCAGAACTGTATGAAGTACAGACAAAAGTGCTTAATCAGTCTGTTAAGCGCAATATTAAAAGGTTCCCTGCCGATTTTATGTTCCAACTCACCAAAGAGGAGTTTGAGAACTTGAGGTCACAAATTGTGACCACAAGATGGGGTGGTACGAGAACAATGCCCTATGCTTTTACCGAGCAAGGTGTCGCGATGCTATCAGGACTATTGCATAGCGATAGAGCTATTCAAGCCAATATCGCCATTATGCGAGCCTTTGTTGCGATGCGTAACTATATTACCTCGGCAACGGCAGTTACGACGGAACTTGCCGAGATAAGAGCCAAACTGGCACTCTTGGAGCGCAACGATGAGGATAATATGGAGGCGGTAAATGACCTCTCGGAGGATATGCGCAAGGAGCTGGATAATATCTATCAGGCGATAGCGGCACTATCCGTAAAACCCCAACAGGCACAACCCCCTCGCAATCCTATTGGCTTCAAGGTTGATAATAAGTAGATACAATAATGGCTGACTAAAATGCATAGTCGGCCATTATTTTTAACTGTTAGATGTTAAAGTGAGCAATGAGCAATAGTTTAGGTATTAAAAATTCCTCTTAAAAAACATTTTAACCCATTTTAACTCATCGTAACTCATTTTAACTCACTGCCGATTGTATATATGAAAGGTGGTTTGACCACCGCTATATTAAAAGCAACAAAGACCTTCCGAGGTGGAAGGTCTTTGTGATTATATGAAGTAACCCGAATTACTTTATACGACCCCTAATATGTTGTGATAGCGACAACGAAACCAAGTCCCCCTTTTCAAAGGGGGATTTAGAGGGATTGTATATATGGAAGGTGGTTTGACCACCGCTATATTAAGGGTTAAAAAGATAGCCCTCCCAGGCGGGAAGGCCTTACATAAAAGATTGCTTATCAAAGCATTACTTCGCCATATACCCCTTCTGATAGTGACAACGCACCCAAGTCCCCCTTCTCAAAGGGGGATTTAGGGGGTTTGTATATATGAATGGTGGTAATCTTTTACCACCACTATATTAAAAGCAACAAAGGCTTCCCGAAGGAAGCCTTTGTGATTATATGAAGTAACAGCTGTTACTTCATATAGCTTTTAATATAGTGGTGGTGCGAGCCGTAGCGGTTGAAGGCTGCCTCGTCCAAAGCCTCCTGTGCTGAGGGGTGAGCAACCGAGATAATCAAGCGAGCACGCTCCTGAAGGCTCTTGCCGTAGAGGTCTACTGCACCATTCTCCGTAACGAACCAGTGGATGTGGTTACGGGTGGTAACAACACCTGCACCCTCGGTCAAGACATCCGAAATCTTCGATACGCCCTTGTTGGTGATTGAGGGCATAGCGATGATAGCCTTACCGCCCTTTGAAAGCGATGCACCGTAGATAAAGTCAATCTGACCACCTACGCCAGAGTAGAACTTACGGCCGAGTGAGTCGGCACATACCTGACCAGTGATATCTACCTGCAATGCAGAGTTGATAGCAGTTACCTTGTCGTTCTTAGCGATTACGAAGGGGTCGTTGGTGTAACCAACATCCATCATCAATACGCCGGGGTTGTCGTCGATGAAGTCGTATACCTTCTGCGAGCCCATCAAGAAGGTAGATACCATCTTACCCTTATCGATATTCTTCAATGCGCCGTTGATTACGCCCTTCTCAACGAGGGGCAATACGCCGTCGGCGAACATCTCGGTGTGAACACCAAGGTTCTTGTGGCCTCCGAGCTGTGCAAGCACTGCGTTAGGAATAGCACCGATACCCATCTGGAGGGTTGCGCCATCCTCGATAAGTCCTGCGCAGAGGTTACCAATCTTGGTCTCCACCTCGTTGGGTGCGGTGAAGTGAGCCTCCTCAAGGGGCTGGTCATCCTCTACGAAGAAGTTGATCTTCGACGAGTGAATCATCGCATCACCGAACGAACGGGGAACATACTTGTTAACCACAGCGATAACATAGTCGGCGCACTCAACAGCTGCCAAGGTAGCATCTACCGAGGTACCGAGAGATACATAGCCGTGCTTGTCGGGGCGTGATACCTGAATCATGGCCACATTACAGGGCACAGCACCCGAGCGATAGAGCTTCTGTGTCTCGCTCAAGAAAATAGGAATATAGTCAGCAAAGCCGCTCTGGGTAACCTTACGAACATTGCCACCTACGAAGAATGAGTCGAGCTGGAAGATGCCCTCGAACTCGGGATCAGCGTAGGGTGCGGGACCCTCGGTGTGGAGGTGGTGGATGTGTACATCCTTGAGCTCACCGTTACGGCCACGCTCGCACATAGCCTTGATGAGGCACTGGGGGGCAGATGCCACAGAGCTAAGGTGAATATGATCACCCGACTTAATGCACTTAACTGCTTCGGCTGCAGTTGTAAACTTGATGTTGTTCATTGCTTTAAGTTTTATTTAGGTTTTAGAAATTGTTTTAATCTATTTGTGTCTTTTTAGCTTAATTAGCGATGCGTAAGAAAGTGATTATGTTGAGACTATTTTGAAGCTGCTCGCAGAATGGAAAACCGCAGCATACTCGAGCGTATGTGAGGATTTTCCATTCAAGGCAGATGCCGAAATAGTCCAACAGAATTACTTTCTTTTTACTTCTACCTGTTCGTAGCCCTCAATGATATCGCCGACCTTTATATCGTTGTACGACTCGATATTAAGACCGCAATCCTGACCCATCGTCACCTCCTTGACATCGTCCTTGAAACGACGCAACGAGCCGAGCTTACCGGTGTAGATTACGATACCATCACGGATAACGCGAATCGAGGTGTTGCGCTGCATCTTACCCTCACGCACGATACAGCCCGCCACGGTACCAACCTTCGAAATCTTGAAGGTCTCCATAACCTCCGTAGAGCATACAATCTCCTCCTTCATCACGGGCTCCAACATACCCTCGATAGCATCCTTAATCTCGTTGATAGCATCGTAGATGATAGAGTAGAGGCGGATATCGATCTGCTCCTTCTCGGCTGCCTTACGCGCAGCTGCCGAGGGACGCACCTGGAAGCCGACGATGATGGCGTTAGATGCCGCTGCAAGCAATACATCTGACTCCGAAATCTGACCTACGGCCGAGTGGATAACATTCACCTGAACGCTCTCCTTCGAAAGCTTGATAAGTGAGCCTGTCATCGCCTCTACCGAGCCGTCCACATCGCCCTTGACGATGATGTTGAGCTCCTTGAACGAGCCGATAGCAATACGGCGACCAATCTCGTCGAGTGTTACATGCTTCTGGGTCATGATGCCCTGCATACGCTGCAACTGCTCACGCTTGTTGGCAATCTCGCGTGCCGAGCGGTCATCCTCCATAACATTGAAGGTATCACCTGCCTGGGGCGCACCATTAAGACCAAGCACCTGAACGGGTGTCGAAGGACCTGCCTCGGTTACCTTCTTGCCATTCTCGTCGAACATCGCCTTTACACGACCAGTGTATGTACCCGATAGCAATACATCACCCACACGGAGAGTACCATTCTGCACCATAATGGTTGCTACATAGCCACGACCCTTGTCCAACATCGACTCGATAACAGCACCTGTAGCCTTACGGTCGGGGTTTGCCTTAAGCTCGAGCATCTCTGCCTCCAAGAGCACCTTCTCGAGGAGCTTGTCGAGGTTCATACCCTTCTTTGCCGATACCTCCTGACACTGGTACTTACCGCCCCAGTCCTCTACGAGGTAGTTCATCTGCGAGAGCTGCTCACGGATGTGGTCGGCATTTGCCTGAGGCTTATCCATCTTGTTGATGGCGAATACCATAGGCACACCTGCGGCCGAGGCGTGGTTGATAGCCTCTACTGTCTGTGGCATCACCGAGTCATCGGCGGCAACGATGATAATAGCGACATCGGTCATCTTAGCACCACGCGCACGCATCGCGGTAAATGCCTCGTGACCAGGGGTGTCGAGGAAGGTAATCTTCTGACCATTAAGCTCAACAGAGTAAGCACCGATGTGCTGGGTGATACCACCCGCCTCGCCAGCCGTAACATTTGTCTTACGGATATTATCCAAGAGCGATGTCTTACCGTGGTCGACATGACCCATAACCGTAACGATAGGGGGACGGGGTACGAGATCCTCCTCGCTGTCGGTGTCGGTCTCGATAGCCTCCTGAATCTCTACCGATACGAACTCTACGGTGAAGCCAAACTCCTCGGCAACAACCACCAAGGCCTCGGCATCGAGGCGCTGGTTGATTGATACCATAAGACCGAGGTTCATACATGCCGAGATAACCTCCATAGGCGAGACATTCATCATCGTAGCGAGCTCACTCACGGTTACAAACTCGGTAACCTTGAGCACGCTGCGCTCCATCTCCTCGCGCTCGATCTCCTCGTTCATTCGCTCACGAACCTCCTCACGCTTCTCCTTACGATATTTAGCACCCTTCGACTTTGTACCCTTCGCTGTAAGGCGTGCAAGGGTATCCTTAATCTGCTTCTGTACCTCCTCGTCCGATACCTCGGGGCGTACAATAGGCTTGGGCTGCTGCTTCTGCTTCTTGTTCTTCTTCGACTGCTGCTGCGCCTGCTGATTTTGCTGATTTTGCTGGTTCTGGTTGCCGCCGCCCTTCTTCTCGTTGCGCTCCTGCTTGCCAGCATTCTTGCCAGCCTTGGCAACATCTACCTTCTCCTTGTCGAGACGCTTGCGCTTGTGCTTGCCACCAGGAACCATATTCGACACATCCATAGTGCCGAGAATCTTGGGACCATCGAGCTGCGACACCTGAGGACGGAATACCGAGTCCTTCTTGGGCTCCTCCTTTGCGGGCTCTGCCTCCACCTTCTTAGGCTCAGGCTTTACCTCCACCTTCGCCTCAGCGGGCTTCTCCACGGGCTTCTCAGCCTTGGGCTCCTCACGCTTAGGCTCAGCCTTGGGCTGCTCGGGTGCAGGCGCGGGCTTCTCCTCCTTCTTCTTGGGGTTGAGGTCAATCTTACCCAAAATCTTGGGGCCACGCACCTCGTCCTTAACCGATATTACATTGCTCTTTATGATGACCTCCTCATCCTCGTCGTGCTCCTTCTGGCTCTGCGAGTTGATGCTCACAGTATCCTTCTGCTTGATGCGCTCACGCACTGCGTTGCGCTCGTTACCCGACTGGCGGTTACCACCAAACTCCTTCTCCAATGCGGCATATACCTCGGCTGACACGGGCGACGAGGGCGAGCAGTCGCTCTGCAGGCCCTTGCGCTGGAGGTATTCGGCGATGGTGTTGAAACCTACCTTAAACTCCTTGGCAACCTGTATAAGTCTTATTTTCTTGTTATTATCCATTCACTATACTAAATTAATCGTTATCAACTACTCAAACTCTGCCTTGAGGATTGCCACTACCTGCTCTGCCTGCTCAATCTCGAGGTCGGCACGGCGAGCAACCTCCTCTACGGGGAGCTCCAAGACGCTCTTTGTGGTGTCGCAGCCGGCGGCCTTGAGGGCCTCGATAATCCAACCCTCAATCTCGTCTGCGAACTCAACGAGTGCAACATCCTCCTCCTCAATCTCGCGGTATACATCAATGTCGTAGCCTGTGAGCATCTTCGAAAGACGAATGTTCAAACCACCCTTACCGATAGCCAACGACACCTCCTCGGGCTTAAGATATACCGAGGCTGTCTTCTTCTCCTCGTCGATGTTAATAGAAGATACCTTTGCGGGGCTCAACGAGCGCTGAATCATCAGCGAGGTGTTAGCCGTGAAGTTCACAACATCGATATTCTCGTTGCGCAACTCCTTTACGATGGTGTAGATACGCGAACCCTTCATACCCACGCAAGCACCTACGGGGTCGATGCGCTCGTCGTACGACTCAACAGCCACCTTGGCACGCTCACCAGGGATGCGGGCGATGCGCTTGATGGTGATAAGACCGTCGTAAATCTCGGGTACCTCCTGCTCGAAGAGACGCTCGAGGAACTGGTTGTCGGTACGCGAAAGAATGATGCGGGGCTGGTTGTTGTTCATCTCAACAGACTTAACGATAGCCTTGATGGTGTCGCCCTTGCGGTAGAAGTCGTTGGGAATCTGCTCCATCTTGGGCAGAACGAGGTCGTTGTCCTCGTCGTCACGCACCAATACCTCCTTCTTCCATACCTGGTATACCTCGCCAGAGATAATCTCGCCCACCTTCTCCGAGTACTTCTCGAA
Organism: Alistipes sp.; assembly: GCA_017465575.1. Classification (GTDB taxonomy): domain Bacteria; phylum Bacteroidota; class Bacteroidia; order Bacteroidales; family Rikenellaceae; genus Alistipes. The sequence continues at coordinate 43,148 of JAFTVX010000009.1, read as the reverse complement.
CAAAGCTGCCTTCTCCAAGTCGAGGATGCGCGATGCAAGGTTCTGGCGCAACGACAACACAGCACGACGACCAAACTTTGTCATATCAATCTGGTCTACATACTCGTCGCCAACCTCGTATGAGGGGTCGATAGCCTTAACCTCCGATACCGAAATCTCGGTGTTCTCGTTCTCTACGGCATCGTCCTCTACTACTACGCGGTTGCGCCAAATCTCTAAGTCGCCCTTCTCGGGGTTGATGATAACATCGAAGTTCTCGTCGCTCTCGAACTGCTTCTGCAATGCGTGGCGGAAGACATCCTCCAATACGCCGATAAGCGTAGCGTTGTCGATGCTCTTAAGCTCCTTGAACTCTGCAAAGTTGCTGATAAGATTAATGTACTTCATTTTGTGTTATATTTTGTTTTTATTCTGATATTTCCTTTATTGTGAGGGAGTTTAATGAATTTAGGGAGTTTAGTGAATTTAGTGATTTTTCTTTATTTCCTACTCTCCTTACACTCTCTACACTCCTTAAATTCCCTAATCGAAAATTACTTAAAGTTTAAGTATTCCTTGGTATACTTAATCTCCTCCCACTTATACTCCTTGGTAACCTGAACGGTAACCTTGCGCTTCTTGCCCTCTACGGCCTGCTTCTCCTCGTACGATAGGGTGATGCCCTCCTCGTCGGCGCTCTCCAACTTTGCCAAAATCTTGACACCATCTTTGAGCAATACCTCGACATCGCTACCCAAAATCTTGTGGAACTGACGAAGGAGCTTCAACTCCGAGCCGATGCCCGCCGAAGCCACCATCAACGAATAATCCTCTACATCGCGGTCGAGCTCTGCCTCGATAGCGCGGTTGAGGGCTGCACAATCCTCCAATTTTACTGCTGTGTCGCTGTCGATAAGCAACTCAATCTCGCCCATTGGCGAGAGCTTGCACTCGACAACAAACATATCGCTACCCTCCAAGTGACGGTTTGCAATCTCTGTAACCTGCTTAATATCAATCATATATTCCGAATTTGTCGCTTAAAACTAAAGCCCTCCTTGGGGCATATACACGAAATAAGGGGACTCTCCGTCCCCTTACTCTCGCTCAATTACACGGCAAATATACGACATTTTTTTCGTTCGCGCAATAAATATAGGTAAAAAACTTGAAAAATTTATTACTCTCGCCTTTTGTTTGCACTTTTCATATAAATTCTTACCTTTGTGTTAGTTTTAACTCTCAAACTTGCAATATGTCTGTAGAAAGTAATGTGAGGGCAGTTACGACACTGCGCCTTACCGAGATGAAACAGCGTGGCGAGAAGATCGCTATGCTCACTTCGTATGATTATTCGATGGCCAAGATTGTCGACCAGGCGGGCGTTGATGTCATCCTTGTTGGCGACTCGGCAGCAAATGTTATGGCGGGTTTCGAGACTACGCTACCCATCACCCTCGATATGATGATTTACCACGCAAAGTCGGTGGTGCGTGCCACACAGCGTGCGTTGGTTGTCGTTGACCTCCCCTTTGGTACCTATCAGGGTAACTCGAAGTTGGCACTCGACTCGGCAGTCCGCATTATGAAGGAGACCGAGGCAGATGCCGTCAAGCTGGAGGGTGGCGAGGAGGTTATCGAGTCGGTAAACCGTATCCTCTCGGCAGGTATCCCCGTTATGGGTCACCTCGGACTTATGCCCCAGTCGATACATAAGTTCGGCACCTACAATGTCCGTGCTAAGGATGAGGCTGAGGCAGAGAAGCTCATTCGTGATGCTCACCTTCTGGAGGAGGCGGGTTGCTTCGCCCTCGTCTTGGAGAAGATTCCAGCCGAGCTTGGTGCTCGCGTATCGCGTGAGTTACATATCCCAACTATCGGTATCGGTGCTGGTGGAGCAACTGATGGTCAGGTACTTGTGGCGCACGATATGCTCGGCATTACCCAGGCATTCTCACCCAGATTCCTTCGCCGTTATGCCGATTTGGGTACGACGATTTTGGAGGCCGTGGGTCACTATGTCGACGATGTGAAGAGTAAGGATTTTCCGAACGAAAAAGAGCAATATTAGCGTGATTGAGGGGCATCTACTTCCCCTACCAAAAGAAAATGCCAATGAGCAGTACGACAAGTACAGCCCATCGGCATTTTTTTTGGCGAGTGTTGTAGCTCCCCCTCACTGACGCTAATATTAGTCGTGCTGACTGGGAGGAAGTTTTTTAGGGAATTTAGTGAGTTTAGTGAGAGTAGGGAGCTTAGGGATAAATGTCGGTAGTGCTCTTCACTAAGTTCCCTAAATTCACTAATTTCTTTAAATTCCCTATCTACTGCGCTAATTAGTTACTAAACACCAACCCCTCGTCGTTAGCATCCAGTCGGATAGGCTTTGAGCGGTCTACCGTGCCACGCAGGATACGCTTCGAGAGTTCGTTGACCACCTCGCGCTGGATAGCTCGCTTGATGGGGCGTGCGCCATACAAGGGGTCGAAGCCTATGTTGGCAATGTAGCGGCGAGCCTCGGCGGTGTAGATAAGCTCCATATCGTTCGTGCGGAGCATAGATGCCACGGCACGCAACTGGATATCGACAATCTTCTCAACCTGACTACGGCTCAGCGGCTCGAACATCACAATCTCGTCGATACGATTTACAAACTCGGGCTTTAACTGCTGCTTCATAAGCTCGACAACCTCCGCCTTTGTGCGCTCGACAACATCTGCCGAGGGCTCGTTGCCCGCCTCGGCAAAGCGCTCCGAGATAAGGTGCGAACCGAGGTTCGAGGTCATAATAACGATGGTATTGCGGAAGTCGACGGTGCGACCCTTGTTGTCGGTAAGTCGACCATCATCAAGCACTTGCAAGAGTATATTGAATACATCGGGGTGCGCCTTCTCAATCTCGTCGAGTAGCACTACGGAGTAGGGCTTACGGCGTACCGCCTCGGTAAGCTGACCACCCTCATCGTAGCCCACATATCCCGGAGGCGCTCCGACCAAGCGCGATACCGAGTGGCGCTCCTGATACTCCGACATATCGATGCGTGTAAGCATCTGGTCGTCGTTGAACAGGAACTCCGCCAACGCCTTTGCCAACTCGGTCTTGCCGACACCCGTTGTGCCAAGGAAGATAAATGAGCCGATAGGTCGGCGACCATCCGAGAGACCGGCACGCGAGCGGCGCACAGCATCCGAGATAGCCTCGATGGCGACATCCTGACCTACAACACGGCGGTGCAACTCCTCCTCCATATTGAGCAGTTTTTCTCTTTCGGACTGCATCATCCGCTTTACGGGAATGCCTGTCCAACGCGATACCACCTCGGCAATATCGTCTGCCGATACCTCCTCCTTAATCATCGCAGTATCAGCCGTTAAGCGCAACTCCTCCTCGAGGGTTGCCACACGCTTTTCGAGCTCTACGATAGTGCCGTAGCGTAGCTCTGCAACACGACCATAGTCGCCCGAGCGCTCCGCCTGCTGTGCCTCAATCTTGGCGCGCTCGATAGCCTCCTTCGCCTGTTGCAGTTCGTGTAGGCGGTCGCGCTCCGACTGCCACTTGGCACGCAGTGCGGCATACTCCGCCTTATGCTCCTCAATCTCGGCATCGAGGCGCTTGATGCGCTCCTTGTCGCCCTCACGACGGATTGCCTCACGCTCAATCTCCAATTGACGAATACGGCGGTCGAGTTGGTCAATCTCCTCGGGCACGGAGTTCATCTCAAGGCGTAGGCGTGATGCCGCCTCATCGACGAGGTCGATAGCCTTATCGGGCAAGAAACGGTCGGTGATATAGCGGTGCGAGAGCTCGACCGAGGCGATGATTGCCTCATCCTTGATACGCACACGGTGGTGGTTCTCGTAGCGCTCCTTTAGGCCTCGCATAATCGATATCGCATCCTCCATCGTAGGCTCGTCGACCATAACCTTCTGGAAACGACGCTCCAATGCCTTGTCCTTCTCGAAGTACTTCTGGTACTCGTCGAGGGTCGTAGCGCCTATGGTGCGCAACTCGCCACGCGCAAGGGCGGGTTTTAGAATGTTTGCCGCATCCATAGCGCCATCTGACTTGCCAGCACCTACCAAGGTGTGAATCTCGTCGATAAAGAGCAATACCTCGCCATCGGCTGCCGTAACCTCCTTAACCACAGCCTTTAATCGCTCCTCGAACTCGCCCTTGTACTTGGCGCCTGCAATCAGCGCACCCATATCCAACGAGTAGATAGTCTTGTTTTTGAGGTTCTCGGGGACATCGCCATCCACGATACGGTGGGCGATACCCTCGGCGATGGCGGTCTTACCGACACCCGCCTCACCCACGAGGATAGGGTTGTTCTTCGTACGGCGCGAGAGTATTTGGAGCACTCGTCGTATCTCCTCATCACGACCAATCACGGGGTCGAGTTTGCCCGAGCGAGCGCCATCGTTGAGGTTGATGGCATACTTGCCCAAGGCATCAAACTGCATCTCCTCGGTCGAGGAGTTGATTGTCGAGCCCTTGCGGAACTCCTTGATGGCGGTGATTATCTGCGCCTCGGTTACGCCTGCCGATTTTAGGATATCGCGTGCTGCGGAGCGCTCGGTGGCCAATGCCGCCACGATATGCTCCACCGAGGCGTAGCGGTCGTTGAACTTCTCCGTTAAGTCTACGGCACGCTGAACAACTGCCGATGCCTCACGCGAGAAGTAGTTTTCGCCCGCACCCTCGACACGCGGAAGACGGGCTATTGCCGTCTCGGTATCACGGCGCAGAGTGGCAATGTTTGCCCCCACACGCCCAAGAAGATAGCTTCCCAACGAGTCCTCCTCGGCTATTGCCACCGAGAGAAGATGTAGCGGGTCAACAGCCTGCTGACCACGCCCACGCGCCAAGGTCATCGCAGCCTGCAACAACTCTTGCGCCTTGATTGTAAGTGTGTTAATATTCATATTTGCGATTGGTTAAATTATTTTCTGCTATTGGTCGGGGCAATTACTTTGCCAATTGCGATAAGAAGAAATTATGTCAGTCCACGGCGACATTTTGTCGCCACAGCGTAATTAATAGTGCCATTATGTCGCTTTGGTGGCATAAAAGTTTTTAGTTCTGTAAGAGATTAGGACTTTAAGACCATAAGACCTTATGATTTTTCCTATCATCTTATCGTCCTAATGTCCTATCGTCTTAATAATATCTCTTTGTTCTTTTATCTTTTTTTCTTATCTTTGTACCAATAATGTTCGCAGATAATCGTAACTTAATACAACTTATTTTTATGAAAAAACTATTTTTATTGTTGGCTTTGGTGGGCGTATCGTTTACCGCCGTTGCCGATGAGGGTATGTGGCTTCTGCCATATATCAAGAAGATGAACAGCAAGGATATGAAGGCACACGGTTGCAAGCTTAAGGCTGAGGATATCTACTCGGCAGAGAAGTCTTCGTTGAAGGATGCTATCGTGGTCTTTGGCGGTGGCTGTACTGGCGAGATTGTGTCGCCCGAGGGCTTGCTCTTCACCAACCACCACTGCGGTTACAGCGCAATCCAGAAGCTCTCATCTGTCGAGCACGACTACCTAAAAGATGGTTTCTGGGCGCAGAACAACGCCGAGGAGCTTCCCGCCGAGGGTCTCTCGGTGCGCTTCGTACGCCATATCTTCGATGTAACTGCCGATATCGTGGGCGCTATACCCTCGACTGCCGCTCAGGCGGAGTATGAGCAGATGGTGGCTGCTGCCAAGCAGTGTCTTATCGCCGACTTGGAGGCTAAGTATCCCGGTATGCAGATTATTGTTCCCTCGTTCTTTGGTGATAATCAGTTCTTTGCATTTGTCTACGAGGTATATCCCGATGTTCGCTTGGTAGGTACTCCTCCCTCGTCTATCGGTAAGTTTGGTGGCGACACCGACAACTGGATGTGGCCTCGTCATACTGGCGACTTCTCAATCTTCCGTGTATATGCTGGCAAGGACAATCGCCCTGCAGCCTACTCTGAGGAGAATGTGCCCTACAAGGCTGATAAGTGGCTCGATATCTCATTGAAGGGTATCGAGGAGGGCGACTTCGGTATGATTATGGGCTTCCCCGGCTCTACCGAGCGCTATATGACATCGTCGGAGATTGACTATATGTTGGAGGTAGACAACCCCCAGCGCATCTACATCCGTGGTGAGCGACAGAAGATATTGCGTGAGTTTATGGATGCCGACCAGGCTATCCGTATCAAGTACGACTCGAAGTATGCGCAGTCGGCAAACTACTGGAAGAACTCTATCGGTATGTCGCGCGGCATCGAGAAGCTCGATGTGCGTGCCAAGAAGGCGGCACAGGAGGCAGCCTTCCAGGCGTGGGCAGAGAAGAACACCCTGCCCGAGGAGCGCTTCGTGGATGCCCTCTCGCTTATCGAGCGTTCGCAGACCGAGTCTCGCAAGGAGAATGCCACTATCCAGTACCTCTCGGAGGCCTTTATGCAGTCTGTTGAGCTTGTGCAGACCGTGCTTGGTGTACGCGATATCGAGCAGTTCTACAAGGACTACGATGCTTCGGCCGACCGTGCTGTGGCAAAGCGTATGTTCCAGATTTATCGTGAGAACAACGACCTTCTCCCCTCAATCTACGCAAAGATTGACTCGGAGTTTGGTGGCGACTCGGATAAGTATGTAGATTGGCTCTACGACAACTCTAAGCTTACAACATACGAGGATTTCCTTGCCGTTGCAAGCCTCTCGGAGGAGGAGCAACAGGCAGCATTCCAGAACGACCCCGCAACCGAGCTTGCTAAATCTATCATCGACCTCTACCGCGAGTTGGCACCTGCCGTGCAGAAGACAGCACCTCTCTATAGCGAGGGTCATCGCCTCTATATCAAGGGCTTGATGATGATGCAGCCCGAGAAGGCGTGGGCATCGGATGCCAACTTCACCATCCGCCTCACCTATGGTAATGTCTTGCCTTATAGCCCCGCCGATGGTATCGTCTACAACCACTACACCACCCTCGATGGCGTAATGGCTAAGGAGGACCCCACCAACCCCGTGGAGTTTACCGTGCCCGAGCGCCTCAAGGAGCTATACGCCAAGAAGGACTATGGTCGTTATGCCGATAAGAATGGCGACCTCCCCGTGGCATTCCTCGTAAACTGCGATATCACTGGTGGTAACTCTGGTTCTCCCGTGATGAACGCCAAGGGTCAGCTTATCGGTCTTGCCTTCGATGGTAACTGGGAGGCGATGTCTGGTGATGTAGCCTTCGAGCCCGACCTCCAGCGCACCATCGCTGTGGATATTCGTTATGTGCTCTTCATTATCGAGAAGTACGCAGGGGCGAACTGGTTGCTCAACGAACTAACCATTAAGTAATTTGTCGTGAAAAGGCAGCATCTGCTGCCGCTAACAAAAGAAAATGCGAATGAGCAGTACCTCTTAGTACAGCCCATCCGCATTTTTTTTGCCGAGCGTTGCATCTACTACCTTTTGACGACAAATAATTTCTTGTGAAAAGGGGTATCCTTCGACGCCTCAATCATTGCCCTGAATGGGAAATACCTCCAGTATGTCCCATCCGCTCTTTCTCTTTATCGGCGCCAAATTATGCCCCTTCTGACAAGAAATTGGCTGATTGCTGACTGGAAGGAAGTTTTATTAGGGAATTTAATGAGTTTAGGGAATGTAGAGAGCTTAGGGATAAATGTCGGTAGCGCCTCCCTAACTTCTCTAAATTCTCTAACTTCTCTAAATTCTCTATCGACTGCGCTCCCTCCGAGCGCAACTCTAAAAACTAACAACTAACAACTAAAAAAATTAACGAATATTAATTTTTTTTCTACCTTTGCGCCACTATGGAACGACATATAGATATCAACGACTATAACTACAACCTTCCTGATGAGCGTATTGCCAAGTTTCCGTTGGCGGAGCGCTCGTCGTCGAAGTTGTTGGTTTATGACAATGGCACAATCGAGGAGAGCCATTTTCGCTCGGTAGCCGACTTCTTACCAGAGGGTGCGATGCTCGTATTTAACAATACGCGCGTGGTGCGTGCCCGCATCGTGATGCACAAGGCATCGGGTGCGCGCATCGAGGTATTCTGTCTTGAGCCTCACCGCCCTGCAGACTATGAGCGTGCCTTTCAGCAGCGTGGCGAGAGCGAGTGGAGCTGCATTGTCGGCAACCTCAAAAAGTGGAAAGAGGGCGAGGTAGGCATCGACTTCGATTATCGTGGCGAGAGCCATACGCTGCGTGCCGAGATTGTTGAGAGAGGCACAAGAGAGCATATTGTGCGTATGCGCTGGTCGGCAGACTGCACCTTTGGCGAACTTCTCGAAGAGCTTGGTCGCATACCCATTCCGCCATATCTCAACCGCGAGAGTGAGGAGATTGACAATACTCGCTACCAGACTGTCTATGCCCGCTACGAGGGCTCGGTGGCAGCACCCACGGCAGGTCTGCACTTTACCGAGGAGCTGATGGAGGAGATGCGCACCAAAGGCTTTGGCTTTGAAGGTGTTACACTCCATGTTGGCGCTGGCACTTTCCTCCCCGTAAAAGACGAAAATGCCGCTCAGCACCCTATGCATACCGAGCACTTTTCGGTTACGCTCTCGACTATCGAGAATCTACTCCAGCGTGCCGACAATATCGTTGCCGTAGGCACCACCTCGGTGCGTACCTTGGAGTCGCTCACGGCACTCGCTTGGCGTATCCGTTCGGAGGGCTCGCCCGCTACCGAGCGTGTGGTAGGGCAGTGGGAGTTGTACGATATCCCTCAGGAGTTTAGCGGTCGTGAGGTGTTGCAGACCATTGCGGATTATATGAGCAAAAATGGTGTCGAGCAGCTAAAAGCGGCAACGCAGATTATGATTACCCCTCTGGGCTATCGCTTCCGTGTGGTGCGCTACATAATCACCAACTTCCACCAGCCAAAATCTACGCTTCTACTGCTTGTAGGCGCCTATGTGGGTGATGACTGGCATCGAATTTATGACTACGCCTTGGCTCACGATTTTAGATTTTTGAGCTATGGCGACTCCTCACTTTTGAAGGTGGCAAGATAGAATGTAATTGTTCTATTTCGGAACATAGGTTTTATATAAAATCGAGAAAAGTATCAACAAAATGCTATTTTGTTGGTGCTTTTTTCGTTTTTATATTTATCTTTGCGCCGTATTTTTACAAACTATATAACGAAGAAAACAATGAAATCACTGAAAATTGGAGACCTTACCGCCCGCCTTCCCATCGTGCAGGGTGGTATGGGTGTCGGCATCTCGCTCTCGGGCCTTGCCTCGGCCGTAGCGAACGAGGGTGGTGTCGGCGTAATATCGTCAGCCGGTCTGGGCTTGATATATAAGGACAAGGCAAAGAGTGTGGCGGAGGCTGCCATCGAGGGTCTTAAGGAGGAGTTGCGCAAGGCACGACAGAAGACCGAGGGTATCATTGGTGTCAATGTTATGGTTGCGATGACCAACTTTGCAGATATGGTGCGCACCGCCGTTAAGGAGGGTGCCGATATCATCTTCTCGGGTGCTGGTCTTCCGCTCAACCTCCCCTCGTTCTTGACCGAGGGTGCAAAGACCAAGTTGGCGCCTATCGTGTCGTCGGCACGCGCTGCTAAGCTATTGTGTGAGAAGTGGTGGACGGAGTACCGCTATACGCCCGATGCTATCGTTGTTGAGGGCCCCAAGGCGGGAGGTCACCTTGGCTATAAGGGCGACCAGATTTTCGACGAGGAGTTTAGCCTTGGCAAGACTCTGCCTGAGGTTGTTGCAGTTGTTAACCGTTTCGCTGAGGAGCACGGCTGCACCATTCCCGTAATCGCCGCGGGAGGCATCTACACTGGCGAGGATATCTTCAATGCAATGTCGTTGGGTGCGTCGGGCGTGCAGATGGGTACACGCTTCGTGACGACCGAGGAGTGCGACGCCGATATTCGCTTCAAGGAGGCATATATCAATGCCAAGGAGGGCGATATCCAAATCATCCAGAGCCCTGTGGGTATGCCGGGTCGTGCGGTGCGTAGCTCGTTCCTCGACTCTGTGAAAGAGGGACTTACCAAACCCAAGCAGTGCGCCTTCAACTGCATCAAGACCTGTGATGTTGTGCATAGCCCCTACTGCATTATGCTCGCCTTGTTCAACGCCTTCAAGGGTCGCCTCGACCACGGCTACGCCTTTGCAGGGGCAAACGCTTGGCGTGCCGAGAAGATTATCTCGGTAAAGAGCTTGATGTCGTCGCTCTCGGCCGAGTACGATGCCTTTGTGGAGAAGATAAAGTCGAAGCTATAGGCATCGAAAAACTACAAAAAGATATGGCTGACCCCGTATGGAGTCAGCCATATTTTGTATCGTACAACGGCTTAGAATGTTACGCCGACAGAGATATTGGCGATGCCAAATTTGCCGACATATCCACCCTCCTCGCACTGGATAATATCCATAACATCGAAGAGGCAACCAGCACCAACATAGAATCTGCCGTAGGTGAAGCCGAGGCCAAAGTTTACGCCTGGCTGAAAGCGCTTTAAGGCCTTTTCGCCCATAGCATCAAACTCGTCGGAAGAGTCAAAGAGTCGATATCGGTCTACCTTCCTGACTGCTTGATGGACAAAATCGTAGATTCTTACGCGTCTCTTATCGCCACCAAGGTTGGCTCGTAGGTTGATGCCGACATATGGCGAGAGTGAGCAGCGTCTATTACCCAGCGTAAAGCGCATTGTGAGGTTTACTGGCACATTCACCGAGTACATATTTATATGGGTAACATCCTTGGTCTTGGAGCCTGGAACACGCTGTTGGTAGATATGGTTGTTACCGAAGGTGTACTGAAAGCTCGCGCCATACTCGATATAGAGGGGTATGCCCTTTGCAATGTTGCTGGCATGAAGATAGCCGAGATTTAGTCCATAGAGGAACGGAAATTCACTCTTCTTAACATCCACCTTTGGCTCAGGCCAACCAATCCATGTGAGGCCATAGCTCAGATAGAAGCGGTTGTAGTCGCCTGTCTCCATACGGCGAAAGAAGTTCGAGCCTTTGGACTTTGGCGCTGCTGCCGAAGCATCAGTTGCCAAAGTCAAAAGTGCTATAACAAGGAGTGTTAAAACTCGTTTCATATCTACTATTTGTTTATCGGTGTGATAATGTAGCCGTAGCTGTACTCCTCATCGGTTAGGCGGTAGGGGTCGTGCGGTGACATACCCCACGAGTTGTCGCCACCCAAGCCACGCTGCTTAAGGTCGATATGCAGCACCACCTCACGACGGGGCTCGATATCCGAGTAGTGCATCTGCTTCTTCATACCGAGACCTGGGTCAAGATCCTCCGAACGGTAGGGCATAGCGCTGATATTCAGCGGCTGAAGACCATCAACGCGGATACCTACACCCTTGTCGTTGGTTAGCTCCACCCAGCGAACATCGCTCTTGTTGCCCGACTCCTGAGGACGAACATAGGGGAAGAGTTGCTCGTCGGTAGACTGCTCATAAACGCCCAAGAACGATGACTCGCATCTATCCGAGTAGTTCTCCCAAGGACCACGACCATAGAATTTGAGGTTCTTATAATTAGCAGGGAATATCATACGCATACCGAAGCGGGGCAACTCGGGAACATACTCGCCATCGCGCTTCCACTCAACCTCGACCTGCAACGAGCCATCGGCACGGAAGGTGTAGATTGTGGTGTAGTACGAAGGAGCATCTACTAAGTAGTATTCGCCACGCACGACAACTCTATCCTCGTACTCCTCAATCTTTGCACCCAACGCCTTGCGACGATTTGTGCGCCATACATTGGCGGTACGCTGAAGACCCTCGCCCCAGTCGTTATCGGTCATTGCACGCCAGAACCAAGGCTCGGGCATCTGCGACATAAGGTTTCTACCACCCGATACATAGCGCTCCAAGCGACCATTTGCGGTGTTGAACAGAGCGCCCGTGTCGCCAACATATGCCGCCAACCAGTTCTCGCCCTTCTCAATCTCAATCTTGCCCTCGGGGAGAGAGTTCTCGAAGCGGTAGGGCTGCAACACAAACTGCTCCTCGGCAACGATATGTCCCTCGTAGAGCATGCCGTAGAGGTGTGCGGGAATCTCGGTGTAGATCGCCATAACGGTGAGTGTCCACTCCGCTAACGAGTCATCGGTAGAGTAGTCGATAGCAACATCTACGCTCTTGCCTGCAGCGCAGCGAGGTAGCTCAATGCTCTCAACCCACTTCTGCTGCTCGCCATCGCGTGCGGTGAAGTAGCTGAGTTGGAATGCCGAGAGGTCGGTCGCGTGCATATTGTTATAGATGCGAAGTGTCTTGCTGTCAACAAGTTCGAACTCGATATCCTGATATACCTTTCTAACCTCCTGCAAGCCGGGGTGGGGTACTCGGTTAGGAAGAATAAGACCGTTACAACAGAAGTTCTCGTCGTGGGTGTACATCCAAGCACCGAAGTCGCCACCATAGCCCCAGTAGTGTCTGCCATCGTTACCTACGGCATCGATGCCCTGGTCTACCCAGTCCCAGATAAAGCCACCCTGCATATGGTCGTGACCCTTCATAATGTCGTAGTACTCACGGAAGTTACCCGTAGAGTTACCCATTGCGTGGGCATACTCGCACATAATATATGGCTTTGTGGGGTTCTCCCACTCGGCATACTGCTTAAGCTCGGCGATAGGGGGATACATCGGGCAGATAATATCGGTGTTCTTGCCACCGTATGCCTGCTCAAACTGTACGGGACGGGTCTTGTCACGCTCCTTAATCCACTTGTAGCACTCGGTATATACCTCGCCATCGCTACTCTCGTTACCCATCGACCAGATGATTACAGAGGGGTGGTTCTTGTCGCGCTCAACCATCGAACGGATGCGGTCGTGGTGCGCCGCCTTCCACTCTTCGCGGTGTGAGGGGTGGAAGTTGGGGAAGCTCTCGTGGTAGCCTGTGCCACAACCGTGAGCCTCGATGTTTGCCTCGTCAACGAGCAAGATACCATACTCGTCGCAGAGGTCGTACCACTCCGTAGGCTCGGGGTAGTGGCTGGTGCGTACAGCATTGATATTGTGCTGCTTCATAAGGGCGATATCCTTGAGCATTAGCTCGCGTGTTACGACATGTCCCGTTGCGGGGTTGTGCTCGTGGATGTTTACGCCGTTAATCATCAGACGACGGCCGTTGAGCATCAACACGGCATTCTTAATCTCGACCTTGCGGAAGCCCGTGCGAACAGATGTCGCCTCTACGGTCTTGCCTTTGGCATCTTTGAGCGTTACGACGGTGGTGTAGAGGTTGGGGTGCTCATAGTCCCACTTTGCAACTTTCGATATTGTGCGCTCAAAGCTAATATCGCTCTTGTCGTTTGCGGCTACGGCGATGCTCTTCTGAAGCTTTGCCACAGCCTTGCCCGCCTTGTCGAGGAGCTGAAGTTCTACCGAGCCGTTGAATGTCTCGCCATCGTTGTTGGCGATGGTGATAGTGGCATCGTAGAGACCATTGCGGTAGTTCTTGTCAAGGTCGGCAACGACATACATATCGGCGATGCGTGTCTTGGCTACCGAGTAAATCTTGACCTTGCGGTCGAAGCCCGATAAGCGCCAGAAGTCCTGGTCCTCGAGGTATGAGCCGTCAGACCAACGGTAGCCCTCGATAGCGAGGGTGTTCTCACCAGCCTTGATATAGGGCGTGATGTCGAACTCCTGTGCTGTCTTTGTGCCCTCGGCGTAGCCTACCTTCTCGCCATTGAGCCAGATGTGCATAGCTGCCAAGCCAGACTCAAAGTGTAGAATCACATCTCGGCCCTCCCACTCTGCGGGGAGCGTAAAGGTGTGGCGATAGCAACCTGTGGGGTTGTCGTCGTGGGGAATGTAGGGGGGATTCATCGGGTGAGGGTAGGTAACATTGGTGTAGATAGGCACACCGAAGCCCTCGATCTCCCAGTTGCCGGGCACCTTGATTGTTGTCCAGGCGCTGTCGTCGTAGCCCTCAGCCCAGAAGCCCTCGGGGCGCTCTGCGGGGGTCTTAGTCCAGTTGAAGCGCCACTCGCCACTGATGTCCATCACCAGCTCCGACTCGCCACGCAGGGTAGCTGCCTCGGTCGAAAGGTAGGGCAAGAATGTCGCCTTTGCGGGGAGCTTGTTCTCGGCAAACATCTCGGGATTCTCCCAATAGGGGTCGGGCTGGTCTGCCACGGCGCGATAGCCGATAGCCGAAAGTGCGACCATGCACATCATTAAAAATAGTCTTCTCATGTTCATTATTTAGGATTAGGTTTTAATTATTTGATTATTAGGTCTTCGACTCTAATTTTCGGGACATAGTGGATGCCACCCTCACGGTAGTAGTTGAGCGATGCACCCTCCTCGACCGTTCGTAGCTCGATATGCTCTGCTGGGCGACCGATGGCAAGAACGAGGATAGGGTCGTAGGGTAGCTGAAGGCTCTCCTTTACCGCCTTGCGGTCGAAAGCGCCGATGCAGATGCCGCCAAGACCTATCTCGGTAGCTTGCAGAAGCATCGACTGCGCCACGATGCCGAGGTCGACACTCACATAGTGCGACTCCTCGACTGTCGAGCAGATAACGATAAAGGCGTTGGGCTCGGTGCCCGCAAAGGGTAGATTGAGTTCGGGCAATGCGCCACCCAAGCGGATGTGGGGTAGCACCTTCTCTGCCTCCTCCTGCGTTACGGGGCGGAAGCGCAACACCTGCTGGTTGCGTGCCGAGGGACAGAGTGTCGCCACCTCGATGATGCGTTGTAGCTGGTCGGGGCGCACAACAAACTTGCTGTCGTAACCACGATAGCTACGGTTGTGGAGCAATAGACGGCGGAGGGTTGCCACACGGCGCTTTGCGGGCTGCTGGTTGAGGTAATCCTCCATTCGCTTTTCGAGGTAGTTATCTGCCATAGTCTGCTTTTCTTATCTTTGGTACAAAGATAAATAAAAAAGAGCAAAGAGAGAAATAGTTGTTAGTTATTAGTTGTTAGTTTTTAGCGCAATTGATAGAGAATTTAGGTAGGTTAGGGAGGTTAGGGAAGTTAGGGAAGCGTTACCGGCATTTATCCTTAAACTCCCTACTCTCCTTAAACTCTTTAAACTCCCTAATTAACCACCTACCAGCCAGCACTCCGCCAATTTCGGGTGTCCCGAGAATGACCCCTTATCACAAGAAATAAAAAAGACGGAAGGCATTTACCTTCCGTCTCTCTCGTGCCCAGGACAAGACTCGAACTTGCACGAGCTAATGCTCACTACCCCCTCAAAGTAGCGTGTCTACCAATTTCACCACCTGGGCTTTGTGGTTTGGGTGTGCAAATGTAGTAACTATTTTCTAATCTGCAAACTTTTTTCAAAAAAAGTTTTACTAAAAATCAAGGCTCTACACCTAATCGCTTGATGTAGAGCCTTTTGTAAGGTTAGAATTTTTTCGTAGAAATTAGTGCTATCTAACAACTAATAACTAAAAACTCTTATAGTCCGAACTCCTGCTTGAGGCGGTCTACCTCGTCAATCTTCTCCCACGAGAAGAACTCAACCTCCTTGGCGAACTCCTTGCCCTTCTCGCCTACGAAGCGTACAAGCTCGGTGTAGGGGCGACGGCCAAAGTGGCCATACGATGCGGTAGCCTCGAAGATGGGGTACTTAAGTCCGAAGCGCTCTACGATAGCCGCAGGGCGAAGGTCGAACATTGCGGAAATCTTCTCGGCAATCTCGCCATCGGTCATCTTGACATTGGCTGTGCCGTAGGTGTCGACATATACCGAGAGGGGCTGAGCAATACCGATTGCGTAGCTCACCTGCACCAATACCTCGCGTGCGATGCCTGCAGCGACCATATTCTTGGCGATGTGGCGTGCTGCATAGGCTGCCGAGCGGTCTACCTTCGATGAGTCCTTGCCCGAGAATGCACCGCCACCATGAGCACCACGGCCACCGTAGGTATCTACGATAATCTTACGACCTGTAAGACCTGTATCGCCGTGAGGGCCACCGATAACGAACTTGCCGGTGGGATTAACATGGAGGATGTAGTCGTCGCCGATAAGCTCCGCAACCTTGTCGCCAGCACGCTCCAAGCGAGCCTTGACACGGGGGATAAGGATGTTGCGAACATCGTCGGCGATGATGCGCTGCATCTCGCGCTCTGCCTCCTTCTCCGAACGGGTGCGGGTGGGGAGGATAAACTCGTCGTGCTGTGTCGATACCACAATGGTGTGCACACGCTTGGGACGGCGCTCGTCGTCATACTCGATGGTTACCTGACTCTTGGCATCGGGACGAAGATAGGTCATCAGCTCGCCACCACGACGAATGTCGGCCAACTCCTTGAGGATAACATGTGAGAGGATGAGTGTTGCGGGCATAAGCTCGCGGGTCTCCTCTACGGCATAACCGAACATAATACCCTGGTCGCCAGCGCCCTGCTCCTCGCCATCCTTGCGGTCGACACCCTGGTTGATATCTGCCGACTGCTCGTGGATTGCCGAGAGTACGCCACACGATGCAGCATCGAACTGATACTCGCTACGGTTGTAGCCGATACGGTCGATAACACGGCGTGCAACGCCCTGAATATCAACATAACCCTCTGAGCGTACCTCGCCCGAAACGACGGTAAGACCAGTGGTACAGAGAGTCTCGCACGCAACCTTTGAGTTGAGGTCGTGGCGAAGGAACTCGTCGAGAATAGCATCTGAAATCTGGTCGGCTACTTTATCGGGGTGACCCTCCGATACCGACTCTGATGTAAATAAAAAAGCCATACTTTAAATAATTTGTTAAGTTAAAAAAGTATGGAAGGGGAATTGCGTATAAAATATGCCTTTTAGCAGTTTTTTATTGTGGTTGCAATAAGTCCAAATCCTTCCACAGTGATTTTCTGGGCGCAAAGGTAATAAATTTTCGGAACATCAAAGAAAATGAACGGAAATATTTTTTTATCGAGGTATAAGCGGAACTTATAGGGAGAGTTTTTAGTTGTTAGTTTTTAGTTGTTAGAATGAGCAATGAGAGTAGTTAGCGCAGTCGATAGGGTTTAATAGGATTTTATAGGATTTGATAGGGCGATGCGCTATCAGCATTACCCTATTTTCCTATTGTGCCCTATTGAGTCCTATTAAATCCTATTGGGCATTTATGCCCAAGCAGGCGAAACGCCTGCACACTCTCTGTGGTCTCTCTCTAATGAGTTAAAATGAGTTACGATGAGTTAAAATGGGTTAAAATGTTTTTTCAGAGGAAGTTTTCTAATAACTAAAAACTAATAACTAACAACTCTCTTTCATCTTTGCTCTTTGAACTTTGCTCTTAAAACGAATTAGGGCCGACCCGAAGGTCAGCCCTAATACCTATATTATATATCGCGCGATTAGCGAACCGAGAGAGTCTTGCTCTTGGGGCTAAACGACTTAGCCTCAATCTTTACCTTCTCGTAATTTACTCGCTTCGTAACACTCTTCTTTGCGGGCTGTGCCGAGAGTGCCATTGCTGAGTAGTCGATAGGATTAGCTACAACGGTACCGGTAATCTTGTTGCCAGCATCGTCTACGCAGTCGAATGTGATGGTGTAAACATCGCCTGCGCACTCAATCTTAATCTCGCCATCTGCGATAGGTGCCAAAGCGGTGATATCGGCGCCACCAACCATCTCGGTGTACCATACGCCATACATATCCTCGCCATCAACATAGCCGGGGAAGTAGGTGTACTGCTCGTAGGTGTAGTCGCCGTTATCTGCGGTGTAAGTACCTGCGATGTCGTCAGCGTAGGGGTCGTTGAGGAAGTCGAGCATGATGAATGCACCATCGTAGGTCTCTGCATCCTCGTAGATGTAGAGCATCCAGTTGTCGGTGTCGGTGCTGAAGTAGTCGCCGTAGTACTCCAAAGAGTACGATGCGGTGGTGATGTTGAGCTCCTTGTCGCCAGTAAGAGTAGACATGCCCTCACCAGGAGTGGGGTTCTCGGGATCCTCGGGGTCTACGGGAGTATCGGGATCCTCAGACTCACGAGCATCGTTGATGGTGATGTCGCCCTCGTACTCGATGGTGTATGTTGTGCCAGCGATAACCACCTCGGCAGTAATCTTGTTACCCTCCTTAGTGAGTGAGCCTGCTGAGTAATACGATGTAGCTAAGTAGTCGTAGCCGTACTCGTCAATAGCGAAGTACATAGAGTACTCGTTGGTAAATGTGCCAGGAGCATAAGTGTTGTTCAAGTCGAGCTCGTATGTGCCATCGGGCATAGTGATGCCATTGGTGGTGTCTACGATATCGCTGTAGATGTCGAAACGGAAGTACTGACCATTTGCCACAGGGTAGCCATCGGCGTCAAAGCCGAGGTCTGAGAGGAAGAAGAAGAAGTTGTCGGCCGTGCCAGGAGTGTACTGATCGCCATAGTAGGTGGCGATTGCATAGTTGGCAGTAAACTCCGAAGGCTCAACCTCTGCGGTGTAGTCAATCCACTCGCCCTTACCCTCATAGGTTACGGTGTGCTCCTTGCCGTCGATTGTAACGGTGAATGTTAGGCCACTTTCGGTAACAACCAATGTAGCTGCGGTGAAGGGAGCGCCATTCTCACCAGTAGTGCAGTAGCCCTCCTCATCGAATACGATGTATGATGAGTAGTAGTTGCCAATGGTCCACTCTGCCATAGTGTCGTTAGCATCGAAGGTGTAGGTGCCTACGGGGAGTGATAACTCACCCTCGCCCTCGTACAATGGGCCGTAGAGGTCTACGCGGTAGTAAGTACCACCAGCATATGCACTGCCGCTCTCGTCGATACCGAGGTCCGAAAGGTAGAAGAAGTAGTTGCCTACGCCAGGAGAGTACTCATCGCCGTAGTAGTCGCCCTGAAGATACTGAGCAACAAACTTAACGCCATCCTCGGGCTCGGGCTCCTCGTTCTGCTCCTTGGCAGCCTGCTTAACGACTACCTCGAACGACTTGTCGTCATACGATACAACAACCTTGGTCTCGCGAGCATCGCCCTCGTTAGCCAAAACGGTGAAGGTGATATTCTCGTCTACGGTAAGGTCGGTTACCCAATCAGCCTCACAAGCTGCCTCAACTACGGGCTCGGGAACGGGCGAATTACGAGTAACATCCTTAAGCTCTGCGGTAAAGGTGATAACACCCTCGCCACCCTCGGCACCGAAACTCATTGTAGCCTCCGATGTAAGAGTCAAAACAGCCTCCTTCTCCACTTCCTGCTCGGGAGTGTCGGGCTCACACGCTGCAAATACCAATGGCAATGCAAGCAATAGATAGAATAGTTTTTTCATAATGCGTAAATTATTTAGTTGTGTTTTTAATCGTTTTACAAGTATACGAAATCGAGCTTAAATTGCTAATTATTGTATTGCCTGTGGTTTGCCTGTCCAGCTACCTGTGATGGTGTTGCCCTTGTCGTCGGTAACCGTAAAGTCGACCTTGATATTGCTATTTCCGGCGTTGCTAATTTTTAGCTCGCCACCAACGAAGGGCGCCATCGTTACGCCATCGTCGGTATAGTACCACGAGCCACGCATATAACCTGCCGAGCCTGAGCCATCATCCTCGATATAGCCCTTGAAGAAGCTGTAAGCGGTGTTCTCGTCACCCACAGTGTAGGTGCCATACATAGCCGAAGAGCTTTGGTTCATAATGTCGAACTGAATATGGTCGCCCTCATAGTCGTTGGGCCAAAGGGCAAATGTCCAGTTGTTTAGCCCCGTAGAGTAGTAGTCGCCATAGTTGGCATACATCAACATGTGGTCGTCAATAACCGTTGCGTAGTCCTCGGTGAGTGTCGAGAGAGTGCCCTCGGGGATAAGGTCCTCGCCACCGCCGACATCCTCGCCCGTAGCCGAGCGCTTGTCGGCAACAAGTGTAGCACCCTTGTAGGTTACGATATGCTCCTTGCCCTCGATTGTTACTTTGAGCACTGCGCCCTCCTCATCTACAACGAGTTCGCCCGCCTCAAACGACTTCTCTACGACAAAGCTGCCCTCGCCGTTGGAGCCGAGTAGCTTTGAGTAGGCAACCGAGAATGTGCCGTGCGCAAAGGTGTTGTTGAGGTCGAGCGTGTAGGTGCCGTAGGGCAACTGCAAATACTCCACCTCCGAGCCACTAAAATAGTCCGAATAGAGGTCGATACGATAGTATGTCGAGTTGGGTAGGGCATAGCCACTCTCCTGGAAGCCGTTATCCGAAAGGTGGAGGTAGTAGTTGCCGATGCCTGGCGAGTAGTAGTCGCCATAGTACTCGCCATCAAAGTAGTTGGCGGTAAACTCTATGGTTGTTGGCTCCTCGGTGGGCTTTGCCTCCTGCTTAATGGCAACCTCAAACGATAGCTCGCCGTATGCTACAACAACCTTGCTATCGCGTGCCTCGCCCTCGTTGGCGGTTACCGTGAAGGTGATATTCTCGCCAATCGTTATGTCGGTAATCCACTCTGCATTGCACTCTGCTGTAAGCTCTACGTCCTCCTTCTTATTCTCCAAGGTGTAGCCAATCTCGCCCACGCCTCCCTCGGCCTTAAACGATAGGGTAGACTCGGTCGTAAGTGTCAATTCGGGCTCGGGTTCTGGCTCCTCGTTTTGCTCCTTGGCCGACTGCTTAATGGCCACCTCGAACGACTTATCACCATAGCTAACAACAACCTTGGTCTCGCGAGCCTCTGCCTCGTTGGCCGTAACGGTGAAGGTAATCTCCTCGGCAACGGTAAGGTTGGTTACCCAATCTGCCTCACAAACGGCCTCAACCTCGGGCTTCTCGACTACACGAGTTACCTCGACCATCTCGGCGGTATAGGTGATAGTGCCCTCGCCACCTTCGGCTGTGAACTCCATAGTCGCCTCAGAAGTAAGTGTCAATTTGGGTGTATAAGTGGGGTCAACCTTGTCGGGGACAGGCTCCTTGTCGCACGCCACAAAGGCCAATGAGAAGAGCAGAAGGGTATAGAAAAGTTGTTTAATAGTCATTTTGCATTAGTTGTTTTAGATTTTGCATAGCAAAATTAAATTTTTTTATTGCTATTTCCAAATAGTAGGGCATAAAAAAGAGCAAAGAAACGAAATTCCTTGCTCTTGGTTTATGTGGGTTAGATGTTAGAGTGGGCTGTGTAGAGTCTTAAAGCCCAATCTACATCATCTATCGGTTGTTATACAACGGCATTTGTCGAGGTGCCTGTATACTTAACGCCATTAATCACAGCGTCAATCTCGATATGGTAGTTCGATGCTGATGACATCTCGATAGAGCCCGATGCGCTCTCTGCTGCTACACCATTAACGGTAACATCGTAAGCGTTCAAGGCACCCGAATCGTTGATGTAGAATGTGCCACCTGCAATCTCGTTGAGCTTGCATGCTACGGTGTGATTGCCATCGCTAAGGGTAAGTGTCAGCGCACCCATATCCAATGTAGCATTGAATGTCCAATTCTCGAAGCTCTCGGTAGCATCGCCACCACCATCGCCAGGCTGCTCAGGCTCCTCGCCACCGTTGGGGTCAGCCTCGGTGGTGAATGTCGCTGTACCTGCGTCAGAAGCGCTGTTCGCTGTGGTGTCTGCGGGGTTAGCGACAACCGATACGCTGTAAGTAGTCGAGTACGCAAGGTCGCTCAACACGATATAAGCGGTCTCGACACTCTGCAAGAATGTGCCATTGAGCGATACGCTGTAATCCTTAGCGCCTGCAACCTCCTGCCAGCTGATGGTAGCAGCGTTGCCCGAAACAAGGCCCGATACCGAAGGTGTAGCGAGCTTGGTAGGCTCAGCGGGAGTCTCGCCACCATTGCCGCTATCGTCGCCAACCTTGCCCGAGAACTTGAAGGTCTTAGAGCCACCCGCAGTCATAAGAAGCTTGAGGGTGATATCCATGTGGTATGTAACCTCGTCGGTAACAACCTCCATAGAGCCAGATGTCGCGGTGTATGATGTGCCACCAATAAAGATGTTACGAGTAGAGAAGTAGTCGCGGTTGCCGCAATACGAGATTGAAATCCACTCGAAGCCGTTATTGGTGTAGATGAAGCCCTCCTTTGACTGGTAGTCGTTGACGCAGAGCTGCAAAGAGTCGCCAGCATCGTTGGTGAGCTTATACTCGTAGAAGTAGTATGCAGCGTTGTAGCCAAGGCTCTCCATCTTAGTGAATACCACCTCGTCGCCCTGCTCATTGCCACCCTGTGAGTCATCAACGAGCTTGCCAGAGTACTCTACAAGGTAGGTAGCCTCCTCGGCCTCAAGTGTGAGGTTGATGGTGTAGACATCGCCCTCAACAGCAACGGTTGCCGAGCCCTCCTTGACGATTGAGGCGTATGCGCCATCAACGAGGAATGCGCGTGTGGTGAACTCGTTCTCGAAGTCGTTGTAGCCCCACCATGAGGTGTTGGTCCAGATGTACTCGCCCTCGGCAAGTGCGCTCTCAGAGGCATACTTTACGGGGAAGTGAACATCAAGTGAGAAGCCCTCACCCGATACTGCGTACTTGTTGCCGTAGCTTGATGAGCCACCCCATGTCCAGCTGTCGGCCTTAAGGGTGATGCCTGTGGGCTGGTCGGGATTCTCGGGATCCTTGCCGTCGAAGCGGAGGTTGCCCTCGAATACGACATTGTGGATTGTGCCATCCTCCATCATAATCTTAGCCTCAATCTTGCCGTCGGTAACGGTAACGGTACCCTGCTTGTACATCGAGTAGGTGGGAACACCGTCAACAAGCTTGATGCATGCGCCATAGTCGCCAATGCCAAAGGTGCCGGCATTAGGTGTCTCCGATGCAGTGTACTTGCCGTTGGGAAGTGTGAAGCTATTGTTCTCGGCGCTATCGGCAGCATAGATGTCGAGCATGTAGTATACGCCGTCCTGCTTATAGTGGCCGTTCTCGTTAAGACCATTATCCGAGAGGTAAACCATGTAGTTGTAAGCTGCAGAGTACTGGGTGCCGTAGTAGAACACCTCATAAACCGAAGCGGTGAAGTTTACATCGCCATCTACAGGCTCGTCGCCTGGCTCCTTAGCAGCCTGCTTAACCTTTACCTCGAACTTAAGGTCGCCATAAGTTGCGGTAATCTTGTCCTCGCGTGGCTCCTCAGTGGTGTTGGCAGCTACGGTGAATGTAATCTTCTCGCCGATAACAAGTGTAATCCACTCTGCATCAGTGTTGGCATCAACCTCAACGCCCTCGATAGGATTAACAATCTCGTACTCGATCTCGCCCTTGCCACCCTCAGCGGTAAACTCAACCTCCGAAGCCGACTTACGCTTGAACTGCGTTGCCTCGGGGTCAGCAGCCATAGTGGTCATCTTAATCTCCTTCTTATCGACAGCCTTAGAGTTCTTTACCGCAGCCACAATGGTGTACTCGGTATTCTCCTCAAGCTCCGATGCTGTGCACTCAACGCTCTTGTTGGCCTCGACCTTGGTGCCGTTTGCCAATACCTCAGATGCGGTGGGGGTGGCCTCCTCAGCCTCGATAGCCAACCATGCTACAGCCTCAGCCTCGGTGGTATTGATTGTAAACGATAGTGAATACTCGGTGGCCTCACCAGCTGTAAGCTCGATGGTGGGGTTCTTCACCTCGTCAACAGGGTCATTCTGCTTACATGCCACAAACAAAAGGGGCAGTGCAAGAGCTGTTAAAAGTAGATGTTTAATTCTCATAAAGTTAAAAGTTATGTTGGACAAAAAATTAATTTCTCACCATATTAGGCTACAAATATACAATAATTTTTTGATAATGAGCAATGAGCAATTAGAAATTAGCAATGAGCAATGATTTTTAGTTGTTAGTTTTTAGTTATTAGTTGTTAGCTATTCCGCTAAAAAAACATTTTAACTCATTTTAACTCATTAGAAATGAGAGTTGTTAGTTGTTAGTTTTTAATTGTTAGAATGAGCAATGAGCAAAGAGATTTTTAAGACGATAGGACAATAAGACGAAAAGACGATAGGAAATTTTCCTAATGGTCTTAAAGTCCTAAGGTCTTAATGGTCTTAAAACTCTAACAACTAACAACTAATAACTAACAACTAAAATAGGGCAAGCCACGCTTGCCCTATTGCTCATTTCTCATTTAAGCCTATTTCAGGTACTTGTCGAGCCAGCCAAAGAACTCCCTGTTCCAAACGATGTTGTTCTGGGGCTGGAATACCTGGTGTGCCTCGTTCTCGAACGATACCAAGCGAGCATCGATGCCCTGAACGCGGGCTGCGGTGAAGGCCTCCAACGACTGGCTATAAGGGATACGGTAGTCCTTCTCGCCAGTGATAATCATAATAGGAGTATCCCAGTTTGCCACCTTCTTGTGGGGCGAGTTGGCGTAAGAGCGCTGAGCCACAGCATTATCCTTATCCCAGTAAGCACCGCCATAGTCGTTCGTCACGAAGAACAACTCCTCGGTGTGGCCATACATCGACTCGAAGTTGAAGATGCCGCAGTGAGCGATAAATGCCTTGAAGCGACCCTCGTGTGTGCCAGCGAGGTAGTAGGTCGAGTAGCCACCATACGATGCACCTACGCAACCACGGTGGTCCTTATCAACCCAAGGCTCCTCAGATACCTGGTCGATAGCAGCGAGGTAGTCCTCGATGTTCTGACCCGAGTAGTCGCCCGAAATCTGGTCGGTCCACTCCTGACCGAACGAGGGACAACCACGGCGGTTAGGCGCTACAACAACATAGCCCTGAGCAGCGATAAGCTGGAAGTTCCAACGATAGCTCCAGAACTGCGATACGATGCTCTGGGGGCCACCCTGACAGTAGAGCAATGTAGGATATTTCTTTGTGGGGTCGAAGTCGGGAGGAAGAATCACCCAAGTGAGCATCTCCTTGCCGTCGGTAGTCTTAATCCAACGCTTCTGCACCTCGCCAAAGCGGATATTGTCGTAAATCTCGCGGTTGACATCCGTAATCTGGTTAAGTGCGCCACTCTCCAAGTCTACATCGTAGAGCTCTACCGCCTTCGAGATAGTGTTCATATTGGCTACGATACGACCCTCAGCCATAGTGAACGAGTTGATATCGTGGTCGCCAGCGGTGATATGCTTGAGGTTACCATCAAGGTCGATATGTGCAATTTGGTGTGTAGCGCGCCAAGGCAATACGAAGTACATAGCCTCGTTGCCGTCCCAAACAACCTCCGTAGCGCAGATGTCGTGGCCACGAGTGATGTAGCGGCACTCGTCGGTGTCGAGGTCGTAGACCCACAAGCGCTGCTGGTCGGCCTCGTTGCCAGGGCGACGCATCGAGCGGAAGGCAATCTTGCGACCATCGGGCGAGAATACGGGGTACTTGTCGTAGCCTACGAACTTCTCGTCAATGCGCGATGCTGCCTCCTTCGAGAGGTTGCGTGTAGCCTTCGTAGCAAAGTCATAGAGGAAGATATCAGAGTCGGTAGATAGCGCATACTCCGTGCCTGTCAAGGGTTTGCAAGTATATGCCAAGAGCGAGCCATCGGGCGACAGACGAATCTCGGCAGTGTCGAAATAGGGGGCAAGGGGAGCATCGTATGCCTTATCCGCACCGATAATATCTACACCCTCCGAAATCTTGTTATCCTTGTAATCAGCAGCGAAGATGTGCAAGTATGAGCCATCATCCCAGTAGTCCCAGTGGCGCACCATAAGGTCGTCGTAGATACGCACCTTCGACTTATCCATATCGGCATACTTGTCATTGCCCTTCAAGGGTGCAACCTTCACACGCTGAACATAGAAGGCGTGGTCACCAGCGATGCCGTAACCCTCAACATCGTTCTCAAACGAGGTGAGCTGACGGAGGTTCTTGCCCTCGATATCCATTGCCCACACCTGTGATGAGCCCGAGCGGTTCGACATAAATGCAAAGTTCTCGTTGTCGAGCCACTGTGCCGAGTGGTTTGTCGAGCAGTTGTCCGTGAGGCAGCGCTCCTCGCCAGTTGCCATATCCTTAAGCCAGAGGAACGATAAGCCACGGTTTTCCGCAAGGTTGTACTGCGTAACGGCATAGAGAAGCTTTGTGCCGTCGGGCGAGAGAGTCTGAGCGCCGATACGGCTCATCTTCCACATCACCTCTGCGGTGAGAATACCCGCCTCCTTCTCCTCAGCGGTGAGGGCGTTGTCGATAACGAGGGGCTTGGGTGTGCCCTCGTCGCTCTTCTCGCAGTTGCAGCCTGCAAGAATAGTTGCCAATGTCATAATAAAGAGTAATTTTTTCATAAATAAGTTATGTAGTTTTAGTTAGTTATCTGCACTTTTTTCTATCTTTGCAGTCGTTATGCTTCAGTCAAAGATATATACCATCTACTTTGGTCAGCACCGTGTGGCCTTCCTCGAGGATGCGCCCGCCGATGCTAACTCGACAATCTTTGCCGATGAGGATGGTGCGGTTTCGAGAGCGAAAGTAATAAAAAAAGTTGAGACAGACAAATTTATCGCTATCGTAGCGAAAAATCCATACGAGGCGTTCTGCCGTTTTGGCCGAGAGTTTGCGATGGTTGAGGCGGCAGGAGGTGCTGTCCTAAACGATAGGGGCGAGTTGCTGATGATTAGCCTTCGTGAGCGCTGGGATTTACCTAAGGGTCATATAGAGGCAGGCGAAGAGCCCTCGGTGGCGGCACTGCGCGAGGTAAGGGAGGAGACGGGCATCGTTGCTGAGTTGGTTGGTGATGAGCCACTTATCGAGACTTGGCACGCCTACGACACCTATGGTCGCTGGGAGCTTAAGCGCACCCGCTGGTGGCAGATGCGCGCCACGGGTGGCGAACTAATCCCCCAAGCCGAAGAGGGTATTAGAGATATTGCTTGGTGCGATAAGGATAGCCTACAAGAGCGCCTTAATTTCAGCTACCCCACAATTAAAATGGTGGTGGAAGCGTTAGAGGAGAGGCGCAGAGGATAGGGAATTTAGTGAACTTAGGGAATTTAGTGAATTTAGGGAGGCGCTACCGACATTTATCCCTAAACTCCTTACTCTCCTTAAACTCCCTAACTTCTCTAACAACTAAAAACTAACAACTAAAAACCTATGAACAAAATCCTTTGGGTCGATGACGAGATTGACTTTTTAAAGCCACATATAATGTTTATCGAGGCTAAGGGCTATAAAGTGGACACCTGCAACAATGGCTACGATGCCGTTGAGATGGTGGGTGCTACGGCGTACGACCTTGTTATTCTCGATGAGATGATGCCCGGTATGACGGGTCTTGAGACGCTGCCTCTGATTAAGGCGGCGCGACCCTCTCTGCCTGTGATTATGGTTACGAAGTCCGAGGAGGAGAACATTATGGATAAGGCGATAGGCTCGAAGATTGCGGACTATATCATCAAGCCCGTAAACCCCAATCAGGTGCTGTTGTCGATAAAGAAAAACCTTCACTCTCAGCAACTTGTAACCGAGCAGACCACGGCAGACTACCGTTCGGAGTTTGGTCGTATTGCAGCACAGCAGCAGTCGGCGCAGTCGTTCTCGGACTGGACACAGCTCTACCGCAAGCTTGTAGGTTGGGAGATTGAGCTCGCCTCGTCGTCGGATAAGAGCATCAAGGAGATTTTGGCCTACCAGAAGAACGAGGCAAATCAGGAGTTCTCGAAGTTTGTGCGTCGCAACTACTACGGCTGGATTAACCGCCGAGTGAGTGACGACGAGATTCCTGTGATGTCGCATACGCTGATGCGCCGTCGCATCTTCCCCGTGGTCGATGAGTCGACGAAGACTACGCTTCTGGTTATCGATAATATGCGCTACGACCAGTGGCGCACCATCGAGCCTCTGTTGCGTGGTTTGTACGATGTTGCGGTCGATGACTTTTACTGCGCCATCTTGCCCACGGCAACGCAGTATGCACGAAATGCGCTCTTTGCAGGTCTGATGCCATTGGCTATCGATAAGCTGATGCCCGAGAAGTGGCTCAACGACAACGAGGATGGTGGCAAAAATATGTACGAGGAGGAGTTCTTGCGCCGTCTTGTGCAGCAGTCGGGCAAGGGCTACAAAATGTCGTTCGATAAGTTGGTGCGCCCCGAGGCAGGTCGTAAGCTTTTGGACAATATGCAGCGACTCTACGATGCCGATTTCTCGGTTGTTGTATATAACTTCCTCGATATCCTCTCGCACGCGCGTACCGAGACCGACATTATCCGTGACCTGACCGATGATGAGGATGCCTTCCGTTCGCTCACCCGTTCGTGGTTCGAGCATTCGGAACTTTACACCCTCTTCCGCAACCTTGCCGAGAAGGGACATACCATCATCGTGACCTCGGACCACGGCACTATCCGTGTGGATAACCCTGTGCGTGTTACGGGCGATAAGGAGACTTCGGCAAACCTGCGCTACAAGACGGGTCGTAACCTCGCGTATAACGCGCGCGATGTATATGAGGTAACACGCCCCGAGGATGTGCAGCTGCCGTCGGGTCGCCTCACCTCGAGCTACATATTTGCCTACAACCGCGACTTCTTGGTATATAACAACGATGCCAACAAGTATATACGCTACTATCGCAACACATTCCAGCACGGCGGTATCTCGATGGAGGAGATGATTGTGCCCTTTGCGGTGTTGAAGCCCAAAGCAAGAAGATAAATAAGAGAATATATGGAAAAGATTATAGAGATTGGCTCACTCGACGAGCTTGATAAGGTTGCCCGCGAGGTCTTGGACTCGCTCGATGGGCGAACTGTGGTGGCGTTTGATGCCCCTATGGGTGCCGGCAAGACCACGCTGATTAGCCGTATTGCCGCTATGCTCAACGCCGACGATGATGTTGCAAGCCCCACCTTCGCCATTGTCAACCAGTATGAGGGCGACCGCACCATCTTCCACTTCGATATGTATCGTATCGAGCGTGTTGAGGAGGCGTTGGACTTTGGTTGCGAGGAGTACTTCGCATCTGGCGAGTTGTGCCTTGTGGAGTGGCCCGAGAAGATTGAGCCTCTACTGCCCGAGGATACTATGGTTGTGCGCATCGAAATCCTCTCGGATACAGAGCGCCGTTTTGTAATTCGCTAAAAAAGACTATCTTTGTGCCCACAAAAAAACGGAAACTATGGAGAAATACGAATCAAAACAGCAACAGATACATCACCCAGCAGCGCTTATCTATCCCATTATTTCGCGCCTCGATCTGCTCTCGCCCGCACTCAAAGATAAGGTCGAGGAGTGGGAGGCTACCGAGGATTCGTGCTCGTTCAAGGTTAAGGGCTTCAAGGTGGCACTGCGCATTGCCGAGAAGGTTGAGAATAAGCATGTTAAGATTGTTGCCGACGAGGGCGGCGTGCCTATCGACTTTGCCTTCTGGATTCAGCTACATCAGGTAGATGAGCGCGATACCCGTGTGCGTATGGTGCTTCACGCCGAGCTCAATATGATGATGAAGATGATGGTCGGTGGCAAGATTCAGTCGGGATTGGACCAGGCTGTCGAGGGTCTTGCAACGGCACTTAACAACTTCCGCTAAGAGTTGCAACAGCCCCTAATATGGGTGCTAATTAACGAGTTGAAAAACTTTTTTTTGAAATTTGTTTGCTTTTTATCGCAAAAGGCTGTACATTTGCGGTCTGTATGGCGAAAATGCGCTGTGCGTGTTAGATAAGAGTATTCAAAAAATAACTAAAATAACATTACAAAAATGACAAAGGCAGATATCGTAAACGAGATTGCGAAGTCGACCGGTGTAGAGAAGGTACAGGTTCAGGCTATCGTAGAGGCATTTATGGAGAATGTAAAGGGCGCTATGATCGAGGGTAAGAATGTTTACCTCCGTGGTTTCGGTAGCTTCATCATCAAGACTCGCAAGACCAAGGTTGCTCGTAACATTTCTAAGAACACCACTATCACTATTCCCGAGCACCGTATCCCCGCTTTCAAGCCCGCTAAGAGCTTTGCAGGTGAGGTAAAGTAAGAGAAGTAACAAACCTTAAATAATAACAATTATGCCAAACGGAAAGAAGCACAAGCGTCATAAGATGGCGACGCACAAGCGTAAGAAGCGTCTTCGCAAGAATCGTCATAAGAAGAAGTAATCTTCCTCTTATTTAGACTATAGATGAGGCTAAGGGTTTTGGCTCTTAGCTTCGTCTATTTTAGCGAGAAGCTGTCTAACAAGGCTACTTCTGAGTTGTTCTCGTTCTTGAAATCCTTACGTACGCCAAGTATGCTGCGGTTTCAAGAACTTCGAACGCCTAAAATTAGCTCTTGTTATACAACTTCTTACGAAGGGGTAGAACTTATGGTTTTTAAGTAAAACCCCGATTTGAAAAACTGATTTACATTGTTAGAGTATGAATCGTGAACTTATTATCAATGTAAATCCAACGGAGGTCTCGATAGCACTTTGCGAAGATAAGGTGCTCGTCGAGCTCAACAAGGAGCAGTGTCAGGCTGGTTTCTCGGTAGGAGATATCTACTTGGGCAAGGTGCGCAAGATAATGCCCGGTCTGAACGCAGCATTCGTGAACATAGGCCACGAGAAGGATGCCTTTATCCACTATCTCGACCTTGGCGCCAACTACCGCTCGTTGGATAAGTTGGTAGCAAGCAACCTGCCAGGCAAGCGCTCACTGCGTGTCGAGGCTATGAAGCTTGAGCCACAGTTGGAGAAGGAGGGACGCATTGGCGATCATCTCAAGGTTGGCGACCTCGTAATGGTGCAGATTGCCAAGGAGGCAATCTCGACCAAGGGCCCACGCCTCACCGCCGACATATCGTTGGCAGGTCGAAATGTGGTGTTGGTGCCATTTACCTCGAAGGTGTTTGTATCGACAAAGATACGCTCGAACGCCGCAAAGAAACGACTTAGAAAGGTAGCTCAAGAGGTGCTACCGCCCAACTTCGGTGTTATCATACGCACGGCAGCTGCCGATGCTGAGGACATCGATATTATGCAAGACATACTCTCTCTTGTCGAGAGATGGAACACAACTCTTGCAGAACTACGCAAGAGTGAGGCTCCCGCTCGCCTGATGAGCGAGATGAGCCGAGTAAACACCATTATTCGCGACTCGCTGAACGACACATTCTCGCAGATTATGGTCGACGACGAGACGATGTACAACGAGATACGAAGCTATGTACATGTCATCAAGCCCGAGATGGAGCGCTTGGTGAAGCTCTACAAGGGCAAGGTGCCCATCTTCGAGCAGTTCGATGTCGCGAAACAGATTAAGTCGTTGTTTGCCAAGTATGTATCCCTAAAGCGTGGTGCATACCTCATCATCGAGCACACCGAGGCGATGCATGTCATCGATGTAAACTCGGGTAACCGCACCAAGAAAGACGAGAGTCAGGAGCAGACCGTATTGGAGGTCAACCTCGCCGCCGCCAAGGAGATTGCGCGACAGTTGCGCCTTCGTGATATGGGCGGTATTGTCATCGTCGACTTTATCGATATGGCAAAGGCACAGAGCCGTCAGATGCTCCTTACCGAGATGCAGCAGCTGATGGCTACCGACAAGGCAAAGCACACCATTCTGCCCCTCTCGAAGTTCGGCCTTATGCAGATTACACGCCAGCGTGTACGCCCTATTGCTATGGAGGAGACATCGGATGTCTGCCCCACATGTCACGGCACGGGCAAGGTTGGACCTACCATTCTGCTCGAGCAGAAGATTGAGGGTCAGATACAGCTCTTGGCCGAGAAGGGTGTTAAGTTTGTCGAACTGCGTGTAAGCCCCTATGTTGCAGCCTACCTTAAGCGAGGCATTCCCTCGCGAAGGATGCGTTGGATTTTCAAGTACAAGATTCGCATCAAGCTTACTTCGGACTCAAGTGTCGGAATGATTGATGTGAGCTATCTTGACAAAAAGGGAAAGTCGCTTCTCTACTAAGCGACACCTAAGCTTCTTTGGATATAGCCCAACATGGATTTCGGGCGAAAAACTATTAGGAGCGCAATGGATTATTTTAAAGGTCTCGTTCGCAAGTCCAAGCGTGCGTCCGAGCTAAAGAAAAGTTTGGAAAATATAGGCTCTACCGTCCATCTCGAGCAGTTGGTCGGCGGAGCCTATTCGCTTTATACGGCCGATATCGTCGAGCGATTGGGGGGTATCCACATCTTTTTGGCCGACGATAGGGATTCGGCAGCATATCTTGTTAACGACTTCTACGAACTCCTTGACGAAGAGCGTGTTGTATTCTTCGCTTCGGGCTATAAGCGCTCGGTGGCGTACGGCGCTGAGGATGCTCAGGGCATCGTTCGCCGTACGGCAGCGCTAAATGCAATTTCGACATTTAAGAAGGGCTACTTGGTTGTCTGCACCTACCCCGAGGCGTTAGCCGAGAGTGTCGCTGCCCGTGATAGTATGGAGGCCGAGTCGCGCACCGTAAAGGTAGGCGAGAGGGTTGTGCAGTCGGAGTTGGTCGAGTGGCTTGCTGCGCGTGGTTTCCAAAAGGTCGATTTTGTCTATGAGCCGGGTCAGTACTCGGTGCGAGGCGGTATCGTCGATGTCTTCTCGTATGTCGAGTCGAAGCCCTATCGTATCGACTTCTTTGGTGACGAGGTGGACTCTATTCGAAGGTTCGATATCTCGAGCCAGCTATCCTCGGAGCGCCCCGAGGAGGTGGAGATTATCCCCAACCTTATGCGTGAGGCGGAGGAGCGAGAGCAGGTGTCGTTGGCACGCTTTGCCGAGGGCGCTACTTGGTGGGTTGCGGATGGCGACTACGCCCTGCGCAAGATTAACGATGTGCGCACCAAGCTATTAGAACAAGTCGAGTCGGAGGAGGATTTGCGTAGCGCACAGCGCCGTGTGACCTCACGCCAGATTATTCTAAAAGATTGGGAGTCAAGCTCGTTGGTTGTTCGTAAGGATAATATCAAGGAGCGCCGTGCCGAGCTTACCATCACCTTCGACACCACGCCACAGCCCGCCTTTAACCGCAACTTCGAGATGCTTGCCGACGATATTCGTTGGAATACGGAGCGTGGCTATACCACAACTATCCTCTCGCATAACAAGGCGCAGATTGAGCGCTTGGAGAATATCTTCCATCAGGTGGGTCGCCGTGAGGTGTCGTTCCGCTCCGAAGATATTGTATTGCACGAGGGCTTTGTCGACAACAGATTAAAGGTCTGCGTATATACCGACCACCAGATTTTTGACCGCTACCAGCGCTACCGCCTTCGTGGCGAGATTAAGCGCGACGAGCAGATGACCGTTGCCGAGCTTAACGCCCTAAAGGTGGGCGACTATGTGGTGCATATCGACCACGGCGTAGGTAGGTTTGGCGGTCTGGTCAAGCTCAACGAGAATGGTCGCACGAAGGAGGCTATCAAGCTTATCTACAAGGATAACGACATACTGTTTGTCAATGTTCACGCCCTGCACCGCATCTCGCGCTATAAGAGTGGCGAGGGCGAGCCACCGAAGATATATAAGCTCGGCAATGGCGCTTGGCAGAAGCTTAAGGCGACGACCAAGAAGGCGGTTAAGGATATCTCGCGTGAGCTTATCGCCCTCTATGCTAAGCGTAAGGCATCTAAGGGCTTTGCCTTTTCGGAAGATGGCTACCTACAGCAGGAGTTGGAGGCATCGTTTAAGTGGGAGGATACGCCCGACCAGCAGAGCGCTGTGGCGGCAATCAAGAGGGATATGGAGTCCGACCAGCCTATGGATAGGTTGGTCTGTGGCGATGTGGGCTTCGGTAAGACCGAGGTGGCTATCCGTGCTGCGTTTAAGGCAGCGTGCGATGGCAAGCAGACGGCAGTCCTTGTGCCCACGACAATCCTCGCCCTGCAACACTATCGCTCATTCTCGGAGCGACTGCGCGACCTGCCCGTTACGGTGGAGTATATCAACCGCACGAAGTCTACGAAGGAGGCACGCCGTATCGCCGAGGAGCTGAAGGCGGGCAAGATAGATATCCTTATCGGCACACATAAGATGCTCTCGAAGCAGATTGAGTTCCACGACCTCGGACTGCTCATCATCGACGAGGAGCAGAAGTTTGGCGTGGCAGCCAAGGAGAAACTTACCGAGATGGCCGTGTCGGTTGATACTCTGACACTTACCGCTACGCCCATACCGAGAACTTTGCAGTTCTCGCTGATGGGCTCGCGCGACCTGTCGGTAATCTCTACGCCTCCACCCAACCGCCAGCCTATCGTTACCGAATCGCACCTCTTCTCCGAAGATGTCATCCGTGATGCTGTCGAGGAGGAGCTCTCGCGTGGTGGTCAGGTATATTTTGTGCATAACCGTGTCGAGGATTTGACTACTATTCAGGGACTTATCACACGCCTATGCCCCAAGGCTCGTGTTGCTATCGGCCATGGTCGTATGCCTGCCGACCAACTCGAGAAGCTTATTATGGACTTTATCTATGGCGAGTTCGATGTCTTGGTGGCAACTACAATTATCGAGAATGGCATCGACATCGCCAATGCTAATACCATCATTATCAACGATGCACACCGCTACGGTCTTAGCGATTTGCACCAGTTGCGTGGTCGTGTAGGTCGTAGCGACAAGAAGGGATTTTGCTATCTGCTATCGCCTCCCGAGGAGCTTATCGGAGGTGATGCCCGCCGTCGTCTGCGTGCTATCGAGGAGTTCTCGGATCTCGGCTCGGGATTCAATATCGCTATGCAGGACCTCGATATCCGTGGTGCGGGTAACCTGCTCGGAGCCGAGCAGAGTGGCTTTATCGCCGATGTCGGCATCGAGACCTACCAGAAGATTCTGAATCAGGCAATCTCGGAGTTGCGTGCCGAGGGTCTTGATGTCTCGGGTCTTACGCAGGAGCAAAACGATGCTATGGATGTGGCCTTTGTCGACGATGCAACCATCGATATCGATGTCGATGCTATGATTCCCGATAGCTATGTGCGCTCGCAGAGCGAGAAGTTGCGCCTATACCGCGAGATTGATGCTATGAAGAACGATGCTGAGTTTGAGGCACTATGTCAGCGCCTTGTCGACCGCTTTGGCGCTCTGCCCCAGTCGGTTAAGGAGCTTATCGATGTTGTGAAGCTACGCCGTGAGGCTGTCAATCTCGGTATGGAGCATATCAAGGTTAAGAACGGTCTGATGATTGCCCGCTTTGTTGGCGACAACAACTCTCCCTTCTTCAAGACCGAGACATTCTTGCGCCTACTGCGCCGTGTTGTAGCCCAGCCTGATAGGTTTGTTGTCAAGCAATACAATAATCGCCTGTCGATGACCGTTAGAAAGATATACACCGTGGCCGAGGGCGTGGCGATGTTGCGCCAGTTGGCATCGGAAAGTGAAGAAAAATAGTATGAACATTATCGTTGACATAGGCAATAGCCGAGCAAAGTTTTACGCCGTGGAGGGTCGTAGGGTGGTTGGCGAGCATATCGCCGAGAGCGCCACGGAGGAGTGGCTTGAGGAGGTGTTGCAGCACTATCCCTCGGCAGAGCGCGCCATTGTGGCATCTACTCGTGGCGATGCCGATAGGGTAGCCGAGATACTGCAAAAAGCTATCCCCTTCGTCTTGCCCTTCAGCTCTGGTGTTACGGCGGTGCCTATTTCGAACGACTACCTCACGCCCACAACGCTTGGCCCCGACCGCTTGGCGGCTGCCGTAGGTGCGTGGGCTATGTACCCCGACTCGGATATTATGGTTGTGGACTTCGGCACAGCAATTACGATTGACTATGTCGAGGAGGGTCGCTACAAGGGTGGCAACATATCGCTTGGCGTGGCAACACGCTTTCGTGCTCTGCACGACTACACGGCAAAGTTACCCGAGTGTGAGCCAACAGACGAAGTTTTAGACTATGGTCGTACGACGAAGGAGGCTATCGAGCAGGGTGTGATGCGTGGTGTTGAGCAGGAGATTAGGGGCTATGTAGAGCGATTTTTGTTAAAAAATCGTAAAAAATGCATAATTTTCACCGGAGGTGATGCAAAATATTTTGTAAAGCGAATTAAAAATACGATATTTGCAGACTGTGAGCCCGTGGTTTATGGACTCAGTGCAATTTTAGATTACAATGCAGAGAAGAGATAACAACATATTGCGTCGATTGTGGGTGGCTTGTGTGGTCGTTATGATGCTTCCGTTTATGGCGGTGGCGCAGACAAGTAGTGTCAATGCCTACTCGCCCTACTCGATGTATGGTCCCGGTGAGTTGCTTACGCCCGGCTCGGTGCAGATGCGCTCGATGGGTGGCGTGGGTATCGGCCTTCGTAGTCAGGGTCAGCCTAATGTTCAGAACCCTGCGGCATCAAGCATGGCACCCTCAAAGAGTTTTCTTTTTGACTTTGGCGTTGACGGCACTCACTTCCGCAACAACCAGCCTAAGTACGATGCTTCGGGCATCAAGACGGGTACAGCAAAGACAGTTTACAACACTGTCAATGTCCACTCTATCGCCTTGACCTTCCCCGTGGCGAAGCACCTCGGTGCAACTCTCTCGTTAGCCCCTTATAGCAGTGTTGGCTACAAGGTGAAGACCACCGACCAGAATGAGGATAACTGGGCAGATATCGGCCGTGTGATTTACGATTGGCAGGGTGATGGCGATATTACGGAGGTGAAGCTATCGCTTGGCTGGGAGCCCTTCCGCAACTTCTCTATCGGTGTTGCAGCGAAGTACTTCTGGGGCAATATCGAGCGTAACTACTCGGCAACGGTGGCCAATGTCATTACTGGCGACGGCAGCTATGGCGCAACAACAGGCGTAGACCGATACCGTGTCAACAACTTTAAGATGCAGGCGGGTATTCAGTGGAATATCATCTTCAATGAGAAGCGCCTCTTTACACTCGGTGCTACCTACGACCTCGGTGGCAGACTCAACCCCAAGGTCGAGAAGTATATCTACACCAACAACGACCTCGACTACCCTGTGCGTAATATTCAGGATGTCAACGAGCTTCGTGTCCCTCACCAATTTGGCGTTGGTCTTTACTATGTCGACCGTGTGGTGGCATGGGGTGTAGACTACAACTACGCTATGTGGGGTAACAATGGCGACTTCTCGGATAATGGCGCGAGTGCAGACTTTAAGGTGCAGTATAGCGATACGCATACTTTAAAGTTCGGTTTGGAGTATACCCCTCGTCGTAGCGATGTGCGTAACTACCTAAATCGTATCTCGTATCGTATCGGTGCACGCTTGGGTAACTACTACCAAACTTTTGGTGGCGAGCGCATCAACCAGATGGCAATCACCGCAGGTTTCGGCTTGCCCGTAAAGATTTGGGGTGCTTCGTCTGTAAATATCGGCTTTGAGTATGGTCGCCTATCATCGCCTGCCTCGGTCAATATCTCAGCACAGAAGGTGGGCTTGGTTACGCAGAACTACTTTAAGGTAGCTATCGGTTTCAGCCTCTTCTCGGCCGACACCTCGGACTACTGGTTTGTTCGACCCAAGTATGATTAATATTTGACGATTCAGAAACAATTACATAACTAAAACTATGAAAAGCGTAAAATTTATCTTGGCCGCTGCCGCATTATTTGTTGGCGTATCGGCTATGGCCCAGGACTTTAGCGACGATGCTAAGTATGGCAAGTGGGGTGCTACCGCTGAGGAGCGTGCCTCAAACATTGGTGCTTCGAACTACCTCAAGGAGGCTCTCGATGCAAAGGATTTTGCGGCTGCTACCGAGCACTTCCAGCAGTTGCTCAACAACTGCCCCAAGGCATCGCAGAACACCTTTGCTCGTGGTGTAACCCTCTACAAGAACAAGGCACAGCGTGCTCGTAGCGTAGAGCAGAAGCGTATGTTCGTGGACTCTATCCTCTTCATCTACGACCAGCGTGTTATCCACTTTGGTGATCACCCCAAGAATGGTAAGGACTATATCCTCGATATGAAGGCTCGTGATATGCTCCGTTACTGCACTACCGACCGTCCCTTGCTCCGTGCAGGTTTGAAGGAGGCTGTCGATGCAGCTATCGAGTCGGGCCGTATCAACCTCGATATCGTATCGTCTTACTACAAGAATCTCTGCGAGGATTTCGAGTATGATGACGAGGTAACCAGCGATATGGTATTGGCTGAGTATGAGCGTCTTTCGCCCCTCTTCGCCGACATCGCTGCCGAGGACGAGCAGTATCGCGATATCTTCGAGACCAGCTTCGGTACCAGCGGTGCTGCAAGCTGCGAGAACCTCGAGGCTCTCTTCTCGGAGAAGCTTGCTGCTGACCCCGACAACGAGGCTATCTTGGCTCAGGCTGTAGCTTTGATGTCTCGCGCACAGTGCACCAGCGACTTCTTCTTTGCAACTACCGAGAAGTACTACACCGTAAAGCCCTCTTCGGAGACCGCTTTGTTCCTTGCTCAGGGCTTCCAGGGCCGTGGCGAGAATAGCAAGGCTTTGAAGTACTTGCGTGAGGCGTTGGCAGTTGAGACTGACCCCACCGCGAAGATGCCTCTCTACACTCAGATTGGTCTTATCGAGATTTCGGAGCGCAACTATGGCGCTGCTGTAGAGGCTGCTCGTGAGCTCCGCTCTATCAACCCCGATAGCGGTTATGCTTACTTTATTCTTGGTCAGTGCTACGCTGCTTCGTCGTGCCCCGATGACAAGATTGGTGGTGCTTCAGTATACTGGGCTGCTTACGATGCTATGGCTCAGGCTGTTAACCTCCTTCAGAACGAGCCCGAGGTACAGAAGGCAGCACAGCAGCTTATGAACGCTTACCGTGGCGCATTCCCCCAGCAGGAGACTTGCTTCTTCGCTGAGCTCTCTGCTGGCGACCGCTACACCATCAAGTGTGGCTACGCTGCAGGTCAGTCGACCACTGTTCGTTACCGCTAAAAAGTGTAGCGACTGATGCTTGGTCAGCTACGAAGATACTTTATGGTAGCACTCTCCATCGTGGGGAGTGCTACCTTGCTATTTTCGTGCGATAAGGATGCCAAGCGCACTGTTGTGGACTACGAGACGCTGATGACAGAGTCGAGCGAGAACCGCACCATCACGATGATGGAGAACGGCATGCGCTCATATATCTTCACCGCCCCCCTTGTTGAGGGTTATAGCCTTGCGAAAAACCCCTATCAGGAGTTTCGCCGAGGTATCCGCCTTACGACTTTTACATCCGATTCGCTGTCGTTGGAGGATGCCACACTTACGGCCAACTATGCCATCTACTACGAGAACCAAAAGTTGTGGGAGGCAAAGGGTAATGTGGTGATTGTCAAGCGTAATCGTAAGGAGGGCGACACCACCGTAACAGGTCTAACAGAGGTCTACTCGCAACAGCTCTTCTGGAATGCCACGACCAAAAAGGTCTACTCGAATGTCGATACCAAGGTCTTGCAACCCGATGGTTGGCACTTTGGCGTGGGCTTCGATGCCGACGATGACCTGAAAAATATCCATTTTAGAAAGTATAGTTCCGAGATGGAGTTTGAGATGAGCCAACCCGAGCCTAAGACGGAGGAGGAGCTCAAGCGTGAAGAGGAGGAAAAGAAGAAGCGCGAGGAGGAGGCGAAGAAGTCGAAGAAGAGCAACAGCTCGAAGTCGAACCGTGGCAATGTGGCTCGTCCCTCGGATAGGACCACGATGTCGGTATCTCCCTCAACACGCCCCACACGCCCTGCAAACGAGGAGGCTAAGCCCAAGATGCCTACCCCTCAACCCAAAACTGAGCATCGCCAGATGAGCAATGTCTCGTTGAGCAGCGGTACGCTCTCGACGGATGTGGGCGATGTTGGGCCAAAATCGCTGCTCAACACTAACGAGAGCCCGAGGGCAGCAACAGCGCCTGTCAGGGCTACCGAAGCAACAAAAAAGAAGTAACCGAAATTATGGGAACTACAATTGCCGTTATCGCCGTGATGTTGCTATTCTCGGCATTCTTCTCGGGTATGGAGATCGCCTTCTTGGGGCGTAACCGACTGCGCGAGGAGATTGACCGTAAGCAGAACCCGATGTTCGACCACATCGCCGATATTTTTCAGCGTAAGTCGAGCGACTACATAACCACCATCTTGGTGGGCAACAACATCGCGTTG
Source organism: Alistipes sp. (assembly GCA_017465575.1). Classification (GTDB taxonomy): domain Bacteria; phylum Bacteroidota; class Bacteroidia; order Bacteroidales; family Rikenellaceae; genus Alistipes. The sequence goes on along the minus strand of JAFTVX010000009.1, from coordinate 3,316 downwards.
GTCATCTACTCGATGTTTATGTCTACGCTCCTTAGCCAGGCATTTGCCATCGATAACGCCTTGGCACAGACCATTCTCTCTACGGTGGTCATCATCTTTATTGGTGAGTATATCCCCAAGTCGGTCTTCAAGCACAACCCAAATTTCTACTATACGCTCTTTTCGCCCATTATTTTTACTATCTACCTGATTCTCTACCCGATAACACGCTTTACGACGCTGCTTAGCTACCTGCTTTTGCGCCTTTCGGGTCAGCGTGTCGAGCCGCGTGAGGAGCAGACAGAGTTCAACCGCGACGACTTGGCTCAGCTTGTCGAGGCCGATAATGTCGAGGTGCAGAGCGAGGATGAGGAGGATATCCGCCTCTTCCAGAATGCCTTGGATTTTGCCGACTTGCGCGTTAGAGATTGTATGGTGCAGCGTGTTGATGTCGAGGCTGTCGACCTCGAGACGACCTCTATCGAGGAGCTCACCCAGCGCTTTGTCGAGACCAACTTCTCGCGTATCTTCGTGTGGCACGACACCATCGACAATATCATTGGCTATGTAAACTCTAAGTCGCTCTTCGAGAACCCGAAGAGCATCTCCGATATCCTTATCAAGACCATCTATGTGGCCGAGACTATGCCCCTGCAAGCTATGCTCGAGACCTTCACGAAGCGCAAGGCGAGCATCGCTGTTGTCATCGACGAGTTTGGCGGCACGGCGGGCATCATATCGCTGGAAGATGTTCTGGAACAGATATTTGGCGAGATTGAGGACGAGCACGATGTGCAGGAGCTCATCGAGCGTGAGGTTGAAGATGGCGAGTGGGAGTTCTCGGCTCGTTTGGAGGTCGACTACCTCAACGAGAAGTACAACCTCGGCATCCCCGAGTCCGAGGAGTACGACACCTTGGCGGGCTATCTTATCGCCGAGTATGGCGGTATTCCACACGAGGGCGACGAGATTCGTGCGGGTGGCTACCTGATGCGTATCTTGCAGCGCGAGCAGTCGCGTTTGGACCTTGTGAAGGTCAAGCGCATCGAGGATTAAAGCCTTCTAAGGGTCAGGCATTTGACCGAGGAAAAGCCTCGCATACGCGGGCGCACACCTATAAATTTAGGTATCGACTGCAAAAAATCGTGCAACGATAGCTAAATTTATAAATTTTTGCTTACCTTTGGGGCTTGATTGTGAAGATAAAAACGATAAAATAATAATAAATCTTTTATGGCAACATTAAACACACTTCGTACAAAGTACGGTATCGTGCTCTCTATTATTATCGCGATCGTACTTTTGGCATTTATTCTTGGCGACCAGCTCAGCTATCGTGGCGCCAACCAGGAGATTGTAGATGAGGTCGTTATGACCATCAACGGCGACGAGATCAAGCAGTCGGAGTACTACCCCTTGCGTGAGTCTTACTCGCAGTTCCAGCAGATGGGCGAGGATGCAGTGGCTGATATGACTGCTCGCACCCTTCTCTACAACCACTATGTAGCTCCCGCACTCAAGGAGGCTGGCGTTATCGTGGCTCCCGCCGAGGTTGATGCTTACGCTGCCGAGTTTGGCCAGATGATGGCTAACCAGCTTAAGCAGTACGGCTGGCCCGATGACCAGATTATCCCTATGGTACAGAACCAGTGGGCTATGGAGTCGCTCACAGCAGAGCAGAACCTCGCTATGGAGAAGTTCGCTGCTATGCTTGCTAAGGGCGTATATGTCAACCGCTTGGAGGTTGAGGCAGAGCTTCGTGCCGAGAATCTCACCTTCGATGGCCGCTATGTAGCTGTTCCCTACTCGACTATTGCTAACGATGCTATCGAGATTACCGAGGAGGAGGTTGAGGCTTACTACCAGGCTAACCGCCAGGAGAACGCCGCTTACGATAGCCGTATCGTACGCTATGTACGCTTCGACATCGAGCCTTCGGAGGAGGATAAGGCTGCTTTGGAGACTGAGGTTAAGGAGCTCGACGCAAAGGTTAAGGAGCTTGGCGCTAACACCGAGGCTATCAAGGGCGCTGTTCGCACCGCTGGTGGCAAGGTAGGCACCTACAAGACCTTTGCATCTTTGGCTAAGGCTGTTGCTGAGGCTTTCGAGGCTGGCAATAGCTATGGCCCCGAGCTTACGAACGACAAGTGGGAGGCTCACTACCTTCTTTCGGATGTTACCGCTCCTGTAAGCTACGACTTCGAGGTTGCTACTTTCGACAATATGGCTGAGGCTGAGGCTGTTGCTGAGGAGCTCAAGGCTAATGGTGGCGACTTCGACAAGCTCTCTGAGGCTGTCGATGTAGCTGAGGATAGCCGTGTTTTGGCTAATATGACCGAGGCTCAGGCTAAGAACTTCGTGAACGCTGCTGAGGGTTCAATCTTCGCATTCTCTGACAATGGCGTTCCCGCTGTTGCTAAGATTACCGCTTTGGGCGAGAAGCAGCGCTTCGTGCTTACTGCCGATGTTGAGAAGCCCGTTGTTGCTGGCGAGAAGACCATCCGCGAGCTCAACCACGAGGTTGAGGCTTTCGAGGCTGCTATGGGCGAGGATATGGAGTCGTTCCAGGCTGCTTCGGATGCTGCAGGTCGCACCCTTGCTGCTGTTACCGTTAACCGCAACAACTACAACGCACAGATGGGCCGTATGGCTGGCTATATTCCCAACTCACGCCAGATGGCTCTTTGGGCTTACGGCGCTAAGGTTGGCGAGGCTAAGCGCTTCTCTATCGACGGTGCTATCTATGTAGCAATGATCGCTTCGGTAGATACCAACAAGTACGCTCCCCGCAACGATATGCAGATCCGCCAGGCTCTCCTCGTTGAGAAGAAGTATGCTCAGATTGCCGAGCAGCTCACTATGGAGGCTGCTATGGAGGGCGCTGAGGCAGGCACCTTCGCAGGTGTTAAGTTCTCTGACAACACCCTCGCTGAGGGCAAGGGCGATGCAAAGCTCGTTGGCGCTATCGCCTCACAGCGCGAGACTGGTCGCGAGGTTAAGGTTAAGGGTACCACCGCTGCTTACATCTTCGTTGTTGACGCTATCAACGGCGATGTAGACCTCGCAACTGTTGAGACCGAGCGCACTCCTTTGCTCACTCAGCGCGAGAATATGCTCTTGCAGAATGGCTCGACCATCCTCGCATCTAAGGCTGAGGTTGAGGACTTCCGTGCAGAGGGCACAATGTAATAATTTCTTGTCACTAGTGTCCACTAAAAAAAGTGGACGATTAAAAATTAAATAAATTTGGTTCACTAGAACCGAATCGTTCATTGACATTGTTGATATTTGATTTGTCGAAGAGGTCTCTCAAATGAGTTTTATCAGTAAGTGAGAT
>JAFTVX010000008.1 GCA_017465575.1 Alistipes sp. | reverse complement strand
AGCGTTTGTGCATTCTCAAACAAACTGCAACCCGATTGATTGCGACGATAAGTGACCTTTTTTTTCATAATCATATTATTTTGTACAAATATACAAAATAATTTACTGATTAGCAAATGGTTAATTTATAGAACTTGCCTTTAGGATTTAGTAGATGTAATTTCCTATTACAAACAGATAAAACTAATTCAAAGTTATAGGATAATTTTGTATAATACAATAGCAATAGGGCTAAATATACCCATTAGGGATAGAAAAAGAGCAAAGTAGAGTAATATTTTGTAGAAAGAGAGGTGGGGATAATGTAAAAGAATCCCCGAGGAGTAGTGCAAAATGCACAACCCTCGGGGAATCACTTATCTAAAATAGGCCCAAAAACCTAATTTCTCAGCAAATTACAGCGCCATAAGCATCAACATCTGCGCAGTCAACACTCTGAGGAACATAACTACGGGATATACCGTAGCGTAGCTTACTGCGGGCATATCGTTACCCGATGACTGGCTTGCAAAACCGAGTGCGGGAGGGTCTGTCATACCGCCCGAGATAACACCCATAAGCGTGTAGTAGTTGAGCTTGAAGCGCAAGCGAGCAAGGAGAGTTACAAGGATAAGGGGAAGTACGGTGATGATAAGACCGTAGCCTACCCACTTGTAACCGCCACCAATGATTGCATCAACAAAGCCATCACCAGCACCGATACCTACGGCAGCGAGGAACATTGCAAGACCAATCTCGCGGAGCATAAGGTTTGCACTCAAGGTTGTATAGGTCACCAAGTGGAAGTGAGGACCGAAACGACCAAGAAGCAGTGCCACGATAAGGGGACCACCAGCAAGACCGAGCTTCACGGGCTGAGGAATGTTCATCAATGGCAATGAGCCAAGCAACACACCGAGAGCGATACCAATGAAGATAGGCAAGAGGTTGGGGTGGTCGAGCTTCTTGAGCGAGTTACCCAACACCTTCTCAGCCGCAGCAACAGCAGCCTCGGGACCTACAACCATCACCTTATCACCCACCTGGAGCTCCATACCCTGATAGGGGATGAGGTCGACACCAGCACGGTGTACACGGGTGATGTTGATGCCGTAGCGAGTACGGAGACGAAGGTCAGAGAACTTCTTACCATTGATATCCTCGCGTGTAATAAGGATACGGCGTGATACAAGAGGTGTAGACTGCATAGCGGTAGCACCCCACTCGTCAGCCGACATCTCGATAGGCTTACCGAAGAATGCGAGGATTGCCTCAGAGTCCTCCTCGGTGCAGATTACGCGAAGACGGTCGCCATTGGTGAGCACAGTGTTGCCATCAGCCATCACAATCTCGCCGTTGGCGTGCATAACACGCGATACGACAAACTGGCGGTTGATGAGCATATGTGCAATGGCAATGGTCTTGCCCGAGAGCATCTCGTTGTTGAACTCCACGGTGTAGCGGTGGGGAAGGTTAGCGACATTGTTCATCGCTGCCAAGCCCTCGTCCTCCTTCTTGTAATCGACGCGCAACACAAATCGCATAAATATCATCGTAAGGATGATACCCACAACACCCAAGGGGTATGCCACGGCGTAACCGAGCGAGATGGTGGGGTCCTCGATGCCTGTTGCATCAACATAGGCCTGCTGTGCAGCACCAAGACCGGGGGTATTGGTAACAGCACCCGACATCACACCTACCATAGTGGGCAATGGCTCGCCAGTGATGAGGTGGATAACATAGGTCGTTACACCACCAAGCAACACGATAAGCGATGCAAGACCGATTAGCTTCAAACCACCACTCTTGAGCGATGAGAAGAAGCCAGGGCCTACCTGCAAACCGATCGAGAATACGAAGAGAATAAGACCAAACTCCTTGATGAAGTGGAGTACTTCGGGGTCGCACTTAAGGCCAAAGTGGCCGAGGGCGATACCTGCGAAGAGAATCCATGTCATACCAAACGAGATACCCTTGATCTTGATTCTGCTGAGCATAATACCTATGGCAATAACGATTGCCAAGAGGAATACTGTGTGGGCGATTGAGTAATGTGCAGGATTACCAACGACCACATCGTGAAGCCAACTGAAATTCATTTATTTAAAATTTTGTATTAGAAATCATCTATTCGGCCACAAAGGTAGTCGTTTATTCTATATAAAAAAATTATTTGTAGGTTATTTGAGTGAGCGGAGGAGCAATATCAGATTTTGTGAGTTAAAATGGGTTAAAATGGGTTACGATGAGTTAAAATATTTTATCAAGGAAGAGGGTTAATAAACTGTAAGGTCAGTAATTTCGTGTTAGAAGGGACATAATTTGGACTATCGTAAAATTGCCGTCGATGGGCTGTACTTGGCGTACTGCTCATTGACGGCAATTTTGGGATAGGCTGAAGGATGCCCCTTATCACACGAAATTTAGGCGGGTTACCTCGTCTATACCGTCGATACGACCAATGCTTTCCATCGCTTGCTGGAGTTCGCCCAACGAGTGAACCGAAAAGTCGATGGTGCAAATCGCTATACGGTCAATATTCTCTGTAGCAAGTCCCTGCATCGAGAGGTGGAGTTTGTCGGTGATGCAGTCGATAAGGTCGCTCATAAGGTGGTAGCGGTCGATGCCCGTGATGCGGATGCGTACGGGATATAGGAATTGAGGGTTCTCCTCGAAATTCACAGATACGATAGAGTCGCCGTGCTGCGATGCCTGGCGAATAGCCATCGGGCAGTCGCGCTTATGTAGGGTGATGTTGCCGTCGTGGTCACGGAAACCAACTACCTCGTCGCCAGGCAGAGGGTGGCACTTGTCGCAACGACCATACTCCAAGCGGGGAAGATTTGCAAAGTAACCACGCAGGTAACGCTTTGCACGATAAGTAGATACCGACTCCATCCACTCCTCTACGGGTTTGGCATCGGGGGCTGTGCCAATCTCCACGCAGTCGCCACGGTGAAGAATCGTGCGCAGTGAGGATAGCTTGCCGTTGATGCGGGCATAAACAGCCTTCTCGCCCACCTTGGAGTGAATCTCAAAGGCAAAGTCGAGAGCTGAAGCACCCTTAGGCAGAATCACACCACGACCCTTGGGCGTAAAGACCATAATATCGTCGTTGTAGAACGAGGATGTCACGCCGTCCATAAACTCCATATCGTGGCTGTCGTCGGCGACATCTTGCAAGATAGCCTTGAACTTCTCCAACCACGCCTTAACATTGTCGTCGGTGAACTCGGCAGCACAGCCGAGGCGAGAGTTGCGCACCATACGCTCCGACGAGATATGTATCTCCTCCCATATACCCTGCTCGCTGAGCAACTTTACATGGAAGCTCTGATAGCCATTCTCCTTGGGGGCGTCGATATAGTTCGACACACTGCCTGGGCGCTCCTTGAACGAGTCGGTCAAAACAGAGTAGATGCGAAGACTCATATCCTTCTCGGAGTAGGCATCGCTATTGGGGAAGATGATGCGGATATATTGTTTGCCGTCGGTATGCTTCAGGTCGCTACTGCGGGCCTGCATCTTACGCCAGATGCTATAAGGCTTACGATAGCGTATCTCGGTGCGGGCTTCGATACCTGCGTTAGCCAAAATCTCGGCAATCTTTGCCGTAAAACGCTCTAAGCGAGGACGGTCAGCAGTACGCTCATCAGCAAGCATACCCTCGACCAACGAATACTCGCGAGGACAACGATAGCGGAACGACAGGTTTTCAAGCTCGGTCTTGATATGGTAGAGGCCAAGGCGGTTGGCCAAAGGTGCATAGAAGTAGTCGGTCTCACCGGCAATCTTCATCTGTTTGTCGGCACGCATACTGTTCAGCGTACGCATATTGTGCAGACGGTCGGCAAGTTTGATAAGTAGAGCACGGATATCGTAGTGCACCGACTCAAGAATTTGGCGATAGTTATCCACCTGCTTGGAGTGTTCGTAGCTATCTTTCTTGCGCTTGGTAACAGTATCTACCAAAAAGGCTACATCGTCACCAAAGCGTGAGCGAATATCCTCTACCGTATAGTCGGTATCCTCTACCACATCGTGCAGGAAGGCCGATATAATAGGGTTATCGCCAAGCTCCAACTCCTCAGCAACTATGGTTGCCACGGCTATGGGGTGCATAATAAATGGCTCGCCACTCTTGCGCTTCTGCTCACGGTGCGCCTCGGCAGCAAGTTCGTAGGCTGACCTCATACGCTGAATCTCTTCGGCTGAGGCACGGCGTGCTAAATGGCGAAACAGGTCGTCGATGCTCTTCTCAATTCGGGCTGTGTAGATATCGCTCATAACTCTCATTTTTGGTCTTTATCCGAAATATCGGCAAAGAACGATAATCGCAAATGTACGAAAAATATCGTGTCGTTATCCTACGAATAGGCGAAAATATGCATCGAAAGAGATATTTTGCGCCTGTCAGAGAATAAAATTGTGAAATAGATAGCAGATTTTCTAAAAAAAATCTTAATTTTGCACCTATAAGGTTAATAGAATAGTATTAAAATATGAAAGAGTTTTTACGCATTTTGGCAATTATAGCGATGGCATTTGCCGTTGCCTGCCACACCGACAAACCCACACCAACGCCTAAGCCAGAGCCTGAACCCGAGCCACAACCAGAGTTCACGCTAAACATCGAGGTTTCGGATATCACAGCATACAGTGCAAAGCTAAAGATTACTCCCTCGAACGACGAAGATGAGTATGCTTGTGTGTTTATCTCTGCCGACCAGCAACCCGTAGAGGTAACCGACGAGGAGCAGATGCAAATTATCATTGCTCAGTTTATGCCTGCGGTATTTACAGGTATCACTTGGCACAACCTCCAGCCTCTTATGCCCTCGACCGAGTATGTGGTTTTGGCATTCGGCATTGACACAGCAAATAATCTACCCACTACCGACCTCTACGAGGTGCGTTTCACCTCGAGCGAAGCCACCGAGGGTAAGGTGGAAATTACCTCAATCGAACTTGTCAAGGTATTCGATGCCGAGGCTATTATCGCCATCGACAGAAGCTATGCTCGAGCATTCGGCGACTGTGAATGTGTCGGTATTGTCGAGGCCAAGACCAACGCATCGTACCGCAACCTCTACTTCTGGTGGTACGAAACATGGATGAAGGTTGAGTATAACGACGAGGCCTTCTTGGAGGACTTGTTGATGTACGACCCTGCCAACAACCCCGAGCCTATGGATATGTATTACAGCCTTGGTGAGGATGATAGCTACTTCTTTGCAGGTGTTGCCGAGGACGACAAGGGCAATCTTAGCGATATATTCTACGGCGAGGACTTCCTCCTCACCGAGGATATGGTAAGCCCCGCCGAGGAGTTCTTCGAGATGGTCGAAGAGGCATCACCCAGCACCTTTATCTTTACACGATAGTTATGATACACTTCGACTCGGACTATATGGCGGGTGCACACCCCGAGATTTTAGAGGCACTTGTTAGCACCAACCTTGAACATACGGCCGGCTATGGCAACGACCACTACACTGCGGAGGCTAAGGCACTTATCCGCAAGGCAGTAGGAGTGGAGGATGCTCAGGTATTCTTCTTGGTGGGTGGCACGCAGACCAACGCCACGGTTATCGACGGTGTTTTAGCACGCCACGAGGGCGTTATGGCTGCCGATAGCGGACATATCGCCGTACACGAGTCGGGGGCTATCGAGGCATCGGGGCATAAGGTACTCACTCTACCCCACCACTCGGGCAAACTTTGCGCCGAAGAGGTCGACCACTATATTAGCGAGTTCTATCGTGACGAGACCTATCCCCACATGGTTGCGCCAGGCATGGTATATATATCACAACCCACGGAGTATGGCACAATCTACTCGTTGGCCGAACTCGAAGCCTTGGGTGCTGTTTGCCGCAAGCACTCTATACCTTTATATATAGATGGCGCACGATTGGGCTACGGGCTCAAAGCCGAGGGCGCAGATTTCACACTCAAGGATATCGCCCGCATTGCCGATGTCTTCTATATCGGAGGCACAAAGGTGGGAGCGTTGTTTGGCGAGGCGGTGGTTGTAACCAACCCGAGGCTGTTGCGCAATCTCTTTCCGTTGGTTAAGCAACATGGTGCACTCCTTGCCAAGGGTCGTCTGCTCGGCTTGCAGTTTGGCGTATTGTTCCGCGATGGGCTCTATGAGCGTATTGGTGAGCTGGCTGTTAAACACGCCATTACCCTCCGCGACACCTTCCGTAAGGCGGGCTACGAGGTAGTTATCGAATCACCTACAAATCAACAGTTTTTGCGCCTACCCAACGAGGTAATCGACCGTCTGCATCGAGATATGTCGTTCGATTATTGGGGCTCGCGTGGCGAAAGTGAGAGCATCGTACGCTTTGTTACAAGCTGGGCAACAACCGACGAAGATATCGAAAGGCTCAAAGAGTTAGTCGAATAATTTTCCAACTCTCAATATTTACATCGCCACAACATATTTATTTTCAGGGTGATGCAACAAAAGAACACCCCGGGGATAGCACTCTTTAGTACAGCCCTCGGGATTCTACTTTTTAGGAAACAAAAGCAGTAGCACTGCTATCGCAATCCCCACATTTATTGTCAAAAGGGGTTAGGCTTGACTCATCGCAAAAGTGAGTGCCTCGGGATAGTACACATTAGTACAGCCCGAGGCACTCAACTTTGGGGATGGGTCGAGAATGACCCCTTATCACAAGAAATTTTATTTCTTGGCCTCCTCAACAGATACCTTACGGAACTCCTTCAAAAGCTTGGTGAGCTCCAAAGCGGCCTTACGAGCGCGTGTACCTGCGGCCTTGTTGTTCTTCTCTACCTGCAAATTTGCGTTTGCTGCGAATGCCTCATACTGAGCGGCGATGTTCTCTACTAAATTTTTCATAGTGGTTAATGTGTTTAAAAAGTTTTTTCCAACCACAAAGTTATAAAATTATTTTTGGATTTCTGCAAATTTTATTCAACTTTTTTCACTTAATTCATTGATTTTCCACCAAATCGGGCATAAATACCTATATAAAGAGCTATTTAATCAACGAAAATTTAATCTTCAAAACTGCGTTTTTAGTGGTCAAAAAAAACATATCTACCCAATTATGATACCAACAGTTTTAGTAGGTTCCTACTAAAATAGCACAAAATAGCTAAATGTAGGGATTGTCGGTAGGGGAAATAATTAGTACCTTTGCCGCAAATTAATGAGATAATAGAAAAAAACGATATATGCGACTAAGCGAACTTAAAACTGGCGAAACAGCTACCGTGGTCAAAGTCTTGGGCTATGGTGGTTTTCGTCGCCGTATTATGGAGATGGGCTTTGTCCGTGGACAGAGGGTTACCGTCGTGCTAGATGCGCCACTTAAAGACCCTATCGAGTACCACATTATGGGCTACGATATATCGCTAAGGCGCAAGGAGGCCGAGATGGTTGTTGTGATGACCCGTGAGGAGGCAGAGCAACTCACCGAGGCCGACAGCGCTGTCATCGACAACGAAGACGATATCGTGCTTCGTGCCGTTAAGCAGAAGAGCAACCATATCAGCGTGGGCTTGGTCGGCAACCCCAACTCGGGCAAGACCTCGCTATTCAACACCTTGTGTGGTCGTAGCGAACATGTGGGAAATTATAGCGGTGTTACGGTAGATGCCAAGCGTGGCACACTGAAATACAAGGGCTACACCATCGAGATCACCGACCTCCCTGGCACCTACGCCCTCTCGGCATATTCGCCCGAGGAGAAGTATGTGCGCCAACACTTGGAGGAGAGCACTCCCGATGTTGTGGTTAACACCATCGTTGCCTCGAACCTCGAGCGCAACCTCTACCTCACAACCGAGCTTATCGACATTAGCCCCAAGATGGTCATTGCTCTGAATATGTACGACGAGTTGGAGCGTAGCGGTGCAAAGTTCGACCACGAGGCGTTGGGTACGATGATTGGTATTCCTATGGTACCCGTTGTAGCACCTTCGGGTCGTGGCATCGAGGAGCTATTGGATAGCATTATCGCCGTTCACGAAAACCGCGATGCTCGCGTTCGACATATCCACATCAGCTACGGCTCGGTTATCGAGGAGCACCTCGAGCCACTTAACCGCGATATGCGTGAGCACCGCGAGGAGCTAACAGCACTCTTTCCACCCCGCTACTTCGCCCTAAAGCTTATCGAGGGCGACAAGGAGATAGAGAAGATGCTCTCGTCGTCGCCTCGCTACGCCATTTGGCACGATATGGCAGAGCGTGCCCGCACCAATATCGAGGAGGCTCTCGACGAGGATATCGAGACGGCGTTGGCAAACCAAAAGTATGGCTTTATCTCGGGAGCTTTGAAGGAGACCTACGAGGCTGTCGAGCGCAAGCGCAACACCATTGGCGACAAGATAGATGCTATCGTAACACACCGCATCTGGGGCTTCCCCATTTTCCTTGCGTTGATGTGGTTTATGTTCTACTGCACCTTTGCACTTGGCGCATACCCCCAGGAGTGGATAGATATGGGCGTTGCTTGGCTCTACGAGACTGTACACGGTGCTATGGGCGAGGGTGCGCTACGCGATATGCTCTGCGATGGTGTTATCAGCGGTGTTGGTAGCGTGCTTGTCTTCCTGCCCAACATTATGATTCTCTACCTCTTTATCTCGTTCCTCGAGGACTCGGGATACTTGGCTCGTGCAGCCTTTATTATGGATAGAGTGATGCACCGAATGGGCGTTCACGGCAAGTCGTTTATTCCGATGGTTATGGGCTTTGGCTGTAATGTGCCTGCCGTGATGGCTTGCCGCACCATCGAGTGCCGTACTTCGCGCATCATTACGATTATGGTCGTACCCTTTATGTCGTGCAGTGCCCGTCTGCCTATCTTTATGATGATTGTGGGCACATTCTTTGCCGACTATGCTGGCACGGTACTCTTCTTGCTCTATCTGTTGGGCATCGCTATGGCAGTCGTTTCGGCACGCCTTATGCGTCGCTTTATGTTCCGTGAGCAGGAGGCACCCTTCGTTATGGAGTTGGCACCCTACCGCGTGCCTACGGCAAAGACGACCGTTAGACATATGTGGAGCAAGTGTACACAGTATCTGAAGAAGATGGGAGGTCTGATTCTTATCGCCTCAATCATCGTCTGGATGCTTAGCTACTATCCTCGCCCCAAATATAACAACGACGATGTCAATGCTCCGAACTATGAGCTTTCGTATATGGGCTATATCGGCAAGTTCTGCGAGCCTGTATTTGCGCCTATGGATATGGAGTGGGAGGCATCGGTGGCATTGCTTTCGGGCATCCCTGCCAAGGAGATTGTTGTAAGCACGATGAATGTGCTCTATGCACAGCCTGGCGACAAGGCTCCAGCATCCGACGACGAACTCTCGGAGAGCGTGAGCGAGCGTATTGCAGGCAGTATGTCGACACCTACGGCTGTTGCGTTCTTGATATTTGCGCTGTTGTATCTGCCATGTATCGCAACGATAATGGCTATCGTCTCGGAGCTTAACTGGAAGTGGGCACTTGGCTCGGCACTATATAATACAGGTATCGCCTGGGTCGTAGCGTGGTTGGCGTTCCACATAACACAACTCTTTGTGTAGTATGAATTGGCAGGATATCGTCGTCGCCATCATCTGCGTTGCAGTTATCTTGGCGGCACTACATAGAATATGGCGTTTCTTCCGCTGTCGCGATAAGTCGCGCTGCTCGTCGTGCTCGAAGGAGTGCGGAATGCGGAGAAGGGAGTAAGCGCAATATTTTGTGGGTTAAAATGAGTTAATATGTGTTAAAATGGGTTAAAATATTTCTTCAGATGAAAAAGCATATTAACTCATTGTCCGCGACTACGCCTACTCTCCAATCAGCACTCCCAATTTCTTGTCAGAGTGGTGCTAATGTGGCGTTTCGCAAAAGGAAACCCCTCGGGATAGCACTAAGATGTACAGCCCGAGGGGTTTAGCTTTTGGGAAGCGAAAGCAGTAACGCCGCTATCACAACAAATTAGTTTTCTTGTTGTTTCAAGTCATTCTTATGCATCATTCGACGAATGGTCTGCGCAAGCATGTGAGGCTCGATATTGCGCTTGATAACCGAGTCGTGAGCAACAGAGATACCGCCTGTCTCCTCCGATACGGCAATCACAATAGCATCTGACACCTCACTCATACCGAGGGCTGCACGGTGGCGCATACCGTAAGACTTTGGCACCTCCTGCTGTGTCGAGGGAAGCACACACTTGGCAGCAACTACCCTGCTACCGTTAATTACCACGCCACCATCATGAAGCGGTGCATTCTTAAAGAAGATATTCTCCAAAAGAGGCGTAGATACCTGAGCATCAATAGCGATGCCACTCTCAACGACCACGCTAAGGTCGCTCGACTGCTTGATGATAATCAGCGCGCCAACCTTCTCGGCACCCATCTCCTGACATGCCAAAACGATAGGCTGAAGGTCGATATCGTCTTGCTGCTTGCGGTTGCGGAAGTTGAAGATTTTTGTTAGGAACTCAAATCTACCACGCTGACGGCCAATAACTTGCAGGAAGTGGCGAATCTCGGGCTGGAAGATGATGATGATAGCAATCACACCGACCGAGATAATCTGCCCAAGGATTGTCGAGAAGAGCACAAGGTTGAATGTCGTAACGAGAATCCAGAGCAGGTATATCATAAAGATACCTGTGATGATATAGGGTGCGCTTGTGCCCTTCATAGCGCGGAATAGCGCATAGAGCAACGACGACACCAATATAATATCAATAAGGTCGACGAATGTGAACGGTATAAATCCCATCGTAAACTATCTTCTAAGGTTTATCTTCAACTTTTCGGGTAGCGACAACGCCCCCCCCCTCGATTATCATCAAAATAATATGCGAAGGTAGTAAAAAAATTACCGACTTACAAATGTAAATCGGTAATTTAGCTTATTTAATCTTTTAATTTACTCTGCATCAGCGCTATCGGCAGCGTAGAGCTCGTCAACCTTCTTGAGTACAAGGTCCGAGATATTGAGCGAAGGGTCAGCATCAACAACCGACACGGCGTTGAGAATCATCTTGTAGCGACCATCGGCGTTAATCTCGGCGATAGCACGACGAGTGAGGTCCTGGAACTTGTTCATCAATACCATCTGCTCCTCTGCCAAAGCCTGCTCCTCGGTCTGAAGAGTCTGAGCCTCAGACTGCATAGTAGCCTGGAGGTTGTTGACACGGCTCTGAATCTTAGCACCCTTATCCTGCAACTCCTGCTGCTTCTGCTGAGCGTTCAAGGTGGTGATAAGACCCTTCTGGTAGTCCTCCTGAAGCTTTGCAGCATCGCTCTCCAACTTGCTATACTCGGCAGCAAGACCCTGCTCCTTCTTTGCCCACGACTCCTGCGAGGTGGTCATCTTGGTCTGGAATGCAGCCATCTTCTCCTCAAGGCTCTTACCCTCCTTAGCGTAGAGGGCGCTGGTTGCCATCATATAGTCGAGGTCAACAAATACAACATCGCCACTTGCCACGCACTCAACAGCACTTGCCTCCTGTGCCTCAGCCTCTACTGCGGGCTCCTGCTTCTCATTGCCACCACACGCTACGAGCATTGCCGAGAGCGAAAGGGCAAACAAAAGTGATTTTTTCATAATTTTATACTCAGTTTTTAGTTAATTTTCAGTTTCAAAACACAAAGATATGAAAATTTATTTACTTTTGTAAAAGTTTTTACGATAAATTTTAGCTCTATGTACGAATATATATCTGGTCGTGTTGCCGAGCTCGCCCCAACATACGCCGTAATCGAGGCGGCTGGTGTGGGCTACTACATCAATATTTCGCTCAATACCTACTCCGAAATCGAGCACGAGGAGAGTGTGCGCCTATATGTTCACTTCGTGGTGCGCGAGGACCAGCAGCAGTTCTTCGGCTTCTCGACAAAGGTTGAGCGCGAGCTCTTCCGTCAGCTTATCAGCGTTTCGGGCGTAGGTGGCAACACCGCACGAATGATTCTCTCGACCTACTCGCCACGCGAGTTGCAGAATATCATCGCCACCGAGAATGCCGTATTGCTCAAGAATGTCAAGGGCCTCGGCTTAAAGACTGCGCAGAAGATTATCGTCGAACTCTCGGGCAAGATGATTGAGCTTGGCGCAAGCGACCTTATGCTCTCGCCCACCGAGAAGCAGTCGCGTTCGGAGAGCTACGACGAGGCGTTGGCTGCATTGCAGATGCTCGGCTTCCAGAAGGCTGCCTCGGAGAAGGTGCTCACCGCCCTCTTCAAAGAGTCGCCCTCGATGCCTGTCGAGGAGGCTGTGCGTATGGCACTCAAGCAGTTATAGTCCTACGGACTAATGCAAATGCAAAATTTTCGAAAATAAAATAGCGAGGTTGCAAAATAATTGTTAAATTTGCACGATTATATGTATATGAGAACGAAGAGAAACATAGCTTTCTGGGTGGTTGCGCTTGTCGCTACCCTATTCGTCGTATCGTGCAGCAACGACACCGACACGGTGCTTACCTCGCAGCAGACCTCGATATCGAACTACCTAACGAAGTCGCACTCACCAAAGCTAATCCCCGAGTCGGAGATATCGTCGTCACTCGACAACGAGCCCGAGTATTATGAGCAGTGGGGATTGGACCTCTACCGCTATATCGCCACCCGCTATGCCGAAGGTCGTGACGAGAAGCCTACGGTAGATTGGGGTTCAACGATAACAATCTCTTACTCGGCATATATCTTTACGGGTAGCAAACCCTCAACATCTAATCTCTACGCCACCAACGAGGAGGATAAGATTGAGGAACTCAAGAAGTTGGGGCTTAACACCTCGTATGAGTGGACAACCGACCCGCTGGAGCTAACCATTGGCGAGAGCGCTATCCTCAAAGGTTTAGAGGAGGCATTGCCCGAGTGCAAGGAGGGCGATACGGTGGAGATTTATATGACCTTTACGAAGGCGAACGGCAACAACTATGTGGGTATGGTGCCTGCAAAGTCTGCCGTAGTATGGATTATCAATATCCTTAGCGTAACGAATAATTAGCAGAATATGAAGAATATAGCAAGATATCTTATTATAGCCGCTGGCATCATCATAGGCTTTGCGTGTGTCAAGGAGCCCACGATGAGTGCCACCGAGATTGAGCAACGCTCACTCAAGGCGTGGATCGAGAAGTACCACCCCGAGTTGGTGGATAACTACCAAGAGGAGGGCGGCTACTATGTCGAGATTTTAGACCGTGGCCATCAGGATTCTCTACCCGTTACGGGCAAGGATGCGTGGTTGTGGGTAGACTTCACAGCGCGTGACCTTCAGGGCAATGTCTGCGAGACCCGTAGTTGGGAGCTTGCCTCGCAGCAGAACACCTACAACAACCACACCCACTACACCCCCGTATTCCGCTTTAGTGGCAAGGATTCGCACACCCTGCTTGAGGGTAGCTATCTTGCTGTGTTCAACAAGCTAACGATTGGCGACGAGGAGTTTGAGGCTCGCTATGGCACACGCCTACGCCTCTATCTGCCCTCGACCGTGACATCGAGCAATACGGGCGGTACAGCAGACGGTGGCTATGAGGGTCAGTATGAGCTCGATGGCGACAAGCCCGCAATCGTAGATATGACCATCTACGGACATATCGCCAACCCCGTGGCATACGAGGGCAACCGCGTAGACTCGTTCGCCAATATCAATGGCGGTCTCTGCGCCGAGCATAAGGCAGCACCCAAGGAGGATGAGGAGAGCGCAGAGAAGAGTATGCGCCGCCGCTCGACACGCGCCGATAGCGAGGAGGGCGAAGAGGAGGTCGACACACGCCCCTTGGAGTTCTACGATGGTCGCTGGCACCAGCCTATCGACACCCTTGCACAGCTATATGTCAACTACGCATATTCTCCCGCACGCAATAGCTTTGACTACAACGCTATCGGCGTTGACACCTTGATGTACCCCAGCGAGAATGGCTACGACAAGGGCAAGATTTATGGTGCTTCGACACTTGCCGATATCGACCGCCGTATCAACGAGGCATTGGTCGAGCGTTTTGGCGAGGGCATCACCTACGATGAGGTATTGGAGGCGGACTCAATGCAGACCAAGGCTACGGCAAATGTCTGGTATATCGGTCGTTTCCTCGATGGCTATGTCTTCGACACCAATATCGACGAGGTAAAGGAGATTGTCTTTGGCGATGTAGGACAGGAGGGCGAGGCGTTGTCGTTCGAGACCAAGGAGCCCTTGGAGAACGACTATATCTTGGCGTGGAACTACTCGCTACCCACACTCCGCCGTGGTCAGTGGGCAACAATCCTCACCGTATCGACCTACGCCTATGGCATCTCGGGTCAGGTGGGCGCACACTCATCGACAACCACTGGCGACACCAGCGCAATCGACTACGCCAACTACTACAACTATATGAGCTATATGAATAGTATGTATGGCTACGGCTACGGCAGTATGTACAATTCGGGCTACTATGGCTATAACCCCTACTACTACGGTTATAACTATGTCCCCAGCAACACCAACACAACGACAATCACAACCACTGCTACTGAGATTCCATCGTACTCACCGATGATCTTCCAGGTCTTTGTCGAGAAGTAATAGTAATACCTATTTATATATAGAAAGCGCGTGCAATGGTCGTTGCACGCGCTTTTTGTATCTATCAGTCGGGCTACTCGGCTTGGAGCAACTTATCGACATCGACCTCGGTGATATGACCCTGAGCAAAGAGAATGGTGCGCGAGGGGTACTGCTCGATAAGCGAGATATTGTGCGTGGACATCACCACGGCGGTGCCACTCTCCGCGATCTTGCGGAAGATATCCATAATGCCCTCGGCAGTTACGGGGTCAAGATTTCCCGTAGGCTCATCGGCAAGGATAAGGCGGGGCTTATTGAGCAGAGCACGCGCAATGGTCAAGCGCTGCTGCTCGCCACCCGAAAGTTCAAAGGGCATCTTATATGCCTTATGCTCAAGGCCCACAAGGGTCAGCACCTCGTCAATACGGCGGCGAATATCCTCCTCACGGCGGTTGCCGGTAGCACGCATCACATCATAGAGGTTGAGAAAGACATTGCGGTCGGTGAGCAACTGGAAGTCCTGAAAAACGATGCCGATAGAGCGACGAAGATAGGGAATCTGCTTGCGACGAATGGTGCGCAGGTCGAAACCCACAACCGAGGCCTCGCCCTCGTAGAGGTCTACCTCGCCATAGAGGGTCTTAAGGAGCGTGCTCTTGCCGGTGCCGACACGACCGATAAAATAGACAAACTCGCCCTCCGAAATCGAGAGGTTCACATCTTTGAGGATAAGGTCGCTCTGCTGCCTATCACGCCTCGAATTGCCACCGTGATACACCGATACGCCCTTTAGCTCTATAACTCTATTTGTACCCATTGCTGAAAGTTTCAATATGTTAGGCAAATTTAACAATAATTTTTTTATTCCACAAAAAATCACTATTTTTGCACCGCATTTGAATTGCCACAAATGTCGCTTCGATGATTCGATGCTGTTCGCGATTAAGTCCGCCCCTTTTTGAGGCGGATAATATCGGTGGTTTTGGCTCACCATATTCCAAGTGCTCAGTTTGGTGGTTGCTTTGGAATTTGATGTAGGCTATTTTTGAGCTGATTGTGCTTTTGGGCTTGCAGGTAATAGCGTGTGTATTGTCAAGAGGCCAAAACAATAAGCAGCCAAAAAGAGGCACAACAAAGCCAAAGCAACCACCAAACGCCATCTTCCAAGGGGGTGACCGGTTTTGACAGCAGGTAGAATTTGATTGTAAGCACGCCGAGCCTTGTGTGGGGTCTCGTTAATCGCAACACTCAAACTACAAATGGCAATAATAGCTACGCACTCGCTGCCTAATTTTCAGGGAAAATTGGCTTAATCGCGTGACCCAAGGAGGTCGTGCGACGAGTATCCCGAAGGAGTGTTCCGCTCTTTAACACCTCTTCATACGGGGTATCATCAATTAAGAGATAGCACGGTATGTGCCTCGGTTATCGTGCGAGATTTAGGGGCTGGGACTCTGGTTTGGCTGTCGCCTGCCTGGCCAGAGTAGAAGGATTAAATGGTCGACTAAGCGTGTAGAAAGCTCTTGGGTTCCTTGTTTGGACGCGGGTTCGACCCCCGCCACCTCCACTTTTGCAGCGGTCTGTCTTTTATAGGCAGACCGCTGTTTTTGTGTTTTATGGGCTAAGGCTTTACAACCTGCGGTTGTTGTGTGTGGCGTGCCGATGTGATATAGTAAGCAAGCTTCCAATCACATCAACACTCCCCACAGAGCCAAGACTCTTAAAGCCTTTGCCCTGATATACCCCGCTTCGGTGGCGGTTGGTTTTGGGCGGGGTTGCCGATAAAATTGTTCTCTAAACCTAAACAATTTTATACGGCGACGAGGCTGACTAAAAAGTGCATAATGGCTTTTGGTCAGCCTCAGTTGTGTTTAGTTGCGAACATAGTTGCAAAAAAAAATAGGCTATTCCGTTGAAAAACACTGGAATAGCCTTTGTTGTGTCGAAAAGTTTTTGTATATTTATAGTGCAAAAAAAACCACATAAAACTCTCAAACACAACGTTATGGCAAAGATACAACATAAATCCTATAATCAAAACGATTCGTTACTTTTTCCTCCTTGTTTGGGAGATTTTATCGAAGATAACGACCCTGTGCGT
>JAFTVX010000007.1 GCA_017465575.1 Alistipes sp. | reverse complement strand
TTCTCAGTTACGTAAACTGGAATGAACTTATTTCCGTTGTGTACGGCGATCGTCTGACCTACGAAGTCGGGCGAAATCATACTTGCGCGTGACCATGTCTTGATTACAGACTTGTTATTGCCCTCTGCCTGTGCTACTACCTTAGCCTCGAGCTTGGGGTCGATAAACGGTCCTTTTTTTAATGAACGGCTCATTATGTACTCTATTTAATTATTTTTTCTTTCTTGAAATAATAAACTTAGAGGTTGTCTTCTTCGGGTTACGAGTCTTCTTACCCTTAGCCAACAATCCCTTACGCGAACGGGGGTGACCACCAGATGCACGACCTTCACCACCACCCATGGGGTGATCAACGGGGTTCATTACGACACCACGGTTGTGAGGACGGCGGCCCAACCAACGCTTGCGACCTGCCTTACCTGAACTCTCGAGGTTGTGATCACCATTTGACACAACACCGACAGTTGCGCGGCATGTTACGAGTACCATACGAGTCTCACCTGAAGGCAACTTGATAATAGCGAACTTGCCCTCGCGAGCCAAAAGCTGAGCGTATGAACCAGCCGAACGAGCCATAGCTGCGCCCTGACCGGGATAGAGCTCAATATTGTGAATGAGAGTACCGAGGGGAATCTCCGAGAGAAGCAAGGTGTTACCAAGCTCGGGAGCTACGCCCTGACCGCTAACTACGGTCTGGCCTACCTGCAAGCCGTTAGGAGCAAGGATATAGCTCTTCTCGCCATCTGCGTATACAACCAAAGCAATACGAGCAGTACGGTTAGGATCGTACTCGATTGTCTTAACGGTTGCAGCCATACCATCCTTCTGACGCTTGAAATCAACCAAACGATACATCTGCTTGTGACCACCGCCAATGTAGCGAACAGTCATCTTACCACTATTGTTACGACCACCGGTGCTCTTCTTGGGTGCCAAGAGAGACTTCTCGGGTGTTGAAGTGGTGATCTCATCGTAAGTGCCGATGATCTTATGTCTCTGACCGGGAGTAACCGGCTTAAATTTTCTTACTGCCATCTTTTCTCAAAAGTTTAGATGTTACTGTAAAAATCAATCTGATCACCTGCCTTCAAAGTGACAATAGCCTTCTTGAAGTTGTTAGTGCGACCCTGAAGCAAACCAGCCTTAGTATAGCGGCTCTTCTGCTTACCCATGTAATTGATGGTGTTGACATCGGTAACGGTAACATTGTACATCTTCTCTACAGCGTTACGAACCTGCAACTTGTTAGCTCGGATATCAACAATAAAACCGTAACGGTTCAGCTTCTCGCCCTGAATCGTCATTTTCTCGGTCAAAATAGGCTTAATAATTACTTCCATTTTTGTAAGGTTTTTTAAGCTAACATTACATTGATTACATTCTCTGCGCCCTCAACCAAAACAATTGTCGATGCATTCATAACCTCGTAAGTATTGAGGTTCTGTGCCAAGATAGGCTTCACCGAGGGAATGTTACGGCAAGAGAGCTGGAAGTTGGCATTTGTCTCCGGCAGAACTACCAACACCTTCTTGTTCTCGATATTCAACGCCTTCTGAATAGCAACAACAGCCTTAGTCTTGGGAGCCTCCATTGCGGGGTTCTCCAAAACGCAGATTGCGTTTGCCTGTGCCTTGTAAGTAAGTGCGCTACGGCGAGCCAACTGCTTAAGCTTCTTGTTGAGCTTGAAGCTGTAGTCGCGAGGTACGGGACCGAATACACGGCCACCACCGGGGAACAAAGGCGACTTGATGCTACCGCAACGAGCACCACCGGTACCCTTCTGGCGCTTCAACTTACGAGTTGAACCAGCAACCTCGTTACGCTGCTTTGACTTGTGAGTACCCTGACGCTGGTCAGCCAAGAACTGCTTAACGTCGAGGTAGATAGCGTGGTCATTAGCCTCCACGCCGAAAACTGCGTCAGAAAGAACTACCTTACGACCAGTCTCCTGTCCTAATGTGTTTAATACAGCTAATTCCATACTACTTCTCAATTGTTAAATAAGAACCCTTTGCACCGGGAACCGAACCCTTCACCAAGATGAGGTTGCTCTCGGGAATAACTTTAACGACCTTAAGGTTGAGAACCTTAACTGTCTCACCGCCCATCTGACCGGGAAGACGCTTACCGGGGAAGACGCGCGAAGGATAAGATGATGCACCAAGCGAACCGGGCTTACGCTGACGGTTGTGCTGACCGTGGGTCTGACCACCAACACCACCAAAGCCGTGACGCTTAACTACACCCTGAAAGCCCTTACCCTTAGAGATGCCTGTTACATCTACCCAGTCCTCCTCAGAGAACATCTCAACTGTAAGTGCATCGCCAAGGTTCACCTCGGGCATACCCTTGAACTCAGCAAGCTTACGCTTGGGGGTAACGCCGGCCTTCTTGAAGTGACCTAACAAACTCTTGCTGGTGTGCTTTTCACTCTTGTCGTCATAGGCAATCTGAACCGCCTCGTAAGTGTCCTTCTCAACGGTCTTGATTTGCGTAACTACACACGGACCAGCCTCGATAACAGTGCATGGTACATTCTTACCCTCGGCACTGTAAACGGAAGTCATTCCGATTTTCTTTCCAATAAGTCCTGACATTGTACTGTCTAATTACTTGTTTGTTAAATAATGTGAATGTTTTATACCTATATATATTATTATAGGTTGTTGTCGAGCATTGGGACAATCCCTCGCGGGATTGTCCTTACCCGAACGAGTGTTTTTATCAAACCTTGATCTCTACCTCAACACCTGAAGGCAACTCGAGCTTCATCAAAGCATCGATAGTCTTGGGAGTTGATGAATAGATATCGATGATGCGCTTGTAGGTGCAGAGCTGGAACTGCTCGCGAGCCTTCTTGTTAACGAAGGTTGAGCGGTTTACAGTGAAAATCTGCTTGCGCGTGGGAAGGGGTACCGGACCGCTAACCATAGCATCAGTAGCCTTCACAGTCTTAACGATCTTCTCAGCTGACTTATCAACGAGGTTGTGGTCGAAAGACTTCAACTTGATTCTAATTTTCTGATTCATATCTAATCTCTAATTTTTACTCTAAATCCTTACGCTTACCGCTCGACTTCTCGATGATCTCCTTTGCAAGGTTTGCAGGAACCTCCTCGAAGTGCGAGAACTCCATTGAAGATGTTGCACGACCAGAAGAGATGGTACGGAGAACGGTTACATAACCGAACATCTCTGAGAGGGGCACGCGAGCCTTAACTACGCGAGCTGTACCCTTAGACTCCATACCCTGGATCTGACCACGACGCTTGTTCATATCGCCGATGATGTCACCCATGCTCTCCTCGGGAGTAACAACCTCAACATTCATAACGGGCTCCATGATAACCGAACCAGCCTTGGGAGCTGCCTGACGGAAACCGTTACGAGCACAGATCTCAAATGAGAGCTGGTCAGAGTCAACGGGGTGGAACGAACCATCCTTCAAGGTAACCTTCATTGAGTCGATGGTGTAACCTGCCAAAGCACCGTTAGCCATAGCCGACTCGAAGCCCTTCTGAACAGCGGGAATGTACTCCTTAGGCACATTACCACCCTTAACCTCGTCAACAAACTGAAGACCAGTAACGCCCTCATCAGCGGGACCAATCTCGAAGATGATATCAGCGAACTTACCACGACCACCAGTCTGCTTCTTGAATACCTCGCGGTGCTGAACAGTCTGAGTAAGAGCCTCCTTGTAGTTAACCTGGGGAGCACCCTGGTTAATCTCTACGCCGAACTCACGCTTAAGACGGTCAACGATGATGTCGAGGTGAAGCTCACCCATACCCGAGATAATGGTCTGGCCACTCTCCTCGTCGGTACGAACAGTGAAGGTAGGATCCTCCTCTGCGAGCTTCGCAAGAGCGATACCGAGCTTGTCGAGATCCTTCTGAGTCTTAGGCTCAACCGCAAGACCGATAACGGGCTCGGGGAAGGTCATCTGCTCGAGTACCAAAGGTGCGTTCTCAGCGGTAAGGGTATCACC
This sequence comes from Alistipes sp., assembly GCA_017465575.1. Lineage (GTDB taxonomy): Bacteria > Bacteroidota > Bacteroidia > Bacteroidales > Rikenellaceae > Alistipes. The sequence goes on along the minus strand of JAFTVX010000007.1, from coordinate 7,289 downwards.
GGTGCGGATCTCCTTGAAGCCGATAGCTGCGCAGATATCACCTGCCTCTACGCGGTCCATAGGATTCTGCTTGTTAGCGTGCATCTGGTAGATACGCGAGATACGCTCACGCTTGCCGCTACGCGCGTTATAAACATAAGAACCAGCCTCCAAAACACCAGAGTAAACGCGGATGAAGCACAAACGACCTACGAAGGGGTCAGTTGCAATCTTAAACGCCAAACCGCAGAAGGGCTCGTTTACTGATGCCTCACGCTTCTCGATCTCGTCAGTCTTGGGGTTAGTACCCTCAACAGCGGGAACATCGAGAGGTGAAGGAAGGAAAGCCATTACATAGTCGAGAAGCTTCTGAACACCCTTGTTGTGGAATGACGAACCGCACATCATAGGTACCAAAGTCATGTTGATGGTAGCTGTACGAATTGCTGCGATAAGCTCGTCGGGAGTGATTGAATCGGGATCCTCAAAGAACTTCTCCATAAGAGCGTCGTCGGTAGCTGCTACCTCCTCGATAAGCTTTGCACGCCACTCGGCAGCCTCCTCCTTCATGAAAGCAGGAATCTCCTTAACCTCGAAGTTGTCGCGTACAGTCTTGTCGTCGTAGTAGTACAAGGCGTTGTTGTAGATAAGGTCAACGATACCCTCGAACTTATCCTCAGAGCCGATAGGCAATACTACGGGAAGAGCTGTTGCACCGAAGTGCTCCTTAATCTGGGCACATACAGCGAAGAAGTCTGCGCCAGTACGGTCCATCTTGTTAACATAACCGATACGGGGAACATTGTACTTGTCAGCCTGACGCCATACAGTCTCTGACTGAGGCTCTACACCACCTACGGCGCAGAAAGTAGCAACAGCACCATCGAGTACGCGGAGCGAACGCTCTACCTCTACGGTGAAGTCAACGTGTCCCGGGGTATCGATCAAGTTGATCTGATACTGATTACCTTTGTAGTTCCAAAACGCTGTGGTTGCAGCAGAGGTAATGGTAATACCACGCTCCTGCTCCTGAACCATCCAGTCCATAGTGGCACCACCCTCGTGAGTCTCACCAATCTTGTGGGTCTTACCTGTGTAGAAGAGGATACGCTCCGAAGTAGTGGTCTTACCGGCATCGATGTGAGCCATGATACCGATATTACGAGTATATTTAAGATCTCTTGCCATCTTGGTCTACAAATTTTAGAATCTGAAGTGTGCAAATGCCTTGTTAGCCTCTGCCATACGGTGCATCTCCTCCTTACGCTTGAAGGCAGCACCCTGCTGGTTGAAGGCATCTACTATCTCTGCTGAGAGCTTCTCTGCCATTGACTTGCCCGAACGCTTGCGTGAATAAAGGACAAGGTTTTTCATTGAAATCGAAACTTTGCGCTCGGGACGAACCTCCATAGGAACCTGGAATGTCGCACCACCGATACGCTTTGACTTAACTTCGACCTGAGGTGTGATATTCTCAAGAGCCTGCTTCCAGACTTCCAAGGGAGATTTATCAGCATCCTTCATCTTCTTGCCCACCAACTCCAAAGCATCGTAGAAAATGGTGTAAGCAATACTCTTCTTACCATCCAGCATAAGATTGTTCACGAAACGAGTTACCTCTACATCGTTGAACTTCGGATCCGGAAGTAGAATTCGCTTTCTTGGCTTAGCTTTTCTCATTGTTACTGCTAATTAATTAAATACAATTTCTAAATTTCTATTACTTCTTACCTGCCTTAGGACGCTTAGCACCGTACTTTGAACGACGCTGACGACGACCGTCAACACCTGCTGAATCAAGTGCACCACGAACCAAGTGGTAACGAACACCGGGGAGGTCCTTAACACGACCACCACGAACGAGCACGATTGAGTGCTCCTGCAAGTTGTGGCCCTCGCCAGGGATGTAGGCGTTGACCTCCTTGCCATTAGTCAATCTTACACGTGCGACCTTACGCATAGCCGAGTTAGGCTTCTTGGGAGTTGTGGTGTACACACGGGTACAAACTCCACGGCGCTGAGGACACGCTGCGAGTGCAGGCGACTTACTCTTCTCGACCATGCTTACTCGACCGTTTCTTACTAACTGCTGAATAGTTGGCATCTTTAAAACTTTTTGTCCTTTAAATTTTTGTTAATTGTTTCAATTCCCATTTGCGAGAAATTGCCCGCAAAGATACTCATTTTTTTTGATATACACTATATATACGGAGTTTTTTTCGTGCTGATTTGTTGAAAACTTGCAAAAAACCGATAAAATATTCTTATCGTTTTTCTAAAATTATAATCTTCAATTTATGGCCAAAATGCTATAATATTGATTATGTGCGCTTTACGATTTTTCGCCAATTTTTGCAGGTCGATAGCGGGGTCGAAATTTGGCAAATTCGCTGTATAGAACAATTTTGGAGTGTTTTGCCGAGAGGCGAGTTTTAAAGAGAGGAGTGGTAAGTTGTTATGGGAGAGAGCAAAGAGAGAGCAAAGTTCAAAGAGCGAAGAGCAAAGAGCGCAGTCAATAGTGAATTTAAGGAAATTAGGGAATTTAGTGAAGTTAGGGAGAGCGCTACCGACATTTATCCTTAAACTCCTTACACTCCCTAAACTCATTAAACTCCCTAATAATCTTCTTTCCAACCAGCATATCAATTTCTTGTCAAAAGGGGTGAGATGTGGACTATCGCAAAAATGCCGTCGATGGGCTGTACTTGGCGTACTGCTCATTGACGGCACTTTTTTGGGATAGTTCGCAGATTGCCCCTTTTCACGAGAAATAACCCCTTTTCACAAAAAAAATGGAGGCCAATCAAATGATTCTTTCAACCTCGACCGCGAGCACCGCTGGTCGGTTTAGTAGCAAAACTCGCTCTCAAAATCTAAGTAGCGACTTTTGCCACAATCATTCGATTGGCCCCTCCAACCTAAAACTACTAACCTAAATGAACCTTAAAACTTCACTGCAAAGGTAAGGACTATTTTCCAATCACGCAAGAGTTTTATTAAAAATTTTCAATAATTTATTTAATTATTTTTATAAATCCCCCTCAGAGGCACTCAGAACGCTGATTTTAACACCTTTACGATATAGCTAAAATTTTGCAAAATTAGGGTTTCAGAGGGCAAAAAGAGCGCAAAGAGCGATAAAAGGGTTAGTAAATCGTTGGGAAATGGTAGTGAAAATTGGCTCAAAAATGAGGATTATAGGCTATAAAAAGAGTGTCAAGATTTGGTAGTTCATCGAAAAATAAGTACATTTGCACAATTCGCGCGCTCGCGCGTATACGCATATATAAATATGAAGCGCACTCATACCATAGGTTTCGATGCCACGAAGGCGAACGACAATATCACAGGGCGAGGCAATTATAGCTGCTTTGTGATTGAGGCGTTGTCGAAGGCGTGCTCGGAGAATACCTACTTCAGAATGTATACCCCGAAGCGCCAGCCCAACCCCTCGTACGATGCTCTCGACCGTCTAGCGAATGTGGAGTCAATGGAGCCCGATGGCTCGTTGTGGCGCAAGTTCTCAGGGCTATGGCGCCTATGGCGTTTATCGCACGATGCCCAGAGAGGCGATGTCGAGCTATTCCACGGCTTGGATAATCGTCTGCCCTTAGGTCTTGGCAAGAGGGATATTCGTAGCGTGGTTACGGTGCACGATATGCACTTTGTGAGCCACCCCACATCAATTCTCCCCTTTAAGCGCCTCTTCAACCTTATCGCAATGCGCTCGACTTGTCGTCGTGCCGACCGCATTATTGCCGTTAGCGAGAGCACTAAGCGCGATATTATCAAGTACTTGGATATCGACGGCGAGAAGATTGATGTTATCTACCCTGGCTACAACCCTATCTACGGCGCACCCATCAGCGATGAGCGTGTGGCAGAGGTTAGAGCAAAGTATGAGCTTCCCGAAAAGTATATCCTCAATGTCGGCGCACAGCACGAAAGGCGCAATATTAGCGCGATTATCGATGCTATGGATAAGCTCGACTATGAGATTCACCTCGTTGCCGTGGGTCGTCGCACAAGCTACACCAACCGCATACGCCGTCAGGCACGCAGTGCAGCGATAGAGAAGCGACTGCACCTGTTGCACAATATCGACAACGAGGAGCTTGCAGCGCTATATCGTGGTGCAACCGCCTTGGTATACCCCTCGCTACACGCCAGTTTCGGCACGCCTATCGTCGAGGCAATGTCGGTAGGTACGCCCGTGATTGCCGCCAAGGGCTCAAGCCACGAGGAGGCGGGAGGTAGCCACTCGATATACATCACGCCGAACGACAGCAACGAGCTTGCCGAGAAGATTGACCTTGTGCTAAACAACGAGGAGCTACGCCAAGAGATGATTCGGCGAGGCAAGGAGTATGTAACGCGCTTCCGTGCCGAGGTATGCGCCTACAACATCCTAAACTGCTACAAGCGTATTGGCATAGATATCACCGACGACAGATATTTCTAAACGAACGCCCGAGCAAAGAGAAAAAGAGAAAAATCATACACATTGGTTAAATGCTGATTATTAACACTTTGCGAAATACAAGATTAATTTAACCGAGATTTTAAGGACAATTTAGACAAAATTTCGTATCTTTGCAGCGGCTTCGCAAAGGCGAAACTGAAACGACGAACGAAGAAACATACATACAATAAACAAGTTATGGAAAAGGTAACGAAAATCGTAGTTATGGCAAAACAGGTGCCCGACACTCGCAATGTGGGCAAGGATGCTATGACTCCAGAGGGCACGGTTAACCGTGCTGCTCTTGCCGCAATCTTCAATCCCGAGGACCTTAACGCCCTTGAGATGGCTCTTCAGATGAAGGACAGAATAGGCAACGCCACCGTACACATCCTCACAATGGGTCCTCAGCGTGCAGCTGATGTTATCCGCGAGGCTATGTTCCGTGGTGCCGATGGCGGTTACTTGCTTTCGGGCAAGGAGTTCGCTGGCTCGGATACTCTCGCAACATCGTACGCACTATCGTGCGCACTTCGTAAAATCAACCCCGATATCATCGTCGCTGGTCGTCAGGCTATCGACGGCGATACCGCACAGGTAGGTCCTCAGGTTGCCGAGAAGCTCGGTATGCCACAGGTGACCTATGCCGAGGAGCTCGTGGCTATCGACGACAAGGAGATCACCATCAAGCGCCGCTTGGAGCGTGGCTCGGAGGTCGTTGTATCGCCCCTGCCCGCAGTAATCACCGTGAACTCGTCGGCTAAGGAGTGCCGTCCCCGCAACGCTAAGCGAGTGATGAAGTTTAAGTATGCCCTTGCTACCTCGGAGCTTTCGGCTGCCGAGAGCGAGAAGCAGAGCTTTATCGAGGCACGCCCCTATCTTCACATCGTGGAGTTCGCAGCAGCAGATGTAAACCCCGACTATGAGCAGTTGGGTTTGAGCGGCTCGCCCACGAAGGTAAAGAAGATTGAGAATGTCGTATTCCAGGCAAAGGAGGCAAAGAGCCTTACCTCGGAGGATAAGGACATCGAGGAGTTGATGAAGGAACTTATCGCGAGCCACACGCTCGGTTAATCAAACACCTTAGGAGTATGAATAATGTATTTGTATATATCGAGATAGAGGAGCAGGAGATAGCCGATGTATCGCTTGAGCTCCTCACCAAAGGTCGCGAGTTGGCAAACACCCTGGGTGTTAAGCTCGAGGCTGTAGTTATCGGCAAGGGCGTAAAGGGTCTCAATGCCGAGCTTGCGAAGTATGGTGCCGACACCGTATGGATTGCAGATGACGAGATTTTTGCTCCCTTCCGCACCCTGCCCCACACCGCAGTTATGGTGGGTCTTATCGAGCAGGAGAAGCCCCAGATTGTGCTCTTCGGCGCAACACCCGTAGGTCGTGACTTCGCACCCCGTGTATCGTCGTCGTTGCACAGCGGTCTAACAGCCGACTGCACCGAGCTTGTTATCGGCGAGCACAAAGACCCCAAGACAGGCAAGGAGTACGACTCGTTGCTCTACCAGATTCGCCCCGCCTTTGGTGGTAACATCATCGCTACCATCGTGAACCCCGAGTGCCGTCCCCAGATGGCTACCGTGCGTGAGGGCGTTATGCGCAAGGAGGCTCTTGCGACACCCGCTGCTGGCGAGATTCGCGAGATTGAGTGGAAGCCTATGGTCAAGGATACCGACCTTGCAGTGCGCATCGTAGAGCGCCACATCGAGGAGCGCAAGATTAACATCAAGGGCGCTTCGGTAATCGTTGCTGGTGGCTACGGTGTAGGCTCTAAGGAGGGCTTCAAGCTCGTTCACGAGTTGGCAGATGTATTGGGTGGCGAGGTAGGTGCTTCGCGTGCCGCTGTTGATGCTGGCTTTACGGAGCACGAGCGCCAGATTGGTCAGACAGGTGTTACCGTACGCCCCAAGCTCTATATCGCTTGCGGTATCTCGGGTCAGATTCAGCACACCGCAGGTATGGATGGCTCGGCGATGATTGTATCTATCAACACCGACCCCGCTGCGCCTATCAACAAGATTGCCGACTACGCCATCACCGGTAGCGTCGAGGAGGTAATCCCCAAGATGATTAAGTATTACAAACAGAACTCAAAGTAAGGCTATGGCAAACTTTTTCTTGGATAACAAAGACTTGCAGTATCACCTCAATCATCCTATGATGAAGAGGATTATCGAGCTCAAGGAGCGCAACTTTGCCGATGCTGCTACATATGACTATGCACCCCACAACACCGAGGATGCCCTCGATTCGTATCGTCGTGTTTTGGAGATTGTGGGTGATGTTTGTGGCGAGGTTATCGCCGCTAACGCCGAGAGCGTAGACCACGAGGGTCCCCGTGTGGTAAACGACCATGTGGAGTATGCTCAGGGTACGGTGCGCAACATCGAGGCTCTCGTTGAGGCTGGCCTCAGCGGTATGACCCTTCCCCGTCGTTTCGACGGTCTTAACATGCCTGTAACCTGCTTTGCTATGGCAAACGAGATGGTTGCACGCGCCGATGCCGGCTTCGAGAATATCTGGGGCTTGCAGGACTGCGCAGAGACCATCAACGAGTTCGCTACCGAGGAGATTAAGGCAAAGTTCTTGCCCCGCGTATCGGCTGGCGAGACCTGCGCTATGGACCTCACTGAGCCCGATGCAGGCTCGGACCTTGGTGCCGTTATGCTCAAGGCATCGTGGGACGAGGAGGCTGGCGTATGGCGTCTGAATGGCTGTAAGCGTTTTATCACGAATGGTGATGGCGACATCTCGTTGGTACTTGCTCGTACCGAGGAGGGCACAAAGGATGCTCGAGGTCTCTCGATGCTTATCTACGACAAGCGCGACGGTGGCG
>JAFTVX010000006.1 GCA_017465575.1 Alistipes sp. | reverse complement strand
TATTTGTCTTTAAGCATAACTGTCTGATTTAGACTGCAAAAGTAAATTCAAATCCGTTCGCTCACAAAACTTGCATAACAAATTAAATATCAATCATTTCAAAGAACTATTTCGATTTTTTAGTGGACACTTATGATTTCTAATTGCTAATTTCTCATTGCTCATTTATTAAAAGTGAGTAAACCCCTTTAGCTCTATCTCTGCTGGTGCGCCATCCTCTGTCCAGCGTAGTTCGCCACCTTCGGTTATTGTGCCTATGGCAGTAAGCTGACACCCTGTTGCGCTCTCAAAATCGTGCTTTAGCTCCTTAAACTTGTCGCTTGCTACGGTGAGTAACAACTCATAATCCTCGCCTCCCGTTGTGGCGTAGCGGATATCGTAGTCGGTAGGTATCGCCTTTAACTCAATCTCTGCGCCCACCTTCGATAGCTCCATAATATGTTTGATATCCGAAGCGATGCCGTCCGAAATATCCATCATCGCCCTAACCTCCTCGCGCTGACCAAGCCATACGCCCTCCGTGATGCGTGCTTGCGCTATGCGGTGGTGGCGTGCTGCGGGGGTGTCGAGGTCGCCAAACATAATGTCGACCAACCCCTTTGACGATGCACCGAGCTTGCCCGTAACGGCGATAATATCGCCCACCTTGGCTGCCGAGCGGCGCTTGATACACCCCTTTGGCGCTCGACCAATGGCCACAACATTGATAGCAACCTTATCGCGCGAAGCTGTGGTGTCGCCACCAACCAACGCCACGCCTGCCTCACGGCTCGCCTCGTAATAGCCACGCATAAAGCCATCGGCCCACTCACCCTGTGCCGACTCGGTGAGGGCGATGCTCAATAGCGTAGCCACAGGCGTTGCACCCATAGCTGCCACATCCGAGAGGTTTACCATAAGACTCTTGCGCCCTACCTCCTCGGCCGAAGATGCGCCACGCAAGAAGTGAACATCCTCCAAGAGCATATCCGTAGTCATAACGAGGGCATCGTCGCCCATATCGACAACGGTGCAGTCGTCGCCAATAGGCTCAAAGCCGTTGTGGGGTAGCTTATCAAACATCGTGGCAATATCGCCAATAAACGAAAATTCAGATTTTTTCATACTACAAATATAAGGAAAAGTTGTCAGAATGAGAAATGAGCAATAAGTTTTAAAAGAAATTCCGCTGAAAAAACATTTTAACCCATTTTAACTCATCGTAACTCATTTTAACTCACAGAGAGTTTTAGCTCCAAGACCCTAATTTCTTGTCAGAAGGGGTCTAATTTGGTGCCGACACGAGAAATGGCGGATGGGACATACTAAGCGTATTTCCCATTCGCCATTTTGACTGAGGTGCCGAAGTAGGCCCCTTATCACAAGAAATTACTCCACCTTGAAGCGGTAAGCAGCTCGAGCAGTATAGGTGTTATCCTTCTTGGGATCGAGGCAGACAACGCTGTCGTTCATAAAGGCAACAAGCTCTACCAAGTCCTCCGAGGTCTCGTTAGATGACCAGTAGTAGGTCTCGCAGAAGGGCTCACCGCCATTCTCCACGATAAGCTCGTTGTACTTGGCTACGCTGGGAGCGGTGAAGTCACGAGCACCATCGGTGAGCATCTCCCACATCCAGTTAAGCTCGTTGTACGAAGGCAAGAACCAGCCCTCGCCGTGAGCCTGACACCACTGCGCTGCGGGGTACTTGTCGGGCGATGTGCCGAAACGGAGCATATCCTCGGTGTTCCAGTCACCACGCTGTGTACCGCAGTTGCACCATACATACTCGGTAGACCACTGCAAGTCCTCCTCATCCATAGAGAAGACATAGCAGTACTGGTTGGTGCCAATAACCTCGGTGTAGTCCTCATTGTATACAGGGAAGCCCTTGATAGCGAAGATAATGCCCTTTGTGCCGTTGATATCGATGATGGTGCCTACCTCATACTGCTCAGCGAGTACAGGATCGTAGGCATCGATAGTAACGAATGTCGAGGTCTTGCCATCGTACTTTGCACGAATGGTATACGATGCGGCCTCCGTGGTCGAGAAGGTAGCATCAGTAAGCACCTCCTTGGTCTGCTCAACATATATCTCGCTCTCAGCGGTTACATCATCCTCACCATAGAGTACGGTAAGTGTTGCCTTATCCTCGCCATCGGCCTTGATGCGCACCTTGTCAGTTGAGATGGTGAGCTTCTTCTCCACAGGAGCCTCGACAGCAGTAGCTGTTACCTTAATCTCGTTAGACTTAACGCCATCAAACTTGGTAACAAATACAAACTCACCAGCTACATCTGTAACAAAGGTGTTGCCCTCAAGCTCAGCGTTGTAGTTGATAATTGTAATCTTAGCCTCCGATGTCTTATCCTCGCCATCAACGGTTACGGTGAAGGTTACGGTGTCGGTGTTGTCGGCCTTAATCTCTGTCTTGTCGGCAATAAGCTCCACCTGAGCAACGGGAACCTCAACGGCTGTTGCATTGATAGTCACGGTATCCGAAGAGAACTTCTTATATACGGCCTTAAAGTTATACTCGCCAGCAACGGTTGTAGTGAAGGTGTTGCCCTCAAGAATAGAGTTGTCGTTAAGGCAGATAATCTGCACATCCTCATCTGCTGCACCATCTACCTGTGCGGTAAAGGTAACACTCTCTTCGCCATCAGCCAAAATAGTGGTCTTGTCGGCTGAGAGCTCCACGCTATACTCCTTGTTATCGGGCGTAGGCTCGTTGCCCTCGCACGCCACGAAACCTGCAGCGAGCGAGAATAGAGCGAATATATTAAATAGTCTTTTCATTGTCTAAAATTCTTTACTGTGCGTTATCAAACATATCGGGAGTTACGCGAACGGCAAACTGCGTGGGAGTATTCTCTGAGTTGAGTGCCTCAAAGAAGAATACGTAGTCATCCTTGTCGCCTTTAAATGTAATTGTTGCACCATCGGCACTCTTGGCAGCTGTCAATGTATCCTCAGATACGGGGTTGAGCCAGAAGAAGGCGCGAATCTGCGACCAGTCGCTTGGATCCCAATACTTCTCGAAGTCTTGACTGCTCCAAAGCTGTGGGGCATATAGAAGGCTTGTAGTATTCTCTCCTGTCTTAATGAGGAAGTTAACCTTATACTGGAAGCCATCTTTTACGATTACTGGCTCCGATACTTCGAGTGTTGCCTCAGCGCCAGCTGTAGCGGCTAATGTCTTGAACTCTACGGCAACATAATTGTAATCGGTAACGGTAGTTGGATCCTTGGTCTCGGGGTCGATGTAGAACAATACAACAACATACTCGGTATCGTTCTTCAAAGGCTCGTAAGAGTGAATCTGGCGTGAACCCACCTGACCGAGCTTGCCATCCTGAATAAGCTCGTTGAACGACATCTTCTGCTCTACGGCGATATTCTGCAATGCAAAGTAGCTACGCATAACGATGTTGCGTGAAGCCTCCGAAGCCAAAGTCTTGTCGTATGACTTCTTTGTCCAAATATAGTAAATCCAGTGAGCATCCTCGCCCTGTGAGGGTGTTACATCGAGTGAGAAGTCCGACTGCGTTGTCGAGAGGTTAGCGTAAGTGAACAACGAGTTGGGGTCTACGGGTGCCGCCTTAGGAGTCTCGAAAGCGTAGCGGAAGAGCTTAATCTCCTCCTGCTGGCTGTGCACAGCCTCCCAGTTCTCGAAGTTAAACGCTACTGCCAAGTACTCAACCTCGGGGTTAAGCTCGCAGTTAAGAGTTGTCTCGCCCTGAACGATGTAGTCACCGCTGTTGGGGTTCTCGATAATATACTCAAATACCTGATAGTCATCGTTGTAGATGCCAAAAGCATCAAGCTCCATCTTTGTGATAACACGGAAGAAGTAGCGGTTAGCCGATGAGTTGGGCTTAGCGGTAGCTACTGCCGAGTTGGCGGTGATGTCCTTAACCTCAATTTCGATATCGAACTGCTCCGAGGGGATAGGCTCCGAACTTGCCTCGGTGGTGAGGGTGTAACGAGCAACCTTCTTGGTCTCGGTAACGGCAAAAGCAACGGCGGTGTACTCAGTGCCTGCATTAAGCCCCTTGGCGCTAAGATACTGAGGGCCCTTTTTAAGCTTGAGGTCGTCAGCAGCGAGCATCTCGTTAATAATGTCGGCATCTGCCTTGTCAGCGATAGTGGCGCTCTCTACGATAGCGGCAACATAGTTCACTGTGGCATCAGAAGGAATAACCTGAACCTCTGCTGTTGTTGCCGTAGTCTTGGCATTCTGGAATTGGAAGCTCACACCCGATGTGGGCTCCTCATGTGCGGGGTCATTGCAGCTAACAGCAAACAGAGCTACAATAGCCACCATCATCATCGAAATAAATTTTCTCATAGTAGTTTTAGTTATGTTTATATTGAAATTTCGTCTTTTGTGATTATTGAAGTGTTTGTATTCAACACACAACCTCAGCAACCCAACTCACAAAAATAGTAAAACTATTTTAAAAACAAAACTACTTTGGTTAATTTACTGATTTTTTTTGTCTTGTATGCCTAAAAATATTGGTATACTGCTTGCATATTTACTACATATTTATTACTTTTGCAGTGGCTGTACGCATTTGAGAGCCACTACGGTTAGTTAGATATGCAATAATTATTAAACTTTTCAAGAGATGAACCAGAAGACACATCGCCTTTCGGTAATTAAAAAAATTATTCGTTCCGAGTATATCTCTTCGCAGGAGGAGCTTATCGAGCGCCTTGAGGAGAGTGGTGTGAGCATCACCCAGTCGACCCTGTCGCGTGACCTTAAGTTTATGCATGTGGCCAAAATTCCCCACAAGGAGAAGGGCTATGTATATGTCTTGCCTAACTCCTCTCGCAACGATATAGGTGTCTCAACAAATCTCTCGGATAACATCACCGATATCGCCTTTTCGGGTAATATGTGCGTTATAACCACCAAGCCTGGCTATGCAAGCGCCATCTCGGTGCCTATCGACAGCCGTGGCATCCACGAGATTTTAGGTACCATTGCAGGCGATAACACTATCCTTCTGATTCTCCGTGAGGGCTTCGATATTGATATTCTGATGGAGCAGTTGTGTGCTTTGTTTCCGACGCTCAAGACCCTGTAATTTGTTGTGATAGCGACGCTACTGCGACGCTTCCCAAAAGCTAAACCCCTCGGGCTGTACTAATGTGTACTATCCCGAGGGGTTTCCTTTTGCGAAACGCCACATTAGCACCACTCTGACAACAAATTAGGGGAGTGCTGGTTGGAATGTGGTTGGTTGCGCTCCGCTGGAGCGCCTGCTACGCAGAGGGGTCTGAGTGGTCTAAGGGGTCAGAGGGGTGGTAAGGTTAGCAAGTGCCTTGATAGTCTTACCCGCCTCAAGGTTAGCGCTCACGCTATATCTCCCCTTTTGCCACTTGTACCACTTTTACCCCTTGGGGCGTTAGCCCGCAGGCGTTCCGCCTGCTCTCTCTTTGCTCTTTGCTCTCTCACTTAGTTCTCTCACTTAGTTCTCGTCGGGTAGGAACGAGTAGTTCTCGCCGTAGCCGAGCATCTGCTGTATATAATTCTTAGTATACGAAATCTTAACATCGACAATCTTGCCCTCCTCGTCCTTGACGATATGGTACTCGGGGTTCACAAAGCCACTATATGGCTCGATGTTTAGTGCGTTGTAGCGCTCCAAGACCTCGCGGTGTAGTTCAGGGTCAATCTTTACGGCATAGCGCTCAACAAGTGCGCTACCTGCGGCATAGTCTCCCTCGGACTTGATACGCTGCACCTCGCGTAGGAGCTCACCAAAGAGGTTGCGGAGCTTCTGGAAATCGTTGACAACGACATACTTCTTGCCATCGCGCTCAACAATCTCGATGACATTATCCACCTTGCCATGCTCGTAGCACCACTCGGCGATAAGCTTGCGGTTGCGCATATGCGACTCCTGAACATCCTTGCCCTCCTCGATGCGTGCCAGCTGTGTCATCATACCGTTCATGATATACTTTGCGTAGTTAGCCCACGCAGCCTCCTGATTGGGGATAAGGCCAATCTTCACCATCTTCTGGTCGCCAAGATAGTAGAGTGCAAAGAGGTCGGCACGCGCCTCCTCCAATGTCGAGTAGTAGGTGCGCAACTCATCACCCTTGGTGCCCTCACGCAACTGACCTGAGCCGTGGCCCAAGCACTCGTGTAGGTCGGTGTGGAGGTCGTCTGAGAGTTTGCCATAGAGGCGCATACGCTCTCTATCTTCGTAGCGCAACACGAACTCCTCCATAAAGCCGTTGCCCTCCGAGGCTTTGTCGTAGGCGTAGGTGATATTGTCGATAGTTACCGACTTTGAGCCGTGCTCCTTGCGAATCCAGTCGGCATTCGGTAGGTTGATGCCGATAGGCGTAGCGGGGTAGCAGTCGCCACCAAGCATCGCCACAGTGATAACCTTGGCCGATACACCCTTAACCTTCGCCTTGCGGTAGGCGGGGTCGATAGGTGCATTATCCTCGAACCACTGCGCATACTCGGTGAGAAGCGCTGTACGACGGCATGCGCGCTCGTCGCGGAAGTTTACGATAGACTCCCACGATGCCTTGCGACCAAGGGGATCACCATAGGTCTCGATAAAGCCGTTGACAAAGTCAACCTTCGAGCGGTTGTCGTTGACCCACAAGATGTTGTAGCGGTCGAAGGTGCGAAGGTCGCCCGTCTTATAGTAGTCGATAAGTGTCTCGATAATACGGCGCTGCATAAAGTCGGCTACCGAAGCGGCCTTCTCCAACCAGTATACAATCTGCTCAATAGCATCGCTATACATACCGCCGACCTTCCATACCTGCTCGGTAATTGTGCCGTTGTCGTTGCGCATAAGCTTCGAGTTAAGGCCGTATGAGATGGGCGAGGGGTCGTTGGCATTAATTGATGTAAGGGCCGAGTAGTAGGCCTCGACCTCGGCCTGTGTAACATTCTCGTAGTAGTTGTTTGCCGACGAGAGCACCACATCTACGCCCGCCCTCTGGTCGAGGCGCGAGGGGTAAAGCTCGGGGTCAAACAATATGGCGCACAGCAAGTTATCGGGCATCAGGCGTGTTGTGTAATCGAGGTGCGCCTTAAGTTGCTCACGAAGCCACATTTCCGAGAATTCGGGCTGGAACTTATCGTTAGAGTAGTGATGGTGTATGCCGTTGGCAAACCATACCTTCTTTAAGTACTTCTCGAAGGCATAGAAATCCTCGGTATCTCTATCCGCAATCGACTTATAAAGCCTCTCTAAGGTGCGTCGAATGGGGAGGTTGTACTTAAAATTCTGGTCGTAGAGAATATCGCGACCCGCCTTAGCAGCCTCCGAGAGGTAGTATACCAAGAGCTTCTCCTTGAGCGTCAGCTCCTCGAAACCCGGAACCTCGTAGCGCAAAACTTTGATATCATCGAAGCGGTCTACAACCCAGTCGTTGCTCTGTGCCTTGGCCTCGATAGATAGTGATAACATAGCCATAACTATTAGTGCTAAAAATCTATTCATCATTTCAGTTTGGTTGGTTCTAACTTACAAAAAGTGTGTAAATTTACGATGAAAATTCTATATTCACAAACTTTTTTTCTCTAAGCCACTCAGCTCTACAAAAAATAGTTACCTTTGCACCCAGTTTTTAATACCTATGTTATTATGTTATTAAGAGGATTTTCTACGATAGCACTACTTATCTGCTCCAATATCTTTATGACCCTTGCGTGGTATGGTCATATCGCCTTTAAGTCGCGCTTGGAGCGCTACGGTATGATTGCTATTATCTTTGTAAGCTGGGGCGTGGCACTCCTTGAGTACTGCTTTCAGGTACCTGCCAACCGCATCGGTAGCGCCGACTTCGGTGGCCCCTTCACCCTCTGGCACCTCAAGGTTATCCAGGAGGTAGTGTCGTTGGTTGTCTTCTCGCTCTTTATGGCAATCTTTATGCACGAGGGCCTCAAATGGAATCACTACATCGGATTTATGTGTTTGGTGTTAGCAGTATACTTCATCTTCAAAAAGTAATTTGTTGTGAAAAGGGGTCATCTGCGACTTATCCCAAAAGTAATCCCCCAAGGGCTGTACCTTTTAGTACTATCCCTTGGGGGATTCTCTTGCGATAAGCCACATCTAACCCCTTTTGACAACAAATTAGGGTCGGCTGATTGGGAGGCGGTTGGTTGCGCTCCGCTGGAGCGCCTGCTACGCAGAGGGGTCTGAGTGGTCTAGGGGGTCAGAGGGGGTGCGCCTCGTTGAGATACCTTATTAGCGCTCGGCCGTTGACCTCTTGTATCCCTTTTGCCCCTTTTACCCCTCTTCGAAGAAGATGTCGGCTGTGCCGACAACAAGCCCCTCCCTTATTAAGGGCAGGGGTTTGGGTGGAATATAAATATAAAGGATAGGCAAGCTCCGCTTGCGTACTCCTATTGCAGAGTACGGCACAAAAAAAAGAGAACTCGAAAGTTCTCGCTTGTTTCGTTGCTAAGCTGATGCTTTACTACGGGACTTTAGTCCGCAAGTCGCAGACTTGCCACAAGCCTCCCTTCTCAAAGGGAGGTTTGGAGGGATTGTATATATGAGAGTCGCAAGCTTTGCTTGCGTACTCCTATTGCAGAGAAGGCAAAATTGCACAAAAAAAAGAGAATCCGAAGATTCTCTTTTTTCCTTTCGTGCAATTGCCTTACTCTGCAATAGGAGTAACGCTCACATAAGACTTACCAGATGACTTCTTGCAGAAAGCGACTGTACCGTCAACCAATGCAAAAAGTGTGTGGTCCTTACCCATACCCACGTTCTCACCGGGGTTGTGTACTGTACCGCGCTGACGAACGATAATGTTACCCGCCTTAGCGAACTGACCACCGAAAAGCTTTACACCGAGTCGCTTGCTCTCTGACTCACGGCCGTTCTTAGAACTACCAACACCTTTTTTGTGTGCCATTTTCTACTTCGTTTTAAGGGTTTAACAATTAATCTCCTCAACGAGAACCTGTGTCAGATACTGACGGTGACCGTTACACTTCTGATAACCTGTTCTACGCTTCTTCTTGAACACGAGGACCTTGTCGTCCTTGAGGTGCTTCAAGATCTTGCACTGTACTGAGGCGCCTTCTACTACAGGTGCACCTACCTTAACCTGACCGTCGTTGTCTACAAGCAGGACTTTGTCGAAGCTCAAGGTCGAGTTTTCCTCGCCCTGGAGACGGTGAACATAGAGCTTACGACCCTTCTCAGCCTTAAACTGCTGACCTGCGATCTCTACTATTACGTACATTTAATGTAAAATTAAAAATGTTTAGCGGGGCAAATGTACGAATTATTTTCCATTCTGCAACTATTTCAGCAATCTTTTTTCTCGAAAAACGCCCTCTTTTTCAGCTATTTTTACTTTTGCCTCCGCGAAACTCACTCTTTCGCTCTCTGGCACACTTTTGGCGATGGCTCTCTCGCTATGAAAAATATCGTTTCGCAATCGTGTGTCGTGGTTCTCGCCCTCGACCGAGCCTTGGGTTTGTATGTCGCCTCCGCAATCGAGTGCGACGGCTGTGTTGTCGTCTTGCCACATAGCGAGCGAGAGCTCTATCGTGTGCTTCTCTCAACGCGCGTAGACCTCGTTATCGTGGTCTCAACACGCCGTATACGGCTCGACGATATGCTCTATCAGTGGGTCGATGCTCTGCTCTCGGCAGGTGCTTCGCTCTTTGTCGTGATGCACCATCGCAGCGTGCATCATACCTTGCGTCTGCTGAGTGCTGGCGTTCGCCAATGTTTGACCCTGCCCATTGCACCACGCCGTCTGCGCAGCAAGGTCTACGAACATCTTGGCATAAATCTCCATAGTTCGGGTGTAATATCCTGAAATAGCTATGCTATTTGTTGCAAATCTCGAATATAATTCATAACTTTACAAAACCATAAGGAATGACACCTCAAAACTTCACCACTATGATAGACGACCACATCAGAGAGTATCTTCTCCCCGAGCAATTTAATGCCGCTGTGCGTGCAGGAGCTGCCATTATGAAGATATATAAGAGCTCTACCGACTACGATGTTACGCTCAAGAGCGACCATACGCCTATCACCATCGCCGACCGTATGGCTCACGATACCATCAAGCGCTCGTTGGGTCGTACCCGCATACCTATCCTTTCGGAGGAGGGTCGCGCTATGCTCTACGAGGAGCGTTGTAACTGGGAGCTCTTCTGGCTTGTCGACCCCCTTGATGGCACGGTGGAGTTTATCAAGGGTAACAACGAGTTTACGGTGAATATCGCTCTTATGGAGAATAATGTATGTGTCAGCTCGGTAGTCTATGTGCCCTACCATCATAAGATGTATATCGCCGAGCGTGGCCGTGGCGCCTATGTGATGCACGATGTAGTGCCCACGGAGGATGCCGAGTATACCTACACAGAGATTCGTATGAGCCAGCGTTCACTGCCCTTGGAGGATAGCGCCCATACCAACTTCCGAGTTGCTGTGTCGCGTTCGCACCAAACGCCTGAGACTCACGCACATATCGACACCTTGCGCGAGGAGCACCCCAACCTTGAGATTATCGAGCAGGGTAGCTCCTACAAGTTCTGCCTCCTGGCAGAGGGCGTTGTGGACTACTATATCCGCACCACCACAACCTCGGAGTGGGATACTGCAGCAGGTGAGCTTATCCTCGAGGAGTCGGGTGGCTCGACCAGGGCCTATCCCTCGGGCGCACAACTCAACTACAACAAGGAGGAGTTAGACAATCCGTGGTTCATCGCCAGAAGGAATTTGTTGTGATAGCGGCGCTACTGCGACGCTTCAGTCGAGAGGGCGAATGGGAAATACACACAGTATGTCCCATCCGCCCTCTCTCGTGTCAGCGCCACATTAGCACCACTCTGACAACAAATTAGGTAGTTGTGCTCGGGAAGGTTGTATGTTAAGGAGTTTAAGGAGTGTAGGGAGGTTAGGGATAAATGTCGGTAGCGCCTCACTAACTTCACTAAATTCCTTAATTTCCCTAAATTCACTATCTACTGCGCCTTTGCTCTTTGCTCTTTGCTCTTTGCTCTTTGCTCTCTTCTTAACCCTTTTTACTCTATTACTAACCATAATTAGCTATTGTTTGACCATAATTTGCAAATAGAAAAAGATATTTTTATATTTGTAAATGAATATTGAGCAAAGATATCATCGACTTATATTTTATTGTTTGATGCTCCTCCTAACGGTGGGGTGTGCGGGTAGTAAGTCTAACTCTTCAATCGACCTCTCGGCACTCGTTACTACATTGGAGGAGGGTGACTTGCTATTTAGAAGGGGAACTGGCGTAGTTGGGCATATCGTAACATCGGTTGATAACCGTGGCGAATACTCTCATATAGGCATCGTGGTGCTCAAAGATAGCTCTTGGCAGGTGGTTCACGCCGTGCCTCACGAACACGACTTCAAGGGCGATATCGACCGTGTAAAGATTGAGTCGGTTGAGCAATTTTTGGGGCGTTATCCCGAGGCTTCGTTTGGTCACTACCGCGTGAAGATAGGCAAGGATAGCATCGCTATCGCTGTTCGTAATGCATTAAGGCTCAGCGCGCTGCGCATACCTTTCGACCACGACTACGACCTTTCGGATACCACTGCGCTCTACTGCACCGAGTTTGTCGAATATGTCTACTCGTTGGCGGGCATTGAACTTAGCGAGGGGCGCCGTACCGAGGTTAGCTTTCCATCGTTGTCGGGTCACTATATTATGCCCTCGGACATTACCGAAAGCGACTATGTAGAACCAATTTATTAACCTTTAATACACTACAATTATGAAGAAACTTGTTGCTTTGTTTGCAGTTGTTGCTGCCGTTTTCGCAGTATCATGTTCATCACCCGCAACTCCTGGCGAGGTTGCTGTTAACATCTATGAGCTTATCGCTGATGGCAAGTACGAGGCTGTAGCCGAGGAGTTCCACTACGACTCAGAGGATGCCAACGAGGTAGCCGAGGCTAAGGCACTTATCGTATCTCTCTGCAAGGAGAAGGCTGCTCCTCAGATTGAGGCTAAGGGCGGCTTGGCATCTGCCGAGGTAGTAGACGAGGTTGTTGCCGAGGATGGCAATACCGCCAAGGCTACTGTTAAGTTCGTCTATGGCAATGGCGAGGAGGATACACAGAAGGTAGACCTCGTAAAGAATGATGATGGTGATTGGAAAGTTGCCTTCAACAAGTAATTTGTTGTGAAAAGGGGTCATTCTCGACCCATCCCAAAAGTAATCCCCCTGGGCTGTACCTCTTAGTACTATCCCAGGGGGTATTCTTTTGCGATGAGCCAAGCCTAACCCCTTTTGACAACAAATTTAATTTCTCGTGAAAAGGCAGCATCTGCTGCCGCTAACAAAAAGTCCCGACAATGAGCAGTACGCCAAGTACAGCCAATCGTCGGGATTTTTGCCGAGCGTTGCATCTACTACCTTTTGACAAGAAATTGGCTGAGTGCTGATTGGGAGGAGGTTTATTAAGGAATTCTAAGGAGTGTAGTGAGCTTAGGGATAAATGTCGGTAGCGCCTCATTAACTTCACTAAATTCCCTAATTTCCCTAACTTCACTATTGACTGCGCCTTTGCTCTTTGAACTTTGCTCTTCTCTTCGTCTTTGGCGCTGATTTTGCACTGCTCGCCTACAACCAACTAAAACTATTAGGAGTATGAAAACAAAATTTTTTAAGTGCGAGACTTGCGGAAATGTGGCGATTAAGATTGTGGACTCTAATGTACCCCTTGTATGTTGTGGCAAGCCGATGACCGAGCTTAAGGCAAATACCGAGGAGTCGGTAACCGAGAAGCATCTGCCTGTTGTTACGCGCCTTGACGACCACCGCATCAAGATTGAGGTGGGCAGCATAGCACACCCTATGACCCCCGAGCACCATATCGCCTTTATCTATGTCGAGACCGACACGGGCGGTATCCGCATCGACCTTAAGGATAAGCCCGAGGCGGTAGTATGTGTCTGCGAGAGCAAGGTCAGGGCGGTCTACGAATACTGCAATCTCCACGGGCTGTGGAAGAAAGAGATGTAAGAGGCGCAGTCGATAGGATTGAATAGGACATTTCCCACGCGCCACGACCGAATTTCTTGTCAGAGTGGTGCAGTAGTGGCGCTGACACGAAAAAGCCCGGATGGGAAATACTTGAAGTATTTCCCATTCGGGCTTTTGACTGAAGCGTCGCTAATGCGCCGCTATCACAAGAAATTACGCCTCGAGAGCGAAACGCTTGTATGCTACTACAGTAGCCTCCTTGTCAGCGCGTGCGATGAACTCACGGATAGACTCCTTCTCGCCTACAACGCACTGGTTAAGAAGAGTGTTCTCCTCGAAGAACTTACGCATCTTACCCTCTGCAATCTTCTCGAGGATAGCCTCGGGCTTGTTAGCGTTCTTGGGATCCTGCTTCATCATCTCGAGCTGGATAGCCTTCTCCTTCTCAACAACCTCTGCGGGGCAGTCGTTCTCGTCGATAGAGATAGGAGCCATTGCAGTTGCCTGCATTGCTACCTTCTTAGCAACCTCCTCGTCGATAGCCTTGTTGAAGCCGAGAATAGTACCGAGCTTCTTGTTGAAGTGAACATACGATACGCAGTAGGGAGCCTCGATACGAGCGTAGTAAGCGAGCTCTACCTTCTCGCCAGTCTGACCTGACTTCTCGGTAACCATCTCCTCTACGGTGATACCCTCAGCGTTCTTAACGCCCATAAGAGCGTCGCGGTCTGCTGCATCAGCTGCAACAGCAACATCCAAGATAGCATTTGCCGAAGCACCGAACTCGTTGTTAGCTGCAACGAAGTCAGTCTCGCAAGCAAGGCAAAGGATATAAGCCTTCTGGTCAACGATCTTAGTTACAACAACACCCTCGGTAGCGGTACGGTCTGAACGCTTTGCTACAACGAGCTTACCCTTCTCGCGGATGATATCCTTAGCGCGCTCAAAATCGCCCTCAGCCTCCTGAAGAGCCTTCTTGCAATCCATCATACCTGCGCCGGTCATCTTGCGGAGCTTCATTACATCAGCTGCTTTGATTTCCATAGTTGTAATATTGTTTATTCGTTAAATAATCGATTTAATAAAACCTTGGGCGAGCGGGCATGATGCCTACCCGCCCATAGGTATTTGTTTGAGAAAAGTAAGGATTACTCCTCCTTAGCCTCAGTTGCAGCAACAACCTCAGCTACGGTAGCCTCCTCAGCATCTACAGCAGCCTTAACTGCCTTCTTGATGCGGGGCTTAGACTCCTTCTTTGAAGCTGCCTCGGCTGCCTCAGCCTCCTGAGCCTCCTTCTCCTTCTCGAGCTTGCGCTCCTCGGCACCCTCAGCGATAGCACCGCATACTACATCAAGGATAGTAGCGATAGACTTCTGAGCATCGTCATTTGCAGGGATTACATAATCAATGTCGGTAGGATCACAACAAGTATCAACCATTGCAAATACGGGGATGTTCAGACGCTTAGCCTCCTTAACAGCATTCTGCTCCTTCTGCACATCGATAACGAACAATGCAGCAGGAAGACGGTTAAGGTCAGCGATAGAACCAAGGTTCTTCTCAAGCTTAGCGCGCTGACGAGCAATCTGAAGCTTCTCGCGCTTTGAGAAGTTGTCGAAAGTACCGTCGGTGGTCATCTTGTCGATGGTAGCCATCTTCTTAACCGCCTTACGGATAGTGGGGAAGTTGGTGAGCATACCGCCTGCCCAACGCTCTGTTACATAGGGCATGCCAACAGCTGCTACCTTCTCTGCAACGATCTCCTTAGCCTGCTTCTTGGTTGCTACGAACAATACGCGACGACCGCTCTTTACGATCTGCTTAAGAGCAGCAGCTGCCTCGTCCAACTTGATAACAGTCTTGTGAAGGTCGATGATGTGGATACCGTTCTTCTCCATGAAAATATAAGGAGCCATTTTGGGGTTCCACTTACGCTTCAAGTGACCGAAGTGTACGCCGGCCTCGAGAAGTGCGTTAAAATCTGTGCGTGACATAGTGTCTTTAATTTTTTTTGTTGTTTGTTAACTCTTTTATCAACCCACAAGTAACACCCCTGCGGGGTAAGGTTCTTGAGGGTTTAATCGCAATCGGGCAACCGCTGTGGCAGCACACCTGATGGCTACGCTACGCAGCCCAAGATGTAGTCCACAGTGTTTCGAACCCTGATTGTGCTTTGCGTAAGTTGGGTTGACAGAGCGTATTAACGCTTTGAGAACTGGAACTTACGGCGTGCGCCGGGCTGACCGGGCTTCTTACGCTCAACCTCACGCGAATCACGCATAAGGAAGCCGTTCTTCTTCAATACAGGACGCATCTCTGCATCAATCTGGCAGAGTGCACGAGCGATACCCATACGGGCAGCCTCAGCCTGACCCTTGATACCACCACCAACGAGGTTGATAGTAACATCATAGTTCTCCAGAGTGTTGGTTACCAACAAAGGCTGCTTAACCTCATACTGAAGAATGTGCAAGGGGAAGTATACCTCGAGCTCCTTGTGGTTGATTGTAATCTTACCATTACCGGGCTTAACGAATACGCGAGCCACAGCTGCCTTACGGCGACCTACGGTGTTTACAACTTCCATAATTCTTACTTAATCTCGTTTAACTTAATCTCCTTAGGGTTCTGTGCAGCGTGAGGATGCTCAGCGCCAGCATAAACCTTCAAATTCTTCATGATTGCCTCGCCCAAACGAGTCTTAGGCAACATACCGCGTACAGCGTGCTCAACCACGAACTGGGGCTTCTTGTCAGTTGTGAGGAAGTCCTCGGGTGTAGCGAAGCGCTGACCACCGGGGAAACCAGTGTAGCGTGTGTAGACCTTGTTGGTCATCTTTGCGCCCGTAAGCTTCACCTTATCCGCATTAATTACGATAACGAAGTCACCGCAGTTAGTGTGGGGAGTGTAGCTGGGCTTGTTCTTGCCGCGGAGGATTTTAGCAACCTGCGAAGCAAGGCGTCCCAAAATCTCGTTCGTAGCGTCAATCACGAACCACTCCTTCTGAGCGTCCTCTGCCTTGACCGAGATAGTCTTGTAACTCTTTGAATCCACTTGTTTAAAAGTTTAGTTAATACTTAATTTATTGTAATCCATAGCCCGAAAGCGTTTTTCGGGCTTGCAAAGATACTCATTTTTTCAAAGATACAAACTTAGAGTATACTCTTTTTTTTAGAGAAAGTGTTAAAGATTGGATAATGAGCAAGTTAACATATTTTAGAGGCGGATATTTCTCTGAATAGTTTAGCGAATTTAATGAAGTTAGGGAGTCTAAGGATTGTTCTCCTTAAACTCCCTAATCTCTCTAAACTAGTTGATTGCCCTATCGAGCCACGAACTTAGTGGGCTTTGCTTTCTTGAGGCTCTCAACCTCTGCCTTGATGCTATCGTAGCGAGCGCTCTCAATCTTTGCACGGTCGGCATCGCTAATCACAATCTCGACGGTCTGCTTACGCTCGGCGCTAACTACCTTGGCGCTTGATGCATTGAGCGAGCGAGCAGCGAGTGCTGATGGGCTACCGCCGTATGCCTCAAATGCCTCGGGGGCCGATGCACCGTCGGGGGTGAGGTAGATAACCTTGCGGAAGAGCTTCGAGGGCATAAACATCGCGTCGTAGGCCACAGCGACAACCGTCATTGTTGTCTCCATGGGTATCGCCATAATCATATTCTTGATGGTGTAGCCCATATTGAGGTCCTCATAGAACATATCGTCGGTGTATTTGCTCTCGTCGGTAAGGTCGCGGTTGTAGACAGCGAAGTAGAACTCCTCGTAGGCACCCTCGATATTTACCGACATAGGCACGACAGCCTCATTCTCGCAACCCTCGAACTGCGTGTAGCCGTAGTTGAAGAGTGCTTCACCGTCCCAATACTCGTCCCACTCAACCGAGATGTTGATGTCGGCATAGGTCATCGCGGTGGTTGTGAAGACATCGCTGAAAAACATATCGGTGATAAACTCTGCGGTTTCGTAGTCCATAATCACCACGCCAATCTTGTAGTCGGTCTCGGGGCGGAGGTCATAGGCTGTGGTTGTGAGATAGCCCTGTGTAAGCTCCCATGATGAGAAGGCAGGAATATCGCCACCGTAGTACTGCGCCAAAATAACATCCTTGATATAAGACTTAGCATCCTCAGCTGTAAAGTCAGCAGGGTAGATAAGCCAGTTGTAGAAGTGACCCTTGTCCGAGGGGTCAATCTCCAACCATGCGGTATCCGAGCCAGGAACGACATTGAATGTAAATGTGCAATCCAGAGGGTCGCCCGAAGCGGTTGTTGTTACCTCCACCTTAATCATCTCGGTGGTCATTGTACCCGCCAGGCTACCAAACGCAAGGATTGTGTAGTCGGTCTCGGGACGCATATGCGAGAATGTACGCATAGAGTCACCATATGCGATATACTCCGACACCAAATAGTCGTACTTGGTCATCACAAGGTTGTATATCTCGGTATCGCTCATGCCTGCGATATCCTCGCTCTTCACTGGCATAGCCACATAGGGGTCGTTGTTGGTGGTCTTAACGGCCACGGTTACCTGCGACTGGTTGACATCGCGAATCTCTACCGTGAGCTTGTTATCAGACATCGTAGCTGCGGGAGTGGTATACTCGGCAAACGATACCTCGCCAAGAAGGTTGCACTCCTCGTCCCACTTTGCGGCATAGAGGATATACTTTGTACCAGCTTTTACCTGCTCCCAGCCATCTTCGACGATATCGTACATATTATACATATCGAAGTAGTCCTTGCGGGTCTCGATAAACTCGTAGTTCATGTAGATTGCAATGCCTGCCTCAATATCGCCCTGCTGGATAGCATCGCGTAGGCTGTCGCTACCTGCCAATGCCTTCCACTCGTTGATTTCGGCCTCGGTGGCCAAGCCGTGGTAGAAGTTTACACCGCGGTGCGAGGGTGTTACGACGAACTCCATGATATACTCCTCCTCCTTGATGTCGAACTCAAAGGTAATGTCACCCTCGTAGGGCTTCTCGGTGGTGGCATACTTGGCTACGATGTCGGTGGTGCGCTCGCCATCGATGGTGAGGCCATAGACATATAC
This sequence comes from Alistipes sp., assembly GCA_017465575.1. GTDB lineage: Bacteria > Bacteroidota > Bacteroidia > Bacteroidales > Rikenellaceae > Alistipes. The sequence continues at coordinate 7,516 of JAFTVX010000006.1, read as the reverse complement.
CACATACTCGGTCTCGGGGGTAAGACCTGAAATCTCAATATCGCTCTGTGAACCCATGCCAAGCATATCGGTAAGGAACTCCTCGCGAGAGATGCCGTAGCCCTCGGCCAAATACTCGAAATAGGCCATATCTGAGATAAATATCTCCTCGTCGCTTGCCTTGTCGTCCCAATACTCCTTGTAGCTGACCATCGGAATCCAAGTCATGTCGGGGTGTGAAGCCTCGATATCGAACTTGATAGATGTGGGGCCTACCTCGGTAATCACTACCTCTAACGATAGGTTCTCGCGCGGAACATCGATGTTGGGCTGCTTAACGGTAATCTCGACATTGTCGGCACCCTCGTACTTGACAACGACATTGATTATGCGACCATTTGCTGTGGCATTCTTATCAGCCGAGAAGGTGATTGTATTCTCGCTGACCTCTACCAAAAGCCACTCAGCAAGGTTCTCAACCTCGATTTGTTGTGCAGTGCGAGCATTCTCGATTGTATAGCCAATCTCAATGCTCTCGCCATGCGAACTAAGCTCAATCTCGGTGGCATCAACCTTGATGATAGGTCTCTTCTCCTCCGTTACGGGATCCTTGTCGCAGGCTGCAAAGCCGAGGGCAAGAAGTGCTACGATGAGTAGCGATTTGAAGTTTTTCATTTTAAAAATTTGGTTAATGTTGGTCTTTTTGTTTTTCGTATTGCGTTACGATTTATATGCAAATATATGTAAAATATTCAAATATGGGCGCATAACGCCCATATTTTTTGGTTTTTTATTTATTTTACTTTGCGCAACGCTACAAAAAACGCTCAACAGATAATGTGCGTGTGGTCTCGGTCGCTGTTGTAGGTAATCCCTCGGGAAGATTGGAGCGAGTGTATACCGAGATGTCGGTAGAGTCTGCGGTAGCTGTCCAAGTCATCTTGTCGCCTTCGAGTAACACGCTATACGATGTGCTCCACGCTACGCCGTCGGTATACTCGCCTGAGATTATGCCATTCTCGTAGCCCACTGTGCTATAAAATAGCTCCCACTCACGGCTCTCGATGCGTTGCCAAAGAGTTACTACGCCATCGGCGCTTATCGAGAGATAGACATCGAACGATGGTGCTGCGCCTCGCCACTCGCTGAGGTGCCATGTGCCTGCCAATGCCGAGGTATCGGCGTCGCCACTTATGGGAGGTGTCGGTGGGGTAGGCGGAGTAGGCTCTTCGGTCTTAGGAATTGTGATTGTTACAATTTCCGATAGGCGCACCTTATGCTCGGCACCCGCCTCGACAGCAGCTGCAAACTCATACTCCTTGCCCTCCTCGAAAGCAGATAGAGCAAGCAAGAGGGTTATGCCACCATTGGTGAGCTCAACCTCGGCCTTGTTCTCCCAATATGCCTCTTCGCCACCTGTCTCACGATAGTATACGAAGTACTCCAAAGCGTAGTAGTCGGGGCGCTCCACGCCATCGAGCCATACCTTGGCACTCTCGACCACAACTTCGATATTGTCGCCTACGATTGCCACATCGGGCTTCGAAAGCTCGGCTGTAACCTCGGCATAGCGGGTCTCAAACTCGCTCTCGGCAGAGGTTATAGGCTCGTAGTCGCCCTCGGGTGCGATAGTTATGCGATAGAGATAGCGGCTCTTCTCGTCAAGGTAGTTGTCACCCTCCTCGGGGAGCGTTACGCTCTCCTTGCCCGTCATATCCACCTCGACCCACTCCAATTCGGAATGCTTACGGGCATACTCCAGCGTAACGCTCTTTATCTCCTGAGCCTCGTCATCGACAAGGTAGCTAACCTCGCTAAGCGTAAAGGTCGCCATTATGCCCTTGGCATCAACCTCGGCGGTATAGGCTATCTCGCACTTGGGCGTATGCTCCTTGGTGCGGAAACCGAAAGGCTCGCTCTCCTTGCCCTCGGCATTTGTGCTTCGAAGACTTAATAAGGCTATGTACTCGGTGTCGGGTTTAAGACCATCGATAGTGAATATCGCTTTGTCGCCCTCGGCGCGATACTCCTCGACCACGGTGCGGTCGCTAATTAGCAGACCCTCCTCGTAGTAGCCGAGTGAGAATGTGGCACTCTTATCCTCCACGCCATCGATGGTGATTGTGGGAATATCTGCGGTGATTGTTGCGCTATCCTCGGTGGTCTCGGCTGTCATTTCGCCGAAGTGGTACTCCACAACGGGCTTTGGCGCAGGGGTTGGCGTAGGCTTACAACCTGCCATTGCCAATAAACATAATAATATATATAGGTATCGGTTCATATAAACTCTCTTGATTATAGGTTAAAATGGGTTACTATGAGTTAAAATGGGTTAAAATGTTTTTTTTAGAGGATTTTTCTAAAAACTAACAACTAACAACTAATAACTCTCTACAACCATCCGCCATTCTCGGCCTTGGCGCCACGAACGACCAACTCGGCCTCGCGCTCTACAACCATACCGCCCATAACATCACCGCCACCCACGATGTCGCCACCGATGATAGCCTTAACCTTGATACGGCCCGAGCCGGGGTTGTCGCACTTGATTGAGAGCATGCCATTCTTGATGCTGGGCTTGCTTTGTATGCCGAGTGTGTTACGCACCTCATCCGAGATCTCGCAACCCTGATATGTCAGTTCCTCTGAGCCACCGCCAAAGTATTCGTCGAGCGAGAGCGATGCCGCCACGCCCGTCTTAAGATAGATGCAAGGTGTAGAGTCTAACTGCATAAGGAGTAGGTGAGCATCGATATATCCCGAGCCGAGCTTTTTAGCATATGGCGCAAGCTGCATATTGTAGTACGAGCCTGAAACAAAGTCGAAGTAGCTCTTTGTGCCCGTCTGATACTCGTTGATGTCGTGTACCGAGGTCTGAATAAGCGTGCGCAGATAGTCGGGCGTAAGGGTGTAGCCTTGCTTCAAGGCATACGAGAGCGCCAAGGCTGCACAGCCCGTAACATGAGGCGTAGCCATAGATGTACCCTGCATATACTCATAGCCGTAGCTAAGGTTGATAGATGTCGACGATATGCAGAATAGTGTGCCGTAGTTGGCATCGCCACCCGGTGCAACAACATTGCAGCCAGGGCCGTAGTTGGTATAGTAGGCTGCGGTGTAGTCCGACGACATAGCCGTAACGCAGACATACTTATGATATGCACCTGGGTAGCAGGGCTGAGGATAGGTCTCGTTGCCGGCAGCAAAGATTGCCACGCCACCCTCCATGACGCCCTCTAAACGAGCATTCGACTGAAAGTAGTCGATAGCGTTCTTCAACACCGAGTCATACTGCTCAAACTCCTTATCCGAAGTGTAGCTTGCAGGGTCGTAGCCCCACGAGTTGTTGATAAGAACAGCACCATTGTCGGCAGCATACTGGAAGCCACGCGCTATCTGATGCTGATAACAGCTATCCTCGCCATCGAATATCTGTATCGACATCAGCTTAACGCCATCATTGTTGCCCGTGCCGCCTGCAATACCGCATACGGCATAGCCGTTGTTGTTTACAGCACCGATTGTGCCTGCCACATGTGTGCCGTGGTCGTCGGCCGTAACAGCGCCCGAGTCCGTAACGAAGTTGTAGCCGTGGATGTCGTCGACATAGCCATTGCCGTCGTCATCAATGCCAGTTGCTCCGTTCTTCTCTGCCTCGTTGACCCACATATTGGCTTCGAGGTCGGGGTGGTCGGTCATAATACCGCCGTCCATAACTGCCACGATAACGCGGTTGTCACCTGCCGTATATCGCCATGCGTTGATAAGGTTGATGTCGGCACCTGCCAAGCACTGATTAGGGTCGTCGGCATAATCCGAGAGCGAGCCATCGTTGTAGTAGTGCCACTGATAGGGTAGCTCGGGGTCGTTGAAAGGAAGCTCCAAGGAGCGAGTAGGCTCGGGGCGCATGGTGGGCATAGGCTCTGCCTCGCTCACGATGCGGTGCATCTTGATGTCGTACTCCACGCGCTCGACGCCCTTGTTGCGAGCAATAGCCTTGGCAACCGAACGAAGGTCTAAGCCCTTGTCGAAGTGGACCAGACGCCAACGGTCGAGCTTCTCAGAGCCTGTCGCGGTGGGAAACAGAGGCTCGATGTCGAGCACTATTCCTTCGGCATCAATACTCTGTGTACCCTCGGCTAAACGCACCAAAAGACGACCCTTGGCAGCGTCGTCGCTTTGGTTAAAAATCTTGTCGTTAGGCATTTGCTCCGAATGAATATCGCCAAGATTATCCTTTGCGCACGCGGTGAGCACCACGACAATAAGGGGTATTAAAAAGAATTTGTTCATTTTTAAAGTTTTAGGTTCACGGACATTGTCTATTTTGGCAACAAAGATAAGAAAAAAGAGCAAAGAATGAAAAAATCTTTGCTCTTTTAGAGTTTTAATTATTAGTTTTAGTTATCCGGGATTCTCCAAAAACTAATTATTATCAATCGTTCCAGTCCAGTTGCAGAAGATGATATTACCCTTCTCGTTAACGACATTTACAGCGATTGTATATGTGTTATCTGGGTTGAGCGTAATGGTGATGTTGCCATCCTTGACCACGCTATAGAGCACAGAGCCATCCTCCGAGATATACTCAAGGAATGTGCCGAGGGCCATAGTGCCCCAGTAGCAACCAGGATAGTATACCCAAGGCTCCTTCTCCAAGATATTCTTACCCTCGGTGAGTGTGCCAACAGAGTATTCACCCACAAAGCCCTTGCCAAGCTCGGGATAGAGGTCGAGCAATAGGCGCATACCGCCAACCTCGTTGGGGTGCATATTATCTGCCGAGATATTGGTTGTGTTGAAGAGCATAACGACATAGTTGTCGCAATTCTCATCCTCGTATGAGCCATACTGATACATCGTAACCTTCTTGGGAACAATCGTAACATCGCCATCGAGAATAGGCTGCCAAGGCTCATCGTCGCTCTGGTCCTCGAACGCAATAGCGCCCTCGTAGCGGAACGACAGAACCTCATCATCGGTAGTCGTTACCTCAACCTCGATAAGATAGCCCTTCTCGGTGTGCTTAACATCGACAACGCCCGACTTAAAGAATACATCGCGGATGTCGTAGAGCCACTCGCCATCGACCAACACCTGCTCGAAGTTGTTCGAAGCCAACGAGAACTCGCTATAGAAGCAGCCCATACCACGGCCTGTACCAAACTCGTAAGTACCCTCGGGGAGCACAGCATTTGCCGTATCTGCCGACATCGTAGACCAAAGGTCGAGATAGAGAATCCAGCCACCCTGGTGCATAGGCACCTCGAAGCCGTTAGCGCCGATGCCATACTCATCGTTGCTAAGCATCACATAGTAGTCGGCAACGCCATTATCCCATACATTACCAAGATAGTAGGCGCACAACACCCTGTCGAGGGCGATTTTGCCGTCCTCACCAACGCCATTGTTCTCGATAATAGTGGGCGCTTCGGGCTCTTTATTCTCATCACCGGTATTATCATTAGGGTTATCAATGGGGTTATCGTTGGGATTATCAGGCGTGATAGGCTCCTCGCCACCACAACCTACCAAGGCGAATGCCAAAAGGAGAGCAACGCCGAAATTTAAGATTTTATTTGATAATCGTTTCATATCTTACCTATTTATATAAATGTTTACTCTGCTATCTGCTCTACCTTGAGCGATGCCGTAGCATCGGCGTATGTTGCATCTTCGGATGCGTAGTAGGCGATAAAAATCGTTGCATCGTGGCTAAACAAAAGCTCGTCGTAGAGGTTTACTTCGAACGACACCTCGCACTTCTCGGTATCTATTGTCCACGAGTTGGGCTTGATAACCTCGTAGTAGTTCATAGGTGCGCCATTGAAGCGAACAACGCCACCCTCACGGCCATTTGTCAAGGTATACTTAACCGTAAACTTGCCACCCGCAGCAGGCACAGTAAGCTTCTTGGTCTCGAACTCAAGTACGGGGGTGTCGTCAACGACATCTACCAAGGTTCTCACAACAGCCGATGTTGCAATAGTCTCCGACTCGTCAACGGCATATACAAAGACATACCAATCCCAGCCAGTATAGTCCGAAGCGCCAATCTCGAGCTTGTAGCCCTGCTGTGCACCCGAAAGAATAGTGGGCTTATTGTAGGTAGAGAGCAAATCCTCGGTGAGCACATCATCTGAGCCATAGTAGGGATACTTCTCGAAATCGCTACGAAGGATAGCGCCCAAGGCGTACTTTGTTGAGGGGTCAGAGGGGGCGACATCGACAACAATATAGTCGTAGTGCGACTCGACAATAGTCAAATCAAAGGTGATAGGCTCGGCATCGGCATTGCCCTCCTGTGTGAGGGTGAGCACCACAGGCTCGATACCCATATAGTTGCAGATAAGCTCTGCCGTACGGGGCTGTGCCGAGGGGTTAGCCTCATACTTTACAACAATCTTATCGCTCTCAACAGTGGCTGTTACCCACGAAGCGCTGGTCTCGACAACGACGCTCTCACCCTCGATAGGCTTCTCCAAAGAGTAGTCGAACGACACCTCACCCTCTGCTGGTGAGACGCTCTGCTCCATAGGGGTGATTGTCAAAGTTGGGATAGGCAACAAGGGAGGCTCATAGAGGTAGACATCGGTAGCCAATGCCACATTCTCCCACTCGCCCTCGTAGCTAAAGCCGAAGACTACGACATAGCCGGGCAAATCGTTGGTATAGAAATTAAAGGTGTTGTTGATGCCCTCCGATGGGAATGAGCCAACAAATGTTGAGGTCTCGTACCAATAAGCCAAACGGTCGGTAACATAGTACTCTGCCCACGCCTCCTTCGACTCAAACTCCGAGAGCGATGCCTCGCTAAGCTTACCTACAACAAAGCGCATCTCGGGGTCTTTGGCCACGATAGTAACATCCACCGAGTTGGTCGTTGCATTCGTAAAGGTTACGGTAAACGCCTCGGTAGGCTCGGGCTCGGGTTCGGGTTCGGGATTGGGTTCATCTTTTACCACCGTAGCAAGCTGGCTAACAACAACCTCGATAGGCTCCAACTCGCCATAGGTTACGGTAAACGATGCCTCGCGAGGCTCTGAGCCAGGCTCCTCATCATTTGCGTCATACGAAAAGAGAATTAGAGACTCATTAACCACTACCTCAAAATCGTGCAACCACTCTGCCGAAGGCTCACCAACGAGCAACTCCACACCCTCGACAGGATTCTCAAGGGTATAGCCGAGCGAATATTCGCCAGCCGTGGCGGGCAAAACATCACACTTGTCAACAACCAACGAGGGAATAGTTGGTTCGGGGTCGGGCGTAGGCTCAGGTTTTGGCTTCTCCTCAATGGGGTCTGAGCCACAAGCAACACCTAAAAGCAGTGTCGCCGCATAAATCATAAAACTCGAAAAAAATCTCATAATATAGGGTTAATTAATTGGTTATCATCATAAGTGTCCACTAAAAAATCGAAATAGTTCTTTGAAATGATTGATATTTAATTTGTTATGCAAGTTTTGTGAGCGAACGGATTTGAATTTACTTTTGCAGTCTAAATCAGACAGTTATGCTTAAAGACAAATACGTT
>JAFTVX010000040.1 GCA_017465575.1 Alistipes sp. | reverse complement strand
TATTTGTCTTTAAGCATAACTGTCTGATTTAGACTGCAAAAGTAAATTCAAATCCGTTCGCTCACAAAACTTGCATAACAAATTAAATATCAATCATTTCAAAGAACTATTTCGATTTTTTAGTGGACACTTATGATTTCTTGTGATAAGTCGCAATCTGCGGCCTATCCCAAAAAGTAATCCCCCAAGGGCTGTACTATTCTGTACTATCCCTTGGGGGATTCTTTTGCGATAGACCACATCTCACAACTTCTGACAAGCAATTTGGCTCACGCACTTCTGACAAGAAATTAGGCTCACGCACTCTTGACGCTAAATTGGGTCGTGCTGACTGGAAGGTGGTGTGTTGCGCTCTGTTGGAGCGCCTGCTATCGCAGAGGGGTACGAGAGGTACAAGGGGTACAAGTGTTTGTCTGTGCGCCCCTCTTGCCCCTTAGAACCCTTATACCCCTTGGGTCTCTGCCCGCAGGCGGGATGCCTGCTATAAGCGGTTGCACCTCTCTTTCCGCACTTTTTTCTAACAAATAACGAAAAAAGTCCAATAAATTCTTTGATTTTAATTTAGGTCGCTGTAACTTTGCAAGTTGTATTACATACAACTTCGCTCTAATAACGAAAAAGATATAGAAAACGATAGAAACAATATCAAAACAATAACTTAAAAATCACAAACAATGAAGAAAAACACAATGGAGTACACAGCTCCCGAGATGGAGATTGTTCTCGCAACCGTTGAGAATGGCTTCCAGACAAGTTTTGAAGCTTTCACAATTGAAGATGCTGAAACCGAGGATTGGGGAACTCTTTAATCTGTAATGCGATTATGAAGAATCTTTTTAGCAAGATAATGTTCGTTGCTGTAGCAGCAATGGCATTTGCATCGTGTTCAAACGATGAGATTTATGTTACTCCCGAAACTGAGGGCTTTGAGGTGTCTATCAATGCTAATACTACTGATACCACACGAAGTGCATTTGGAGACTATAATGCGGATAGCAAAACATATCCTACCTTGTGGGAGGGTAATGAAGAATGGTTTGCTGCTATTAACGATAAGTATACTGAGTCAATTGATAAAATCACCTTCTCAGATGATTTTAAGTCGGCAAATGCTAATTTCACGCTTTCAAATGTACCTTCAGCATCTGATGATGGCACATATACTTTGTATGCTATTTCACCTGCCAGTGCGTGGTCATCGTACCATTTTACCGATGACTATCTTCGATTCTATATAGCACGAAACACCCAGACTCCTACAGCTGTTTCATGTGATCCTGCATCACAGGTACTTTTTGCTAAGTCAGAGGCTATGGATAGCGCAGATTCATTTGATGTAAACTTCGAGCACTTGTCGGCTTATGTTAAGTTCTCGTTTACCAATGTAGCCGAGGGTGGTGTAGTAAGCTCTGTTTCTGTTACAGCAAAAGATGTAAACCTGGCTGGTCGCTACCAGTATATTCCTTCAACAGGTGAACTTGCTGAGTACGATCGTTTGGAGAAGAGCATAACTCTTGTAACAAATTCTACTGAGAATTTGTGGCTTGCTGTTGCCCCTGTTGATGTGTCTGGTAAGGTGCTTACTTTCTCTATCACTACTGATAAGGGTATCTTATCAAGAGATGTTACAATGCCTGCTACTGCGAAGTTTGAGTCTGGTAAGGTTGTAACCTTTAATGTGGATATGGCGGGTATAGAGTATCCTACAGATGAAGATGCTGAGACTTGGCAGCTTATTACTAATGTAGCTGATATTACCGATGGTGAGTATATTATTGTGGCTAAGAATAATGATGGCAATATAGTGTATCTCCCTTCTGCTACAAATACTTCATCTGCTCCTACTCAGACTGTTATTACTGTAACAGGTTTGGATTTAAGCAATGCTGATGTGTTTAAAACTACCCTTATTCCTGCTGGCGCTCGTTTTACTTTTACTGGTAGTGCTAATGCTGTAACCATTGCTAATGCTGATGGTAAGTATCTATATACAACATCATCAAACAATGGCCTGCGCGTAGGTAATACTAATAATACATGGAAGATTGCTGCACATGCGAGTGTAAATCAATCTCTGTCTTTGCAGTATTCAACCACAGATCGTTACATTGCGTTGTATAATAGTCAGGATTGGCGTTGTTATACTACTAGTTATGGTTCTTACACTGGAAACAATACTACACAGAATGGTGTAACCTACCTTTATAAGAAGATAACTAAAGATCCCGCTATCTCCGCATCTGCAATCGAGGTTGAAGCTAATGGTGGCGATGGCAAGGCATCATACAGCGTTATGAATATGGAGGATGATGTTACAGCAACATCTACTGATGAATGGATTACCGCTATGGCAGGCAATGGCAGTATACTCTATGAGGTAGAGCCTAACTACACTGGTGATGTTCGTACAGGTAAGATTACCTTGTCTTCTGCGTCTAAAGGCGTAACAAAGGATGTAACTGTAACTCAGGCGGCTGATGAGTTTAAGGTATCTAAAGAGGTCGTGTCTTTGGATGCTGAGGCTAATAGTACTGCAACATTTACAGTAACATCTACCTACGCTGCTGCTATTTCGGTTGATGATGCAAAAAAGTGGTCTGTAAGCGCCACAAACATTGAGGCTGGAACTACTGAAATCACTGTTACAGCGTTGACAGCTAATGGTGGCGAGGAGGCTATTGAAGGTACAATTACTATTACTCGTGCTGCAGATAGCAAGTCTATTGAGGTTGCTATAACACAAAATGCTGCAACTGCTGAAAAAATAGAGTCTGTAACCTTCTCTGAGCAGAATTATGCTAATGCACAGGCAATAGAGTTGTATACAGGAACTAATTTTACAGTTACATTTGCTAAGGGTTCGAATTCTAATGCTCCTAAATATTATACCTCGGGTGCAGCAATCCGTTGTTATGGTGGTAATACATTTACAGTGTCATCAGAAAAGACAATTATAAAGATTGAATTGACATTTGGAACTGATGATGGATCTAATATAATTACTGCAAGTTCTGAATCTTATTCAAATGGTACATGGACAGGTAGTTCAGAAGAAGTAACATTTATTATTGGCGGTACTTCGGGTAATCGTCGTATAGCGGGAATCTCTGTTACATATGCTGAGTAATTCTTGATTCATTATAAATTTTGTGCCGTTGGGATTTCCCTAACGGCACATTTTTTTTTGAGGTGGGTGGCGGTTAGGTTTTAAGACGATAGGAGAAATCTTAAAGTCCTAAGGTTGCAGGCGTTGCGCCTGCGGGCTGAAGCCCCAAGGGACAAAAGGGTTCTAAGGGGCAAGAGTGGCCAGAGGGGCGCAATAGCAGAGTGAATTTAGGGAGATTAAGGAATTTAGAGAAGTTAGGGAAAGCGCTACCGACATCTATCCTTAAGCTCACTACACTCCTTAAACTCACTAAATTCCCTAATAAAGCACCTACAGGTCAGCGCAAGCCTAATTTCTTGTCAAAAGCGCGCAAGCCTCGATTTGCAGTCAGAGTGTGAGCCTAATTTCTTGTCAAAAGGGGTTAGGTTTGGCTCATCGCAAAAGTGAGTGCCTCGGGATAGTACAAGAAGTACAGCCCGAGGCACTCAACTTTTTGGGATGGGTCGAAAATGACCCCTTTTCACAAGAAATTACTATTCCCACTCAATAGTTGCGGGTGGCTTCGACGATATATCATAGACTACTCTATTTACGCCACGCACCTTGTTGATAATCTCGTTTGACAGACGAGCCAAAATCTCGTAGGGGATATGCACCCAGTCGGCGGTCATACCGTCGGTAGACTGCACAGCACGGAGTGCCACGCAACGCTCGTAGGTGCGCTCGTCGCCCATAACGCCCACCGACTGCACGGGGAGCAAGATGGCGCCTGCCTGCCAAATCTTATCGTACCAGCCCGTCTCGCGGAGGGTGTCGATATATATCTTATCTACATTCTGCAAAATCTCGACCTTCTCGCGGGTGATATCGCCCAAGATGCGGATTGCCAAGCCAGGGCCGGGGAAGGGGTGACGACCGATAAGGCGCTCCGACATACCCATAGAGCGACCTACGCGGCGCACCTCGTCCTTGAAGAGTAGGCGCAGAGGCTCAACAACCTTCAAGCCCATCTTCTCGGGCAGACCGCCCACATTGTGGTGCGACTTGATAACGACAGCCGTGCCGTTTACCTGTGCCGACTCCACAACATCGGGGTAGATGGTACCCTGACCGAGCCACTTCACGCCATCGAGCTTCTTTGCCTCAGCCTCGAAGACCTCGACAAAGTCACGACCGATAATCTTACGCTTGGTCTCGGGGTCAGAAACACCTGCAAGGTCGCCGAAGAACTTCTCCGAAGCATCTACGCCCTTGACATTGAGACCCATACCGCGGTAAGAGTCGATAACCTCCTCGAACTCGTTCTTGCGCAAAAGGCCAGAATCTACGAAGATGCAGTAGAGGTTCTCGCCAATAGCCTTGTGAAGGAGCATTGCTGCCACCGACGAGTCTACGCCTCCCGAGAGGCCAAGCACGACCTTGTCGTTGCCGAGCTTCTCGCGAAGCTCCTTGACGGTGCTCTCTACAAAGCCCGCAGGAGTCCACGAGCCAGAGCAGCCACAGATGCCCTTAACGAAGTTTTCGATCATCGTAAAGCCCTCCTCCGAGTGGTATACCTCGGGGTGGAACTGTATGCCCCAGGTCTGCTCACCCTCGATGCGGTATGCTGCCACGGCAACATCCTCGGTCGAGGCAACGATAGAGTAGCCCTCGGGGATGGTGGTGATGGTGTCGCCGTGCGACATCCACACCTGCGACTCTGCGCTCAACGATGCCATAAGAGGGTCGGCAGCGTTCTTAACCTGCATACGCGCACGGCCATACTCGCGGCTGGGCGATGCCTCAACCTTGCCACCGTAGAAGTGGGCGAGGTACTGCGCACCGTAGCATACGCCGAGCAAAGGCATCTTGCCCTTGATGGCGTCGAGGTCGATGCGAGGAGCACCCTCATCGCGCACCGAGCGTGGAGAGCCCGAGAGCACAACGCCCTTAATCGACTCGTCGAGTGCGGGGACATTGTTGAAGGGGTGAATCTCGCAATATACCTGCATCTCACGAATGCGTCGTGCGATAAGCTGGGTGTACTGTGAGCCAAAGTCGATAATTAGAATCTTCTCTGTCATAAATGGTTACTAATAGCGGTAGTTATTAGTTGTTAGTTTTTAGTTGTTAGCTTTCGCTGTCGAGGTGAAGAGAAAGAGGTGGTTTGAAGCTACTCTAAAGCGGAAATACCGGAGCATACTTAGCGTATGTGAGGATTTTCCGCTTTAGGTAGATGCCGAACCAACCTTTCTATTCGCCTCGAGAATAATTTGGAGTCTCGCTGGTGATAGTGATATCGTGGGGGTGGTTCTCCGTAACACCACTCGAGGTGATGCGGATAAAGCGAGCCTTCTGCAAGGTCTCGATATCCTTAGCACCGCAGTAACCCATACCTGCACGGATACCGCCAACAAGCTGATATACGGTCTCGGCGAGCTTGCCCTTGAAAGGCACACGACCAACGATGCCCTCGGGAACGAGCTTCATAATATTGCCCTCAGAGCCCTTCTGGAAGTAGCGGTCTGCCGAGCCAGCCTTCATAGCGTCGATAGAGCCCATACCACGGTAAGCCTTGAACTTACGACCGTTGTAGATGATGGTCTCGCCGGGAGACTCCTCCGTACCTGCGAACATCGAGCCTACCATAACGCAGTTGCCGCCCGCAGCCAACGCCTTGACGATATCGCCCGAGTAGCGCAAGCCACCATCGGCGATGATAGGCACACCAGCCTTCTTAGCCTCGGTAGAAGCATCGTAGATAGCCGAGAGCTGGGGAACGCCCACGCCCGCGATGATACGGGTGGTGCAGATAGAGCCAGGACCGATACCTACCTTGATGCCGTCGGCACCATTCTCGATAAGATACTTTGCAGCCTCGGCGGTGGCGATGTTACCAACGACAACATCGAGGTGGGGATATGTCTCCTTAATCTTGCGCAAGAGCGATACAACGCCCTTGGTGTGACCGTGTGCCGAGTCGAGAACTACGGCATCTACCTCCTCGGCAACAAGCGCTGCAACACGGTCCATAGCATCGGGCGTAATGCCGATACCTGCAGCTACACGCAGACGACCCTTAGCATCCTTACAAGCGTTGGGGTTGTCCTTGAGCTTCGTGATATCACGATAGGTGATAAGACCAACGAGCTTGCCATTGTCATCTACAACGGGCAACTTCTCAATCTTATTTGCGAGGAGCACATCGGCAGCCGACTTAAGGTCGGTTTCGTGAGTGGTCACGATATTCTCCTTGGTCATCACCTCCTCAATCTTGCGCTCCATATCGCTCTGGAAGCGGAGGTCACGGTTGGTGACAATGCCGATAAGCATACCCTCGTCATCAACAACGGGGATACCGCCAATCTTGTTCTCCTGCATAAGCTGGAGAGCATCACCCACGGTGTTCTCCTTCTTGATGGTTACGGGGTCGTAAATCATACCACTCTCGGCACGCTTAACACGGCGCACATGGGCAGCCTGTGCAGCAATCGACATATTCTTGTGGACAACGCCGATACCGCCCTCGCGAGCCAACGCGATAGCAAGAGTAGCCTCGGTTACGGTATCCATAGCCGCCGACACAATGGGTATGTTCAGTTGAATATTACGAGAGAATCGACCTACTGTCGACACCTCACGAGGCAAAACCTCAGAATAGGCTGGTACGAGCAACACATCGTCGAATGTGAGACCTGTGGTCTGTACCCTTTCATCGATAAAAGACATATGCAACTAGGTTTTTAGGTCAGTGTGTAATCCGAATAATTCCGATGACACCTACTTATTATTTCTGTTGCGCACAAAATTATAAAAAATAATTGGATTTCGCAATACCCTAAAGCTGTATTACCGAAAATTATTTCTCGCGCGTAGGTGCGCGAGTAGGCTAAGGTGCTTAAAGGTAGCTATCTACCACTTGGGTGTAATAGATAGCTGAAACTGAAAGTTGATGCCCGGCATAGGGCGTGAGAGCACCGAGAGGTACTCCTCGTCGAAGAGGTTGTTCACAGTAAACTTTGCCACAAGGTCTGCCCAGCGGGGCGCAAAACGCCTCTCGAGCGATATGTTCGACATAAAGTATTCGGGGAGTTTGCCTGTGAGCATAAAGTCGTTTGACGACATCGTGAAGCGCTCCGAATAGTAGCACCACTTATACTCGAACGACCACTTGCGCCAAGCAAGGCGACCGTTGATGGTCGAGGTAAACTCTGGAACATAGGGCAGTTGCTTGCCCACCGACTGGTCGGCAGGCGAGAGCTTCTCGCCCTCGTTGATTGAGGGTGTCCACGAGAAGTTGCCGTCGAGGGTTAGTTGCCACTCTTTTGCTAAAGCCACATCGAGTGAGGCGTTGAGCTCTACGCCATAGGCGTGGACATCCTTGATGTTGCGTGGCGAGAAGAATCCCTTGGTGGTGGGCAACCAGATAATCCAGTCCGAGATATGCGAGTCGAACCAAGTCGCCGAGCCCGACAGCTTATACTTGCCCTCGCGACCAATGGCAAACGAGAGACCTGCATCGTATGTCCAGCCACTCTCACTCTTTAGGTCGGGGTTGCCGCCAGGGAGGAAGTAGAGGTCGTTAAGCGTGGGGTAGCGGTAGTTGCGCGACACAGATGCCTTGGCCACGATATTGCCCTTTTTCGATAGTACACCATCGACGAACAGGGCGGGGATAATGGGGGTGAAGTCGTCGCCAAAGAGCTCCTCACGAAGCACCACCGAGAGACCAAAGCGGTCGATGGGTCGCCACTTTGCAGAGATGGCGCCCGACAGCTCAACACGCGCCTGGCGATAGCCCACGATGCCCTTATCGCCACTCTGGATGATGATATTCTTATCGCGACTCTCGACAAAGTGCTGGTGCATCGAAAGATTGGCCGTAAAGAGCCACTTCGAGCCGATATAATACTCGCCATCTACCTCACCATAGATGGTGTTTATCTTGTTGCGCGAACGGGTCATATCTGCCATTATGCCATTGCCCAAGTCACGCTTGTAGTCGTATGCCATCGAGGTGTGGATATATCCCGCCCTTGCCCCCATCTTCCAACTGCTACGCAGATGCTCCCACGAGGCTACGGTGCGGAGGGTCTGCTCCTTCTGGCGGTTGTCGAAGTCGACATCGTCGCCGTGGTCTACGGTGAGCATCGCAAGTTCGCGGTTGGAGTTCAGATACCACGCATTGATGCCAAAGCGGTCGCCCGCCTTGGTGTCGTAGTATGCCTCCTGCAAGATATGAAAATCACGATACGAGCCACTGCGGTTGCGCTCCACGGGGTAGTATTGGTCGATGATGTTCATCTCATCATCGTAGATATTGACCTTCTTATCGCGGTTGGTGTATTTGAAGTCGTTGGGCGAGGTGGAGAGTACCGCACGGGTCGATAGTTGCCAATGGTCGTTGCCCCAGCCGAGGCGCAAAAACTCGTCGAACGAGCGGAAAGAGCCTATGCCCTGAATATATTGCAGCGTAAATCCTCGGCTCTCGGTGGGTGCCGTAGCAAGCTTCACCGAGCCACCCAAGCCACCACCCGTGTCGTTTACCGACGATGTGCCGTGCAGAAGGGTGGCCTTGTCGATAAAGTAGGCGGGAATCATCGAGAAGTCGGTCATTCCGAGCATCGGGCTGTTTAGCTTCATTCCGTTCCACTTAACCTGAGTATGCGAGGGTGATGTACCACGAAAGGCTACCGTAGAGAGCGTTGCACGGCCATAGCTCTTGACGAATACCGAGCTGCGGAATGTCAGCACATCTGCCATCGAGAGTGCGATATTCTCTTTGAGCGCCACCGAGTCGATAGGTGTCTGCTGCACACCAATCTCCTTTATCGGGCGGTTGCCGACAATCGAGACACCCTCGATATCGACGAAGTGTTCGCCATCACGGTAGGCATAGCCCGCCTGACCCTCCTGTGCCACCGTGGGCAACGCGAGAGCGACAAGGGCGCAGATGAGTAGTATAAATCCCCTAAAACGATATGTCGGTAGGCTCTGCATCACTCTTTCCAACAAAATGCTCCGGGAATAATGCCCACATAAAACTCGTCGATAAGTTCTCCCGAGGCGCTATAACGATAGATTTTGCCCTGCTGTGTGTAGTCCACAGCATCGGCGATATATACCTCGTCGGTCGTAGGGTCGACCGTAAGACCGTAGTATATCGTGCCACGACTATCGAGGAATGGGCGCACGGGGACTCTGTCGGCATCCACCGACATCGACCAAATATCATCGTTAATCCAGTAGAGGGTGTCGCCACGACCATTTATCTGCACCTCGGAGGGTGCATCGCCCTTTTTGAAGCTAAACTGCTTCTCGATAGTGAAGCTCTCGGGGTCGATGCGGTATAGCGAGGGTGCTTCGTAGCCGTAGGGTGAGCCTTCGTAGCCACCGTCGGTTACTGTCCAGAGCTTGCCGTTGCAGTCCAAGGCGAGCGATGTAGGCTGTATGCCCACCTCCAACTCGGCAACGATTTTATCTGTCTCGGTGTCGACTTTAAGCAGTCGGTTTTGGTACGACCAGCAGTTTACATATAGGTACTTGCCGAGTTGCACCATCTGCTCCGTAGAGCCCTGCTCGGAGGTCATATTTGGCACCTCGATATAACCCGTAATCTCATAACGCTTAGGGTTTACGATAAATATGCGGTTGTCCCAAATCTGTGTGATATATGCCTTATCGTCCGAAATGAAGTGGATATAGCGGGGCGAGGTAAGACCTGTGATACGCCCCACCTCCTTGAAGGTTGTGGGATCGATAGCGAATACCACATGCGAGTTGTTGACCACCACCCAGCCGATGCCGTTGTGGATAATCATCGACTGCGCAACATCGCCCAACTTCATAGCGTTAGCACGGTAGAAAATCTCGTTTTCGACCCTTTTTGTCGTGGGGTCGTAGTACGAGAGTGTGGCGTTGCCATACTGGAAGTTGCCCTCGTTGCAGATAAAGAGGCCACGCTCCGAGGTAGATATATCGAAATCCTCCTCCAAGCCGTAGTCCCACTCCATACAACCCACGGTAAGCAACGAAAATATTAACAACAACCACCTCATATTGTGAGCCTTACTTTACGATTTCTACAAAGTTGCACACCTCGGTCGAGAGCTCGCCCAACCAACCACTCTTCGACTGCACCGCCGACTGCACCTTCACAAAGTCGATATACTCCAACTCGATGGGCTTGCCGAGGATGTCTATGGCGTTCGAGATATCGAAGCTATTCTCGGCATCCACACAATCGCGCTCCGAATAGTTGTCGGCATAGCCCCAGTCGTAGGCGGGCTGCACCCACATAGAGCCATTGCCCGACTTATCGTAGTTGCGAGCTTCGAGGCGTGTGCCGCGAAGGGTGTAGCTATCTGCCCCAATCCAAGTGGGGTAGTACGAAGGCTGGTTGTGGAACGAAGAGAGGTAGTCTATCGTGCCACTGCCACCCTTATTGTCGCTCCACGCTACTGGCATGCCCGACGATATAGGGCGGTAGTAGGTCACCTCATAGTCTTGATATGTCGAGCCCTTGCCCGTCTCCGAGCCCTTCAACTCATACCATGTATCGTCGGCAAGGCCGTTGCCATTCTCATCCTGCATAACCCATACAATGCCTGGCTCCGACGAGCCATCGAACGAATTGCCCTTGATGGCGAAGTCGTAGTCGTCGTTGTTGGCGATGCTGTGGTCGAACACCACGACAATAGAGCCACCAAATGCGCCGAGCGATACCCAATTATTTTGGTGTAGACGCTCCTCGGCATAGATGCGGGCATCCTCTGCGGTAAGCTCCTCGCCTGTGAAACCGCCAGTCTTCGTATCGCCAATAAACTGACCAGGTGCGGGCAGATACTCCACAACACGGCTAAATACGCTTGCCGAGGTTGCGGTGCGCTCACGACGATATTTGCCCTCCTCGATAACCTCCACGCTGAAGGTGTGGCTAACCTCGATAGGGGTGTTGATATATGTTGTGGCCTTAACTTCGAGGGTGTGCTTGCCAACCTCCGAAGAGTTAAAGAGGAAGTGGGGCATATTCGTATTTGCACCCTGCTCCTCGCCATCTAATATCCAAAGGAATGTTACGCCCTCGCTCTTGTTAATCGCGGAAGGGCGAATAATGAGTGTGCGACCCTCGGTAATGTGGTATTCGGTCGCCTCAAACTCATAGATAAGGTCGAGGTCCTCGGCATTGACTACCTCGATGGTTACGCTGTCGCTCGCCTCGCCGTGGGGGTTGGTGGCTGTTGCCACGATGCGGTATGTGCCCACCTCGGTCGCCTCGAACTCATAACTATCGACATCGGTGGCTACCTCCTCGTCGTTGACTGTCCATCGTATCTCGCACTCGTGCTCGGTCTTGCGCACGGTGGCTGTGATGGTCTGCTTGTAGCCCACAGCAACGGTGATATCCTCCATCGCAATGTCGATTGCGGGGGTGTCGGGCTCCGTAACATCGATCCGCAGCTCCTCCGTGTCGTTGCCAGCATCGGTGGTTACCGTGATTGTGATATAGACCTCGCCAGCCTCCTCTGCCATAAATACATAAGCACGCTCGGTGCCCACTACATCGTCGCCAATGCGCCACTCGAAGGTTGCATCATCGGCATTGCGGTAGTCGGGGGCAAGGCGTATCTCCTCGCCAACCGCTACGCTATATATGCCATCGCCCTCGATGATAATCTCGGGCAGATCGGCGGTCAACACCTCGTCGCGGTTACACGACGAGGTGATGATTGCCAACACACTTAAAAAAATAAACTCTAAAAATCGTCTCATATTCGTTGTTTGAGGCTATTTGTGCCTCGACAAAACTCTATTCCCAGCGTACCGCAACATCGTCGTAGGCGAAGTAGGCGGGGCAGTTCAGACCATAAGAGCCTATCTGGTCCTCGGATGCCGAGAAGTTAAAGGCAACCTTTGCGACCTTGCCCAACGATGACAAATCCCACTTTGTCCACTCGGTAACCAATACGCCATTCTCGCAGAGCGCAAACTCTACCGAGCCGGTCTCCTCGTCAGCGGCGTTGTAGCCATAGGCAACAATCTTGACATAGGTGCTCTCCGTTGCGGGGCTGTTGAAGCCATCGCCATAAGTAAGCGAGTTGAGTACATAGCAGGTGTTCGTAACATACATATGGTCAATAACACGCTCTACGCCATCAGCAAACTCCAAGGTCTGCAACGAAGCATCGTAAATCTGCGAGTTGAAGAAGTCGCTATAACCATTGTGTACCGCAAAGTTTGCAGAGCCATTGTTGCCACCGATGGGGTTTGCCATCTGCAACTCATACCAGCCGTAGTAGCCCTCGGGGAGTGTCTCATAATCCTCGATAATGTAGTTCGAAACTACATGACCGCCACCCCAGAGGGGAGTTTCGAACGAGTGGAATAGCTCGGTGTTGCCCTCGTCGTACCAGTAGTATACATCTGTTACATAGTCGGTGTAGGTCAACGAGCCACCATACTGCATATCGTCGATTAGGTCGCTCCAAGTGTTAATCTCAGCACCGCCATAGAGGGTGTAGCCTGCAAATTTAGCATCTGCATCCTCAAACGATAGAGTGCGCAGGGTGTATGTCTCGCCCTCCGAGCCACCTTCGCCCTCCGAGCCAGCCTTAGGCAGACGAATTACACGACCATCGGTGAGGGTGATGATAACCTCGGTCTCGGTCTCCTCGACAGACTCAAACATCGAGTCGCCGTCTTTGCCGTCCTTACCGTCAGTACCGTCTACGCCATCTTTGCCGTCTACGCCATCTTTGCCATCCTTGCCGTCAGCACCATCTTTGCCGTTCTCGCCATTGCGAATTGTTACCTTTGAGCCGTCGCTAAATGTGAGCACCACGCCCTCGTCTGTTGTCTCGGTCGAGATGATTACCTTGCCCGCGCTAAGAGCATCCATCAGTGCCGTAAGGGTCTCAATGTCCTCGCGGTTTTGGTCAATCTCCTCTTCGAGTTCTGTGAACTTGTCCCAGATTGCTCCGTCGTCGTACGAGCAACCTACCAATGCTGTCAGCATAGCTACTACGCCGAGAGCCAAGAAAATTTGCTTTCTCATAAAATGTTTGTTAAAAGGTCATTCTCCGTAAACTTTTACACAAACGAGCGTTCTTGGCTTATGGACTTGGGTGGGACTAAATGATATCAGGCTTCGGTGAGATAGACCAATGGCAAGAATACAATGCTCCTCCACGGGCTATACCTATAATATATAATACCTGAAAAATTTTCAGTCGCAGACTTGCCCATTCGCCGCAGGCACAATCTCGTTGTAAACGCTTGGCAGGTCTTCTGACTTATCTCCTTCTGCGAAGCCTTCCCAGCCCAATGGCCAGTGGCTAAATGATGTCGCAGACACTCTTGAGAATTACAGCAGCGGGAACTGTCCGGGATTTTCACCCGATTCCCTTTTAATCTCATAAGGCTTAGCAAAACCTCCGAGAACCAATACTTTTGCAAAGATAGAAATAAAAATCCAATTAGCAATGAGCAACCTTTCTTTTTTTTAATTAGCAATGAGAAATGAGCAATTAGCAATGAGCAATAGTAGAGAGTTTAAAGAGTTTAGGGAGAGTAAGGAGTTTAAGGATAAATTCCCTAATTTCACTAACTTCCCTAAATTCCCTATTCGACTGCGCTAAAAAAAGAAAAGGCGATAACTTTCGTTATCGCCTTGAGTGACTCCGACAGGATTCAAACCTGTAACCGCTTGATCCGTAGTCAAGTACTCTATTCAGTTGAGCTACGGAGCCATTTCTTTCGTTTTGCGAGTGCAAATGTAGAGCAAATTTTTTATCTGTGCAAATATTTTTGCAATTATTTTTCAAAAAAAAGCGACGGCCGAAGCCGTCGCTTGCGCTACCAGCTGATAATCAGTAGATTACTGAATATGCTCTGCAAGGATTTTCTCAATCTCCTCGCCACGCAAATTCTTCGCTACGAGCTTACCCTCGGGTGAGAAGAGGAAGTTTGCGGGGATAGAGTTCACATTGTAAGGCTTTCCAGCCTCCCACTCGCCCTCGGCGTTGCAACCCCAAACATTTACCCAAGCCATACCATTGTCGGCAATAAACTGCTTCCAGCGCTCCTCGGTGCCAGGGCGGTCATACGATACGCCATAGATCTCCAGACCCTTGGGTGCGAACTTCTCGTATGCAGCAACAAGGTGGGGAATCTCGCCACGGCAAGGACCGCACCAGGTAGCCCAGAAGTCAACAAGTACCCACTTGCCCTCAGCCAAGAGTGACGAAACAGATACCTCAACGCCCTCTGTGTTGAAGAGGGTGATGTCAACGAGGTCGGCACCGATAGTGGTGTTCTTGGCATTGGCAACCTGTGCCTTGTACTCGTCGTAGAGTGCTACGCCCTCGAAGCGGGTGTCGATAAGGTTGAAGAGCTCAACAAAGCGGGCGGTATCCTCGCTGAACATATTGAAATACTGCAACATATATACCGAAACGAGGTTGTCGGCATTCTCCACGATGACCTTCTCAACATAGGGGGCAGGCTCCTCGCCACCCTCGGGGGTGTCGGTGTAGACGATGGCGATAAGACCATTCATAGCCTCTGCCACCTTGTCCTGAAGGGGTGAGCCCTCAACATCGAGGCGCTCATTCTCGGCGTCGTACTTGATGGTAAGGTCGCTGCCATCGAGTGCGATAGTTGCTGAGGGGCGACCATCGACAACGATGTTTGCAAACTGGTCAACGGGAACAGCGGCCTCCATGGTGAAGCACTTGTTCTCGTCGAGGGTAGCCGATGCCAAAGCCTCCTCGGCACCTGCTACGCGCAACTCGATGGTTGCGCCAGCCTCGGTACGCTCGGCAGTAGAGAGATCACCAGTGATGGTGATGGTGTTGTTGGTTGCGGTGCCACACGCTGCAAACATCGCGGCCGAGCACAATGCGATAAATAATTTCTTCATATTGCTTTTTGGTTTTAGTTGATTGTTTGTTCTTTTTGCGCAGTCGATAGGGAATTTAGGGAATTTAGTGAAATTAGGGAATTTAGTGAAGCGCTACCAACATTTATCCCTAAACTCCTTACTCTCCCTAAACTCTTTAAACTCTCTACTATTGCTCACTTTTTAACCCTGTCGGGATTGCTCTCCACGAACTTCTCCCACGACGAGCTACCTCGGCGTGCCTTGCTGTCGCCACCCAAACCCTTGCGCTTCTCGCCCGCTGTGGCACGCGTAAGAGCGTTGCTCAGCGTGAAGTAGTGGCATAGCGCCACGGCTGTGCCGTCGGTAGCATCGAGCTTGCGCGGGTGGTAGTCGGTGCCGAGAATTGAGTTTATCATCGTCGCCACCTGCTCCTTTGATGCCTGACCACGCCCCGTTATCGCCTGCTTAACACGCGAGGGGGCATACTCGGCAATGGGCGTAGACTCCGTAGCACTCAGCACGGCAGCTATCGCCACACCCTGCGCACGACCAAGCTTAAGCATCGACTGCACATTCTCGCCAAAGAAGGGCGACTCGAAGGCAACCTCCGTAGGGCGGTACTCCTCCGTTAGGCTACGCACACGCTCGAAGATATAGCGGAGCTTCTGGTGCGCATCCCCTATCTTGTGCATATCTATCTCGCCCATAACCAACGCGGTAGGCTTGTTACCGACAATCTCGATAACGCCATAGCCCATATAGTTGGTGCCGGGGTCGATGCCCATTATGCGCATAGGCTTATCCACCTTTATTTCTCCTCAACCTTCGTTAGGCGCTTCTCCAACTCACGCATCTTCTGCGCCATATCGGGCAACTGGCGGAATACGGCAAACGAACGGTGATACTGCAAGCCGGGAAGTGCGGGGTAGCCAAAGCGAATCTCGCCATCGGGAACATTTTTGTCGATGCCCGACTTTGAGCCTATCTGCACACGGTTGCCGATGGTTACATGGTCGGCAACGCCCACCTGACCCGCCACGAAGCAGTTAGCACCCACCTTCGAGGTGCCAGCGATGCCCACCTGTGCCGACATCACGGTGTTTGCGCCAATCTCGACATTGTGGCCAATCTGGATGAGGTTATCCAATTTTACGCCCGAGCGAATGATTGTCGAGTCGGTCTTGGCACGGTCGATACAGGTGTTTGCGCCAAGTTCAACATTATCCTCGATGATGACATTGCCCAACTGCGGAATCTTGGCAAATGTGCCGTCGGCCTTGGGTGCAAAGCCGAAGCCGTCAGCGCCGATGACAACGCCAGCGTGGAGGATGCAGTTCTTGCCGATTTTGCAACCCTCGTAGACCTTAACGCCAGGGTAGAGGCGTGTGCCCTCGCCAATCTCGACACCATCGCCGATGTAGCACTGGGGGTAAATCTCTGCGCCTGCGCCAATCTTTGCGCCACGCTCCACGACCGTAAAGTCGCCAATATAGCAATCCTCGGCCACCGTTGCCTCGTCGTTAATCGACGAGAGCTTCGAGATACCTCGCTTTCGGGGGCGTGATGCGTTGTACATCTCCAAGAGCGACAATACGCACTGGTTGACATCTGCCACCTTGATTAGCGTAGCCTTAATCTCTTCCTTAGGCTCGAAGTCGTTACCTACCAAGACGATAGATGCCTCGGTGGTGTAGATATACTGCTCATACTTTGGGTTGCTCAAATATGCCAACGAGCCCGCCTTGCCACCCTCGATAGAGGATACGGTCGAGACCTCGGCACTCTTGTCTCCAACAACTTCGCCGCCCAAAAGACCGGCAATCATCTCTGCTGTAAATTTCATATAGCGTCTTTTGTTTATTTCGTTTCCTTATAAGTAATCCTCGAGGCGTATACCCTCGGGCAGTAGGTCGTCTACCGAGTGGTTGAAGGTGTGTAGCTCACGCACCAGCGACGACGATATATGCTCCATCTCGGCGGGCGCAATAAGCACCACGGTCTCTATCTCGGGGAAGATATGACGGTTAGCAAGGGCTATGGTGCGCTCATACTCAAAGTCTTGGGCGTTGCGCGCACTGCGAATGATTACCGATGCTCCGATGCGTCGTGCCTCGTCGCCCGTAAGTGATGAGTAGGCGATGACCGTAACTCGCTCCTCGCCCTCGAATGCTCGCTCGATAAGTGCCTTGCGCTTATCAACCGTGAGCAAACCACGCTTCTGGGTGTTGTGACCAATGGCGATAACGACCCTGTCGAAGAGTCTCAACGCCTCATCAACAACCGCCTTATGACCGCGCGTAAATGGGTCGAATGACCCTGGGAACATTGCTATTCGCTGCATACTACCTATTATATAACTTACAAAAGTAGTAAAAAATATTGAAATCTCTAATGATTAGCCTCTAAAATAACTTTCGTATATCCATCGAGAAGAAATCTTCGGTACTTATACCGCTATCTCCAACGATAAATGCGCTCTTTGGGTTGAACATTTGCTTGAATTTCTCTAAGCCTTCGGTCTGTTTTTCGGCGTTGCTTTTAACCTCTATTGCTACGACAGAGCCATTCTTGCGAAGAATGAAATCAACCTCGTCGTTGCGCTCACGCCAATAGTAAACCTCGAAACGGTGTACAAATGCTTGGCTAACGAGATAGGCACCAACTGCCGACTCAAAGATATGCCCCCAAGCCTTGCGGTCAAGTATCGCCTGTTCGAAACTTAGAGGTGTGTAAACCATCTTTAAAGCATTGTTATAGACCTGAAATTTCGGGATGCTCGCTCGGCGACGCGACATATCAACGCTATACTTTTGTAGACCGCATAGTAGACCACTTTCGTTGAGCAAGTTAACATATCCTGCCAATGTCGAGGTGTTGCCAGCATCTTGCAACGAACCTAACATCTTGTTGAGTGATAGTAGGTTGCCAGAGTATGCTGCACCTAACTCAAATGTCTGTTTGAGTAGAGCGGGCTTGCTTATCGGGGTGTCCATCAAGATATCTTTGTTGATGGTAGCCTCGATAATTGAAGATTGGATATATTGAGCAAAGCGGTCGCTGTCGTTAATTAGAGTAGCTGCGCCAGGGTATCCACCATAGTAGATATATTGGTCAAGCGTGAAGCCGAAACACTCGTGCATCTCCCGAAAGCTCCAATGACTCATTCGTATCTCCTCGAAGCGACCTGCCAGCGACTCGGACAATCCTCTCTCCAAAAGTACACGGCTACTACCAAGAAGTAAAACCTTAATATTGCGGTCATTAAAGCTATCGTCGTCCCACTCTTTTTTGACTACCTCGCTCCAGTTGGCTATCTTCTGTATCTCGTCGATAACAAGCACAACGCTCTCCCAACCGTTGTTCTGCATAAGAGCGCGTGTTGCAGCCTAATAATTTGATATCCAGGCGCTGTTGGTGGCAGGAACATTGTCTGCCGAGAAGAGTTGAAATGGCTGATTTAACTCCTTAAGTACCTGCTTGACGACAGTTGATTTGCCTATCTGTCGGGCGCCCATAACTACTTGAATAAACTTTCGTGGTTCTTCAAGTCGACTTTTAATTATTTGAAACTCAGCTCTTTTGAACATGTCATTACATTTTACGCAGTGAACTGATATATTTTACGCAGTGCAAATATAATGAAAATATTTCAAACTATATATAATCGAACTATTTTGTTGACGAAAAAAATAGATAACTAAAAGAGGGCAAACCATTTAGGTCTGCCCTCCTTTGCTCAGATATTGTCGTTTATTTCTGTTCGTTATCCTTATTTGCCGCCTTGTTGCTGCGGTCGTAGATAAAGCGACGAATCTTCTTGGTAGGTGTCTTCTCGAACTCGCCCTCGTTGTCGATAACCTTCGAAATCTTCGAGAAGCGGTTGACCTTCGAGTTTACATAATTTTCGAGCTCCTTCTTGATCTCCTCCATCTTCTGCTGGAGCTGCTCCTTGCTGACGCTCATCTTATACTTGAACTCGTCGTACGCCTCCTCCAAAGCGGCGGTGTCGAAGTGTACCAAGGCGATAAGCTTGCCATCCTCCTCGGTAACAACCGACTCGGCAACGAGCTTGTTGCTGTTGAGTACCTCCTCGATATCCTCGGGGTAGATATTCTCGCCCGAAGGACCGACAATCATATTCTTCAGACGGCCCTTGATATATATCCAGCCCTTGTCGTCGATGTAGCCGAGGTCACCAGTGCGGAACCAGCCATCCTCGGTGAAGGCAGCCTTCGTAGCCTCCTCATTCTTGTAGTAGCCCTGCATACAGCAAGGTGTGAGCGTAACAATCTCGCCCTGCTTGGTTTCGGGGTTAATGTCGTCGAGGCGAATCTTCACGGCGGGGAGCGATGGACCTGTCGAGCCGATACGCACCATATTGCCTACTGCGCCCGCAATAAGGGGAGCGGTCTCAGTCAAGCCGTAGCCGATGCCGTAGGGGAAGCCAGCTTCGAGCAAGAAGCGCTCTGCCTCAGAGTCGAACTTCGAGCCACCGATGGCAAAGAGGCGCATACGGCCACCAAAGAGCTTCTTAAGCTGCTTGCCTGCAACCTTGTGAAGCAACTTGCGTGACCAGTCCCAGCCATAGAGTTTGCGCATTAGTGCATTCTTTTGGAATGTGGGCAACACCTTGCCACGATATACCTTCTCCATAATAAGGGGCACCGAGGCAATCACCGTGGGGCGCACCTCTGCCAATGCAGGCATAAGTGCCGAGGCGGTAGGTGGGCGATCCATATAGAATACTCGTGCACCACGCGAGAAGGGGTAAATCATACCGAGCGTACACTCATAGGTGTGTGCCATAGGTAGAATCGAGAGCAATACATCCTCCTCGTTGTACTCGAAGAGGGGAGGGATAATCATCGTCTGGGCAGCAAGAGCATAGTGGCTGAGCATCACACCCTTAGGCTTCGATGTTGTGCCCGAGGTGTAGATGATAGCCGCCAAGTCGTCGGGCTCAGGGATTCGCTTCTCGGCACGAGCCTCGACATTCTGCTGAATGGCATTGAGACCCTTGGTACGGATTACGATGTTCATCTTGTCGACCGTCTCCTTCGAGAGCTTGGTGTAGAGCTTATCCGATACAAGGATAGCCTTCGCCTCGGAGTGCTCGATGATAAGGTCGAGTTCGCTCGATGTGAAATCGGGAAGAATGGGTACGGCAACCATACCCGCGGTAGTTACAGCAAAATAGGATACACCCCAGTTGGGCATACTACTACTGAGGATGGCAACTTTATCGCCAGCGCCGACGCCAGCGTTGAGCAACATATCCTGAACCTTGTCAATGCGCTCGCCAACCTCCTTGTAGCTAAGCTCTTCGCCACCAATCATCGAGAATGCGATGCGTGACGAAAACTTTTCTACGCTATGCTTAACTATCTCATACAGAGTGTTAAAAGTCATAATTGTAGGGGTTTTGGTTAGTATTTGTTTGTACAAATCAGGTGCAAGATACAAATTATTTATTAAAATTTGTTAATTTTGCACATATAAAATTTCAATGATTCCGAAAAAGTTTATAACGAAAGCCGCCACAGAGGTCGGTTTTGACCTTGTGGGTGTGGTGCCTGTCGAGCCACTGACCGAGGAGCGTAACCGCTTCGAAGAGTGGCTGTTGGCGGGCAACCACTCGTCGTTGGCGTACCTTGAGCGCAACCGCGAAAAACGCTTCGATGCCTCGCTTTTGGTCGAGGGTGCGCAGAGTATCGTTATTTGTGCTGTTTCGTACCTCTCGCCTTTCGGTCGAGGATATGCCGATGGCGCTCGGGGAAAGGTGGCATCGTATGCCTTGGCGCGCGACTATCATCTGACGATTAAGGAGATGTTGGCGGAGCTTGCCGAGAGGCTTAGAACTATCGCTCCTACGCTAAAATTCCGTGCCTTTACGGACTCTGCTCCCGTGGCAGAAAAAACGCTCGCTGTGCGTGCTGGCTTTGGCTGGATTGGTCGCCAGTCGTTGGTCGTTAATCCCAAGTTGGGTACGATGATGCTCCTCGGCGAACTTGTTATAAACGAGACGGTTGATGAATATTCCGAGCCGATGCGTGATGTTGGCTGTGGCTCGTGCCATAGGTGTGTCGAGAGTTGCCCAAATAGTGCAATTTTGGATAATAGGTTGATAGATACTCGTCGCTGTATTTCGTGCCGTACAATCGAGCGAGAGTGGGAGGGTGAGTCAGTCAATCTCGATGGCTGGATTTTTGGCTGCGATGCCTGCCAGTCGGTCTGTCCATTTAACCACCACGCACCCCTGCATCGCAATCCCAAGTTTGACCCTATGTTCGACCCTACCGCCATTGATTGGGCAACACTCAGCGAGGAGGAGTTCGCTACTATCGCTGGCGATACTCCGCTAACAAGGGCAGGGTTGGAGAGGATAAGGAAGAATCTGTAAGGGTCGTAGGGCTGTCCAGAGAATTTTCAGAGAGTTTTCAGAGAGTTTTCAGAGAGAATTCAGAGAGTTTTCAGGGAGGGCTGATTGCGTTAATTGGCATTCTCTCTGCCTTTTTATCATCTTCCTGCCTCCTCTTTGTCCTCTCTCTCTGTCCTCTCTGTATCCTCTCTGTATCCTCTCTGTATCCTCTCTGCCCGCCTTATTTTCCTCCTTTTCCACAATTTTCCCATTTTCTTGTCGTTTATCGGGCAAATATTATTATATTTGCAGTTTGAAAGAATGACAAGAGAAAAAATGAAACAATACACTCGTTGGAATAATATCTTGGGTTGGGCGGTTTTTGCTATCGCCACCCTCTCATATTTGCTCACTATGGAGCCTACGACAAGCCTCTGGGATTGTAGTGAGTTTATCGCAACATCGTATAAGTTGGAGGTGGGTCACCCCCCTGGAGCACCCCT
This sequence comes from Alistipes sp., assembly GCA_017465575.1. GTDB lineage: Bacteria > Bacteroidota > Bacteroidia > Bacteroidales > Rikenellaceae > Alistipes. Next base: position 13,219 of record JAFTVX010000040.1, on the reverse strand, counting down.
CTTTATGTTGCTTGCTCGCCTTGCATCACTCCTTGCCCCATCGGTGGAGGCTGTGCCTGTGATGATTAACGCTATGAACTGCGTTGCTGCGGGCTTCACCATCCTCTTCTTGTTCTGGACAATCACACATCTTGCTCGCCGTATACTCTCGCGTGAGGATGAGGAACTATCGTTGGAGCGCCAGATTGTGGTGCTCGGCTCGGGCTTTGTGGGTGCCTTGGCATACGCCTATACCGACACCTTCTGGTTCTCGGCTGTCGAGGCTGAGGTATACTCGCTTTCGTCGATGTTTACGGCGTTGGTAGTATGGCTGATGCTTAAGTGGGAGGAGGAGGCAGACCGCTCGGATGCTATGCGCTGGATTATCCTTATAGCCTACCTTATGGGCTTATCGATTGGTGTCCATCTGCTTAACCTGCTGGCGATTCCTACGCTTGTGATGATATACTTCTTCCGTCGCTTCGAGATGCGCACGGCAAAGGATTATCTTATCAAGATTGCTATCGCCTTGGTCGTTTCGCTCGTTATCTTGGGCGCTATCAATGGCGTGATTATCCCCTATACCGTGGCGCTTGGTGCTGCGTTCGACACCTTTGCGGTCAATACGCTTGGTTTGCCACAAAATGTGGGTATCATCGTATTCCTCGCTCTTGTCTTTGCGGCGTTGGGCTGGCTTATCATCTATTCGCACAATCGTGGCAAGCGTGTGCTTAACATCATTGCGCTCTGTACCACGGTTATCTTGATTGGTTTTTCGTCGTACGCCTCGGTTACGATTCGTGCTGCGGCAAATCCCCCGATGAACTCCAACCGCCCCTCTAACCCCCACGCATTGTTGTCGTTACTCAACCGCGACCAGTATGGTCAGCGACCTCTGCTTGTGGGCCCCTACTACTCGGCAATGCCCCTGCCTCTGGTCTACTACAACGAAGACCCCACGGCTGAGAACTACTATATCCCCACTGGCGACTACGATGGCAAGTCGGTGATGTGGTATAACGAGAAGTCGGGCAAGTATGAGCCTCGCGAGATTTTCGAGGGCTATAGCTATCCCTCGGAGGCTAATCGCCTCTTGCCCCGTATGTGGTCGTTCAACCGCCGTGATGGCTATGAGACGGGCTGGGTATCGATGCAGGACGGCCACCCCAAGGTGTTGCGTGAGTCGGAGAGTGCCGGTGTATGGTATGAGCCTACCGCAGCCGACGATATCCGCTACTTCCTTGGCTATCAGATGGGCGATATGTTCTGGCGCTACTTTATGTGGAACTTCGTGGGTCGTCAGGACGATGTGCAGTTAGAGAAAGACGAGCTCGGCACATACCTCCATGGTGGCTGGCTCTCGGGCATAGAGTTTATCGACGAGATTTTCTGTGGCCCGCAGGATAATCTGCCCTCGGATATGGCGAATAACCGAGCGAGAAACACATACTTCTTCTTACCCCTGTTGCTTGGCTTGATGGGTCTTATCTATCAGCTCAACCGCGACTGGCGCAACTTCTTTGTGGTGCTGTTGCTCTTTGTGATGACGGGTATAGCGCTTGTTGTCTACTTCAACACCGCACCCAACGAGCCCCGTGAGCGAGATTATGTCTATGCCGGCGCTTTCTATGCCTACTCTATATGGGTGGGTCTGGGTGTTATGGCTGTTGCCGATATCTTGCGTTCGGTGGCTGAGCGTATGAAGCTCACCTCGCCCAAGGCTCTGCGCACGACGGCCGTTGTTGCCGTACTGTTCTCGGCAAGCGTTCCCGCGGTGCTCGCCTCGGAGAACTGGGACGACCACGACCGCTCGGGTCGCTTTATGGCGCGCGATATCGGTATGAACTACCTAACTACCGTGCCCGAGAACGCTATCCTTATCAACTATGGCGATAACGACACCTTCCCCTTGTGGTACTGTCAGGAGGTTGAGGGCTACCGCACCGATGTGCGTGTTATGAACTCTTCGTACTTGGGTGGCGAGTGGTATATCGATGAGATGAAGATTGCTGCCAACGATGCCGATGCAGTACCCTTCACCATACCTTCGGAGAAGTATAGCTTCGTCAACGATTGGACCATCGTTGCCAATATCGTCGATGTCTTGGATAACGAGCGTGCCCGCCGTCTACGCTACGAGAAGCGCCGTATCGAGGATTTCGAGATATATGAGATCCGCTATCGTGATGCCGAGGGCAAGGCACAGCGCTTGGTCGGCACATATACCGATATCTCGAAGGCGTTGGCAGATGCTCAGCGCAATGTCGAGCAGATAGACCCTGTATTGCAGGAGTTTGTGGCTTCGGGTAAGGAGCCTGATGCACGCATTATGCGCCTCTACGACCAGTATACCACATCCTACAACATCTACGATGCTGTGCTCTCGTCGGAGCGCTTTATGGAGGACTACGCCATCGTGGGCGACTACTGGGACTACAACGATGAGCTCTCGGCAGCGAGCCTCAACCTTAAGGATGCTATCCGACTCTTCAATAGCGACAAGGCTATGACCTTGGCTATCAACGACGGCGAGATGGTGCTTTTGGACGATGGCGAGATTATCGCCGAGGAGGAGCGCAAGGAGGACTATCGTATGGTGGGTCGTCTGATGCCTCGCCTGGATAGCTTCTTGGAGGGCAACGAGACCAACTACCTGCTCGGTGCAGATAACTACTATATCCCCGTTGATGCAGATGCCGCTATCGAGGCAGGTATCGTGGGCGAGGATATGCGTGAGTTTATTGTGGAGCGTGTGCCTGTCAAGGTTGAGAAGTCGGTACTTACCAAAGACCACCTCTTGATGCTCGACCTCTTTGCTAATTTCGACTGGAAGCGACCGATATCGTTCACCCAGGCGCACCTTATGCAGGACTATGGCATTGTGGACTATGCCCGCTTTGATGGTTATAGCTACACCTTTGTGCCTGTTGCTACGCCCTATTCGCGCGGTCAGGAGGTGGGTTCTATGGATGTCGACCGCCTCTATGAGCTATACTCGGCAGATGCCGACACAGCGGAGTATGCCCTGCGTAACGGCAACTTCGACGACGAGAGGGTAAATGTCGACTACTTCTACCGCTACAACCTCTCGGCATCGCGATTTAGAGAGAACTATGCCCGTGTGGCATCGGCGCTTATTCGTCGCAATGGCGATGGCGACTTGGTGCGTGCCCGTGAGTTGCTCGACCGTGGTTTGGCGATGCTTCCGCCAAGCAATGTCGGCTATACCCACAACGCTATTTTGCCCTATATCCGTGGCTACTACTATATCGGTCAGCACCACCTGATGAATGCTACGGTCTACCTCGACGAGGCTGTCGATATGCTTGCCGAGATGACCGCTATGAAGGACTCTATCAACCGACCTACGCTCACTGGTGGCGACTACTTTAGCTACTTCTACGACCTCTCGGAGTTGGCGGCAGCATTGCAGTCTACGGCTCGTCGCGAGGGCAACGAAACAACCTCTGCCGACCGCCTCCTGGCATTGAGCGACGAGGCGTTTGAGTTTGCCGAGGAGAACTTCAAACTTGGCGACGAGGTGGCTATCAACTACATAGCAAATCACGGCGACAAGGTGCCCTACTATTTGCAGTTTGCCACACGCTCAGCCTTTACGCCTATGGTGAGCAACGAGCTTTATAATGTGGCACTCGATGTTATCGAGGTGTTGCGCACAAGCCACGATGTTGCGGGTAGCTTCGACTGGGTGGCTAACCCCTCGGTGGATAGCCAGTCGGCACAGCTATCGTTCGACGATATGATGATGCACTATATTACGGCTATCGACCGCATCACGCCTGCCGACTCGACCGACCCGATGATGAATGTTTTGACGATGCACATATCAAACCTCTTCGATGTATACTCTACACTCCCCGCGACACGCTATGTGGAGGGCAAGGAGGTAGATGCCAAGTATGTCGATGCCCTCGACCGCTACCTTAGCCGTCCCGAGGTATATGATGTGGTTTTGGAACTCTACGAATAATCGAAAAATAAAAGATAAACTATGGAGAAGATTTTCTTGTACAACACGCTCACTCGTCGTAAGGAGGAGTTTGAGCCTATCAACCCCGAGCATGTGGGTATGTATGTCTGCGGACCTACTGTATATGGTGATCCACACCTTGGCCACGCACGCCCTGCCGTAACCTTTGACCTCCTGTTCCGCTACTTGCAGTCGTTGGGCTACAAGGTGCGCTATGTGCGTAACATTACCGATGTAGGTCATTTGGAGCAGGATGCCGACGATGGCGAGGATAAGATTGCAAAGAAGGCACGCTTGGAGCAGTTGGAGCCTATGGAGATTGCCCACTACTACACCGAGCGCTACCACGATGCTATGCGCGAGTTGGGCGTTAAGTCGCCCTCTATCGAGCCCCACGCCTCGGGACATATCATCGAGCAGATCGAGATGGTAAAGCGCATCATTGATGCTGGCTACGCCTACGAGTCGAATGGCTCTATCTACTTCGATGTTGAGAAGTACAACAAGGACTACCGCTATGGTCGTCTCTCGGGTCGTAACCTCGACGATATCGTAACCAACACCCGTGAACTCGACGGTCAGTCAGATAAGCGCCACTCTTACGACTTCGCCCTCTGGAAGAAGGCTTCGCCCGAGCATATTATGCGCTGGCCCTCACCTTGGAGCGATGGTTTCCCCGGTTGGCATATGGAGTGCTCGGCGATGAGCACCAAGTACCTCGGTGAGCAGTTCGATATCCACGGTGGCGGTATGGACCTTATGTTCCCCCACCACGAGTGCGAGATTGCGCAGTCGACAGCGGCATTGGGCAAGGACTCGGCACGCTACTGGGTACACAACAATATGATTACCATCAATGGTCAGAAGATGGGTAAGTCGCTCGGCAACTTTATCACTTTGGAGCAACTCTTCACTGGCTCGCACCCCATCTTGGTACAGGCATATTCGCCTATGACCATTCGTTTCTTCGTGCTTCAGGCTCACTATCGCTCGACGCTCGACTTCTCGAACGAGGCGTTGCAGGCAGCCGAGAAGGGTCTCGACCGCTTGATGAAGGCCGTTGAGACATTGTCAAAGGTTAAGCCCGCCGATAAGTCGACCTCGGATGTTAAGGAGTTGGAGCGCCGTTGTGCGGAGGCTATGGCGGATGATTTGAACTCGCCTATGGTGATCTCTGCCCTCTTCGACTGGGTGCGCATTATCAACCAGGCTGCCGAGGGTCAGCAGTCGTTCACTGCCGACGACCTTGAGGCATTGAAGGCTACCGTAAACCGCTATGTCTTCGATATCCTCGGTCTTCGTAACGAGAAGGCTGCCGAGGCAGGTGGCAAGGATATGGTGTCGCCCCTTGTTGAGATGTTGCTCACGATGCGTATGGAGGCAAAGGCAGCGAAGGATTGGGCTACATCGGATAAGATTCGCGATAACTTGACCGCAATTGGAATTAGAGTCAAAGACCGCAAAGATGGTTTCGACTGGGAGATAGAATAATGCTTCAAGTAGAACAGATAAATGAACTAAAGGCGCGTGTGGCGAAGCTCTCGGCATCTATTGATGTCGAGCAGCGCCGCATTGACCTCCAAAATGAGCAGGAGCGCACCGAGGAGCCTAACTTCTGGGATAACCCCGACGAGGCACGCAAACAGCTTAAAAAAGTTGCCGATATCAAGGCATCAATCGACGACTACGAGGCTGCCGAGCGCACCGTTGCCGACCTCGACCTTGTGCCCGACTTTGTGGCCGAGGGCGTTCTCTCGGAGGAGGAGGCCGACGAGCAGTACGCCTCGGCGGTGGAGCTTGTCGAGAAGTTGGAGCTTAAACAGATGCTCTCGGGCAAGGAGGACAAGTTGGGCGCCATTATGGATATCAACGCTGGTGCTGGTGGCACGGAGGCTCTCGACTGGGCGCAGATGCTGATGCGTATGTATACCCGCTGGGGCGAGGCTCACGGCTACACCGTTAAGGTTGCCAACTATCAGGCGGGCGACGAGGTGGGCGTAAAGTCGTGCACCTTGGAGTTTGAGGGCGAGTATGCCTATGGTTACCTGCGTAGCGAGAGTGGCGTGCATCGTATGGTGCGCCTCTCGCCATTCAACGCCAACAACAAGCGCCAGACAACCTTCGCCTCGGTATTTATCTCGCCAGCGGTAGACGACACCATCGAGATTAATATCTCGCCAGCGGACTACGAGTGGGATACCTTCCGTTCGAGTGGTGCGGGTGGTCAGAATGTCAATAAGGTGGAGACGGCAGTGCGCCTTCGCTACCACGGCAAGGATGCCGAGACGGGCGAAGTGGTGGAGTTCCTTATCGAGAATATGGAGACACGCTCACAGCTTATGAACCGCGAGAATGCTATGCGCATCCTTCGCTCGAAGCTCTATCAGCGAGAGTTGGATAAGCGAATGGCGACACAACAGGCGTTGGAGGCGACGAAGAAGCGCATCGAGTGGGGCTCGCAGATTCGAAGCTATGTCTTTGATGATAGGCGTGTTAAGGACCACCGTACAGGCTACCAGACATCGAATGTCGATGCCGTTATGGATGGCGACTTAGATGGCTTTATCAAGGAGTATTTGCTTCAATATTAAGATATTATGCGTAGGTTTGCTCTGTTGATTGTTGTGCTATTTGCCCTTTTTGCTACCGCTACCGCCCAAGAGGTGATGGTGGGCGCAACGGATACGGCAGAGTATATGCCCTTGGTCGAGGGCAAGCGCGTGGCAATACTTGCAAACCATACGGCGATGTACTCCGAGGAGGAGCATATCGTCGATATGATGCACCGCGAGGGTGTCGATATCGTTGGTATCTTCTCGCCCGAGCACGGCTTTCGTGGCAGTGCCGAGGCGGGCGAGAAAGTGAAAAATAGCGTCGATGAGCGCACGGGTATCCCTATCCTCTCTCTCTATGACGGCAACACACAGCGACCTTCGGACGATGTGATGCGCTCGTTTGATACGCTTATTGTCGATATGCAGGATGTAGGTTTGCGATTCTATACCTATTATATATCGATGGTGCGTATGATAGATGCGTGTGCCGATTTTGGGTGTGCGGTTATCGTTTTGGATAGACCAAATCCCAACGGCCACTATGTCGATGGCCCTACGCTCGATATGCAGTATAAGTCGGGAGTGGGGTGGTTGCCTATCCCCGTGGTGCACGGACTCACGATGGGCGAGATAGCGGTGATGGCTATCGGCGAGGGTTGGACAAAGGAGGCAGAACTTACGGTCGTTAAGTGCCGTAACTACGACCATCAGACCCACTACACTTTGCCTATTGCGCCATCGCCAAACCTGCCTACGCAACACTCGATATACCTCTACCCCTCGACCTGCCTGTTTGAGGGTACGGTGTTGAGTATGGGTCGTGGCACGGAGGCGCCATTCGAGATTTTTGGCCACCCCGAGATGAAGGGTTGCGACTTTTCGTTTACGCCAATGCCAAATGCTGGGTCGAAGAATCCGCCACATAATGGCGTAAAGTGCTATGGCGTAGACCTTCGTGGGTTGAGCAACGAGGAGATATGGGCAGAGGGCATCAACATTGGCTATGTTGTCGATGCCTACCACAACTTGGCGATGGGCGAGGAGTTTTTTAAGCCTATGTTCGAGAAACTTATCGGCGTAAAGTGGGTGCGCGAAATGATTATGGAGGACGCTACGGCCGAAGAGATTGAGGCTCGCTGGGCGGCAGATGTTGAGGCGTTTAAACAGCTAAGAAAGAGATATTTACTATACAAAGAATAAAAGAATAGATATGGGATTTTTTGACTTATTTAAAAAGAAGAAAGAGGAGAAACCAATAACACCGTCGACCGAAGGCGAGGTAGTGGAGAGTGCCCCCGTTACAGAGAACGGCGAGCCTACGATTGAGGAGGAGCGTCAGGAGCTTGAGGCGGGCTTGGAGAAGACCAAGGAGGGCTTCTTCGGCAAGCTTAAGCGCGCCATTGCGGGTCGTACAACGGTAGATGCCGATGTCCTCGACGACTTGGAGGAGGTGCTTATCACCTCGGATGTGGGTGTAGATACCACGGTGAAGATTATCGAGCGCATCGAGGCGCGTGTGGCACGCGACAAGTACCTCAACACCGAGGAGTTGCACGCCATTCTTCGTGAGGAGATTGCCGATTTGATGGAGGAGTCTCACCGCTCGACCAAGGATTTCGGTATCGAGGTTAAGGAGGGTATGCCCTATGTGCTTATGGTTGTGGGCGTTAATGGTGCAGGCAAGACCACAACTATCGGCAAGCTCGCTGCGCAGCTCACCAAGGCGGGTCGCAAGGTATATATCGGTGCTGCCGACACCTTCCGTGCTGCCGCTATCGACCAGTTGGCGGTATGGGCAGAGCGTGCCGGTGCTACGATGGTGCGCCAGGATATGGGCTCAGACCCCGCATCTGTGGCATACGACACCTTGCGCTCGGCAGTGGCAAATGGTGCCGATGTGGTGCTTATCGACACGGCGGGTCGTCTGCACAACAAGGTGGGCTTGATGAAGGAGCTTACGAAGATTCGCAATGTGATGTCGAAGGTTATCCCCGATGCTCCACACGAGGTGATGCTCGTCTTGGACGGCTCTACGGGACAGAACGCCTTCGAGCAGGCAAAGCAGTTTACCGAGGCTACGCAGGTAACATCGCTTACGATCACCAAGCTCGATGGCACGGCAAAGGGTGGCGTGGTTATCGGCATTAGCGATAAGTTTAATATCCCGGTGCGCTATATCGGCATTGGCGAGGGCATCGACCAGCTTAAGATGTTCGACCGCAAGGAGTTTGTCCGCGCATTGTTTGGTGAGGCTAAATAGTTGAGACTATGTCAAAGAAAATCAATATTATAACCCTCGGTTGCTCGAAGAATACCGTGGACTCGGAGCATCTTGCAGCACAACTTGCTGCGATGGACTACAAAGTGGTCTTCGATAGCGACCGCACTGATGCCGAGGTCGTTGTTATCAACACTTGTGGCTTTATTGGCGATGCTAAGCAGGAGTCTGTGGAAACCATTTTGCGTGCTGCACAACTTAAGGAGGCGGGCAAGATTGAGGAACTCTTCGTTGTGGGTTGCCTCTCACAGCGCTATGCCGACGAGCTACGCCCCGAGTTGCCCGAGGTCGACGACTTCTTCGGTGTCAACGACTGGGCAGGCATCGTCGAGCGCTTGGGTGCTAAGTGGCGTGAGGAGCATACGACAAAACGCGAGCTTTCGACACCCTCGCACTATGCCTACCTCAAAATCTCGGAGGGTTGCAACTGGATGTGTGGCTACTGCGCCATTCCGCTGATTCGTGGTCGCCATACTTCTGTGCCTATGGAGAAGCTTGTCGAGGAGGCCGAGGCATTGGTTGCGGGCGGTGTACGCGAGATTATGGTTATCGCACAGGATACCACCTACTATGGCGTAGATATCTATGGCGAACGAAAGTTGGCAGAACTTTTGGAACGCCTCTGCCGTATCGAGAAGTTGGAGTGGGTGCGTCTGCACTATGCCTATCCTACCGACTTCCCCGATGAGGTTATCGATGTTATGGCGCGCGAGAAGAAGATTTGCCGCTACCTCGATATCCCCTTCCAGCATATCTCGGATAACCAGCTTACGGCGATGAAGCGTCGCCATACCAAGGCTGAGGCCGTGGCACTTATCGAGAAGTTGCGCCGTTCGATACCCGATATCGCACTTCGCACCACGCTTCTTGTGGGTTACCCCGGCGAGACAGAGGAGGACTTCAAGGAGCTTATGGAGTTTGTCAAGACCACGAAGTTCGACCGCCTTGGCGTTTTCCCCTACTCCGAGGAGGAGGGTACCTACTCGGCAACACGCCTCAAAGACGATGTGCCTGAGGAGGTTAAGCATGACCGCGTAGACCGCATTATGCGCCTTCAGGAGCGTGTGTCGCTGGAGAATAATGCTCGCCGTGTAGGTCAGACTATGCGTGTTATTATCGACCGCAAGGAGGGTGATTTCTATATCGGTCGTTCGGAGTATGACTCACCTGAGGTCGACCAGGAGATTATCATCGACAGCTTGGGCAAGCGCCTCTTGCGTGGTCGCTTCTACTCGGTAGTTATCACCGACTCGGAGGATTACGACCTTTATGCAGAATTGGCGTAAAGGCGTAAAGGCGTAGGAAAAAAGGTATAAAATTTTGAAAATTGCCAAAAAGTTTATATCTTTGAGCGATAATAAAATTTAAGAAACCACTCTTTATGGCGGAAAAGGAAGTAATAAAGCGCCTTAGTGCCCAGGTCGAGCGATTGATTGCCGACCATGAGCGTATCGCTGCCGAGTGCCGTGCTCTGGTTAAGGAGCGCGACAGGTTGCAGGGCGAGAAACACCGCCTCGAGGAGAGAGTGCGCGAGCAGGAGACACGCCTCAAAAGTCTTGAACTTTCGGAGGGTATGCGTGGCTCGTCGCGCGATGTTGAGCGAGCAAAAATGCGTGTCAACAGCTTATTGCGGGAGGTTGACCGTTGCATCGCTATTATGACCAAAGAGTTAGAAGAGTAATATTTAGGCTATGGCTGACGGCAAGATTAAAATAAACCTTTCGATTGCAGGTCGTCTATATCCTATGACCGTGCCTGCCGAGAAGGAGGAGTTGTATCGTGAGGCGGCTAAGCGTCTGAACGACAAGGTTATGGAGTACTCCAAGATACCTAAGTCAGATGTTACGGACCGTCTGGCGTTGGCTGCATTATACTACTCGATGATATCGTTGGCTACGGAGCATACCTCACAACTTGGCGATGCCGACATTGAGGAGCTACACGCCATCGAGGAGCGTATTCGACGCTATATCAAGGCATAACTTATGGGGCGGATATCGGCCTTACAACCAACGATATCATCGTTCTTGATGGTGGTGCACCACTTGGTGGTGTGCTATCGCGCAAAATTCCCGCAAGATTCCTTAAAAGCTTTGCGATCTGTACAACTAATATTACATTGGGACAACTCTCGAGTAATGCCACAAAACAAGGCCTCAACCCCACGGGGTGTGGTGCGTAAGTGCCACCAGTGGACTGTTGCGTGCCTCGGAGCCCCACCTATGACTTATCTCAGGATTCGTCAAACAAGTTAAGGAGTCTTTGCGGATTTTTTGTTTTTTAAGGTGAAATATTTTAACACATTTTAATAATACATAATAACAACCACACTTTACTATGGACATTACCTTAATAATCGTCGGCGTGGTGGTAGGTGCTATCGTAGGCGCAGTTGCTGCCTTCATGGGTGCCCGCACACGCGCTAAGGCCATTGTCGCACAGGCAGAGGCCGACGGCGAAATGATAAAGAAAGAGAAGATGTTGCAGGCTAAGGAGAAGTTCATTCAGCTTAAGAGCGACCACGATCGCCAGGTGAATGAGCGTAACCAGAAGCTTCAGCAGAGCGAGCAGCGTGCCAAGCAGCTCGAGGCCAACCTCCAGCATAAGGAGCGCGACTTGGAGAAGCGAGCACAGGACTACGACAAGCGTAAGGAGCAGCTCGAGGTACAGTTCCAGACCGTCGAGGCACGCAAGGAGGAGCTTGCAGCAGTTATCAAGGAGCAGAACACTCGCTTGGAGCAGATTTCGGGCATGAGTTCGGAGGATGCTAAGAACATTCTTATCGAGAATATGAAGAACGAGGCTAAGGCAGATGCTGCAGCCTACATCGCAGAGACCATCGAGGAGGCTAAGCTCTCGGCAACGAAGGAGGCAAAGCGCATCGTCGTGGCATCTATCCAGCGCGTAGCGACAGAGACCGCTATCGAGAATGCCGTTACGGTATTCAACATCGAGTCTGACGAGGTCAAGGGTCGCATCATCGGCCGTGAGGGTCGTAACATCCGCGCCTTGGAGGCAGCTACGGGCATCGAGATTATCGTCGATGACACCCCCGAGGCTATCATCCTCTCGGGCTTCGACCCCGTGCGTCGTGAGATTGCTCGCTTGGCTCTCCACCAGCTCGTTACCGATGGCCGTATCCACCCCGCACGCATCGAGGAGGTTGTGGCGAAGGTCAAGAAGCAGATCGAGGAGGAGATTGTCGAGGTGGGTAAGCGTACCACCATCGACCTCGGTATCCACGGTCTCCACCCCGAGCTTATCCGCCTTATCGGTAAGATGAAGTACCGCTCGTCGTATGGTCAGAACCTCTTGCAGCACGCCCGCGAGACCGCTAACCTCGCAGGTATCATGGCTGCCGAGCTCGGCCTCAACCCCAAGGCGGCACGCCGTGCAGGTCTCTTGCACGATATCGGCAAGGTGCCCGATGACGAGCCCGAATTGCCACACGCAATTATCGGTATGAAGCTCGCCGAGAAGTATAAGGAGAAGCCCGAGGTATGCAACGCCGTAGGTGCTCACCACGACGAGATTGAGATGACATCGCTTATTGCGCCCATCATTCAGGTGTGCGATGCTATCTCTGGTGCTCGCCCCGGTGCTCGTCGCGAGGTTGTTGAGTCGTACATCAAGCGTCTCAAGGAGATGGAGGGTATCGCCCTCTCGTACCCCGGCGTTATCAAGACCTACGCTATCCAGGCAGGCCGTGAGCTCCGCGTAATTGTCGGTGCCGACAAGCTTTCTGACCAGGAGTCTGAGGCACTATCACACGATATTGCCAAGAAGATTCAGGACGAGATGACCTATCCAGGTCAGGTTAAGATTACGGTGATTCGTGAGACTCGTTCGGTATCCTACGCCAAGTAAAATTTGCCGTGAAAAGCCGCAATCTGCGGTCTATCCCAATAGCAATCCCCCAAGGGCTGTACCTTTTAGTACTATCCCTTGGGGGATTCTCTTGCGCTGAGCCAAGCCTAACTGACAAGAAATTGGTAGTGGTGGCTGGAAGGTTGCGTTGTCTCGGACAATGAGTTAAATGTGTTACGATGAGTTAATATCTCTTTCATTGGAAGAAATATTTTAACTCATTTTAACCCATATTAACTCATTTTAACCCACAAAATTTTGCCCTCCCCACTTCTATTTTTATTGCGTCTAACCTGTTCAATATGTCCTTTTTTTGTTTTTTTTAATACTCTGTGCAAAAAATCTTATCTAAATAATCTCCATTTACACTTTTTTAATATATTTTTGTATCACTTAATTAGACAATAATTTTAGGCAAGTTCTATAAATTAACCATTTGCTAATCAGTAAATTATTTTGTATATTTGTACAAAATAATATGATTATGAAAAAAAAGGTCACTTATCGTCGCAATCAATCGGGTTGCAGTTTGTTTGAGAATGCACAAAC
>JAFTVX010000005.1 GCA_017465575.1 Alistipes sp. | reverse complement strand
ATCTCACTTACTGATAAAACTCATTTGAGAGACCTCTTCGACAAATCAAATATCAACAATGTCAATGAACGATTCGGTTCTAGTGAACCAAATTTATTTAATTTTTAATCGTCCACTTTTTTTAGTGGACACTAGTGACAACTAATAACTAACATCTCCCTTTTAGAAGTATAGCTTAAATCCTACCTGAGCATTTGTCAAGAGTGAGAAGCTTAAGCCCTGAACATCCATCGAAACGGGGGTATTGAGCATCTCGGTTTCAGATGAGAGGAAGGCGTACTGCAACGATGCAAGGCTCACGGTCATAGCAAAGCGACTGGTGGGGCGGAACTCCACAGCCAAGGGCTGCAACTCTGCTACAAGGCCATTTGCTGCAAGATAGCTATTGTCGCTCTGCTTGGTCATCGACATACCATAGCCAAGCGAGATATTAGGCGTGTAGTAGAAACCTTTGGCAAGGCGAACATAGTATGCCAAGCCGGGGGTGATGTTAAGCGAGTGGCTGATATCCTCGCCCGCCTTATCGAAGCCGTAGCCGATATGTGCCTTGAGAAGTAGGTTGTTAGCCACGAAGTAACCATACTCCAAGCCAAAGCCGAAGTCATCGCCACCGAGCGTAACCTCCTCGATATCATCGATATATGCCGAGTGAACGGTAACCTTTGACCAACCCTTTGCAGTCTCATAGCCGAGGTTTACGCCAAAGTAGCTCTCGCCCTTCTGCTGTGCCGAAACGGAGAAAGCGACTGCGACAATGGCAACGATTGAAAGTAAAATCTTACGCATAGTTAATTAAAAGTTTTTAGGTATTTAGGTATTTGGTAGAACAAAGATAACATAATTTAAGTAAATAGGAGAAAAATTCGTCGATTTTTCTCCTATTTACTCATTCGGTTACTGAACGCTGATTGTGTAGTTCTCGTTCACCACGATATTGCTCAATATGGTGTTCTCGGGGATTACGACATTCTCGCCCTTGATGCAGAGGCAGAAGAAGCAGGGAGGACATACCACGATGCCAAGACCTACGCCAAGACCGATTGCCAAGCCCTTACGGTCGTCGCCCTGTGCGATGTTTGTGCCGATAAGGTTGATGCGCTGACCATCTACTGCGGTGGTCGATACGCAGTTAATCTTGATGTAGCCCGCCTTGCCTACGCCCTTGGCGCGCTGAATCTCGATGTCCATCACCACGGGAGTGCCACGGCTGATTACGATATTCTCGCCCTTTGAGTCCATAATATTGGCATCGACAATGCCATAGGGCGCAACCTGTGTGCGATACTTGCTGTTAATCTCGGTCATCAATCTCACGGGGATATTCTGACCACCCAATAGTTTTACATCCTGTGCCGATACTGCACCTACGCATACGAGCGCAACGAGTGCTAAAATAAGTCTTTTCATATTATTAAGTTTATTAGTTATTGTTTATTTGCTTTTTGATACATAAGAGCCGTGGTAAAGCCCTCGGTAATCTGGCTGTCGTCTGTAACCATCTTCGACATCACCCAAACATAGTGTCTTCCCTCTTCTCCCCAAGTGCTGCTATCCTCAAACTCCCAACCGAGTTTCGAGAGGTAATTTGCTACTGCGGGTACAGAGTTGAGCTCCAACTCTTTGCCCGTCTCATCTACAAGCCAACTCTTATTTGGGTTCTCCTGACCGTAGTTGATATCAATATGACCCGTTTTGGATTTAAGATATGACGAACCTGATATTGAGCAAAAGACCTTGTAGGGCTCTTGTGCCGATACTGCACCTACGCACACAAGTGCAACGAGTGCTAAAATAAGTCTTCTCATATTATTGTAAGTTTTTGATTTCGTTTCACTTCCACAAAGTTAATATATTTCCCCCCCCCACAAAATTTTTGACCAATTATTTACTCTTTTGAGCCAAAATATTTGCATATCTACATATTTATACACAGAGCGAGGGAATATCTGACATATAGATAATGAAAAAATTATTGCTAATTGCACTTTGCTATTTGCTCATTTCTCATTAGTAACTAAGGTAGTCGAGGCTACTGCTTGCCAACCCCTCGGTAATCTCGGCAGAGGTCGTGACCTCCTTTTTAAGTATCCAGACCACCACAATGCGGTCGAGTTGGCGGTTGTCTATTGGCATACGCTTGATGGTGGTGTAGCTGTCGTGGAGCGACCAGCCATAGCCCGCCATATAGTTCATTGCCGCCACCATCGACTCAAACTCAAGGCGCTTGCCTGTGGAGTCGGTGAGGTAGCTTTTGCGCTTTGCGCTCTGCCCATAGTCAATCTCGACATTGCCGATGAGGTTTCCGGGGTTGCTCATCGACTCCTCGCCACGGATTGTGCAGTAGGCGGTGTAGGGTTCCGATGCGTAGCAGATGCCACTGATGGCGAGTGCCACGATGATAGTAAAAAGTCTCTTCATAATGCTGAAATTTTAAGGTTTATTACTGTTGCTATTACAAAGTTACTATCATATTTCGCCATTTATTGCTCACCCCTCGGTCAATCGCCCAAGGGTGGGGGTGAAGCGCCCAAATAGCCCCCTGAAACGACAGAGAGCCTATCGAAACCGATAGACTCTCTTGTCGTTATTATGTTATGCCGAAGGCTTAGTCCTCCTCGATAACGCCTGTCCAGTTGCAGGTAATCTTGTTGCCAAGGCAGTCCTCGGCATCGAGAACGATGGTCGAGTTGCCGTTGCCAGCATCGCTGATTGTAAGCTCGCCTGCAACAATCATGGCGTAGCCCTTATACGAAGCGCCACCGTTGTTGTAGTCATAGAGCCAAGAGCCTACAGGCATAGAGTAATCGTTGGTAAAGCCTGCCATCATAACACCCTTATCCGCAGTATACGAACACTTGTATGTGCCGTAGAAGTCGCCCGTCTTCGATGTGTTGTCGGTGATGATATCGAGCTGCAAGGTGTCGCCCGAAACATAGCCATTTGCCTTGTTCATCATCATAATTGTGTAGTTCGAGTAGCCTGTCTGCCAGTAGTCGCCCTCATAAACCCACTTTACGCGGTGTTCGCCGTCGAACGAAACATTGTGGTCCTCGGTAAGGGTAGACTGCGCATCCTTATCCTGACCGCCTGTGGGGTCGTCGTTGCCACCATCGCCATTATCCTCGGTGGCATCCTCCAACTCAAGGCCACCGTTGTAGGTTACCTTGTGGGTAGTGCCATCGATAACGACCTCAAGCACAATCTTGTTCTCCGAAACCATCATAGTGGCATTATCAAGGTACTTAATCTGGGTGTCCTCGACACTCTCACCAGTGATGATAAGCTGGCTGTTCTCGCTGTTGATGGTGTTAGGTGCGCCTGTGTTCTTGCTGTCGAAGAGGTAGATACCGTTGGGAAGCGTTGTGCTACCTGTAACGGGCGCAAAGGCATCGATGTAGTAGTATGTGCCGTTGGTGTAGGCCTGGCCTGCATTGTTAAGACCCTGGTCCGAGAGGAAGAAGGCGTAGCGGTCAGCACCCTCGCCATACTTCTGGCCGTAGTAGTAGCCATCGAGACACAACGCCTTGAAGGTAACCTCGTCGTCGTTGTTGTCGTCGTTGTTGCCACCACCGCCATTGCCACCATTGCCAGTAGCCTGCTCGATAATGATAGATGTGGTCTCGTTGATGTAGCTAATCTCCACGATAGCCTCGCGCTTGTCGCCCTCGTTAGCCTTAACCTCGATGCGGATAATGCCTACGGCTGGCTGAGTGATATTGCCGAGCATCTCCTCGCCTTCGACAACCTTGGTCTTAACCACCTCACCCTCGACGGGAGCTACAAGGTTGTACGATACGGTTACGGTCTCGCCCTTAGCGTCAGCCTCGAGAACAGTCTCCGTAACGAAGAGGTGCTGTACAGCCTCCTG
Organism: Alistipes sp.; assembly: GCA_017465575.1. Lineage (GTDB taxonomy): Bacteria > Bacteroidota > Bacteroidia > Bacteroidales > Rikenellaceae > Alistipes. The sequence continues at coordinate 48,233 of JAFTVX010000005.1, read as the reverse complement.
CTGCTCGTTATTGCACGCAGCAAAGAGCACTGCCACAACCAAAGTAATGAGTGTAAAAAGCTTTTTCATAGTAGTTTATAGTTTGATTTTCCTAACTGCTGACAAAGGTAATACAATTTATTATTCAAACAAAATGAGGAGTGTTAAAACACCCCTCATAATAATTATTTCCAATAATCAAGTAAATTCGTGATAGCTCTTGTGAATATTTTTGGCGCTTTTACACCCAAAATCAATTTACCTTTTTCGTTAAGTAAGAAACCTACCTCAATCTCGCATATTTTTTCGTTATTGCTACCATACAATACGACCGTTCGTACAATCTTAAAATGCGGATAGTGCACATTTAAATATAGCTTGTCAAATGAATCGTAGCCATTGAGCTCATCTATGCCATCTTGTTTATTGCAATACTTCTTTCCTTCAATTGTTATAATCTCATTTTCGCTTATATCAAGTAGAACTAAATCTGGGATTGATACAATTTTGGTTTTGTCTCCAGCTTTGTATGCTTCTCTATCGGAGTATTTTTGTAATGGTATATACTCTTGCTTCGAAGTCATAAAGTAGCTCTTCTCGCATCCTGCATGATTATCGAAAATTGAGTAGCCTTCTGTGAAGTTCTCTACAACGGTATGGATAAATATCGTTCCGAGTTTCTCTCCAGTTATATCATAATGCCAATACTCTGTAGGCAATGGTATTTTTGGAATGGTTAGTCTACTCAACGATATGTCTAGAAGATTGGCAATCTGTACAAATTTGTTTCGTTTGCCTACATGGTTTTGACTTAGTCCATGTTCTGTAACAATAATATCTTTCTGCCATCCTAATTTGCGAATAACAGCAGAAATGATGCTGATTGCTCCAATATTGGGGTCGTGAGTTAGTGAGTTGTTCTTATATAAACGACCAGAAATATATATTGCATTACATGTCTTTCTAAGCAAAATAGGTATATTGGTAGATGACTTAGGTCTAGGCATATTATTCTTAAACCTAATCACTTCATTTATATTTGCGAAAGGTTTAAAAATGTTTGAATCTAACTCTTTGCCAATAATGTCTACTCCCAATGTTAGTAATAGCCTTGTGCCAAAGATATATGTGTTTGTCGGTTTCTCCTTCTGCCCAACTTTTAATGCGTATAGCATTACCATTTTAGTCTTTGGGTAGAAATTTTTTATATACACAAATTTAGAACAACGCTGATATACACCCGTGTTTCGGCTCTCCTTATCATCAGTTTTTGTCTCCTCTATAGCATATAATGGAGTGTCGCTAACTCTTGGAATATCGTTCTGATAGTAGATAAGAAAATCTGTAAAACTTGATACACCTGAGATGGTTTTAATGTATATATGATTAACAATAGATGAGTTAAAACCTATCACTTCGTATGTGAAGCTAAAGCATTTCTTATCATCTAGTATCGGTAGAATTTTAAGATCTTGTCCAAAAAATCCACACTCATGGTCTTTGGCAAAATATGACAATATCATTTGAAGAACACCCTTTTTAGGTCGTTCCTCTGTTAAAATCCATAAGTTTTTACTATTTGTCGTCATTTGCTCAAAATATATAGTTGTTCAAATATGTGTTTCTTGGTTTTTGATAAACCGTTGCTATTGCTCTTAAATCTAGCGTATTGAAACTGCTCAAGTCGTACATTGCCATACTGGGATAGTATAGCTAAAATATCCTCTTGTTTCATTATACCTTCGGAATTATAACTCAATACGAGGTGCTTGTAATTTGCAGTTCTAGCTATATAATTAAGACTCTCAATAGCGGTCTTGGCATTGCAGAACAGAGATTTTTCGTTGCCATACTTTCTCATTCCTGTAACACCTTTTATCTCAGGATTATCATATTTCGCAATAGTTTCTAATATATGATAATTAGGAAGGTATTGTCGCTCATTGTATGGGGGGTCTAAATACAGAATATCAGTTGTGATTTTGTCAGCAATACACATGCTATCTGCATTGTAAACCTGATTGAGTTTGTTATTGTTAATGGTCTTTATCGGGCGTAACATAAATTTTTTTGTCGCTCGAGGATCCCATTTCTTCTGAAAGGCAGCATACACGCCAGATATATTCGCATAAAATGAAACAGATTCAATTAGGCATGTTAATAGAATATAATATTCGGAGTCGGTGATAAGTGCCTTAATTTTCCAAGATTCTATCTGTTGTCTGATTGCATCAATCCTTTTACCATTCTCGCTACTAAAATACATGCGAGGAATTTCCAAGTTGGCTGTACCGTCAGGTGTATAATTCTGATAAATAAATCCCTCTACATCGTCAATACTGTTTAAGTAATCGACTACTACTTCCAATGGTGTAGAAAAGAGTAGAGATTGACTTGATAGTTGCAATGTGGAAATTAACGAGGCAAACTGAGGCTCGTCATTGTTCTCTATATAGGCCTTCTGTAAACAGAATGACATATACATGATATCGGATGATGATACTGTGTATCCTAACTTTTTATAAAATTTAGCCACATTTGTAGTGCCAGAGAAAAAATCAAAAAATGATTCTCCGGATACTCCATTGACTGTTAGAATGTTGTGTATCTTGTCAATAATATTCTCTTTATTGCCGATATATCTCATCTAATATATTATTAAAACAGTGCAAGTTCTTTTTGAGGTTGATAATTGGTTATTAGAACTTCATCTGTTGCTTGCTTATCTCTATTTATTGTATGGTAGTTAGAGTTTGCATAGTCTTTATTAACATGGATTACATTAAAATTATTGTTTTCAATCCATGCAGTCAATAAATCATTAGTCTTTCCTTTATGTCTAATAACATTTGAAAGCGCAAATCTAACTCCGCGGGTATTAAGTTCAGTGAGTAAATTTAATAGCTTTGTCTCTTCAGCTATACCCCAACCCGTAAAACCTCGCTTTCCATCATTATATGTACCAGTGGTAATTAGGTATGGCGGGTCGCAATATATAAAATCATTTTTAGTGATAGATGAGAAATCAAAATCATCGAAATTAGAACAAGTAAACTCTACATTCTTTTTCTGAATAGTATTTACAAAAGCATATAGATTTTTGTTCATCTTAGGATTGAAACAACTCCTCTCCTTGCCAAATGGATTATTAAACTCATGTGAGTTGTTGAATCTTATTTGGTGATTAAATGAATATGCAACAAGCACAAAGAGATCTAATGGGTTGCGCTCTGTATTATATATCCTTCTAAGATTATTGTATCCCTCATTGTTTGTCATAGAAAGACCATAATCAGAGATTCTACTCTCTATGTGCTTGATAATCTCCTCATAACTAGAATTGTTGAATGCTTTGTACAAATCAATTAAGTATAGTAGATTATCATTGAAAACATATTTATTTGCATGTGCGTTAATTCCAACATTACATCCACCGCAAAAGAGGTCTACAAATGTGTCTATTTGAGTCGGGAACAGAGGTATGATTTGGCTCAATAATTTATATTTACCTCCTATGTAATTCATCGGTGAGCATATATAGCCATAGTCTGATGAAATATCAGACACTATGTTATCACTTATTGTATCATCAATATTATGAATGTAATACTCGGTCATCGCTATATATGTGAATCTTTTTATCGTACAAATATAGTGATAATATCGGACTTTTTCAATTTAACCATTGAGTTTTTTCCTTAAAAGCAAAAGGCTACCCCTTGATAGGATAGCCTTTGTGCTGTTTTTAGGTTGTTCGTTACTCTGCCTTCCACTCGCAGTAGACACAGCGTGTTGTGCCATCGGTGGTCTCGAAGCGGCGGCGCACAGGCTCAAGGTTCGAGATACACAAGGGGTTCGAACACTTGCAACCAAGGTCCTTGCCACCGTGGTCGAACTGGCGAGAGGGGTCTTTCTGCCACTCCAAGAGCTTGAGTATAAGCGCCATACGCACAAACTTACCATTCTCGACCTGACGGAAATAGGCGGCACGGGGGTCGCTATCTACATCAATTGCAATCTCGTTGACACGGGGCAGAGGGTGCAAAACTGCCATACGCTCCTTGGCACCACGCATCTTCTCGGCATCCAACACGAAGCAATTCTTAACGCGCTCGTACTCGTCGAGGTCGGTAAAGCGCTCCTGCTGTACGCGTGTCATATAGAGGATATCGACATCGCCGATAACGCTCTCGATATCGTTCGACTCGCGGTACTCGATGCCATAGCGGTCGCATACATCGTGCTTGATATAGTCGGGGAGAGCCAACTCGGGAGGTGCGATAAGCACAAACTTGGTGTTCTCGTAGCGTGTCATCGCCTTGATAAGCGAGTGTACGGTACGGCCATACTTCAAATCGCCCACAAGACCTATTGTTAGGTTGTTGAGCGTGCCCAACTCGCGTTTAATCGTAAGAAGGTCGGTCATCGTCTGCGTGGGGTGGCTGTGTGAGCCATCGCCCGCGTTGATGATGGGTGTGCGCGACACCTCGGTAGCTGCCAAGGGTGCGCCCTCGACCTTGTGGCGCATAGCGATAATATCGGCAAAGCAGTTGATAACCCTCACGGTGTCCTGCACCGTCTCGCCCTTAGATACCGACGACGACTTGGCATCGGCAAAGCCGATGACATTGCCACCAAGCTCCATCATCGCCGAGGTAAAGCTCAAGCGTGTGCGTGTGCTGGGCTCATAGAAGAGCGTTGCGAGCTTCTTGCCACGGCAAACCTCGCTATACTTCTCGCGGTTGGCGATGATATCCTCTGCCAACGCAATAATCTCCGAAATCTCCTGAACAGACAAATCGGTAGGGTCAATCAAATGCTTCATACCTTGTAACTCAATAACTCTTAATTACTTAATCCAGCTCTCGTCTGAGGGGTTGCTACGGAACTTAAGGATGCGCTCCTTGTCCTCTGGCTTGATATAACCCTCCTCGGCAGCAACCTCTACCAAAGCGTCGAGGTTCGACAACGAATAGTTCTTTGCCTCGGCAGCTGCCAAGCGATCCAAGCCCTTCTGCATACCGTATGTGAAGATGCTCACGATGCCCAAAACATCGGCACCTGCATTGCGCAAAGCCTCGACAACCTCGATACAGCTACCGCCGGTAGAGATAAGGTCCTCGACAACAACGACCTTCTGACCCTTCTCCAACTTACCCTCAATCTGGTTGCCACGGCCGTGGTCCTTCGAGCCAGAGCGAACATAGCCCATAGGCAAGTTAAGAATTGTAGCGGTGATAGCAGCGTGGGCGATACCTGCGGTCGATGTACCCATCAACACCTCCACCTCGGGGTAGTGCTTGCGGATAAGCTCTGCCAAACCCTCCTCGACATGGTTGCGCACCTCGGGGGCTGTGAGTGTAAGGCGGTTATCGCAGTAGATAGGGCTCTTGATGCCACTTGCCCAAGTGAAGGGCTGCTCGGGGCGCAAGAATACCGCGCCGATAGACAAAAGGTCTTTTGCTATTTTCTTCTCCATAGTGATATTGTTTTATTCGTTAATTATTCAGCAAATTCACGCATGCAACGCTCATATGCGGCAACGGGGTCGTCGGCAGCAGTAATGGGGCGACCTACGACGATAAAGTCCGAGCCAATCTCCTTGGCACGCTCGGGGGTAGTTACACGCACCTGGTCGCCAACATCGCCATCTGCGAAGCGAACACCGGGGGTTACGGTCATAAACTCCTTGCCACAAGCCTCCTTAACCATTGCAGCCTCGAGGGGTGAGCAAACAACGCCATCGAGGCCTGCAGCCTTGGCATTCTCGGCATACTTAACGATAGTGTCGTTAATCGAAGCGCCGATAAGCAACTCCTTCTGCATACGCTCCTCCGAAGTCGAGGTGAGCTGTGTAACGGCAATAAGCAAGGGACGAGTGCCATCCTCACGAGTAAGACCTTCGATAGCCGCTTTCATCATATCTACCGTACCCGCAGCGTGTACATTGGTCATATCGACATCCAAGTTACGCAATACCGACATCGCCTTCTTAACGGTGTTGGGAATATCGTGCAACTTAAGGTCGAGGAAGATACGGTGGCCACGCTCCTTGATGGTGCGTACAATCTCGGGACCCTCGGCATAGAAGAGCTCCATACCAATCTTCACAAAGGGCTTACGACCTGTGAACTTATCTAAAAAGTTGAGTGTCTGCTCCTTGCTGCTAAAATCGCAAGCAATAATAACATCACGCTTTGACATAATATATTCAGTTTTAAGGTTATAATTTACTTTACAATACCGATAATGTCGCTAAGGCGCTCGATACCAAGGCGCTCCATCTCCTTGGGCAGAGCCTCGATAATCTCCTTTGCAGCATAGGGGTTCTTGAGGTTGGCAGCTCCCACCTGAACAGCCGTAGCACCCGCCATCATCATCTCGATAACATCCGATGCCGAGCTTACGCCACCGCAACCCATAACGGGAATCTTACAAGCATTTGCCACCTGATAGACCATACGAACAGCCACGGGGAAGATAGCATCACCCGAGAAACCACCCATCTTGTTGGCAATAACGGGCTTACGACGAACAGTGTCGATACGCATACCCAACAGAGTGTTAATCAAACAGATACCATCTGCACCTGCCTCCTCGCAAGCACGGGCGATAGCCACGATATCCGTAACATTAGGGCTGAGCTTGATAAACACGGGCTTCGTCGTTACGGCCTTAACACGGCGTGTTACCTCGGCTGCCGACTCGGGCTGTGTGCCGAAACTCATACCGCCATTGTGAACATTGGGACACGATACATTGACCTCGATAATCTCGACCTGCTCCTCCTTGTCAATCTTTGCGCAACACTCCTCGTACTCCTCCAACGAGAAGCCGCTGATGTTGGCTACGATGGGGTTGTGGAAGATTTGGCGAAGGTGGGGTAGCTCCTCCGAGATAACCTTGTCGATACCAGGATTTTGCAAGCCTACCGAGTTGATAAGACCCGATGTGCACTCCGCAATACGGGGTGTGGGGTTGCCAAAGCGGGCATCGCGCGTAGTACCCTTAAACGAGATAGCGCCAAGGCAGTCGAGGTCGTAGTATTCGGCGAACTCTCTACCAAAGCCAAAGGTGCCCGATGCGGGAATCACGGGGTTGGCGAGCTTCACTCCGCAAAGCTCAACCGATGTGTCGTAGTGCTTTACCATATAATCTCCTCTCGTTTAAGTACTGGACCATCCTTGCAAATGCGCTTGTTGCCATACTTGGTCTTGCACGAGCAACCCATACAAGCACCAAAGCCACAACCCATACGCTCCTCGAAGCTAAACTCTGCGGGGGTGTCCGTAGCATCGTACAGCGCCTTGAGCATAGGCAGAGGACCGCAAGTGTAGAGGTAATCGAACTCGACCTTTGCCTCGCGGATAGCGTCGGTAACAAAGCCCTTGACGCCAGCCGAGCCATCAGCCGTAGCCACAACGACATCTACGCCCAACGCCTTGAACTCCTCTTCGTAGAAGAGCTCCGCCTTGGTGTTGAAGCCGATGATAACCGTGGGGCGCTTGCCCTCCGAGAGCAAACGCTTACACAAGTTATACATAGGAGGAACACCTACGCCACCGCCAACAAGCAAGGGGCGCTTGGCATCGTTATCCGTAGAAAAGCCGTTGCCAAGACCTGTGAGGATGTCGAGCTTCTCGCCCGCAACCATACCACGCATCTGCTCCGTGCCGCTACCTACTACCTTATATATAATAGTAACGGTGCGCTCGTCGTAGTCAGCTACCGAGATAGGGCGGCGCAAGAACTTGCCCGTAAGCTCAATATTGATAAACTGTCCCGAACGGGTGATATATTGGGTATCGCCCTCCAACACCATACGGTATACCGCAGGTGTTAGAGGCTCGTTACTCAAAATCGTATAGATACCTTTCTTATACATTATTCTGCATCAATTGTCGATACACCCAGCGTGATCTCCTCCAATACATCGAGAAGTACGCTCACAGTCTCCAATGCGGTGAAGATTGTAACATTGTTCTCCACAGCGCAACGACGGATATCGTAGCCGTCGAGGCGTGAGCTATGCTGGTTGATGTCGATGGTGTTGATAACATAGTTTACATGGCCCTTGCGGATCGAGTCGAAAATCTCGGTAGAGCCCTCGCTGAGCTTCTTCAAGCAACGAGTGCGGATGCCATTCTCGCGCAAGAACTTCGTAGTGCCACTCGTAGCCTCGATATTGAAGCCGAGTTCGTAGAAGCGGCGGATAAGAGGCAGAGCACGAGGCTTGTCGGCATCGGCAATCGACACGAAGATAGTACCGTAGTTGACGATGGTCATACCCGACGACTGCAACGACTTGTAGAGCGCACGGCGCAACGACGAGTCGTAGCCGATAGCCTCACCCGTAGACTTCATCTCGGGCGAGAGGTAAGAGTCTACGCCACGAATCTTGGCGAACGAGAATGCAGGGGTCTTAACATACCAGCGCTTCTTCTCCTCGGGAACGATGACATTGATGCCCTGCTCCTTGAGCGACGAGCCAAGCATAACATTTGTGGCAATCTTCGCCATAGGTGTGCCAGTAGCCTTCGAGAGGAAGGGCACGGTACGCGATGAGCGTGGATTAACCTCGATGACATAGACCATATCGCGGTCGTCGGCGATAAACTGGATATTGTACAAGCCGATGATGCCAATCTCCTTACCAAGACGAATGGTGTAGTCGATGATTGTATCCTTAACCTTCTGGCTAACGCTGAAGGTGGGGTATACCGAGATAGAGTCGCCCGAGTGGATACCGGTGCGCTCGACATGCTCCATAATACCGGGGATAAAGACATCGGTGCCGTCGCAGATAGCATCAACCTCCAACTCCTTACCCATAATATACTTGTCAACCAACACGGGCTGGTCCTCGTTAATCTCAACGGCGGTCTTAAGGTAGTGGCGCAAAGCCTCTTCGTTCGAGACAATCTGCATAGCACGACCACCCAACACATAGCTGGGGCGTACCAATACGGGATAGCCGATGCGCTCGGCAGCTGCCACACCACGCTCGATGTCGGTGATAGCCTCAGCCTCGGGCTGTGGGATGCCTGCACGGCGCATAATAGCCTCGAAGCACTTTCTATCCTCGGCATTGTTGATAGCCTCGATGCCGGTACCTACGATATTTACGCCGAGGTCGGCAAGGGGCTTAGCAAGGTTGATAGCGGTCTGGCCACCCAACGATACAACGACACCCGTAGGCTTCTCCAAGTCGATAACATTCATCACATCCTCGACGGTCAAAGGCTCGAAGTAGAGCTTGTCGCTGGTGGTGTAGTCCGTAGATACGGTCTCGGGGTTGTTATTGACGATGATAGCCTCGTAGCCAGCCTCACGGATAGCCCAGATGGCGTGCACGGTAGAGTAGTCGAACTCGACACCCTGACCGATACGGATAGGACCAGAGCCGAGAACCACAATCTTCTTGCGGTCCGATACTATCGACTCGTTCTCCTGCTCGTAGGTAGAGTATAGGTAAGGCACCTTCGAGTCGAACTCGGCAGCGCAGGTATCAATCATCTTGTATACGGGGAAGATGTTGTTTGCCTTACGCATAAGGAATACCTCGCTCTCGGTCATCGACCATAGCTGACCGATAAACTTATCGCTGATGCCCATACGCTTTGCATCGCGCAGGGTCTCGATATCCTTGACATTCTCCTTGAGCATGTTCTCCATCTCGACGATGTTCTTGAGCTTCTCGAGGAAGAAGAGGTCAATCTTCGTATTGTCGTAAACATGAAGTAGGTCTACACCACGGCGGATAAGCTCGGCGATAGCATACAGACGGTCGTCGGTACCCTTACGGATATATGCCAAGATGCCCTCTACGGACATAGTGTCGAACTTCTTGTGGTAGATGTGGCATACGCCAGTCTCCAACGAGCGAACAGCCTTCAACAAGCCCTCCTCGAAGGTACGACCAACAGACATAACCTCACCCGTAGCCTTCATCTGTGTGCCAAGCTCGTTCGATGCGTCGCTAAACTTATCGAAGGGGAAGCGGGCAACCTTCGTAACGATGTAGTCCAAGGTGGGCTCAAAGCTTGCCGGGGTGTTGGCGATACGAATCTCGTCGAGGGTCATACCCACAGCCACCTTTGCCGTAACTCGGGCGATGGGGTAGCCACTCGCCTTCGAAGCAAGTGCCGATGAGCGGCTCACGCGGGGGTTAACCTCGATGATGAAGTATTTGAACGAGAGGGGGTCGAGTGCAAACTGCACATTGCAACCGCCCTCAATCTTTAGGGCACGGATAAGCTTCAAGGCGCTTGAGCGGAGCATATTGTACTCCTTAGCTGCCAAGGTCTGGCTCGGAGCAACCACGATAGAGTCACCAGTGTGGATACCTACGGGGTCGACATTCTCCATCGAGCAGATGGCGATAGCCGTGTCGTTCTTGTCGCGCATTACCTCGAACTCAATCTCCTTGTAGCCCTTGATGCTCTTCTCGACCAATACCTGATGAATGGGCGAGAGGGCGAGAGCGTTACGCATAATGTCGCGCAACTCCTCCTCGTTGTCGGCAAAACCACCACCTGTACCGCCAAGCGTAAATGCGGGGCGAAGAACTACGGGGTAGCCAATCTCGTTAGCTGCCTCGATACCCTCCTCGATAGAGTTGGTGATGTGCGAGGGGATAACGGGCTCGCCAATGCGCATACAGAGCTCCTTGAAGAGCTCACGGTCCTCAGCCTCCTCGATAGAGGTGAACGAGGTACCGAGAATCTCGACACCGCACTCCTCCAAGATACCCTTCTTGGCGAGCTGTACGGCGAGGTTAAGACCTGTCTGGCCACCAAGACCAGGAACGATAGCGTCGGGGCGCTCATAGCGGATAATCTTCGCTACATACTCCAAGGTGAGAGGCTCCATATATACCTTGTCGGCAATATGGGTATCGGTCATAATTGTTGCAGGGTTAGAGTTCACGAGGATTACCTGATAACCCTCCTCCTTGAGTGCAAGACAAGCCTGCGTACCTGCGTAGTCAAACTCGGCTGCCTGACCAATAACGATAGGGCCTGAGCCGATAACCATTACTTTCTTAATATCTGTTCTCTTAGGCATTTTTCTCGTCCTCCATCAATTTAATGAATTTATCGAAAAGATAGTTGCTGCTCGCCTCGGGCGTGCAATCGGGCTGATACTGCACCGAGAATACCTTGTCCTCGACAGCCTCGACACCAGCGATGGTGTTGTCGAGAAGGTTGCGGTGTGTAACCTTCAAGGGGGTAGCCTTCAACGACTCCTCGTTGATTACATAGCCGTGGTTCTGAGTTACAATCTCGAGCTTGGGGTTGTCGAGATACTTCACGGGGTGGTTAGCACCACGGTGGCCGAAGCGGAGCTTGTCGTTCTTGGCGCCATAGCTGATGGCGATAAGCTGATGACCGAGGTCTACGCCGAAGATGGGCAACTTGCCACGCAACTCGGCGATGGTCTTGCTCACGATAGCAGCATCTGCGGGGTCGCCAGGACCATTCGATACGAAGATGCCGTCGGGGTTGAATGCCATAATCTCCTCGGCTGTAGAGTTGTAGGGTACGATAGTTACATTGCAGCCCTTGGCATTGAACTGACGCACAAAGCCGTAGCGAATACCGCAGTCGATAGCCACTACATCCCACTTGTGGTTGGGCGTACGCGAGAACCAGCGCTTCTTGCAGCTGACACGCTCCAGCTGGTCGTGGCGAAGGTCGTTATCGGCGATAAGCTTCATAGCCTCGTCGTGGGGCATTGCGTAGTCTACGATAACAGCCTTTTGAGTGCCCTCCTCACGAATGATGCGGGTAATCATACGGGTGTCGACACCTGCGATACCTGGGATGTCCAACTCCTCGAAGGTCTCGTTCATGGTCTTTGTGTAGCGGAAGTTGCTGGGTGCCTCGCAGCACTCACGAACAACCATACCGCCCATTGCGGGGAACTTGCTCTCGTAGTCCTCGTCCATAAAGCCGTAGTTGCCCATTAGAGGGTAGGTCATCACCACAATCTGGTCGGTGTAAGTCGGGTCGGAAACAATCTCCTGATAGCCCACCATCGAGGTGTTGAAGACTAACTCGCATACCGCAACGCGGTTCGAGCCAAAGCCATAGCCCGGAAACTCCTTGCCGTTCTCAAGTACAAGTTTCTTGGTAAAAGGTTTCATCTACTTTTGATTTATTATTTTGTTTTTGATTTTTGTCCTATTATTCTGCTTTGTAGACCACTTCGCCACGATGTATCGTCATAGCGATGTCGCCCACCATATCTCTTCCGTCGAACATCGAAATTTTGCCCATCGAGAAGAACTTCTTACTATCTACACGCCAAGCCTTCTCGGTATCGAGTAAGACGATGTCGGCACGGTCGCCAACCTCCAAGCCACCCTCGATGCGGAATACTCGGCGGGGGTTGTAGCTCATAAGCTCGATGAGGCGCTCAAGCGAGATAATGCCCTTGCGTACAAGGTGGGTGTTGAGTGCTGCAAAGGCGGTCTCCAAACCTACGATGCCCATTGCGCTATCCTTCAAGCCCTTCGACTTCTCCTCTACGCTGTGGGGTGCGTGGTCGGTAGCAATCATATCAATTGTGCCGTCCTTAATACCCTCGATAAGTGCTGCACGGTCCTCTGCCGAGCGAAGTGGGGGATTCATCTTCCAACGAGCATCCTCCTCGAGGTCCATATCCGTAAAGATTAGGTAGTGGGGGCCTGTCTCGCAAGTAACCTTTACGCCACGAGCCTTTGCCTCACGAACAAGCTCTACGGTCTCCTTGGTCGAGATATGGCAAACATGATAACGACAGCCAACCTTTTCGGCAATCTCGATATCGCGCTTCACTTGTGCCCACTCACTTTCGGAGCAGATGCCCTTGTGTCCATTCTGCTTGGCATACTCGCCATCGTGGATATAGCCACCCTTGAGCAACTCCTCGACCTCGCAGTGTGCAGCAATCAGCTGGTCGTGCTTCACCGCCTCGGTCATCGCGCGCTCCATCATACCATCAACCTGAACACCGCTACCATCGTCAGAGAAGGCGCAAACCTTGCCTTTGAGCGATGCGATATCCACCAGCTCCTCGCCCTTGCGACCGATGGTGATAGCGGCGTAGGGCAACACCTCAATCTTGGCATCTCGGTCGATGATGTCCTGCTGCACCTTGAGGTTCTCTACGCAGTCGGGTACGGGGTTGAGGTTGGGCATCGAGCAGACGGTAGAGTAGCCGCCACGGGCAGCCGCCATAGTGCCTGTTGCGATGCGCTCCTTGTAGCCATAGCCAGGCTCACGAAGGTGAACATGAACATCGACAAATGCGGGTGCTACAACCAAGCCCTTGGCATCTATTACGGTGTCGTTGGCGGTAGCTTCGATGTGCTCACTGCGCTCTGAAATGCGACCATCTACGATAGCGATGTCCTCGCTTTTGCGGCCCAAAACCGAGCCATTTTTGATGATAATTCTGTTGGTAGCCATATATCAAAAAACAGGCGACCCAAAGAGTCGCCCGTATTAGTTAAAAACAATATGTCCATCATTATTGAAGCCTCGACAAGATACCAATGCCGACAGAGTCTGCGGAGACGAAGTTGGCTGATTATTTGAACGATGCTTCATAGTGGAATTAATATCTTATTAAATTGGTGCAAAGGTAAGTATTTTTTCGAAATCTCGCAACTATTTTATAGGAAGATTTTTCAATTTTTTTAATTTTTTGAAATTGTTGATTTTTTTTTGAAAAATCTCTATTTAGGTTTCCCAAATCGCGAAAAAAAATATATCTTTGTCGTATGAATCGACTTACCCATCAACACCGATTTGGCGTAAAAGGCCACATTCTTCATCGTACTCGACGATGGGGGAGGTTGTTGGATTCGTTGTGGACTACTTCGAAGCAGCCAATACAAAGGGCGTATCAGGCTCACATTGTGGCTATTGAGGGCAAAAAGTGCGATTTTTAAGGGTTAAAGGCCGCGTGTACCTATGGTACAGGCGGTCGTTTGTTTTTTGAAAAATTGAATCAAAAATTATAAAACTTAGATTATGAAAGTAGCAGTTATTATGGGCTCTACCAGCGACTGGGATATTATGAAGGCCGCTGTTGAGACTTTGGAGGAGTTGGGCATCGAGTACGAGAAGCGCGTTATCTCGGCACACCGCACACCCCATCTTATGGTTGAATATGCCGAGTCGGCTCGCGAGCGCGGTATAGGCGCTATTATCGCGGGCGCGGGCGGTGCTGCGCATGTTGCAGGCGTTACCGCTGCCTTGACCACCGTTCCCGTTATCGGCGTACCTATCAAGACTTCGGCGCTTGGCGGTATGGACTCATTGCTCTCTATCGTTCAGATGCCTGGCGGTATCCCCGTATCGACAACCGCAATCAACGGTGCGAAGAATGCAGCGCTTATCGCAGCCTCAATCTTTGCTCTTACGGACAAGGCTCTCGAGGAGCGTCTTATCGCCTTCCGCAAGGCACAGACCGAGAAGGTTCTTGCAGCAGAATTATAACCCATTAACCCTTTCTACAACTACCCGATTATGAAGAATCGCCGTATTTTTGTTGAGAAGTATCCCCGTTTTCAGGTCGAGGCCGATACCCTGCGCCACGAGCTGAATACCAATTTGGGACTAAATATCGAGCAACTACGCTTTATCAATGTCTATGACCTCTTCGGCTTCAGCGACGAGCTGTTGGAGAAGAGCCGCTACTCGGTCTTTGGCGAGGTCGTTACCGACTCGGTTACCGACGAGTGCGACTTTGGCGGTAAGCCCGCCTTGGCTGTTGAGTTCCTGCCTGGTCAGTTCGACCAGCGTGCAGCATCTGCCGTAGACTGTGTTCACCTTATCGACCCCAAGGCCGAGGTTAAGATTAAGTCGTCGCGCCTCTATATCTTCGACGATAGCATCAACGCCGAGGCTATGGCTCGCATCGAGAAGTATCTAATCAATGCCGTTGAGTCACGCAAAAAGAACCTCGAGATTCTCTCTGACTTGGAGAGTGCCGAGGTTAAGCCCGTAGCCGTTTTGGAGGGCTTCCGCGAGATGCGTGAGGAGGAGTTGGCGCCCTACTGCAAGGCAAATGGCTTGGCGATGAATGCCGACGACTTGCGTGAGGTAGTGAACTACTTCCGTGAGGAGGGTCGTGACCCTATGGAGACAGAGCTTCGTATCTTGGATACCTACTGGAGCGACCACTGTCGCCACACCACCTTCACCACCGAAATCGAGGAGATTACGCTCGACGAGTCGTTTATGAAGGAGGAGATGGCATCGTCGCTCGACCTTATGCGCAAGATTCGCAAGGAGCTTGGCCGAGAGCAAAAGAGCCTCTGCCTTATGGAGCTTGCTACTATCGGTGCTCGCTATCTTAAGAAGATGGGTAAGCTCGACGATATGGAGCAGAGTGAGGAGAACAACGCTTGCAGCATCTTTGTAAATGTCGATGTTGATGGCCAGATGGAGCGTTGGTTGTTGCAGTTTAAGAACGAGACACACAATCACCCCACCGAGATTGAGCCCTTTGGTGGCGCATCTACCTGTCTTGGTGGCGCTATCCGTGACCCATTGTCAGGCCGTAGCTATGTCTACCAGGCGATGCGTGTAACGGGTGCTGGTGATATCTATAAGCCTGTTGATGAGACTATGGAGGGTAAGTTGCCCCAGCGCATCATCTCTACCAAGGCTGCTGTGGGCTATTCGAGCTATGGCAACCAGATAGGTCTTGCCACAACCCATGTTCGCGAGGTCTACCACCCCGACTATGTGGCTAAGCGCTTGGAGGTAGGTGCCGTTGTCGGTGCTGTTAAGGCAGACAATGTGCGCCGTGAGAGCCCCACACCTGGCGATGTGGTATTGTTGCTCGGTGGCCGTACAGGCCGTGATGGCGTTGGCGGTGCTACTGGCTCATCAAAGGAGCATACGCTCACCTCGTTGGAGGAGTGTAGCTCAGAGGTGCAGAAGGGTAATGCTCCCGAGGAGCGCAAACTCTCGCGTCTGTTCCGTCGTGGCGATGTTACACGCCTTATCAAGAAGTCGAATGACTTTGGTGCTGGTGGCGTGAGCGTTGCTATCGGTGAGCTTACCGATGGACTGGATATCTACCTCGACCGCGTTCCCACCAAGTACAACGGTCTGAACTTCTCGGAGCTCGCTATCTCGGAGTCGCAGGAGCGTATGTCGGTGGTTATCGAGCGCAAGGATATGGATGAGTTTATCGGCTACTGCCACGAGGAGAATGTCGAGGTTACCTATGTTGCCGATGTTACGGATACTCGCCGTATGCGTATGTACTGGGACGGCAAGGTTGTCGTAGACCTCTCGCGCGACTTCATCGACTCGGCTGGTGCTAAGCACTACACCAAGATTGCTATCGGTGGCGTTGAGAATATCAACCCCTTCGAGCGCAAGGTTGAGGGTGTAACGACAACGAAGCGTATGAAGAACAACCTTTCTGACGACAATGTCGTTTCGCAGAAGGGTCTTATCGAGATGTTCGACTCTACCATCGGTGCATCTACCGTGTTGATGCCCTTTGGAGGTAAGACACAGACGACAGAGACACAGGTGTCGGTGCAGAAGTTGCCCGTGGGCAACCACTTTACCAATACGGCAAGTATTATGGCGTTTGGCTACAACCCCTTCATCGCTAAGTGGAGCCCCTATCACGGTGCTGCATATGCCGTGGTGGATGCTTGTGCTAAGGTTGTTGCAGCGGGTGCTCGCTACGATAATATGCGCTTCTCGTATCAGGAGTACTTCGAGCGTATGACCGATGCTAAGTCGTGGGGTAAGCCCCTTGCAGCATTGCTTGGCGCTTTGAAGATGCAAGTAGAGCTCGGCTTGCCTTCGATTGGCGGTAAGGACTCTATGAGCGGTACTTTCCGCGATATCAATGTGCCTCCTATGCTTATGGCATTTGGTATCACAACTGTCGATGCCCGCAATGTTATCAGCCCCGAGTTTAAGGAGGGCGGCCACAATATCTATGTTGTGCGCCATACTCCCGAGGCTAACTATATGCCCAATACCGACCAGCTTAAGGAGAACTTTAACTTCGTTGCCGATAAGATTCTCTCGGGCGATATCGTTGCAGCCTATGCCGTTGGCTTTGGTGGCGTAGCGGAGGCTGTGGCTAAGATGTCGTTCGGTAATAAGATTGGTGCTGCGTTGGAGTGCGACGAGCAGATGCTCTACAACCTCTCGTACGGCTCAATCGTTGTTGAGAGCCGCCGTACCTTGAACCACCCCTCGGCAGAGCTTATCGGTAAGACCGTAGCCGAGGAGGCAATCTTCGTAAATGGCACACGCCTGCCGTTGGAGGAGTTGTTGGAGGCGAACACCGAGAAGTATACCTCGGTATATGCCGACAAGGGCAAGAAGGGCGAGCCTACCCGCGTTAGCGATGGCAAGGGATTGGTTAAGCGCTATGAGGGTGCGCCTGTTGATAAGGTTAAGGTCTATATCCCCGTATTCCCAGGTACCAACTGCGACTACGATACTGCCCGCGCCTTTGAGCGTGCTGGTGCCGAGGTCGATATCGCCGTCTTCAAAAACCTCACGGGCGACGATGTCTTGGAGTCTATCAAGGAGATGAAGGAGCATATCGACGAGTGTCATGTTATGATGCTTTCGGGTGGCTTCTCGGCAGGTGATGAGCCCGATGGTAGCGGTAAGTTTATCGCAAATGTGCTCAACAACAAGGATGTCGCCGATGCTATCCACGCACTGCTTGACCGTGGTGGCTTGATGCTCGGTATCTGTAACGGCTTCCAGGCTTTGGTTAAGTCGGGCTTGTTGCCCTATGGTCGCTTGGGTAAGGTGACGAAGGCATCACCTACCCTGTTCCGTAACGATATCAACCGCCATATCTCGCAGATTGTATCTACGCGCGTAGGTACTGTTGCTTCGCCTTGGTTGTCGTCGTTCTCGGTGGGCGATATCCACTCTATCGCCGTTAGCCACGGTGAGGGTAAGTTTGTCGTTAGCGACGAGCTTGCCGAAGAGCTCTTCCGCAATGGTCAGGTGGCATTCCAGTATGTAGATTCGGAGGGTCGACCCACTACCGATTCGCCCTACAACCCCAACGGCTCGAGCTTCGGTATCGAGGGTATCATTGATCCCTCGGGTCAGATTCTCGGCAAGATGGGACATACGGAGCGTTACGAGCGCGACCTTATGAAGAACATCCACGGCGAGAAGGTTCAGGATATCTTCTCGAATGCAGTTAACTACTTTCGTAATAAATAAAAGGTAAGGATTATGAAGCAGCTTGAGTTACTCCACGAGGGTAAAAGCAAGCAGGTCTATAAGACCGAAAGCGATGAGCATATAATCATTCGTTTTAAGGACGATGCCACCGCCTTCTACAACATCAAGAGGGCAAAGATTGAGAATAAGGGTAAGATGAATGCCGAGATTTCGTCGCTCGTCTTGGACTATCTCAACCGCAATGGCATCAAGACCCACTTTGTTGAGCGTGATGGCAACGATGGTCAGCTCTGCCGTGTTGTTGAGCACTTCCCCATCGAGGTTATCGTGCGCAACATCATTGCTGGCTCTATGGCTAAGCGCCTCGGCTTGGAGGAGGGTCTTGTTCCCGATAACACCATTTTCGACCTCTGCTTGCGTGATAGCGAGCTTGGCGACCCTCTTATCAACGACCACCACGCCGTAGCTCTCGGCTTGGTGTCGTACGAGGAGTTGGCAACAATCTACGAGGCTTCGGCAAAGATTAACGCCCTGCTTGTGGAGCTCTACCACAAGGCGGGCATCATCCTCGTCGACTTCAAGATTGAGTTTGGTCGTACCGCTTCGGGCGAACTTATCCTTGCCGACGAGCTTACGCCCGACACCTGCCGTCTGTGGGACGAGGCTACGGGCGAGCGTATGGACAAGGATCGTTTCCGTCGCGACTTGGGTCGTGTGAGAGAGACCTATGAGGAGGTTGCCTCACGCCTTGCTAATGCACTAAAATAACGAAACTATGCTTAAAGATTCATTAGATATTTATGGCGACGACCTGCACGAGGAGTGTGGTGTCTTTGGTATCTTTGGCGTTGAGGATGCCCCCAACCTTGCCTACTATGGTCTTCACGCCTTGCAGCACCGTGGTCAGGAGGCCTGCGGTATCTCGGCATTTGATGGCGATAAGCTAAATACGGTCAAGGGCGAGGGTCTCGTAACGGAGGTCTTCAATCAGCAGAAGTTGGCGAAGTTGAAGGGTCGTATCGCTATCGGCCATGTGCGCTACTCGACAACGGGTGGTGGCGGTGCGAACAATGTTCAGCCCTTCTCGTTCAACCACTATACTGGCGACTTTGCCTTGGCTCACAACGGCAACCTTGTTAACTCACGCGAGTTGGCACGCTACCTCGAGGTGCGTGGCAGTCTGTTCCACTCATCGTCGGATAGCGAGCTTCTTGCCCACCTTATCAAGAAGGAGAAGAGCGAGAATAGCCGTATCGACAACATCATCGAGGCGCTGAATATGTTGGAGGGTGCCTTTGCCTTCCTCATTATGACCAAGAATCGTATCTACGCTTGCCGCGATAAGCACGGCTTGCGCCCCTTGGCTATCGGTAAGTTGGGCGATGGCTATGTTATCAGTTCGGAGACTTGCGCCTTTGATATCATCGGTGCGGAGTATATCCGCGATATCGAGCCGGGTGAGATTGTTACTATCGACCACCACGGTATTCGCTCGAATCACTATTCGCTCTATCAGCGCCACCTGATGTGCGCTATGGAGTTTATCTACTTTGCCCGCCCCGATAGCGATATCGAGGGCTGCAATGTCCACTCGTTCCGTAAGCTCTCGGGTCGCTACCTCTATGAGCAGTCGCCTATCGAGGCAGATGTCGTTATCGGTGTTCCCGACTCGAGTATCAGTGCCGCTATCGGCTATTCGGAGGCGAGTGGTATCCCCTACGAGATGGGTCTTATCAAGAATAAGTACATCGCCCGCACCTTTATCCAGCCCTCGCAGGAGATGCGTGAGAGGGGTGTGCGTATGAAACTCTCGGCGGTGCGTTCGTTGGTTAAGGGCAAGCGAGTAGTGCTTATCGACGACTCTATTGTGCGTGGTACAACCTCGTTGCGCATCGTGCGTTTGTTGAAGGAGGCGGGTGCTAAGGAGGTGCATGTGCGTATCGCAAGCCCCGCAATTACGCATCCCTGCTTCTACGGTATTGATATGTCGACTCGTGCCGAGTTGCTCTGCGCGCGTATGTCGATAGAGGAGGCAGCGAAGGCTATCGAGGCTGATTCGTTGGAGTTCCTCTCGGAGGAGTCGTTGCTTAAGGCGGGTAATCGCTCGGAGTTGTGTATGGCATGCTTCAATGGCTGCTATCCCACATCACTCTATCAGAACAAAGTTGAAGATAAATAATAATAAATATATATATAGGTATGGCAAAAAGTTACGAAGCAGCTGGTGTAAACCTTGAGGCCGGCTACGAAGTTGTACGACGCATTAAGTCTCATGTAGCATCTACCAAGCGTGTAGGCTCTATGGGTAATATTGGCGCCTTTGGCGGTATGTTTGACCTTGCAGCGCTCAACATCAAGGAGCCTGTGTTGGTTAGCGGTACCGACGGTGTGGGCACAAAGCTTAAGTTGGCGTTCGAGATGGATAAGCACGACACCATCGGTATTGATGCTGTGGCAATGTGCGTAAACGATGTCTTGGCACAGGGTGCCGAGCCTCTGGTATTCCTCGACTATGTGGCTGTTGGTCACAACGAGCCCGCTAAGGTTGAGGCTATCGTGTCGGGTGTTGCCGAGGGTTGCCGTCAGGCTGGTTGTGCATTGGTTGGTGGCGAGACCGCCGAGATGCCCGGTATGTATCAGGATGGCGAGTACGATATCGCTGGCTTCACCGTGGGTGTTGTTGAGCGCTCGAAGCTTATCGACGCTGGCGAGCGTGTTAAGGTTGGCGATGTCTTGGTAGGTATCGCATCAACAGGTGTTCACTCTAACGGCTTTAGCCTTGTGCGTAAGGTTGTTAGCGATAATAACCTCAAGCTCAACGAGAACTATCCCGAGATTCCTGGCCGTACACTTGGCGAGGCTTTGTTGGAGCCCACACGCATCTATGTTAAGCAGGTGTTGAAGGTTATCGCAGAGTGCGATGTTCACGGCATCAGCCACATCACTGGCGGTGGTTTCGACGAGAATATTCCCCGAATCTTGAAGGATGGTCAGGGTGTCGAGGTTAAGGAGGGCACTTGGGAGATTTTGCCCGTATTCCGCCTCTTGGAGAAGTATGGCAAGGTGTCGCACCGTGAGATGTTCAACATCTTCAATATGGGTATCGGTATGGTTATCGCATTGCCCGAGGCAGATGCAGAGAAGGCTATCGCCATCTTGGCAGAGTCGGGTGAGCGTGCTTCGGTTATCGGCCGTGTTATCGAGGGCGAGGGCGTAACAATCATCTAAGAGCTATGAAAAAAGCAAGATTGGCAGTCTTCGCAAGCGGCAGCGGTAGCAACTATCAGGCTATCGTCGAGGCTTGTATAGATGGCAGAATAGATGCCGATGTTGTGCTTTTGGTCTGCGACAAGCCTGGTGCAAAGGTCTTGGAGCGTGCCGAGAAGTTTGGCACAAAGTCTTTTGCCTTTAACCCCAAGGACTATGAGTCGCGCGAGGCGTATGAGACGATGCTTGCCACGATGCTCGACGACCACAAAGTGGACTATATCTGCTTGGCGGGCTATATGCGTATCGTGGGCAAGGTGCTACTCTCGCGTTTCGAGCAGCGTATCATCAACATTCACCCCTCGTTGCTCCCCTCGTTCAAGGGTGCTCACGCCATTCAGGATGCTATGGAGTTCGGTGTCAAGGTCTTTGGCGTTACCACCCACTTCGTAGACGAGACTTTGGACGGTGGTCGCATCATCGACCAGGGTGCTGTGGCCTACGAGGGCAACGATATCGAGGAGCTCACGACGATGATTCACAACATCGAGCATAAGCTCTATGTAAAGACTATTAACAAATTGATTAACAAGAGATTTTAAGCGATTATAAGGTATATGAGAGCTTTAGTTAGCGTTAGCGATAAGACGGGTGTTGTGGATTTCTGCCGCAATCTTCGCCGTCTGGGCTGGGAGATTATCGCTACGGGCGGTACCCAGAAGTTGTTGGAGGATAGCGGTGTCGAGACTATCGGCATCAGCGAGGTTACGGGCTTCCCCGAGATTTGCGACGGTCGTGTCAAGACCCTTCACCCCAAGGTGCACGGTGGTCTTTTGGCGCGTCGTGATGATGAGAACCACCTCAAAGCGTTGAAGGACAACGCTATCGAGTTTATCGATATGGTCTGCGTAAACCTCTATCCCTTCCGCCAGACAATCTCGAAGCCCGATGTAAAGATGGAGGACGCTATCGAGAATATCGATATCGGTGGCCCTTCGATGTTGCGTTCGGCAGCCAAGAACTACCGCGATGTAACCGTTGTTTGCGACCCTTCGGACTATGAGCGTATCATCGCCGAGATTGAGGAGGGTGGCAACACCAAGCGTGAGACACGCCTTCAGCTCTCGGCAAAGGCCTATACCCATACCGCAGAGTACGATATGTGCATCGCTACATATATGCGTAAGCAGGCAGAGTTGAACGAGAAATTGTTTGCTTCGTTCGACCTTGTGCAGTCGTTGCGCTATGGCGAGAACCCTCACCAGCAGGCAAAGTTCTATGCCTCGGCAGAGCGTGTTCCCTACTCGTTGGCTACCGCAAAGCAGCTCAATGGCAAGGAGATGTCGTACAACAACATTCAGGATGCCAACGCTGCACTTAACATCGTTCGTGAGTTTAAGGAGCCTTTTGCCGTAGGTTTGAAGCATATGAATCCTTGTGGCGCTGCTATCGGCAAGGATATCAAGGAGGCTTGGGAGAAGGCCTACGCTGCCGATACGGTAAGTATCTTCGGCGGTATCGTGGCTGTTAACCGTGAGCTAACGAAGGAGGTTGCCGAGTTGATGAAGCCCATCTTCTTGGAGATTATTATGGCGCCCTCGTTCTCGGATGAGGCGTTGGAGGTGCTCTCTACAAAGAAGAATCTTCGCCTCTTGCAGGTCGATATGTACGAAACCGATGCTGTTCAGAACCAGTATGTTACCGTAAATGGTGGCTTGCTTGTTCAGCAGCTCGACACCGAGACCAAGGAGGTAGTTAAGGATATGTGCGCTACGGAGCGTAAGCCCTCGGCAGAGGAGTTGGAGGATATGAACTTCGGCTGGCGCATCGTTAAGCATGTTAAGTCTAACGCTATCGTTGTTGTTAAGGATGGTCACACCGTAGGTGTTGGTGCAGGTCAGATGAACCGTGTAGGCTCGGCAGAGATTGCCCTCAAACAGGCACATGCTGCGGGCTTTACCGAGGGTCTTGTGCTCGCATCTGACGGCTTCTTCCCCTTCGACGACACCGTAACCCTTGCAGAGCAGTATGGCGTAACAGCCCTTGTTCAGCCCGGTGGCTCGGTACGCGATGAGGACTCGGTGAAGAAGGCGAACGAGTTCGGAATGACGATGTTGATGACTGGTATGCGCCATTTTAAGCATTAGAATAGAGTGAATTTAGGGAATTTAGTGAGTGTAGTGAATTTAGTTTTTCCCTAATCTCCCTAAATTCATTAACTTCCTTAAACTCCTTATTAATTGTAAGTTATGAATGTTTTAGTTATAGGCTCGGGTGGTCGTGAGCACGCTATTGTTGAGGCGATGTCGCGTTCATCGATGGCCACAAAGATTTATGCTGCACCTGGCAACGCTGGTATCGCCGAGTTGGCCGAGTGTGTGGCAATCAAGGATACCGAGGTAGAGAAGCTTGTGGAGTTTGCCAAGAGCCACGATGTAGAGCTTACGGTTGTTGGCCCCGAGGCGGCACTCGCTGTGGGTGTTGTAGACCGCTTCCGCGAGGAGGGTCTCAAGATTTTTGGCCCTACCAAGGCTGCTGCCGAGATTGAGGCGAGCAAGGATTTTGCTAAGCGCCTTATGGTTAAGTACGATGTTCCCACCGCAGCATACGCCACCTTCACCGACTTCGAGGAGGCTATGGCATATGTCCGCAAGGGCTCGTTGCCTACGGTGCTCAAGTACGACGGCCTTGCAGCGGGCAAGGGCGTAGTTATTGCCGAGACTATGGAGGAGGCAGAGGCAACGCTTCGTGATATGCTCCTTGATACCAAGTTTGGCGAGGGTAGGGTGGTTATCGAAGAGTTCCTCACTGGCGAGGAGTTCTCGTTGATGTGCTTCGTTGCGGGCAACAAGATTTGCCCTATGCCCGTGGCACAGGACCACAAGCGTGCCTACGACAACGACGAGGGCCCCAATACTGGCGGTATGGGTGCCTATACCGAGCTTCCGTTTATCTCGGCGGAGGATCACGCCTACGCCATGGAGAATATTATGCAGCGTGTGGCAGATGCTATGGTTGCTGAGGGTGTGCCCTTCACGGGTGTCCTCTATGGCGGTCTTATGAAGACCTCCAACGGCATCAAGGTCATCGAGTTTAACGCTCGCTTTGGCGACCCCGAGACCGAGGTTGTATTGCCCCGCTTGAAGAGCGATGCTGTCGATGTATTTATGGCGGTTGCTAACAACGAGCAGCCCACAACAGAGTGGACCGATGAGGCAACGCTCGGCATTGTACTTGCATCAAAGGGCTATCCTGGTAGCTACGACAAGGGCTTCGTAATCTGTGGCACCGAGCGTGTAGATGCCAAGATTTACCATATGGGTACAGCGCGCAAAGATGGCGAGTTGGTTACGGCAGGTGGTCGTGTGATGATTGTCGTGGCATCGGCACCCTCGTTGGAGGAGGCGCTCGAGAAGGCTCGCAAGGAGATAGCGAATATCGAGTGCGACAACCTCTTCCATCGTACCGATATCGGCGCAAAGGCGTTCCGCTAATAGATTAAAAATTAGAGAATTATGATAATTAAAGGTAAAGATTTATCAACATCAATCAAAGAGGCGCTTAAGGTGCGTGTCGAGGTGCTGAAGAATCAGTACGGTCGTACGCCCAATCTCGTGGTTGTCCTCGTTGGCGAGGATCCCGGTAGCGTCTCGTATGTTACAGGTAAGGCGAAGGCTGCCACCGAGGTGGGCATCGCCAACAACACTATTCGCTTGGCAGACACTATTGCCGAGGCAGACCTCTTGGCACTTGTCGACCAGCTCAACAACGATGACTCGGTAGATGGCATCCTCGTGCAGTTGCCTCTTCCCAAGCATATCGACGAGAACAAGGTTATCGCAGCTATTTCACCCGAGAAGGATGTAGATGCCTTCCACCCTATGAATGTGGCGAAGTTGTGGCTTAAGCAGCCCTGCGTACTGCCCTGCACCCCCAAGGGTATCATCAAGTTGCTGCACTTTGCGGGTGTAGATATCGCTGGCAAGGAGGCTGTGGTTGTTGGTCGTAGCAATATTGTGGGTCAGCCCGTGGCAAAGCTCCTTTTGGATGCCAACGCTACGGTAACTGTCGCTCACTCAAAGACTAAGAACCTTGCCGAGGTTACTCGCCGTGCCGATATCCTTGTTGCGGCGGTTGGTCGTGAGCGCTTTATTACGGCCGATATGATTAAGCCCGGCGCTGTGGTTATCGATGTGGGTGTCAACCGCGATACCCGCAACGGCAAGCTCTGTGGCGATGTCGACTTCGAGGAGGCGCAGAATGTAGCTGCCGCTATCACCCCCGTGCCTGGTGGTGTAGGTCCTATGACCATCGCCTGCCTTATGGAGAATACCGTAGAGGCATTTGTAAATAGAATGACAAAATAATAAACCTAAAATACTAACCTGCCTTATGATTGAAAGATATAGCAGAGAGACTATGCGCAAGGTGTGGACCGAGCAGAACAAGTTCGATGCCTACCTTCGCGTTGAGATTTTGGCTTCGGAGGCTTGGAGCCAGCTTGGCGTAGTGCCCAAGGAGGATGTCGAGAAGTTGTGGAAGAACGCATCGTTCGACATCAACCGCATCTACGAGATTGAGCAGCAAACACGCCACGATATCGTGGCCTTCACCCGTGCCGTGAGCGAGACCCTTGGCGACGAGCGCAAGTGGGTGCACTACGGCCTTACAAGCACCGATGTTGTTGATACCGCCAACGGCTACCTCCTCAGCCAGGCAAACGCTATCCTCTTGGAGGACTTGGAGAAGATGCTCGAGGTGTTGCGCCAGCGTGCCATCGAGTTCAAGGATACCCCCGCCATCGGCCGTACCCACGGTATCCATGCCGATATCACCAGCTTCGGCCTTAAGTGGGCGTTGTGGTACGAGGCTATGAAGCGCAACTTGGAGCGTTTCAAGAGCGCTGCGCGTGGTGTCGAGGTAGGTAAGATTTCGGGCGCTGTGGGCAACTTCGCAAATATCCCTCCCTTCATTCAGGACTATGTATGCGAGAAACTCGGAATCGAGAGCGCAAATATCTCGACACAGGTAATCCAGCGTGACCGTCACGCCTACTATATGGCAACTCTTGCGGTTATAGCATCGACCATCGAGCAGATGTCTATGGAGATTCGCAACCTCCAGCGCACCGAGGTACACGAGGTTGAGGAGTCGTTTGGCAAGGGTCAGAAGGGCTCAAGCGCTATGCCTCACAAGCGTAATCCCATCTCGTCGGAGAATATGTGTGGTTGCGCCCGTGTTATGCGTGGCTATATGGCATCGTTCTACGAGAATGTGGCACTCTGGCACGAGCGCGATATCTCGCACTCATCGACAGAGCGTATCATTCTCCCCGATGCTACAATGCTCCTCGACTATATGCTCAACCGCTTCCGTGGCATCCTCGAGAACCTTGTGGTATTCAAGGATGTTATGATGGAGAATATCTACCGTACACGCAAGGTTATCTTCGCACAGCGTGTGATGAACGCCCTTATCGAGAAGGGCTTCTCTCGCGAGAAGGCCTACGACACCGTGCAGCCCGTGGCTATGCGTGCTATGAGCGAGCGTGCCGACTATCAGGAGCTTCTTGCCGAGACCCCCGAGGTTATGGCGGTGCTTTCGCGCGAGGAACTTGATAGCTGCTTCACTTTGGAGTACTACCTCAAGAATGTAGACTTTATCTTTGATAGAGTAGGTATCAAGTAATTTCTTGTGATAAGGGGCATCCTTAGAACTATCCCAAAAGTAATCCCCAAGGGCTGTACCTTTTTTGTACTATCCCTTGGGGGATTCTTTTGCGATAGTCCAAATTATACCCCTTCTGACAAGAAATTGGGGTCTTTGCCGTGAAAAGCCGCAATCTGCGGCACCAAACTTAACTCCCCGAATGGGAAATACTCTCAGTATGTCCCATCCGAGGAGTTTTCATTTGGCACCACATCTCACGACTTTTGACAAGAAATTAGGTCGTGGGGGTGGGGAATGTGGTTTTTTAGGGAATTTAATGAGTTTAAGGAATGTAGGGAGGTTAGGGATAAATGTCGGTAGCGCTATCCCTAAATTCTTTAAATTCCCTAATCTCTCTAAATTCCCTATCGCATGCGCTCTCTTTGCTCTTTCCTCTCCGTTTTTGCTCCTTTGGTCGGTTACTCTCTCTTTATATTGTTCCGAAAGTCGAAAAAATAGGTATATATACCACTGAGCCGTTTGGGATATTATTCGTAACTTTGCAACGATTATTACACTACTAACTATGCACTTGGATATTCGCGAGATTCTAAGCAAGCGCATCGGTCGTCGTTTGCCTAAGTTTATCTCTCGCCCTCTTGAAAAGTTGATACATCAGGATGAGCTTAACGGCTTCTTTGCTACCTGCGAGGGTGCAACACCCGAAGAGTTCCTGAAGAAGGCCTTTGAGTTTCTGAATGTCACCCACACGGTGGAGTACACAGCACCTCTTGCCGATGATGAGCGATATATCTTTGCATCGAATCACCCCTTTGGTGGTCTCGACGGCATGTTGCTTGTCGATGCCCTTGTCGAGCGTTTTGGCGATGCTGGTGCGGTGGTCAACGACCTTCTGATGAATATCTCATTCCTTGAGCCGTTGTGGATTCCTATCAACAAATATGGCAAGCAGAGTGCCGAGAAGGGTCGTCGCTACGATGAGGCATTTAGCTCGCCTACGAAGCAGGTCTTGACCTTTCCCGCAGGCTTCTGCTCACGCTATATCGATGGTCGTGTGCAGGATATCGAGTGGCGTAGCCACTTTGTGAAGGATGCCTTGCGCTACAACCGTAAGGTGGTTCCCGTATTCGTCGAGGGCACTCTCTCGAAGCGCTTCTACCGCATCTACCGTCTGCGCCGTTTCCTACACCTAAATGTCAACTTGGAGCTTGTATTGCTCGTGGACGAGATGTTCCGCCAGCGAGGCAACCATATCCATATTCATGTTGGTGCGCCCGTAGATGTTACAACCCTTGAGGGCAACCGAGGCGATATCTGCAAGGAGATTCGTCGCCGTGCATATGCTTTAGAGCGTTAACCCCACCCAAACTTAAATAAACGAAGACTAACCCCATACTGTATGAAGGAGATTATTCCCGCTGTAGACCGTGCCGTAATCCTTGAGGAACTCTCGAAGCTCGATATGTTGCGTACAACGCGCCACGGTGCCAACGAGATATATGTTTTTAATGCCCAGTCGTCGCCCAACCTTATGCGCGAGGTAGGTCGTCTGCGTGAGCTGTCGTTCCGTAGTGGCGGTGGTGGCTCGGGCAACGAACTCGATGTCGATGCCGATGACTTGGCAACAGATGGCTATGAGCAGCTTATCGCCTGGGACCCTGTGGCTCAGGAGATTATCGGTGGCTACCGCTTTATCATCTGTCGTGACTCACAGCCCGCACACCTCTCTACCGAGCACTACTTCAACTTTAGCCAGCAGTTCCGCGAGGAGTATCTGCCTCACACCTTGGAGCTTGGTCGTGCCTTTGTAAGTAGCTCGGGCGATGCTATGAAGAGTATCTACGCCCTCGACAACCTCTGGGACGGCATCGGCGCACTGCTCAAGACACACCCCGAGGTGAAGTATCTCTTGGGCAAGGTTACGATGTACTCATCGTATAATATCGAGGCACGCAATATGTTCTTCTACTTCTTGCGCAAATACTACCCCGATACCGACAAACTGGTCGAGGGTATTCACCCCTTGAAGATGGATATCAACACCGAGCTCTACGATGCTCTCTTCACAGGTGCCTCTTTCGATGAGGACTACAAAATCCTGCGTAGCAGCATCCGCGACCACGAGGAGATTATCCCTCCTATGTTCAACGCCTATATCAACATCACCGCCTCGATGCGTGTCTTCGACTCGGTGCACAACCCCGAGCTTGGCGATGTCTACGAAACAGGCATTCTTGTTCCCGTAGAGTCTATCTATCCCGCCAAGTACGAACGCTATACGACTTGGTAGCAGGGTAGGTGAAAAAGAAAAAATAACTGAAAAGGAAGGGCATATTTTGTGCTTTTCCTTTTTTTTCGTATCTTTGTGGCAACACTGACAAGGTTTTTATGCAGAAGCTCTATATCATAGCAGGCTGTAACGGCGCAGGCAAGACCACGGCATCATATACTATGTTGCCCGAGTTGTTGCACTGCCACGAGTTTGTCAATGCCGATGAGATAGCGCGCGGTCTTTCGCCCTTTAACCCCGATAGTATGGCTATCGAGGCGGGTCGCCTGATGCTCAAGCGTATCAACGACCTACTGGAGGAGGGTGCCGATTTTGCCTTCGAGACTACACTTTCAACACGCACATACCAAAAATTTGTTCATCGTGCCCACGAACGCGGCTACTTTGTGTCGCTTCTCTACTTCTGGCTGCCCACCCCTGAGCAGGCAATCGAGCGTGTGGCAAAGCGCGTGAGCCTCGGAGGTCATAACATCCCCACCAACACCATACGCCGCCGTTATGAGAGCAGCATGCGTAACCTCACCTCGCTCTATGTGCCCATCTGCGACTACTGGGTAATCTACGACAACAGCACCGCCGAGGGCGTGCGCAAGATTGCCTATGGCTCGAAGAGCGAGATTAAGGAGATTGTCGATCCCACGGCTTATAATAAGATTTTGGAGTATGAGTGATTTTGAGTTAAGAGAGCTGCAGGAGCGTATAGATGCGGGAATATTGTTGGCACAGCGCCGACTTATCGAGCGTACACGC
The DNA here is from genome assembly GCA_017465575.1 of Alistipes sp. Lineage (GTDB taxonomy): Bacteria > Bacteroidota > Bacteroidia > Bacteroidales > Rikenellaceae > Alistipes. The sequence goes on along the minus strand of JAFTVX010000005.1, from coordinate 18,149 downwards.
CGCGACAATGGCGACTTGGTTGTTGTTCGCGACGGAGAGGTTGTGCGGTTAACGCCCGACCAACTACTTACAAAGTAATTTGTTGTGATAGCGGCGCTACTGCGACGCTTCAGTCAAAATGGCGAATGGGAAATACGCTTAAGTATGTCCCATCCGCCATTTCTCGTGTCAGCGCCACATTAGCACCACTCTGACAACAAATTGAATTTCTTGTGATAAGGCAGCATCTACTGCCGCTAACAAAAGAAAATGCGAATGAGCAGTACGCTTGAGTACAGCCCATCCGCATTTTTTTTGCCGAGCGTTGTATCTACTACCTTCTAACAAGAAATTGGTCTTACATCTTGTAGGGTGGCAATTTCTTTATCGGTGCCAAATTATGCCCCTTTTGACAAGAAATTGGCTGAGTGCTGGTTGGGAGGAAAGAGAATAAAGACCATTATGACCGTATGACCTTAAGACCTTAGGATTTTTTTTCTTATCGTCCTATTGTCTTACTTGTCCTATCGTCTTTAAAAAATCTCATTTCTCATTTCTAATTGCTCATTTTAACAACTATTTCTCCCTCATTCTCTTTGCTCTTTCCCTCTTTTTCATTATCTTTGTAAGGTATGAGGATTGCACTGAAAATATTCACTCTCTGTGTTGCGTTGGTGATTGCGGGTTGTTCGACAGATAGAGCAACCAAGGAGGCTATTCACCGTGCCGAGACCATTGCTCGCGAGTTGCCCGATTCTGCACTTAAGGTGATTGAGGGTGTTGATCCTATGAAGGTTAGGGGAGAAGGTGACAAGGCGCACTATCGTTTGGTCGAGGCGGAGGTGATGTACTACAACCGCCTTACGCCCGGTAGGGAGGAGGTGGCGCAACCACTGTTCGACTACTACCTAACGAGCAACGACCACTCTCTGCGTGCCCGTGCAATGTATCAATACGCCCTTGTGATGCAATCCGAGGGCGAAAATGCCGAGGCACTATATGCTTTGTTGGAGGCGGATAAGTCGTTGGAACTCTGCGAACACATTGATAAACCACGCTTGCAGGGTCTTGTGCATCGCACCAAGGGCGAGATTTATGGTGTAGAGTGTTTGTTTAGCAACGCTTATGAAGAGCACGCCTTGGCAAAAGAGTGCTTCGAGAGAGCCAATCTTCAGAGCCACGCAACCTTTGCGATGCTTGATATGGGGCGTGTGGCACTCAGCTTGCGCAATTACGACTCGGCGAAATCGTGTTTTGAGGAGGTGTGCCGTATAGCCGAGGAGAGCGAAGATAGAATGCTCCTTTGCGAAACGCTCTACCTTTTGGCGGACCTATATAATGAGGTTGATGAGTACACCGAGTGTCGCAAGGTGCTTGATAGGGTAGTGGCAGAAGATTTTGTGCAGTTTGATGAAAGCCATTTCTACACTCTCGATGCTATGATTTCGGCTTCGGAGGGTCGTGGGGCGGATGCTGTCAAGGCCTTGGAGTTGGCTTCGCAGGCAGAAGATGCCGATAAGGGTGCTATCAACTATGCAAGCTATGTTACGCACCGCACCCTTGGCAACTATCGTGTTGCGCTTCGCTACCACGAATATTCGAAGCACGCGCAGGATGCGTTGATGTTCGAGGTGCTCGATAAGTCGGTGCTAAATATGCAGGTGGAGCTGCTCGATAGCCGTTTGCAGAGCAAGATTCGTGAGGAGCAACTGTCGCGTGAGCGCATCGTATGGCTTGTTGTAGTATTTGTCGTGGTGGTCGTTTTGCTGCTTATCTATGTGCGCTATCGTATCAGACTCAAGAATGCCGATATCTCGCGCTATGCCGCCATTGTCGAGGAGATGCAGACGGCAGTTGAGAGTAGTAATAGTGCTATGACTGAGACAATTAGCTCGATGTATCGCGACCGCTTTGCCGAGCTTAACGGCTTGCTCGATACCTACTACGACCATAGTGGCTCATCGCGCCAAAAGAATATTATCTACGACCAGATGTGCGATATTGTCGAGGAGCTGAAGCACAGTCGCCGCCGTGTGGCAGAGTTGGAGAGTGCCGTAAACCGCTATCGCAATAACATTATGCAACGCCTTCGTGACGAGATTACTGACCTTAAACCTCGCGAGGTGAGCATTGCGCTATATAGCTATGCGGGTTTCTCGAATCGTGCAATCTCGATATTTATCGACAGCGACCCTATCACGGTGTCGAAGTTGCGCTATCAGCTGAAGCAGAAGATTCGTAACTCGGGTGCAAAGGATGCCGAATCGTTGGCAAATGCGCTAACGGATTAGGAAATTTTCGTATATTTGTAACTGGTTAGATACTCTACCGCTATGAAGAGATTTTCGATATTGTTGGTTTTGCTTCTCGCTGTCGCCTTTGTTGGTTGCGAGAAGGAGGAGTTTGCATTTGACGAACCCATGGTTGAGAGTTCGAATGATGCCACAACTGATGGTGATGACAATGGCGAAGAGCCTGAACCCGAGCCTGAACCCGAGCCTGTCAAGCCAGATGAAGGAGATATAGGAGACACTGTTACCGAGCCTGTCGACCCCAACGATGGCAAGGGTAATAAGAAGTCGAAGATTATTAAGCGAATCGGCAAGCCTTCGCCCATAAAGTATCCTCGCCCATTGGCTGTACCTGTAGAGTAGAGGGTTGTTACGTTTAAGTCATTGATTTTCAATGATGTATAAATTGTTCTTTGAGAGTGCTCGTAACTCGCTGAAAATCAACGACTTGAAAAATTCGAAAATTTCAACCATTCATTTGATTGATAATCAGTGAATTACAGGGGTCGATTTTGAAAAATTCGACCCTTGATTTTTTGGTGACCGCTGCATTTAGCCCTAACTTTGCAGAAAGGAAAAGTCCAAAAAATCAATAAACAAAACTGATACTATGAAAAAGTTTTATTTGCTTTCGCTTACTGTTGCGTTGCTCTTGGGTGCTTGCCATAAAAACAAGGATATCTCCCATATGTCTAATAACGATAGCGATCCGCTTAAGAGCAAGACCGAGCAGATGGTTGAGCAGAAGTTGGCAGAGATTGGTAATTTTGATGCCGAGGAAGTTACGAAGCTACTCTTCGGAGAGTGGGTGTGTGATACGATTATTACCTATGACGATGAGTGGTGCTGTATTGAGGATATCTATTTGCTCTTTGGTGAGCACTATGCCGAGGGTGTAGCTACGCCACATTATCTCTTTTATGGTAATGGTGAGATGCTTAAGTGTGTTCGTAGTACAGCTGGTCCAGACGAGCCTTATTCGCTCACATATAATCAGTGGAGCTACGACAGCAAAAGCAAGACTATTACTGTGGTATACGAGATCGGTAAGGAGTGTGAATATAAGGTTGTGGGCATCGGACAAGATTATATGATATTGGACTACTACGATGCTACAAATAAGCGTAATACGCGCCTCGGTCTTAAGTGTGCTGATATGATGATTTGGGATATTGTCTACCCAGTTCAAAGTTTTGTAGTTCTCGATAACGAGGGTAATAATATCTTTGAGAGTGACCCTGATTCGATGTACGACTTTACGATTACCTTCAACGATAAGGTCTATAGCTATGAAGGCTTGACCCGCGCATTGCCGATTGAGCCTTTGGCACTATATACCGATAACGACTACCCGTATCGTTTGAATTTTGGCGATTTCTATCACAACGATAAGGGTAGCTACACTATCAACTTCTGTGATAAGGAATGGAGCGTAGAGTATGTCTATAGGCTCGATATTATCTGCAACGAGCTCTTCTTTAAAAACAGCTTTAAGATTGATGGCGAGGAGGTCGAATGTATTAAGATTGGCGATGCCAATGTTTGGGCTTATCCGCTCTATTTGTAGACTTGGTTGGTTTGCTCACTTCTAAAAACTAACAACTAATAACTAAAAACTAAAATAAATATACTCGGCAATCAGCCGAGTATATTTATTTCAACGCCTCCTTGATTATCTTCGCCTTGGCATCGCCTACGATGGTGGCGATATCCTCTGTCGAGGCTCGGCGGATGGCGGCAACGCTGCGAAAGTGGCGGAGTAGGGCTGTGCGGCTCTTTTCGCCAATACCCTTGATGCTATCTAACTCGCTGACGATAAAGTTCTTGCTGCGCTTCTGGCGATGGAAGGTGATGCCAAAGCGGTGCGCCTCATCACGGATATGGCAGATAACCTTTAGGGGCTCGCCCGTGCGTGAAAGGTAGTAGGGCAGCGAGTCGTTGGGGTAGAATACCTCCTCCAACCTTTCGGCAAGACCCACGATAGGCACACGGTCGGCGATGCCCAACTCCCGAAGTACGCCGTAGGCACTCGACAGCTGTCCCTTGCCACCATCAACGATGATAAGGTCGGGGAGTGGTGAGCCCTCCTCCAAGAGGCGAGAGTAGCGGCGGTGGACAATCTCGCGCATCGAGGCGAAGTCGTCGATGCCCTCCACACTCTTGATGTTGAAGTGGCGGTACTCCTTGCGTGAGGGCTTGCCATCACGGAATACGACACACGCCGCCACGGCATTTGTGCCTTGGAGGTTGGAGTTGTCGAAGCACTCGATATGGCGGGGCTGATGCTTGAGGTGTAGCTCCTTCTGCATAGCGTTCATCAGACGCTCGGTGTGGCGCTCGGGGTTCTTTATCTCGAGGTTTTTCATCACCTCGGCGCGGTAGATGCGGGCACTCTTCAACGAGAACTCCAGGAGCTCTGCCTTCTCGCCACGCTTGGGCACGGTGAAGGTTACGCCATCGAAGAGTATCGCTGCCGAGGGGATAAAGGGCACGATAACCTCCTTGGCAAGACCTCCCGCTATGTTTTCGACGATATGCTGTATCGCTGTCGAGAGTAGCTCCTCCTCGGTGGTGTCGACACCCGTAGTCATTCTCACAGTCTGCACCGCCACAATCGAGCCGTGGCGTATGCGTAGGAAGTTGCAGTAGGCGACATCGTCATCGGGAAGAATCGTGAAGACATCGCAATCTACAATCTTGGCACTCACAATCACCGACTTCGACTGGTAGTCGCCAAGTAGGCGTAGGCGTTGCTTGAAACGCTCGGCAACCTCGAATTTCAGCTCCTCGGCGGCACTCATCATTTCGCTCTCGAGCCATCGGCGCACAGGGCGAAGGTCGCCTTTGAGTATTGAGCGCACAAGGTCGATATGCTCCTTGTACTCCGCCTCGCTCTCGGCACCCACGCAGCCACCCTTGCAGTTGCCGAGGTGGTATTGCAGACATACCGAGTGCTTCCCACGGGCAATGGCGTCGGGCGATAGGTTGAGCTTGCAGGTACGCAACGGCACCACCTCGCGGATAAATTCGAGGATATTGCGCTGTGTCGATATCGAGCCGTAGGGACCATAATACTCCGAGCCATCACGCACCAGCTGACGGGTGGACTGCACACGCGGAAATGGCTCCTTGCGAATCACAATCCACGGATAGGTCTTGTCGTCTTTAAGAAGAATGTTGTAGCGGGGTTGTAGGCTCTTGATTAGCGAGTTTTCAAGGAGTAGGGCATCCTGCTCGCTATTTACGACAATATGGCGAATGTCGACGACTTGTCGCACCAATACGATAACCTTTGCCGAGTGTTCGCGGTTCTCGACAAAATACGACGACACACGCTTGCGCAAATCCTTTGCCTTGCCCACATAGATAATCTTGCCACTACGGTCAAGGAACTGATATACCCCCGGCTCGTGCGGCAACTGTGCCACCATATCTTTGATGTGTTCTCGTATCGATGTGTTCATACGACAAAGGTAATGAAAAATTTTTTTTGAAAAAAGTTGGGGGAAAATTTGGAGGTTCGGAAATTATCACTACCTTTGCAGTGTATTACTTAACTAATACACCAAAAGAAAAAATAAATTATTGCTAATTGCTAATTCCTCATTGCTAATTGCTCATTGCTAATTCTTTAATTATTATAGGTATGATTACTACAAAGGCACTTTCGTTCGGGTATTCTGCATTCCGCCCCGTGTTGCACAATATCTCGCTTAAGCTCGACAAGGGGCATATTCACGGATTGCTTGGTTGCAACGGCATCGGCAAGACTACTCTCCTTAAGCTTATCTCGGGCATTATGCGCCCACAGCAGGGCGAGGTGCGTGTCGATGGCATAGACCTCGCCGAGCGCCGTGTAGATACCTTCCGTGAGTTGATGATTATCCCCGAGGAGTTCGACCTTCCGAATATCTCGCTCGATAGGTTTGCGACAATCACCTCGCCATTCTATCCCCGCTTCAACCGCAACGATATGCACCGCTACTGCGCCGAGTTCGCGGTAAACCCCGCCGAGCGTCTGCACTCGATGTCGATGGGTCAGCGCAAGAAGGCATATATCGCCTTTGCCTTGGCGTGCAATGTCTCGATGTTGTTGCTCGACGAGCCGACCAACGGTCTTGACATCCCCTCGAAGGGTGTCTTCCGCCGACTCTTGGCTGGCTATGTCGATGACAGCCGTATGGTCGTTATCTCGACACATCAGGTGGCGGATATCGAGCAACTTTTGGATAATATCGTAATCCTCGACCAGCAGGGTGTAGCGCTCAATGCCACAACGGCGGAGATTGGCGCAAAGCTAAAGTTTGGCAAGGCTACGGCAGAGGATGAGGTGCTCTACTCGGAGCGCACCATTCAGGGCGATATGGCTGTTATGCGCAATGTTGACGACGAGGAGAGTCAGCTAAGCATCGAGCTTTTGTTTAACGCAACGACGGCAAACCGCAATGTTATTGCCGCCATTTTTGAGGAGAGATAGTTATGAAGGGTTATTCGTTGAGTAGGGTAGCGCAGTATGCTCGCTATCACTATATTTCGCAGGGCAAGAACTACTTGTCGCTTCTGTTTACGATGTTTGCTATGCCTGCGATTATCGGAATTATGGCGCGCAATATGCACGATGTGCCGGGTGTTGCGCTGGCAATCTACATCTTTGGCGCAATCGGCTTTGCTGTGCGCACAACCTTCTCGATGCGTGAGCGCAGCTCGAAGGTGAGGGAGATGACCTTGCCCGTGTCGGTAGAGGAGCGAATGACATTTATGTTTTTCAACCTCGCTGTTGCCTTCCCATTGGCATGCCTTATCACGGCATCGTTGGCGATATTTGTTGTCTATCCGTTTAGCTATTCGCGCGAGATTGGCGCTGCCTTTGAGCAGTTGTTGGTAGATGGTTTCCTTGAGTGGCCAATATATATTGTCGTGCAGATTATTGCCTCTTCGTCGTTGCTAATCAACCTCTTGGCACGCCGTAACCTCTTTATTGCCTATCTCGGTGCTTTTGCGGGCGTTGTGGCGTTCTTCGCCATTACGGGTCGTTTAGTTGTGCTACATATCGACCGTTGGGCTGAGGATGCGATGTTTATGAATATCTATGTTCCCGAGGCTGTGGGCATTACGCTCTTCTGCTTGGTGCCTGTGATAATCTATGCGTTTGCTTATTGGGCTTTGCGCCGTCGTCAAATGAAGTGGTAGGGTATGAAGGAGTATTTTATCAACCTTAAACGACTCTATACGAAGCACTATGCCGAGAGCAAGGCAAAGCATCTTGTCATCTTGTTCGGTGCCTTCGCTGTGCCTCTGCTCGTCGCCGTGCTGTCGGCAGACTCCACGGTGGCGGTAGGTACGAGCTCGGTGGTGATGCTTGTCGCCTTGGGATTTGTTGTAGACCTCTCGACACGCTCGATGTGGAGGCGTGAGCAGGCTACCTTGGCCTTTACGCTCCCCGTGTCGGTATTTGAGCGATATAGCTTTATTCTGCTCAACACCTTGGTGTGGTGCGTGGTGCTCAACTACGCCGCTATCCACCCCTCGTTGGAGATTGCCGATAGGCTCTATCCTCACAATATGCCCGATGAGTGGGTGGCTCGCTACCTCTTCTGCGACGATTTAAGCTCGTGGGTAGGTCTTATCTCCACCGCCACAATCTTCGTGTTGGTGGTCTTGAATAGCCGTCTAAAGCCCATCGTAAGCGTCGTTATCGCCCTTGCTGTGGTCTGGGCTGTGCAGTTCTTGCTTGCGGAGATTTTCGATGCCGAGGAGCGTGAAGCGGTGCTTGTGGTGGTTAATTTTGCGTTTATCGCTGTGGCGTGGGTAGCAGGATATTTTATGCTGAAAAAGTTTGAATTTAAAGGGTAAGGGAGACTCTATAAATTAGGATTATGATGCAATTTACTGATGATAAGCCTATTTGGCGACAGATTTACGAACTGATTGCTATGCGTGTGCTCTCCACCGAGTGGGCGGAGGGTAGTCGTATTGTGTCGGTAAGAGAGCTTGCCGCGGAGGTGGGTGTAAACCCCAATACCGTGATGCGTAGCTACGAAAACCTTGAGCGTGACGGCATCATCTTCAACCGTCGTGGCATCGGCTTCTTCGTCTCGGAGGGTGCGGTGGAGCATATCCGAGGCTTGGAGCGCCAGAAGTTTATGGAGGAGGAGTTGCCGAAGCTCCAAGAGCGCCTTGCTCTGCTCGGGTTGTCGCTCGAGGTCAAGAGCAAGAAGTAAAATATTACTACATATTTGGTCTTTTTGGGATATTTTTGCTACCTTTGTCCTATTGTTAACCATTTTGAATGGGACTATGATAGCAAAAATATCTCTTATTGCGTTATATCTTTTAGCACCCGCTGGCGTGCTCTACGCTTGCCGTAAGGTAAAGATTTTGGGCAAGCTCGGCGTCGTTCTCACACTCTATATACTTGGCGTTATCGTCGCCAATATCGGCATCTTCCCCTCGGTGGCGGAGGCTCGTGCCGAACTGCTCTCGTTCCAAGAGTCGGTATCCGAGGTGCTTATTCCGTTGGCTCTGCCGATGATGCTCTTTGGCTGCGACTTCAAGCGCTTTAAGCTTGGCGAAAGCCTTGGTGCTCTGGTTGTTGGCGTTGTGGCTGTTGCGGCATTGGTCGTTGGTGGCTATATGCTCTGCGGCGAGCATCTTGGCGATGAGGGTGCAAAGATGGGTGCAGCATTGGCTGGTCAGTATACTGGTGGTGCGGGCAACCTCGCAGCCATTAAGCAGATGGTGGGACTCTCTACCGAGAACTTTGTGATGCTCTCGACCTGCAACCTTATCGTCTCGTTCTTCTACCTTATGTTCCTTATGGGTGGCGGTGTGGCACTTGCTCGCCGTATCGTGGGCGGTCGTGGTCGCAAGGTGCAATCTACGGTTGTCGAGGCGGAGATTGACGAAAACCCCTACCGCGACTTTGCTAAGCGTGGTGTGCTTGTCCAGCTTCTCAAAATCCTTGGTGCCTCGGTTGTTGTGATGGGCATATCGGTTGCTGTGGCCACGGTTGTCGGTGGTGAGAGTGGTATCTCTATGGTGGCGCTAATCCTCACTATCACAACGATTTCGCTACTTATGACACTCCATAAAGAGGTGCGTAGTTGGGATAAGAGCTACGATGCAGGTATGTACCTTATCTACATCTTCTGCTTCGTTATGGCTACGATGGCGGATTTGAAGTCTATCGACTGGGAGCAGAGTGTATATATCCTTGTGTTCCAGGCGGTTATTGTCTTTGGCTCGTTGTTCGCCACAATCCTTGCAGCACGCCTTTTCCGCATCGATGCCGACACTGCGGTGATTACCTCGAATACTCTTATCAACTCGCCTATCTGCGTGCCGATGATTGCCGCTACGATGAAGAATCGCGATGTTATCGTGGTGGGTATCACCAACGGTCTTGCAGGCTATGCCGTGGGAAATTATTTGGGGTATTTAATCTACACCCTACTTAATTTCTTGTGATAAGGCATCATCTACTGCCGCTAACAAAATAAAATGGCAATGAGCAGTACGACAAGTACAGCCCATCGCCATTTTTTTTGCCGAGCGTTGTATCTAATGCCTTCTGACAAGAAATTGGCTGGGTGCTGATTGGAAAGTGGTTTGTTAGGGAATTTAATGAGTTTAGGGAGAGTAGGGAGTTTTGGGGTAAATGTTGTTAGCGTTATCCTTAAATTCTCAAAATTCCCTAATTTCCATAAATTCTCTATTGTTTGCGCCTCATTCCGCTTTGAACTTTGCTCTTTTTTTTCTATCTTTACACCCTACACATATAATGAAGTATGAAAACAGGACAAATTCAGGTGCTCACCGTGGCACGCATCTCCGACTACGGACTCTTTTTAACCGATGGCGAGGGCGCAGAAGTGCTTCTCCCTAACCGATTTACACGACTCGATATGAAGGTTGGCGACGAGGTCGAGGTATTCGTATACCACGACTCCGAGGACCGCTTGGTGGCATCTACCGAAAAGCCCCTTATCAAGGCGGGCGAGGTGGCAGCATTGAAGGTTGTGGATAAGAGCATTCACGGCGCATTCCTCGACTGGGGACTATCGGGCAAGCATCTATTCTTGCCAAACCGCAATCAGCAGGGTGGCGTCGTTGCTGGACAGAAGACGGTGGTATATATGTATATCGACGACCGCACAGGTCGCTGTGTGGCGACCAACAAGATAAAGCCCTTTGTATACAACGACGACCCCTTGACCGTCAAGGTTGGCGACGAGGTTAGGGTGTTGGTTGCCTTCGAAACGCCTATTGGCTATCGTGTGGTTATCAACAACCGCCACTGGGCGATGATATATAAGAATCAGCTATTTAGACCTATTCATATTGGCGACAGTTGCCGTGGCTGGGTGCGAAAGATTACCGACGATTTCCGCATCGATGTGAGCCTTCAGCAGACTGGCTTGGCAGAGGTTGAGGATTCGGTGGTGCGCATCGAGAAGTTGCTCTCGGACCACGGTGGCGTGTTATCGGTAAACGACCATAGCGACCCCAAGGATGTGGCACGCCTCACGGGTATGAGCAAGAAGGTCTTTAAGCGTGCGTTGGGTATGTTGCTCAAGCAGGGTCGTGTGCGCCAGACTGAGCACGGCATCGAGCGAATTAAGTAGGCTATGGCACTCCAAACGGCAGAGAGGGTATCACGCGAGCGTAGCGACAACTTTGTCTTTCAGCGCTCACGCCTTGCGTATGTCGAGGCGGCACGCCGTGTGGGTGGTCGTGTGCTCGAGATTGGCACAGGCACAGGCTACGGCATCGAGATTATAGCGCCTTCGGCTGACGAGTTTGTAACGCTCGATAAGTTCCGTTCGGCAGAGGTCGAGCGCTTACCCGAGGGTGTGGAGTTTAGGGAGGCTACCGTGCCGCCGTTGCCATTTGAGGATGAGTCGTTCGACTGCGTGGTGTCGTTTCAGGTTATCGAGCATATCAAGCGCGATAGGGAGTTTGTCGCCGAGGTGCGCCGTGTGCTAAAACCGGGTGGCAAGTTTATCGTGTCAACCCCCAATCGCCCGATGTCGCTTACACGCAATCCGTGGCATGTGAGGGAGTATTCATCGGAGGAGTTTTCGGCGCTTTTGGGCGACTTCTCGGCTGTCGAGGCTCTGGGTGTCAAGGGTGGTGAGCGTGTGTGGGCGTACTATGAGAAGAACCGCGAGTCGGTAAGGCGTATTATGCGCTTCGATATCCTGCGTATGCAGTGGTGGTTGCCCCGCTGGATTTTGCAACTGCCCTACGATGTGATGAATCGCTTAAATCGTCGTAGACTGCATAGTGCGAATACCGAGCTTACGGACTCCATTTGCTTGGAGGATTACTATTTGGATAGGGTTGATAATAAGTGCTTTGACCTATTTTATATAGCAACGAAGTAGAGGTATGAAACATAGGGTGGCAATAGTTCAGCGCGATATTCGGTGGCTTGATACCGAACATAATCTGCAAGCCTTAGAGCAGATGTTGGGGGGTGTCGAGGCAGATGTTGTTGTGCTCTCGGAGATGTTCCCGACGGGCTTTGCTACCGACCCTCGCGAGGTGGCAGATAGAGGCTCGGTTGTGGAGTGGATGGTGGCGCTTGCCCGCAAGATGGACTCTGCCATTGTTGGCTCGGTGGCGGTCGTGGTTGGCGAGGAGTATCGCAATCGTATGTAATTCGTGAAGCCCACGGGCGAGGTGGAGCACTACGACAAGCACCATCTATTCTCGGTGGGTGGCGAGTCGAAGTTTTTTACTGCAGGCGCTGAGCGCAAGGTTGTCGAGTGGCGAGGCGTAAGGTATCTGCTCAATATATGCTACGATTTGCGCTTCCCCGTCTGGTGCAGAACTGAGGGCGACTACGATGTCTTGCTCTTCTCGGCTCTGTGGCCAGCACCTCGTCGTGAGGTGTGGCGTACACTGCTCCGTGCCCGTGCTATCGAAAATCAAGCCTATGTGGTAGGTGTCAATCGCATTGGCGAGGAGCCTGGACTAAAGTATGCGGGCGACTCGGCGGTTATCGACTACTATGGTCGCTCGGTTGCCGACCTCGAAGCGAAGGAGGGTGTAGAGGTTGTGGAGTTGGATATGGAGGGTTTAGAAGCGTTTAGAAGTAAGTTTAATGTGTCGGCAGATGCCGATAAATTCGAGATAAAGATATGTCAGTAAATGAGATTATATTGCTGTTGGTGTCGGGCATTATCGTCGGCATTATCAACACCTTGGGCGGTGGTGGCTCGGTCATCACCATGTCGCTATTTATGGCTATGGGTATGCCTATCGGCATTGCAAATGGCACTAATCGTATAGCGGTGCTACTGCAAAATCTCTCGGCTACGGTGGCCTTTGTGCGCAAGGGTATGTTGCATATAGGCAGCGGATTGAAGCTCTCTATTCCCGCCATTTTGGGTAATATCTTCGGTGCTATGGTTGCTACCGAAGTTAGCGAGTCGATATTCAAGATTTGCCTTAGCGTGGTGCTTGTCATCATTCTCGTCTATCTGCTTTTGGGCAAAGACCGTCAGCAAGTTACGGGTGGCCACGGACTACAAATCAAGTGGTGGCACTATATCCTGTTCTTCATTATCGGCTTCTACGGAGGCTATATCTATATCGGTCTTGGCTTCCTGATTTTGGCTATCGCCATCTGGACTATGAACCTCGATATTATCACGGCAAATGTCATCAAGGGCTTTGTGATTTTCCTCTCTACCCCCTTTGCACTTGGCGTCTTTATCTACAACGGTCAGGTCGAGTGGATGGCGGGTCTTCTGCACGGCGTAGGCAATATCCTTGGCGCTGTTCTTGCATCGCACTGGGCTATGTCGTGGGGTGTTAAGTTTGTGCGTTGGTTTACGCTATTTATCATCGTCGTATTCTTTATCGACCTTATGGGTTGGATATCTTTGCAGTCGATGCTCTCGGCACTCTTGTAACGGATTATGGCACGAAAAACTATTGAGGTTACGGGTGCGAGGGTGCACAACCTGAAGGGTGTCGATGTCTCGATTCCGCGCGATAGTCTTGTGGTCATCACGGGCTTGTCGGGGTCGGGTAAGTCGTCGTTGGCATTCGACACCATCTATGCCGAGGGTCAGCGCCGATATATGGAGACCTTGTCGGCATACGCTCGTCAGTTTGTGGGCACTATGGAGCGCCCCGATGTAGACCGCATCACGGGACTTAGCCCTGTGGTGGCTATCGAGCAGAAGACGACGAATAAGAACCCCCGCTCCACGGTCGGCACCGTAACGGAGATTAACGACTTCTTGCGTCTGTTGTATGCTCGAGCATCGCGTGCCTACTCGCCCGTGACGAACGAACCTATGGTGAAGTACTCCGACGAGCAGATTTGCGACCTTATGATTTCGGGCTTTGCGGGTAGGCGTGTTGCCTTCCTTGCCCCCGTGGTCAAGGGTCGTAAGGGCCACTACCGCGAGTTGTTCGAAACGATGTCGCGTAAGGGCTATATCTATGCCCGTATCGATGGCGAGATTCGTGAGTTCTCGGCAGGTATGAAGCTTGACCGCTACAAGATACACACCATTGATATGGTCATCGACCGCCTTGTTGTTGGCGAGGAGCATCGTGAGCGTATGATGACCTCGCTTAAGGAGACTATGCGCCAAGGCAAGGGTACGATGATGCTCTACGACTACGCCACCGAGGGCTTGCGCTACTACTCGCGCCACTTGATGTGCCCTACGACAGGCACTGCATTCGAAGAGCCACAGCCACATACCTTCTCGTTTAACTCGCCCAAGGGTGCTTGCCCTGCGTGCAACGGTCTGGGTGAGAGGGCGGTGTTCGATTTACGAAAGATTGCTCCCGACGGCTCATTGTCGTTGCGTGAGGGGGGTATCGAACCCTTTGGCAAGTATCACAATAATATGCTCTTTGCGCTGTTGGAGATGCTTGGTCACCGCTACGACTTTACGCTTGACGACCCGATAGACTCTATCTCGGAGGCGGGAATGAACGCTATCCTCTATGGCGATGCCGAGCCTTTGATGGTCAACTTTTCGGAGTTCTCATCGCTTGGTGGCCACCAACTTACGCAGTGGTCGGGGCTCTCGGAGTGGATTATGCGCAATGTCGACGAGGAGTCGAAGCGTGGGCAAAAGTGGCGTGAGCAGTTCCTTGTGATGCAGACCTGCGAGCTCTGCGGTGGCTCGCGCCTTAAGTCAGAGGCTCTGCAATTCCGCATTGGCGGTAAGAGCATTGCTGATGTCTCGGCAATGTCTATCGCTGAGTTTTCGGAGTGGATGGCGACAATCGAGGAGCACCTCTCGGAGAAGGAGCAGGTGATTGCCCGCGATATTATCAAGGAGATACGCGAGCGCCTTGGTTTCTTGGTTGCTGTGGGCTTGGGATATTTGTCGTTGTCGCGTGCCTCGCGCACTATCTCGGGCGGTGAGTCACAGCGTATTAGGCTTGCTACGCAGATTGGCTCAAAGTTGGTCAATGTACTCTATATCCTCGATGAGCCGAGCATCGGCCTACATCAGAGGGATAACCGCCGATTGATTGACTCTTTGAAGAGCCTGCGTGATGCGGGCAACTCCGTTATTGTCGTTGAGCACGATGAAGATATGATGCGCTCGGCAGACTATATCGTCGATGTGGGCCCCTTGGCGGGTAGGCGTGGCGGTAAGATTGTCGCTCAGGGTACATTCGAAGATATTTGCCGTTCGGAGAGTATTACGGCCGACTACCTCACTGGAAGGCGTAAGATTGAGCGCCCCAAGGAGTTACGCAAGGGAAGTGGCGAATATTTGACTCTGCGTGGTGCTCGTGGAAATAACCTTAAAGGGGTGGATGTCAGCTTTCCGTTGGGTAAGTTCGTCTGCATCACGGGTGTCTCGGGCTCGGGTAAGTCGTCGCTTATCAATGGCACACTGCGCCCTATCCTATCGCGCCATTTGTACCACTCCTACGACCAACCTCTGCCCTACGATAGCATCGAGGGCTTGGAGAATATCGATAAGATTGTTGTTGTCGACCAGTCGCCAATCGGTCGTACACCGCGTAGCAACCCTGCAACATATTCGAATGTCTTTGCCGATATCCGCAAGCTCTTCGAGGCTACGCCCGATGCACAAATTCGTGGCTATAAGGCGGGTCGCTTCTCGTTTAATGTCAAGGGTGGTCGTTGCGAGACCTGCCGAGGTGCGGGCTTTGAGACTATCGAGATGAACTTTCTGCCCGATGTATATGTCAAGTGCCGTGCTTGCGGGGGCAACCGCTATAATCGTGAAACACTGGAGGTTAAGTATAAGGGCAAGAGCATCAACGATGTGCTGAATATGACCATCAATATGGCCGTTGAGTTCTTCGAGAATATCCCTTCGATATATCAGAAACTGCGTGCTATACAGCAAGTCGGTCTCGGCTACCTCACGCTCGGTCAGCCCTGCACAACACTCTCGGGTGGCGAGTCGCAACGCATAAAACTCGCCTCGGAGCTTGCTAAGCGCGATACGGGGCGTACGCTCTATATCCTTGATGAGCCTACCACGGGTCTGCACTTTGAGGATATCCGCCAGTTGTTGGAGGTCATCAACCGACTTGTGGATTGTGGCAATACAGCAATCGTTATCGAGCATAACCTCGATGTCGTGAAGGTTGCCGACTGGATTATCGATATGGGCCCCGAGGGTGGCCGTGGTGGCGGTAAGGTAGTCGCCGAGGGCACTCCCGACGATATCGCCCGCAACCCCGAGAGTTTTACAGGCGAGTACCTGAAAGGTGTGCTGTGATAGGCAATAGTCCGAGCATTACTAACAACTAATAACTAAAAACTATAAACCCCGAAAGCCTTGCGACCTTCGGGGTTATTTCTTAATATCTCGTAATGCGACTATATCGAGAAGTGGAAGTGCTGAGCACGCTTTAACTGCTTGGCACACTCCTCGTTAGATGCGTTCATACGGCCACGATAGCTCTCTACGCTCTCCTCGAAGTGGCGCTCCTGCCAATCGCTGATGCCGTCAAGCATCTTTGCGATATGCTCCATGCCGTTGTGCAGAATGGTGCTACATACCTCAACTGCCGAAGCACCCGCCAAGATAGCCTTAACGACATCCTGCCACTGCTGTACACCGCCCGACAATGCTATGTCGATATTGGGCACCTCAGCCGAGAGGATGCCTGTCCAACGCAGAGGCGTAGCGAGGTTGTTCACTGAGGTGAGGGGGTTGCCCGAGGTGTACTGCTGCTTCTCGACATCGATATCCACGGGGTAGGGGCGGTTGAAGAGCACAGCACCCTCGATGCCGATAGCCGCCATGCGGTCAAGGAGCTTGGCGTATGTTGTGATGTTAGATGCAATCTTCACGGCGATAGGCAACTTCGTAACCTTGCGCACTGTGGCTGCTACCTCGACAAACTGCCTCTCGATAGTGCCAAAGAGCGTGTTGCGGTCGGCGATGCCCACATTCATAAAGTTAAGCTCCAAGCCGTCGACACCCTCCTCGACAGCCGCCTTAGCGTAGCGTTCCCAAGTTTTGAGGTTCACGCCAGCGATAGATGCGATAACGGGGATTGTGCAGTTTGCCTTGATAGCGCGCAACTGCTCACGCCACTCGGTGAGCATGTGCTCGCCAATATATCCGTCGAGGTAGTAGTTCTCCTCGCCATGTGCCTGCATATCCGAGAGACGGTTGGCATTGTAGTGCACGCTCTCCTCGAAGATACTCTTAACGACGATAGCGGCAACGCCCGCCTTCTCCAACTGCACACACTGCTCAACGCTCATCGTCATAGGACTTGCCGATGCTATAATGGGGTTTTTCAGCTCGATGCCCGCAAACGAGGTCTTCAAATCTGTTGCCATAAATAGTTACATTTATATGCTAAAACTATACAAAGATAAGAACAAAAACACAAAATTGTTCAGAAAACTCGAAAAAATATGCTCTTTTTTCACTGAACGGTAACTATATAATGCCGAGAAGCATATCTTGTGCCACGCCCAGCAACAATAAAAACTACTCTTATAACCCATGGCACGCTTTTGGAAATACCGCACAAGAGTAACAAAAATCTTTCGAATATGAAACACGATGATAAAAAGCATCTAACGGCAGAGAATGGTCGGCTGATAGCCGACAACCAGAATACGCAGACCGCAGGCGTTCGTGGCCCTGTAACGCTTCAAGACCCGTGGCTTATGGAGAAGTTAGCCCACTTCGACCGTGAGGTAATACCTGAGCGTCGTATGCACGCCAAGGGTGCAGGCGCCTACGGCACATTCACCGTCACGCACGATATCACGGCCTATACACGCGCCTCGATATTTTCGGCGCTGGGCAAGACGACCGAGTGCTTTGTGCGCTTCTCTACCGTGGCGGGCGAGCGTGGTGCCGCCGATGCCGAGCGCGATATCCGTGGCTTTGCTATGAAATTCTACACCGACACGGGCAACTGGGACTTGGTGGGCAACAATACGCCTGTCTTCTTCTTGCGTGACCCTCTGAAATTTCCCGACCTTAACCACGCCATAAAGCGCGACCCACGAACAGGCATGCGCTCGGCAAATAGCAACTGGGACTTTTGGACTCTGCTCCCCGAGGCGCTGCACCAGGTGACTATCACGATGTCGCCACGAGGCATACCTCTCTCGTTTCGCCATATGCACGGCTTTGGTAGCCATACATATAGCTTTATCAATGCCGATAACCGCCGTACATGGGTAAAATTTCACTTGCGCACCTTGCAGGGTATTAAGAACTTAACCGACGAGGAGGCCGATGGAAAATTTGATGTTTTTGGGCCGCGCGAAGCAGTGTCGGCTGACCCCTTAAATCTAAATTAAGAGTGACCCCTACAATATGATAGTAAAATGACCCCTGGTATTGTTTAAATATCCAGGGGTTTTTATGTAATTTTATT